>NZ_LZJW01000183.1 GCF_001667885.1 Mycobacterium scrofulaceum | reverse complement strand
CTGCTGCGCGGCATGCCCACCGGCGTCATGGGCCGTCGCGCCGGCGCCGCCGCGGGCTACTCCCACAAATACGGCTTCCGCTACAGCGTCCTAACCCGACCACCATCGGCCGGATAGGGGCGACATGAAGCCTGGTCATTTCAGTTATCCGCGGCGCGATTTTATTGGGCGCCGACCAGACCCAGATCCGGCCGCCACGACATCGCTGCGGCTCGCGCGAAGCTGCGTCGTCGACGGAGGCGGTCGCAGCGGACGTCTTGCTCCAGCTCATAGCCGACAAGCGGCAACGGGCAAGGCGAGAGCTCATCCTTGCCGGTCCGCGCCGCGGGAACGACCCGAAGTCTTCGCGCGCCCGGCGGTCACCGGCGCCACCGGGGTCGAGTGCCGGGCGACCCGCAGTAACCGATTTATCGTCATTCAATACTCGCGCCAAGCGGCCAAGGTTAAGGAGTAATTCGTGTTTGATTTTGGGGCGCTTCCGCCGGAGGTTAATTCGGCGCGGATTTATGCCGGTCCGGGGTCGGGGTCGTTGATG
>NZ_LZJW01000182.1 GCF_001667885.1 Mycobacterium scrofulaceum | reverse complement strand
GCGCCGCCATTTCGACGCGTGGGTCAGCACCCGCAGTCCTCGCCGCGCCACGCCCGGAAGCCCTCGCGGACCGCGGCTCCGGCGATGACGAGGCCGACAGCCGGGTCCAGCCACCAGCCGCCCGGCCACACGGCGATGACGGCCAGCGTCACTAGCACCGCCGCGGACTGCGCAGCGCACAGATAGTTCTGGGTGCCCTCACCGGCGGTGGCGCGCGAGTTCAGTCGGTCGCCCAACCGCCGCTTGACCCATCCCAGCAGCGGCATCAAGACCAGCGCCGCCGCGGTCAAAGCGATCCCGATGAACGTCGTGCCCGGGCGGGCCCCGGCGAGCAGATTCCGGACCGATTCGACAGCGACGTAGGGCGCGATGAGCCAGAACGAGACGGCCACCCCGCGCTGCGCCCGGCGCTCCGAGGACTCCGACAGCATCCGGTCACCCGTGAACCGCCATACGACGATCACGCTCGCCACGCCCTCGACGGCACTACCGAGCGCCCAGCCGATCAGCGAGATGGACCCGACGGTGGACCCCTGCCACAGCCCGAGCAACCCCTCCGCGCACATCCAGAGCAGGCTCGCCCACGCGAGCCACCGCGCCCAACGCGCGGCCCGTGTCCATTCGGCGTCGCGCTCGGCAGCCCGGATGGTCGCCACGTCGGCGGTAACGCGCCCGCAGCCGTCCGGGCACGCGTCGCTCATAGCGCCAAGGATAGGTGCGCTCGGCGGGGTTGATGAAGGTCTTAGGATTCTTCGCCTCGAACGCTTTGCCGCAATCGCCCATATCTTGAGACGCGCGCGCTAGTGTGCTGCGTGAGCGATGCTGCCTGTCCCAGGAAGGGCGAAGTCGAGTGACATCGAGCGAGCTACGAGACGCTGAGCCGGCTTCCCAGGACGCACCGGCGCCCGCCTCGGCTCCCGACCCGGCCGAAACGGTTGTGACGCAAGCGAGCGAGGCCCGCAAACGCCGGAAGTTTCGCCGTCGTCGGCTCTTCCGGATCGGCCTGCAATCCAAGCTGCTGCTGACGCTGCTGTTGTGCAGCATCCTGTCGGTAGGGGTGATCGGCTTCATCGGGGCATCATCGGGCCGTAACGCCCTGCGCCAAGTCGAGTCCGAGCGACTCACCGAACTGCGCGAGTCCCAGGCGCGGCAGGTGCAGTCGCTCTTCAGAGAGGTGACCAACTCCCTGATCGTCTACAGCGGCGGCTTCAGCATCGTCGAGGCGATGACGGCGTTCACCGACGGATTCGCCCAGTTGTCCAATGCGACGATCAATCCGGCCCAGCAGCAGGCGATCGTCAATTACTACGACGACAACATGATCAAGCCGATCAAACGGATCACCGGTGAAGATCTCGATCGCAACGCGATCCTGCCGAGTTCCAACGCGCAGAAGTACCTTCAGGCCTACTACACCGCGCCTTACCGTTCGATCTCCGAGGCGAGGAAGGTTGACGACGCCGGCGACGGCAGCGCGTGGTCGGCGGCCAATGCTCGCTACGGCTTCTACATGCGCGAGATCGTCACCCGCTTCGAGTACCCCGATGCGCTGTTGCTGGACATGCAGGGCAACGTCGTCTATTCAGTGAACAAGGGCCCTGACTTGGGCACCAACATTCTGAACGGGCCTTACCGGGAATCCAACTTGCGCGATGCCTACCAAAAGGCTTTGCGCTCCAACGATCTCAGCTTCGTCTGGATCACCGATTTCCAGCCGTACCAACCGGAACTCGACACCCCGACGGCTTGGGCGGTGTCGCTGGTGGGAATGAACGGAAAATTCAATGGCGTGATGGCCCTGCCGCTGCCGATCTCGAAGATCAACAAGATCATGACCGCCGACAAACACTGGGACGCCGCAGGAATGGGCCCGTCGACCGAGACTTACCTTGCCGGTGCCGACAACCTGATGCGTTCCGACTCGAGGCTTTTCCTGGAGGATCCGGCCGAATACCGGCGCGAGGCAGTGGCATCGGGCACCCCGCCCGACGTGGTCGACGAAGCGATCCGGCTGGGTGGCACGACCCTGGTCCAGCCGGTCCCGACCGCGGGTCTTCGCGCCGCCCAACGTGGGCAGACCGGCGTCCTCAGCGCGACCGACTATCTGGGCAACAGGGAGCTGGAGGCCTACGCCCCGCTGACGGTGCCGAACTCGGATCTGCACTGGTCGATCCTGGCGACACGGGACAACTCCGACGCTTTCGCGCGCCTGGGCAGGTTCAGCAGGACGGTGGTGCTGACGGTGGCGATCATGATCTTCGCCATCTGCGTGGCGTCGATGGTGCTGGCCCAGCTGATGTTGCGGCCGATCCGTCGGCTCCAGGCCGGCACGCAGAAGATCAGCTCCGGTGACTACGAGGTCAGCATCCCGGTGAAGACGCGTGACGAAATCGGGGAGCTGACTGCGGCTTTCAACGAGATGAGCCGCAGCCTGGCGATCAAGGAGGAGTTGCTCAACGAACAGCGCCGGGAGAACGACCGGCTGTTGCTGGCGCTGATGCCGGAGTCCGTCGTTCAGCGATATCGCGAGGGTCAGGAGACCATCGCGCTGGAGCACCAGGGCGTAGCTGTCATTTTCGCCGAAATCGTCGGGCTCGACGAGGTGTCCGTGGACGTGTCCGGCGACGAGCTCGTCGGGATCGTTGACGAACTGTTCCGCCAATTCGATTCGGCCGCCGAAGCTTTGGGTGTAGAACGAATCCGCACGTTCCATAACGGCTATCTCGCCAGCTGCGGTGTGGTCACGCGGCGGCTGGACAGCATCCACCGCAGCGTCGACTTTGCCATCGAAATGCGCCAAATCATCGATAGGTTCAACGGCCAGACCGGCCACCAGCTGCGCCTGCGGGTGGGCATCAGCACCGGTGACGTGATCAGCGGGCTGGTGGGCCGCTCGGGGCTCGTCTATGACATGTGGGGCGCCGCGGTCAGCCTCGCCTACCGGATGCAAAGTGGCGCAAACCAATCGGGCATCTACGTCACCTCACAGGTTTACGAGGCGATGCGGGACGTGCGGCAGTTCACGCCGGCCGGCACAATTTCGGTCAGCGGGACCGACCAGGAGATCTACCGGTTGGCGGAGCGATCATGAACCTGTTCGACTCATCGTGGTTCTACTGGGCGATCGGGGTCGCGGTCGGATTCCCGGTGGCCTTGATCCTGCTCACCGAGCTGCACCGCACGCTGGTCCGCCGAGAAAGCCAGCTGGCCCGGCAGGTAAGCCTGCTGCGCAACTACTTACTGCCGCTGGGCGCGTTGTTGCTGCTGCTCGTCGAAGCTTCGCAGGTGCCTGCCAAAGACGGCTTGGTGCGAATCCTGACCACGCTGTTCGGCTTGCTGGTGCTCGTGCTGGTGTTGTCCGCGCTGAACGCCACCGTGTTCGAGGGCGCGCCCGACAAGAGCTGGCGCAAACGACTGCCCGCCATCTTCGTTGATGTCGCCCGCTTCGGAGTCATCGGCGTCGGCCTGGCGGTGATGCTCTCAATGATCTGGGGCGTCCGGATCGGCGGTCTGTTCACCGCACTGGGCGTCACCTCAGTGGTCATCGGTCTGATGCTGCAGAACTCCGTCGGCCAGGTGGTGTCCGGGTTGTTCATGCTGTTCGAACAGCCATTCCGGATCGATGAGTGGCTGGACACCGGGACCGCGCGGGGGCGCGTCGTCGAAGTGAACTGGCGGTCCGTGCACATCGACACCGGCAGCGGGATCCGCGTCATGCCCAACTCGATGCTCGCCAGCACCTCGTTCACGAACCTCAGTCGCCCGTCGCTCGCTTACGACTGCGCGATCACCACCAAGTTCGGGGCCGGCGACTCCCCGGACAAGGTCTGCGCGATGCTCACGCGGGTCGCCTCGGCGTTGCCGGCCCGCAGACCAGGAACCTTGCCCACCGCAGTCTCCTTGGGCGGCGCCCAGTACCGCACCACCATCCGGCTGACGTCCCCCGCCGACGCCGAAGCCACCGAAGCGACCTTCCTGCGCTGGGTCTGGTATGCGGCGCGGCGGGCGCGCCTGCACCTTGACGGTGCCGACGACAACTACTCCACCAAGCAACGCGTAGAGAAAGCGCTGCGCACCGTGGTCGCGCCGGCGTTGCGGCTGAACCACGCCGATCAGCAATCGCTGGTCCCCTACGCGAAGATCGTCCGCTACGGTGCCGACGAAATCCTCGAATCCGCCGGCGAGGTCTCGCCTGGGATGACCTTCCTGGTGGCCGGCCGGGTTCGGCTGACGGCGACGACCGAAGACGGGTCGGTGGTGCCCGTCACCACCCTGGACGAGGGATCGTTCCTCGGCCTGACCGCGCTGACCCGCCAGCCCAACCTGGCCGGCGCCTACGCGCTCGACGAAGTGACGGCGCTGCAGATCAAGCGTGAGCACCTCGAGCACCTCGTGATGCGTAAACCGTTGCTGCTGCAAGACTTAGGCCGACTGATCGAAGAGCGGCAGAGCAAGGTGCGAGAGGCGGGCCGCCGGGACCGGGCCGGGCATGCCCGCGCCGGGGCACCGGAACCGGCGAAAACGCTGCGCTGACCCGCTGACACTTGGCTTCTCGGTCGCGGCGCGTTACGTGCGGAGCGAATGGCGTAATACCCGGGCCGCCGCGCTCGGCCGGCTAACGCCCGATACCCTGGTTCAATGAGTCTGCAAGCACCCTCGCTTCCTGACTTGCGCCGGGAGGTGCACAATGCCGCTCGCCGTGCCCGGGTCGCCTCCCGCGTCCTGGCGTTGTTGCCGACGGTGGCCAAGGACCAGGCGCTACGGTCGGCGGCCGACGCGATCGCGGCTCACACCGATCTGATCCTCTCCGCCAACACCGAAGATCTCAGCGCGGCCGAAGCCGCCGGCACACCGACCGCGATGCTCGACCGGCTGGCGCTGGACGCCAAACGCGTCGAGGGGATCGCCGCCGGCCTGCGCCAGGTCGCCGGGCTGCCCGACCCGGTCGGGGAGGTGCTGCGCGGTTACACCCTGCCCAACGGTTTGCATTTGCGGCAGCAGCGCGTGCCGCTCGGCGTCGTCGGCATGATCTACGAGGGCCGGCCCAACGTCACCGTCGACGCCTTCGGTCTGGCGCTCAAATCGGGCAACGCGGTGCTGTTGCGGGGCAGTTCCTCGGCGGCGCGGTCGAATCAGGCACTGGTGCAGGTGCTGCGCGCCTCGCTGGTCAGTGAGGACCTGCCCGCCGATGCGGTGCAACTGCTTTCGGCCTCCGATCGCGCCACGGTGACGCACCTGATCCAGGCCCGCGGCCTGGTGGACGTGGTGATTCCGCGTGGGGGAGCGAGCCTGATCGACGCGGTGGTCCGGGACGCCCAGGTGCCCACCATCGAGACGGGGGTCGGCAACTGCCACGTGTACGTGCACGAAGGCGCCGACCTTGACCTCGCGGAACGAATCCTGCTGAACTCCAAGACCCGCCGGCCCAGCGTCTGCAACGCCGCCGAGACGTTGCTGGTGGACGCGGCGATCGCCACCAAGGCGCTGCCCCGGTTGGTGGCCGCCCTCGAGAATGCGGGCGTGACCGTGCACGGCGGAGTTTCGGCGGACGCCGCGGAGGACGACCTGCGCCGGGAGTACCTGTCGATGGACATCGCCGTCGCGGCCGTCGCCGGCATCGACGCCGCGATCGCTCACATCAACGAGTACGGGACCGGCCACACCGAGGCGATCGTGACCAGCAATATGGCTGCCGCCCAACGGTTTAGCGATGGCGTCGACGCGGCCGCGGTGATGGTCAACGCGTCGACGGCGTTCACCGACGGTGAGCAATTCGGGTTCGGCGCCGAAATCGGCATCTCCACCCAGAAATTGCATGCGCGCGGCCCGATGGGGCTGCCCGAGTTGACCTCGACCAAATGGATTGCGTGGGGTGACGGGCAAGTCCGGCCCGCCTGACACACGACTGCTTTAGGAGAACCCAGATAGTGAGCGTGCCCGCCCGGCCCAGGCCGTTGTTCGCCGACATCGACGACGTCTCGCGACGGTTGGCCGAGACCGGTTACCTGCCCGACACCGCCACCGCCACCGCGGTGTTCCTGGCCGACCGGCTCGGCAAGCCGTTGCTGGTGGAGGGCCCCGCCGGCGTCGGCAAGACCGAGCTGGCCCGCGCCGTGGCCCAGGCGACCGACTCGGGGCTGGTCCGCCTGCAGTGCTACGAGGGGGTGGACGAGGCACGCGCCCTGTACGAGTGGAACCACGCCAAGCAAATCCTGCGCATCCAGGCCGGCTCCGGGGACTGGGATCAGACCAAGGACGACGTGTTCAGCGAGGAATTCCTGCTGCAGCGGCCCCTGCTGACCGCGATCCGGCGCACCGAGCCCACCGTGCTGCTGATCGACGAAACCGACAAGGCCGACATCGAGATCGAGGGCCTGCTGCTCGAGGTGCTGTCCGACTTCGCGGTGACGGTCCCCGAACTGGGCACGATCACCGCGGAACGCACGCCGTTCGTCGTGCTGACCTCCAACGCGACCCGGGAGCTGTCCGAGGCCCTCAAGCGTCGCTGCCTGTTCTTGCACATCGACTTTCCCAGTCCCGAACTGGAGCGGCGCATCCTGTTGTCGCGCGTGCCCGAACTGCCCCAGCACCTCGCCGATGAGCTGGTGCGCATCATCGGCGTGCTGCGCGGCATGCAACTCAAGAAGGTGCCGTCCATCGCCGAGACCATCGACTGGGGTCGCACCCTGCTGGCGCTCGGCCTGGACACCATCGACGACGCCGTCGTCGCCGCCACGCTGGGCGTCGTCCTCAAGCATCAGTCCGATCAGCAGCGGGCAAGCGGCGAGCTTAGGTTGAACTAGGAACCCATGGCCCCCCGCCGTATCCGACCCACCCGGCCCCTCGCCCCGCACGGATTGCCGGGCCACTTGGTCGGCTTTGTCGAAGCGCTTCGCGGAGTTGGCATTTCGGTGGGGCCATCCGAGACGGTGGACGCCGGACGGGTGATGGCCACCCTCGGCTTGAGCGACCGGGAGGTGTTGCGCGAGGGCATCGCCTGCGCGGTGCTGCGCCAACCCGATCATCGCGACACCTACGACGCCATGTTCGACCTGTGGTTCCCCGCGGCGTTGGGCGCACGCGCGGTGGTCACCGACGAAGGAGCCGACGGGCCGCAGGACGACGACTCGCTGCCACCCGACGACGTCGAGGCGATGCGGCAGATGCTGCTCGACCTGCTCAACGAAAACCCCGACCTCGCCGACATGGACGAGCGGCTGGTCGCGATGATCGCGCGCATCGTCGAGGCCTACGGCAAGTACAGCTCCAGCCGCGGCCCCTCGTTCTCCTCGTATCAGGCGCTCAAGGCGATGGCTCTGGACGAATTGGAGGGCAAACTGCTGGCGGGGCTGCTCGCCCCATACGGTGACGAGCCGACGCCCACCCAGGAGCAGATCGCCAAAGCCATGGCCGCGCAACGGATCACCCAGCTGCGCAAGCTGGTCGACGCCGAGACCAAACGGCGCACCGCCGAACAACTCGGCCGCGACCACGTCCAGATGTACGGCATCCCGCAGCTTTCGGAGAACGTCGAGTTCCTGCGCGCCTCGGGCGAACAGCTGCGCCAGATGCAACGGGTGGTGGCGCCGCTGGCGCGCACGCTGGCCACCCGGCTCGCGGCGCGGCGGCGACGGTCGCGCGCGGGCGTGATCGACCTGCGCAAGACGCTGCGCAAGTCGATGTCCACCGGCGGCGTGCCGATCGACGTGGTGCTGGCCAAGCCGCGCCCGGCGCGGCCCGAGCTCGTGGTGCTCTGCGACGTGTCCGGCTCCGTCGCCGGTTTCAGTCATTTCACCCTGCTGCTGGTCCACGCTCTGCGCCAACAGTTTTCGCGGGTTCGAGTCTTCGCCTTCATCGACACCACCGACGAGGTGACGCACATGTTCGGGCCGGAAGCCGATCTGGCCGTGGCGATCCAGCGGATCACCCGGGAGGCCGGTGTGTTCAGCCGCGACGGGCATTCCGACTACGGCAACGCGTTCGCGTCCTTCGTGCAGGCGTTCCCCAACGTGCTGTCGCCGCGCAGCTCGCTGCTGGTGCTCGGCGACGGGCGCACCAACTACCGCAATCCGGAAACCGAGCTGCTGTCCCACATGGTGACCGCCAGCCGGCACGCGCACTGGCTGAATCCCGAGCCCAAGCATCTGTGGGGCAGCGGCGACTCGGCGGTGCCGCGCTATCAAGAGGTCATCACGATGCACGAATGCCGGTCGGCCAAGCAGTTGGCCGCGGTGATCGACCAATTGCTGCCAGTGTAGGGACGGCTCGTCGCGGTGCACGGCGGCACCCGGGCCACGGCCCGCGAGCGTCACGCCAGCGTGACCGCGAGAGCCGAGCGTCACGCCAGCGTGGCGCGCGCACGCGGGTGCCTCTCACCCGCAGCTGCTTTAGCCGGTGTGACGAAATCGGGCCGGATCCGCGCCTCAAGTAAGCTGGCAAATCGTGCAAAAGGAGCTGCGCAGGCTGGGTGTGATGGGCGGGACATTCGATCCCATCCATTACGGGCACCTGGTTGCCGCCAGCGAGGTCGCCGACCTGTTCGACCTCGACGAAGTGGTGTTCGTGCCCAGCGGCCAGCCCTGGCAGAAAGATCGGCACGTCTCCGCGGCCGAGGACCGGTACCTGATGACGGTCATCGCCACCGCGTCCAACCCGCGCTTCTCGGTGAGCCGGGTCGACATCGACCGCGCCGGGCCCACCTACACCAAGGACACCCTGCGCGATCTGCACGCCCTCAACCCGGATTCCCAGCTGTACTTCATCACCGGCGCCGACGCGCTCGCCTCCATCCTGTCTTGGCAGGGCTGGCAGGAGATGTTCGACTTGGCGCGATTCGTCGGCGTCAGCCGGCCCGGCTACGAGCTCCGGCGCGAACACGTCACCGGTGTGCTGGGCGAGCTGGCCGAGGACGTGCTGACGCTCGTCGAGATCCCGGCGCTGGCCATCTCGTCGACCGATTGCCGCCTGCGCGCCGAACAGCACCGGCCGTTGTGGTACCTGATGCCCGACGGCGTCGTGCAATACGTCTCCAAGCGCCGGCTGTACCGCGCCGGCGAACAATCGAAGGACACCGTGAGCCGATCGACCCTGCCCGCCGGGAACAACACATGACCGCCACGCAGGAGGCCATCGACATGGCGACCGTCGCCGCCGGCGCGGCCGCCTCGAAGCTGGCGGACGACGTCGTCGTGATCGACGTGTCGGGCCAGCTGGTCATCACCGACTGCTTCGTTATCGCCTCGGCGTCCAACGAGCGTCAGGTCAACGCCATCGTCGACGAGGTCGAGGAGAAGATGCGCAGGGCCGGCTACAAGCCCGCGCGCCGCGAGGGCACCCGGGAGGGCCGCTGGACGCTGCTGGACTACCGCGACATCGTCGTGCACATCCAGCACCAGGACGACCGCGACTTCTACGCCCTGGACCGGTTGTGGGGGGACTGCCCCGTGGTGCACGTCGACCTGACCGAAGAACCCGACGATTCGGCGGGCACGCCATGACGATTCGTCGGCTGATCATGTTGCGGCACGGGCAAACCGAGTACAACGCCGGTAGCAGGATGCAGGGGCAGCTGGATTCCCAACTCAGCGAGCTCGGCCGCGCCCAGGCGATCGCCGCCGCCGAGGTCCTCGGCAAGCTGCAGCCGTTGCTGATCGTGTCGTCGGATCTGCATCGCGCCTACGACACCGCGATCAGGCTGGGGGAGCGGACCGGCCTGCCGATCCGGGTGGACGAGCGGTTGCGGGAAACCCACCTCGGTGACTGGCAGGGGCTGACGCACACCGACGTCGACGCGCAGGCTCCGGGCGCCCGGCTGGCCTGGCGCGAGGACGCCACCTGGGCGCCGCATGGCGGCGAGAGCCGCGTCGACGTGGCCGCCCGCAGCGTGCCGCTGGTCTCCGAGCTGGTGTCCGGCGAACCGGAATGGGGTGATCCCCAGCATGCCGATCGGCCGGTGGTGCTGGTGGCCCACGGCGGCCTGATCGCCGCGCTGTCGGCCGCGCTGCTGAAACTTCCGGTCGCCAACTGGCCGGTGTTGGGCGGCATGGGAAATGCCAGCTGGGTTCAGCTTTCCGGTCACTCCGACGAGCAATCCGCGGGTTTCGACGACATCCGCTGGCGTCTCGACGTGTGGAACGCTTCGGCGCAGGTGTCCAACGATGTCCTCTGAGGCGCGCCCGACCCTGCTGATCTTCGCCGACTCCCTGGCCTATTACGGGCCCACCGGCGGCCTGCCCGCCGACGATCCCCGAATCTGGCCGAACATCGTTGCCAGCCAATTGGATTGGGATGTCGAACTCATCGGTCGCATCGGCTGGACCTGTCGTGACGTCTGGTGGGCGGCCACGCAGGACCCGCGCGCCTGGGCGGCGCTGCCGAAGGCGGGCGCCGTGGTCTTCGCCACCGGCGGCATGGATTCGCTGCCGTCGGTGCTGCCGACCGCACTGCGGGAACTGATCCGCTACGTGCGGCCGCCGCGCTTGCGACGCTGGGTCCGCGACGGCTACGGCTGGCTACAACCCCGGTTCTCACCGGTGGCCAGGCCGGCGCTGCCGCCGCACCTGAGCGTCGAATACCTCGAACAGACCCGTGCCGCAATCGATTTCAACCGCCCCGGGATTCCGATCGTGGCGTCGCTGCCCTCGGTGCACATCGCCGACACCTATGGCAGGGCACACCACGGCCGCGCGGGAACGGCGGCGGCGATCACCGAATGGGCGCAGACCCACGATGTGCCCCTCGTCGACCTGAAAGCCGCCGTCGCCGAACAGATCATGTCCGGCAGGGGCAATCCCGACGGCATCCACTGGAATTTCGAAGCGCACCAGGCGGTTGCCGAGCTGATGCTCAAGGCGCTGGCCGAGGCCTTGCAGAAGGCGCAGGCGCCGACCGACAAGCCGCGGGGGTAGGGCCCGTGTCCGTCGTTGTGGTGACCGACGCGTCGGCGCGCTTGCCCGCCGACCTACTCGACAAGTGGGCGATACGGGTTGTCCCGCTGCACATTCTGCTCGACGGCGTCGACCTGCGTGACGGTGTGGACCAGATCCCCGAAGACATCTACCAGCGCCACGCGACCACCGCGGCGGCCACCCCCGCCGAACTGGCCGACGCGTACCAGCAGGCCCTGGCCGACAGCGGCGGAGACGGCGTGGTGGCGGTGCACATCTCGTCCGCGCTGTCGGGCACCTGCGGCGCCGCCCAACGGACGGCCGCCGACTTGGACGCCCACGTGCGGGTCGTCGACTCGAAGTCGACCGCGATGGGCACCGGCTTCGTCGCGCTGGCGGCCGCGCGGGTGGCGGCCGCGGGCGGCGACCTTGACGCGGTCGCCGAGGCGGCGAATTCGGCGGCGTGCCAGACCCACGCGTTCATGGTGGTGCATCGATTGGATAACCTGCGCCGTAGCGGGCGGATCGGCGGGGCCAAGGCGTGGCTGGGCACCGCGCTGGCGCTCAAGCCGTTGCTGCGCATCGACGACGGGAAACTCGTTCTGGCCCAACGGGTGCGCACCGTCAGCCACGCGACGGAGGCGATGATCGACCGGGTCTGCGAGGTCGCCGGCGACGGCCCCGCCGCCTTGGCGGTGCACCACGTCGCCAACCCGGACGGCGCCAAGGAGGTGGCCGCGACGCTGGCGCGGCGGTTACCGGCCTGCGAGCCGGCGATCATCACCCCGTTGGGGCCGGTGCTGGCGCTGCACGTCGGGGCCGGGGCGGTCGCCGTCGTCGTGCAACCGCCGGCGCCTTAGGCGGAGGCGGGCACCGGTCGCCGCGCGTTGTCACCCCGTGGATGCACCACTTGCGGCCACCAGAACCAACGACCCAGCAGCGTGGCGATCGACGGCATCAGCAGCGTGCGCACGACGAGCGTGTCGAGCAGCAGACCGATGCACACCGTCGAACCGAACTGGCCCAGCACCCGCAAGTCGCTGCCCAACATGGCCGCCATGGTGAATGCGAACACCAGACCCGCCGCGGTCACCACCCCGCCGGTACCGGCCATCGACCGGATGATTCCGGTCTTGAGGCCGGCATGGATCTCTTCTTTGAACCGCGATACCAGCAACAGGTTGTAGTCGGATCCGACGGCCAGCAGGATGATCACGGACAGCGCCATCACGATCCAGTGGATCCTGATGCCGAACAGGTCCTGCCAAATCAGCACGGACAGGCCGAATGACGCCGCGATCGAGCTGGCCGCGGTGCCGACGATCACCAACGCGGCGACCACGCTGCGGGTGAGCAGCAGCATGATCATGAAGATCAGCGTCAGGGCGGACACCACGGCGATCATCAGGTCGTACTTCTCACCGTCGGCCATGTCCTTGAACGTCGCGGCGGTTCCGCCCAGATAGACCCGGGCGTCCGACAGCGACGATTGCTTGAGGCCCTCCTGGGCGGCGGTGCGTTCGGCGTCGACTTGCGCAATGCCCTCCGGCGACATCGGATCGCCCTGATGCGTGATGAAGAACCGCGCCGATTTCCCGTCCGGGGACAAGAACATCCGAAGGCCGGTCTGGAAGTCCGGGTTGTCGAAGGCCTCGGGCGGCAGGTAGAAGAAGTCGTCGTTCTTCGACGCGTCGAAGCTTTGACCCATCACGATCGCGGTGTTGCTCATCGCCTCCATCTGGTCGATCATCGCCTTGAACGTCTGATACAAGGTCAGCGTGATGCCCCTGGTGGTCTTCAGCGTGGTGATCAGCGTGGGAAACAGCGCATTGAGGTCGTGGGTGGCCTTGGCGGTGTGCTCGATATCGGCTGTCAGATAGTGGAATTGCTCGGCGAGCTGGTCGAACCCGTCGAACGTGTCGAACAGCGACCGCAAACCGATGCACACGGGGATGTCGTAGCAGTGCCGCTCCCAGTAGAAGATGCTGCGTATCGGCCGGAAGGTGTCGTCGAAATCCGCGATGTGGTCACGCAGGGTGTCGGTGATCTGTGACGTCACCGCGGTGGTCTTCGCGCTGTCGTCGGCGGCGTTGGCCAAGTCCAGCGACACCTCGTATTGGCGTTGCGTGGTATCGATCTGGGTCTGCAGGTCGTCGGCCATCCGCAGGATGTCGGCGATGCGGTCCTTGAGGAAGCTCATGTTCTGCATCGTCGTCTGGCTCTGGACGCTGTTCTGGAACGGTATCGAGCTGTGCTGGATGGGAATGCCCAGCGGCCGGGTGATGTCCTGAACCATGGCGATGCCCAGTGTGCGCATCTCGTTCTTGGCCACCCGGTCCAGCACCAGCATGTCCGCCGGGTTTCGCATGTCGTGGTCGGATTCGACCATCAACAGGTCGGGGTTCATCCGCGCCTCGGAGAAATGCCGGTTCGCGGCCTCTTGTCCTTGGTTGGACGGGGCCGACAACGGCAGGTAATGGCGGTCGTTGTAGCTCGTGTGGAAGCTCGGCAGGGCAATCATGCCGACCAGCACGACCGCGGCGCTCACGGCCAAAACCGGTGCCGGCCAACGTACTACGGCTGTACCAACCCGGCGCCACAACCGGCCACGCTTGGCCTGCCGCTCGAACAGGTGGAAGCGGCTGCCGACGAAGACCACCGCGGGCCCCAGCGTGACGCCGGCCAGCACCACGACGATCATGCCGATCGCCACGGGCGCCCCCATGGTGTTGAACCACGGCAACCGCGAGAAACTGAGGCAATAGGTCGCGCCCGCGATCGTCAGGCCCGACCCCAACACCACAGGGGCGACGCCCTTGAATGTGGTGTAGTACGCGGTTTCTCGGTCCTCGCCCGCGGCCAGCGCCTCTTGATAGCGGCCGATCAGGAAGATGCCGTAGTCCGTCCCCGCGGCGATCGCCAACATGGTGAGGATGTTGGCGGCGAAGGTGGTGAGCCCGAATGCGTTGTGGTACGCGAGAACCGCGACCACCCCCCGCGAACACGCCAGGGCAACAAAGGTCATGAACAGCTGCACCAGCGTGGTGACGATGGACCGGTAGACCAGCAGCAACATGATCGCGATGGCGCCCAGCGTGAACAGCGTGATCTTGGCCAGGCTGGCGTTACCGATGATGTGCATATCGTCGGACAGCGCGGCGGGGCCCGTTACGTAGGCCTTCACGCCGGGTGGCGCCTTGTTCTCCTCGATCACCTTGCGGACCGAGTCCACCGACTCGTTGGCCAGCGTCGTGCCCTGGTTACCGGCGAGGTTCACCTGCACGTAGGCGCTCTTGGCGTCGGCGCTCTGCGCACCCGCGGCCGTCAGCCGGTCGCCCCAGAAGTCCTGAATGTGCTGAATGTGCTTGGGATCCTGGCGGAGTTGCCGAATCAGCTTGTCGTAGTACTGGTGCGCGTCCGGGCCGAGCGGTTGCTGGCCCTCCAGCACGATCATCACCGTGCTGTTGGAGTCGAATTCGTGGAAGTTGTGGCCCAGGCGCATCATCGCCTTCATCGACGGCGCGTCCAGCGGGGTCATCGGCGCCGAGTGGGCCTCACCGACTTTTTCCAATGTCGGAACGATGACATTCACCAGAACCGTCACGAACAACCAAACCAAAATGATCGGCACCGCAAAGATGCGGATCGCATGCGGCAGGTACGGGCGATGGCCCCGCTCGGCCTTCGACAGGCCCTTGACGTTGATCGGGCCGGTGTCGGCCGCGCTCACGTCGCGTTGGGTCTCGTTGCTCGCGTTGCTCATGCGGACTTCACCAAGCAGAACGTCTGCGCGTTGTGGCCGTCGGAACTCCGCTGCTCGCGCACGACGCCGTCCACGGTGATCTTGCAGCTGATCTCACCGCCGTCGCTCTGCGCCATGATGTTGGCGCTGACCGACGGCAAGGTCGTCGAGATCGTGGTCGACCACGGCAGCGGCGCCGCGTTCACCTGATGGGTGTTGGCGTTCTCGTCCCAGTAGTTGATGTTGGCGGTGGCCCCGGGCGGCCCGGTGATGTCGTAGACGACGACCTTCGGGTTGAACTGCACGATTTCGATCCCCTTGCCGGCGTTCGCATTGAGGTCTTGAGAGCCGAAAATCTTGTGGAGCCGCGAGACGATCAATGCCGAAACGGCCAGGACTACCACCAAGAGCAGCGGTATCCACGCCCGCTTGAGCACACGGGTCACGGTGGGAGTACGTGGACCCGATTCTGGACTAGCCACCACCTGACCGCCTTCCGCTTGCCCGCCGTCCGGGCATTGCCGCAAAGCTCACCTACGTCGTCGACGACACCGCTGTCTTCCGACAATTTGCTCAGCTAAGCACTCTAAACCTTAGTGCACGCAAGCGTTCCTCCGGGGGCCTTCGGTGTGGTGAACGGCATATGGCGCCGGCTAGCGCGCCACGCGGCCGGTGACCGGGGGGAGATCGGCCAGTGTGACGATCCCGGGCTCGGCGGCCACCACGGCCGGGACCGCATTGGTGACCGGCATGGCCGTGTAGATCATTCCCAATCCCATGAACCCCGGCTCCGTCCAGTCCTTGGGCGGCAGGCAATGCAAGACGGTGCGCATGTTGGGCAGCCCGAACACCTGGATGACGTGGCCGTGCTCGAGCGGTTTGGGCGGCACCACGTGACTGCCCATGGTCCAGTTGAACCCGACGCTGACGACGTTGCGGTCGCCCTGCCAGCCGCGGTGGTAGCCGTATACGCCGCCCACCGTTCCCGCGGGGATGGTCATGAACCCCAGGTCGGAATCGCCGGTGGCGGCGGTGAAGGTGACGTCGAAGGTCATCCGGTCCAGCTTCGCCCCGATCGCGTCGGCCATCATGGCGGCCGATTCGGCGAAGACCTCGCTTTCGCGCCGTACGCTTTCCGCCAGCCCGGGCGTGTCGGGGTCCTGCGAGAAGCCCATCGCCGTTTGGGTTTCCGCGGATTCGTACGTCGAACAGTCCACCGACTCGGTGATGCGGATCTCGTCGACGCGCTCGCAGGCGCCGGACAGCACCATGCCGACCATGTTCGTCATGCCCGGGTGCGCGCCGCTGCCGAAGATCGTCGAACCGCCCCGCTTGCAGGCGTCCGCGATGCGCTCGCGGTCCTCGGGCGTCTGCTTGCCCCCGGTGATCCAGGCAGCGCTGGAGCAGACGTTGACGCCGGATTCCAGCAGCCGCACCAGTTCGTCGACGTTGGGCCACAACGGGTTATAGCAGCAGGCGTCGGCGCCCAGGGCGAGCAGCGCGTCGATGTCGTTCGTCGCCCGCACGCCGGTCGGTTCCGGCCAGCCGGCCAGTTCGGCGGCGTCCACCCCGACCTTGTCCGCCCCGTGTGCGTACACCCCGACCAGCTCCATGTCCGGCCTGCCGATGATGGCGTGCAGCGAACGCCGCCCGATGTTCCCGGTGGTCCACTGGATCACCTTGAGCGCACGGTCGGTCGGGGTCTTGCTCATCGCGTCTCCTTTGACGGGTGGGGATTCAGTCGCTGATATCGAAGCCGGCAATCACCTTGGTGGGACGCAGCCGCACCACGAGTTCGCCGGGCACGGCGTTGCGGCGCCCGAATTCGTCGGCGCGGTCGGCGCCCATGTAGCGCGCGCCGGTTCGGGTGGCGATGTCCAACACGTCGGCCGGGTCCTCACCGATAGTGGCGACGCCCTGCACCTGAACGAACGAATACGGCGGATGCGGATCGTCGACGCAGATCACGGTTCGCGGATCACGAGCCAGGGCACGGCCTTTCGACGTGTCACGGCCGGTGTTGAACGCCAACTGCCCATCGTCGACGACGAACCACACCGGCACCACCAGCGGCCGGCCGTCGACGGCGACGTACCCCAGCATCCCGGTGCGGGTGCCGGCTGACAGGAAGGAGACAACCCTGTCGGACAGCTCTGCCATCGACTAGAGCCGCACCAAGTCGTAGTCGCCGATGTGGTCGATCAGAGTGTGCAGGTGTTCGCCGGAGGTGCCCAGGGTGTGCTCGATCGCGGTGAGCCGGGCCGCATAGTGCGCCACCGGATATTCGGCGGTGACGCCGATTCCGCCGTGCAACTGGATCGACTCCTGCGCGATGTGCCGGCCCGCGCGTCCGATCTGCAACTTGGCGCGCGAGGCGATCACTGGGTCGATGTTGCCGTCGGCGATCGACATCGACGCGTACAGGCTCATGCTGCGGGCCAATTCCAGCGAGACGTACATGTCGGCGGCCCGCTGGGTCAGTGCCTGGAACTTGTTGAGCGTGACGCCGAACTGCTTGCGGGTCTTGAGGTAATCGGTGGTCAGCCGCAGCGCTTCCTCCATCGCCCCGACCGCTTCGGCGCACAGCCCCGCCTGGATGCGGATGACGGCGCCGCGGATGGCCTGCGCCGCGTCGGCCGCTTCCCCCAGGGGTTCGGCCGGGGTGGAGTCCAGATCGATCTGCGCGCCGCGTTGTCCGTCGAACGTCGGGTAGGGGTGCCTGGTCACGGCCGCCGCATCGACCAGGAACAGGCCGGTCCCGCCGTCGGGCAGGGCGGCGCTGACCACCAAGGTGTCGGCGGAGTCGCCGGCGAGGACCGGGTTCTTCCGGCCGCTCAGCGTCCACGAATCACCTTGCCGCGCAGCCTTGGTGGCCACCTCGCCGGATGGGTTGCGCTGGCCCGGCTCCAGGTGGGCGAACGCCAGCAGTCGTTGCCCACCCGCGACCTCGTCGAGCAGTTGCTTCTGCTCCTCGCTGCCCAACTCGGCGATCAACGCGCCGGGGCCGAGCGCGGCGTGCAGGACGGGTTCCGGGGCGAGCCGGCGTCCGATCTCGGTGAGCACGACCGCGATCTCGATCTGGCCCGACTCGTCGGGGTCGAAGCCGAGGCCGAGGATGCCGGTGTCGGCCAGCTGACTCCACACCTCACGGCTCCACCCGAGGTCGGAGTCGATGATCTTGTTGCGGCTTTCCGGGTCGTAGGTGCGCGCCAGCAGTTCGCGGGTCGTGTCCCGGAGCAAGCTCTGCTCGTCGCTCAGCTGAAAGTCCATGGCTGCCTCACAATCCCAGAATGGTGGACGCGATGATGTTGCGTTGCACTTCGTTGCTGCCGCCGTAGATCGAGGTCTTGCGGTAGTTGAGGTAGTGCGGCGCGCTGTGCTGCGCCCAGGCCGGCGACGAGATGTCCTCGCCGTCGGCGGGCAGCGCGTCCGGCCCGGCCACCTCGACGAGCAGTTCGGTGGCCACCTGTTGCAGCTGGCTGCCGCGCAGCTTGAGCACCGAGGACGCCGGGTTGGGCTGTCCGTTCGCGGAGTCGGTGACCACCCGGGACTGGGTGAGTTCCAGTGCCAGCAGCTCGTTTTCGGCCTCGGCCAGCCGCGCCGCGAACAGGGGATCTTCGAGCACTCCGGTGGCGGCGGCGTGTTTCTTCACCTCGGCGAGGCGCACCTTGGTCCGCCCCACACCCGCGATGCCGGTGCGCTCGTTGCCCAGCAGGAACTTCGCGTACGTCCAGCCCTTGTTCTCTTCTCCGACAAGTTGATTGGCCGGCACGCGGACGTCTTCGAAGAAGATTTCGTTGACTTCGTGGCCGCCGTCGATCGTCTTGATCGGCCGCAGCGTGACACCCGGCGTCTTCATGTCGAACAGCAGGAAGGAGATGCCGGCCTGCCGCTTCGGCGCCTGCGGGTCGGTGCGCACCAGGCAGAAGATCCAGTCCGCGTACTGACCCAGCGTGGTCCAGGTCTTCTGGCCGTTGACGACGTAGCTGTCGCCGTCCCGCACCGCGGTGGTGCGCAGCGACGCTAGGTCCGAACCCGCCTCCGGCTCGGAGAAGCCCTGACACCACCAGATGTCGAGGCTGGCCGTCGGCGGCAGGAAGCGCTGTTTGACTTCCTCCGAACCGAATTCGGCGATCACCGGGCCCACCATCTTGGTGTTGAAGTTCAGCGGCTCGGGCACGCACGCCAGTTGCATCTCGTCGGCCCAGATCTGGTGCTGGGTGGGCGTCCAGTCCTTACCGCCCCACTCGACCGGCCAGTTCGGCACCGCAAGGCCGTGCTCATGCAGAATCTTGTGACTGGTGACGATGTCCTCGTGGTTGACTTCCGCCGAGCCCTTGCGCACCCGCTCGCGCAGCTCTTCCGGAATCTTCGTGGTGTAGATCGTGCGGAGTTCGTCGCGGAACGCGGCTTCCTCCGGTGTGAGCGCCAGTTGCACGGCGGCCTCCTGTCGTCGGGGGTGAACGTGGCTACCAGCGTCGGATGGATGACCGGTTCTGGCGATGCGTTCCTGGTTCCATATTGACCCATCGCTTAGAGCGGTTGTGCACAGCCTCGGTTTAGTCCACAGTCGCCGGTCGCGGGGCCGTCCGGCGGGGCCGATCCGGCGGTCGGCGCACCTACGGTCGGCGCATGCGGACAGAACTTCCCGCCGAGCGCCTCCAGCGGCGACTCGGTGCCGAACCGGACGCCGAGCCCGACGGCGCGGAGCCGACGCCACCGGAGGAGGCGGCGGACGGGGACCAGAATTCGCTGCTGCCGCGGTGGCTGCCCGACGCGTCCCCGGACCGGGGGTGGATGGCCAAGCTGCGCGCGGACCCGGGGCGTACCGGCGCCATCGGATTGGCGATCGTGGCGGCGCTCGCCGTGCTGGTCACGGTGTTCACGCTGCTGCGCGACCGGCCCGCGCCGGTGATGTCGGCCAAGCTGCCGCCCGTCGAGAAGGCGTCGACGGCCGGCCCCAAGCCGTCGGGCGGACGCAGTCCCGGCCCCGACCGCCCCGTGGTGGTGAGCGTGGTCGGCCTGGTGCACAGCCCCGGTTTGGTCACCCTGGCGCCGGGCGCACGGGTCGCCGACGCGTTGCAGGCCGCGGGCGGCGCGGTGAACGGGGCGGACACGGTCGGGCTGAACATGGCCCGCCCACTCGGCGACGGCGAGCAGATCGTCGTCGGGCTGGCCCCCGCCCCCGGGCAGCCGAAGGCGCTGGGCAGCTCGGTGGCCGCCGGCACAACGCCGACGTCGAAGCCCCCGCGGCCCGGGGCGGGGTCGGTCAAGCCGAAGACGGGTGAGGCGCTCGACCTGAACACCGCGACCGCGGAGGACTTGGACGCGCTGCCCGGCGTCGGGCCGGTCACCGCCGCGGCGATCGTCGCCTGGCGGCAGGCCAACGGCAAATTCACCAGCGTCGACCAGCTCGCCGATGTCGACGGCATCGGCCCGGCACGCCTGGAGAAGCTGCGCGCCCTGGTCCGTGTCTGACACCGCTCGGCCCGGAGCCGTCGAACCGGGCGCGGCGCGGCTCGATGCGCGTCTGTTGCCGGCCGCGCTCACCTGCTGGGTGGTCACCGCCGCCAGCATCTGGTGGCCGATCGGCCGGGCGTTGGCGGCGTGCTGTGTCGTGTTGGCCGCCGCCTCCGGCGTGCTGGCCTGGCACACCGCGGCTGGTCGGCTGCGGGCGGTCGCCGTCGGCCTGGTCGCCGTCGGCGTCACCGGCGCGGGATTCGGGTTGGCGGTCGCCTTGCGCGCCGAAGCCGTCGAGCGTCACCCGATTACCGCCGCGTTCGGGACCGCCGCGCCGGTGACGGTGACCCCGAGCGAGAGCCCGGTGTCATTGGGCCGCGGGCGCCTCATGTTTCGGGCCACGCTGCAGCGGCTGCACGATGAGCCGATCTCCGGCCGGGTGGTCGTCTTCGCGCGCGCCCCCGATTTCGCATCGGAGACCGACCCGCTGATGGTGGGCCGGCCGGTGCGGTTCACCGCGCGGATCGGACACCCGACTCGCCGCGACCTCACCGTCGCGGTTCTCAACGCGTCAGGCCGCCCGACCATGGGCACCGCGGGCGCCGTCCAGCGGGCGGCCCACACCGTGCGCGGTCGATTCGCCACCGCGGTGCGCCGCACGCTGCCCGCCGAGCAGGCGGCGATGCTGCCCGCCCTGGTCCTCGGGGACACCTCGGCGGTCACCGCCGACACCGCCCGCGATTTCCGGGCGGCGGGCATGACGCACCTGATGGCGGTGTCGGGCGCCAACGTGACCATCGTCTGCGGGGCCGTGCTGTTCTCGGCGCGCGTGATCGGACCGCGGGCGGCCGTCGTGCTCGCCGGCCTGACCCTCGCCGCGTTCGTCGTCGTCGTGCAACCGACGGCGAGCGTGCTGCGGGCCGCCGTGATGGGCGCCGTCGCGCTCGCCGGCATCCTGACTTCGCGACGCCGCCAAGTCATCCCGGCGCTGTGCACCACGGTGCTGGGCTTGCTCGCGTTGGCCCCGCAACTGGCCGTCGACGTGGGCTTCGCGCTGTCGGTGGCGGCGACGGCCGCCTTGGTCGTGATCGCGCCGGGCTGGGCGCGGCACCTCGCGGGCAGGGGCTGCCCCAAGCCGCTGGCCGACGCGCTGGCGATCGCCGCGGCCGCGCACGTGGTGACCGCCCCGCTGGTGGCCGGCATCTCGGGCCGGGTCAGCCTCGTGGCGGTCGCCGCCAACCTCGCGGCGGCACCGGTGATAGCGCCGATCACCGTGCTGGGCAGCGCGGCGGCCGTCTTGAGCGTGTCGTGGCCGTCCGGCGCCCAGTTGTTGATCCGCTTCACCGGCCCCGAGTTGTGGTGGCTGGTGCGGGTTGCCCGATGGTCGGCGGGCGCGCCCGCGGCGACGGTGCCCGTGCCGTCCGGGGTGCCGGGCGTGCTGCTGGTCGCCGGCGTGACCGTGTTGATCGTCGTGGTGGTCGCCCGGCTGCGCGGACGGCGCTGGCTCGGCGTCGCGGCCGTGCTCTGCGCGCTGGCTTGGTGGTTGTCCAACCTGCTGGATCCCGGGGCCGCTTCGTCGGTCGGCCGTGACACCATCGTGGGGTGAGCGAGGATTCGCCGTTGCACCTCGTCCTGGGCGACGAGGAACTGCTGGTCGAGCGGGCGGTGGCCGACGTGTTGCGGTCGGCGCGCCAGCGGGCCGGCGTCGAGGACATTCCGGTCAGCCGGATGCGGGCCGGTGACGTCAGCACCTACGAGCTCGCCGAACTGCTGAGCCCGTCGCTGTTCGGCGACGAGCGCATCGTCGTGCTGGAGGCGGCCGGGGAGGCGGGCAAGGAGGCGGCCGCGGTGATCGCCTCCGCCGCGGCCGACGTCCCACTGGGCACGACGCTGGTGGTGGTGCACTCGGGCGGCGGGCGGGCCAAGGCGCTGGCCACCGAGCTGCAGTCGCTCGGCGCCGTCGTGCATCCGTGCGCGCGGATCACCAAGGTCAGCGAGCGGGTCGACTTCGTCCGCAAGGAGTTTCGCGCTCTGCGGGTCAAGGTCGATGAGGAGACCGTGACCGCCATGCTGGACGCGGTCGGCTCCGATGTGCGGGAGCTGGCGGCGGCCTGTTCACAGTTGGTCGCCGACACCGGCGGCGTCGTCGACGCCGCCGCGGTCCGGCGCTATCACAGCGGCAAAGCCGAGGTGAAGGGGTTCGACATCGCGGACAAGGCGGTGGCCGGCGACGTCGCGGGAGCCGCCGAGGCGCTGCGCTGGGCGATGTTGCGCGGTGAGCCGCTGGTGGTGCTGGCCGACGCGCTGGCCGAAGCCATCCACACGATCGGGCGGGTCGGGCCGCTTTCCGGCGACCCCTATCGGCTGGCGTCGCAGTTGGGCATGCCGCCGTGGCGGGTCCAGAAGGCCCAGAAGCAGGCACGGTATTGGTCGCGCGACAGCGTGGCGGCGGCGATGCAGGTGGTGGCGACGCTCAACGCCAACGTCAAGGGTGCGGTGGCGGACGCCGACTACGCGCTGGAGTCGGCTGTCAGGACGGTGGCCGAGCTGGCGGCCAACCGAAACCGGTGAGCCGGTTCAGAGCTTGTTGAGCGCGCGCGCCAGGGCCGACTTCTTGTTGGCCGCCTGATTCTTGTGAATCACGCCCTTGCTGGCCGCTTTGTCCAGCTTGCGGTTGGTCGTCGCCAGCAGCTCCGTGGCCTTCTCTTTGTCGCCGGCATGGGCAGCCTCGCGGAACGCCCGGACGGCCGTGCGAAGCGACGATTTCACCGACTTGTTGCGCAGTCGAGCGCGCTCGTTGGTGCGATTGCGCTTCTGCTGCGACTTGATGTTGGCCACGCTTGTAGTTTCCTTCTGCGATTCGACGTTTGCTTGGGGCGCCGGATACCACCACGGCGACTGCCCAGGTTATCAGTCGGTTACGTTTTCTCCCAAAACGGGAACCCGTGGCCTGCCATAACGTCAATTTGAGGCAGCATCTACAACCGTGAGTCTTCCGAGCCAGCTTGAGGAAACCAGGGGGAGTTTGCGCGCCGCGCGCAGTGAGCGGATTTTCGGCGGCTACAACACGTCGTCGGATGTCTACGCGATGGCTTTCGACGAGATGTTCGACGCGCAGGGAGCCGTGCGGGGGCCCTACAAGGGCATCTACACCGAGCTCGCCCCGTCGGACGCCTCGGAGCTCAAGGCCCGCGCCGACGCGCTGGGCCGCGCGTTCATCGACCAGGGCATCACGTTCTCCCTCTCGGGTCAGGAGCGGCCCTTCCCGCTCGACCTGGTTCCGCGGGTGATCTCGGCGGCCGAATGGAGCCGGTTGGAGCGCGGCATCATCCAGCGCGTCAAGGCCCTCGAGATGTATCTCGACGACATCTACGGCGATCAGGAGATCCTCAACGACGACATCATCCCGCGCCGCCTGATCACCTCCTGCGAGCACTTCCACCGCGAGGCGATGGGCATCGTCCCGCCCAACGGCGTGCGCATCCATGTCGCCGGCATCGACCTGATTCGCGACGAGAAGGGAAATTTCCGCGTCCTCGAGGACAACCTGCGCTCGCCCTCGGGCGTCTCCTACGTGATGGAGAACCGGCGGACGATGGCGCGGGTGTTCCCGAATCTGTTCGCCACCCACCGGGTGCGTGCGGTCGATGACTACGCGTCCCACCTGCTGCGCGCCCTGCGCAATTCGGCGGCCACCAACGAGGCCGATCCCACGGTCGTGGTGCTGACCCCCGGCGTATACAACTCGGCCTACTTCGAGCATTCGCTGCTGGCCCGCCAGATGGGCGTCGAGCTCGTCGAAGGTCGCGACCTGTTCTGCAGGGACAACCAGGTCTACATGCGCACGACCGACGGGGAGGTGCAGGTCGACGTCATCTACCGGCGCATCGACGACGTCTTCTTGGACCCACTGCAGTTCCGGGCCGACTCGGTGCTGGGCGTGGCCGGCCTGGTCAACGCCGCGCGCGCCGGCAACGTCGTGATCTCCAGCGCCCTGGGCAACGGTGTCGGCGACGACAAGCTCGTCTACACCTATGTGCCGACCATGATCGAGTACTACCTGGGCGAA
Source organism: Mycobacterium scrofulaceum (assembly GCF_001667885.1). Classification (GTDB taxonomy): domain Bacteria; phylum Actinomycetota; class Actinomycetes; order Mycobacteriales; family Mycobacteriaceae; genus Mycobacterium; species Mycobacterium scrofulaceum_C. The sequence goes on along the minus strand of NZ_LZJW01000182.1, from coordinate 60,453 downwards.
AAGCCGCTGCTGGCCAACGTCGAGACCTACCGTTGCTGGCTCGACGACGAACGTGAAGAGGTGCTGGACCGGATCGACGAGTTGGTCCTCAAGCCGGTCGAAGGGTCTGGCGGTTACGGCATCGTGTTCGGGCCGGAAGCCTCCGAGAAGGAGTTGGCCACCGTCGCCAAGAAGGTGCGCGACGACCCGCGCAGCTGGATCGCCCAGCCGATGATGGAGTTGTCGACCGTTCCGACACAGATCGGGAACACGCTCGCGCCCCGATACGTCGACCTGCGGCCGTTCGCGGTCAACGACGGCGACGACGTCTGGGTGCTGCCCGGCGGGCTCACCCGCGTCGCTCTGGTCGAGGGCTCGCGGGTGGTCAACTCCAGCCAGGGCGGTGGCTCGAAGGACACCTGGGTGCTGGCGTCGCGGACCTCGGCCGGCGACCACGAGCTCGGCGCCGCGGAGGTGGTGCGCTCGCTGCCGGAGTCGATGCCCGACCCGGAGCTGGACGGCGCGCCGCGCATGACGCAAACGCAGTCGCTGACCAAGGAGTCGCCGCAGGAACAGCAGCTTCAGCAACAGCAGAGGCGCGGGAGGAGGCGCTGATGCTGGCCCGCAACGCCGAGGCGCTGTTCTGGATCGGTCGCTATGTCGAGCGCGCCGACGACACCGCCCGCATCCTCGACGTGGTTCTGCATCAGCTGCTCGAGGACTCCAGCGTCGACCCGGACCACACGTCTCGGCTGCTGCTGCGGGTGCTCGGGATCGATCCGCCGAGCCACAACCTGGACGTCTGGTCGTTGACCGACCTGGTGGCCTTCGGCACCAACGCTTCGGGTGGTTCGTCGATCGTCGATGCGATCACGGCGGCGCGGGAGAACGCGAAGTCGGCGCGGGAGGTCACCTCCAGCGAGATCTGGGAGTGCCTCAACGGCACCTACCATGCCCTGGCCGAACGCGAGCGCGCCGCCAAACGCCTTGGGCCCCACGAATTCCTGTCGTACATCGAGGGCCGGGCGGCGATGTTCGCCGGGCTGGCCGACTCGACGTTGTCACGCGACGACGGATACCGCTTCATGGTGCTGGGCCGGGCGATCGAGCGGATCGACATGACGGTGCGGCTGCTGCTTTCGCGGGTGGGGGACAGCGCGTCATCCCCGGCCTGGGTGACGTTGCTGCGCTCCGCGGGCGCGCACGACACCTACCTGCGCACGTATCGCGGCGTGCTGGATGCCAGCCGCGTGGTCGAGTTCATGCTGCTCGACCGGCTGTTCCCGCGCTCGGTGTTCTATTCGCTGCGGCTGGCCGAACACAACCTCGACGAACTGCTGCACAACCGGCAGAGCCGGATCGGGGCCACCGGGGAGGCGCAACGGCTGCTCGGGCAGGCCCGCAGCGAGCTGGAATTCGTGCAACCCGGTGTGCTGCTGGAGTCGCTGGATAGCCGGTTGGCCGGGCTGCAGCGAACCTGTCGCGACGTCGGAGAAGCTTTGTCGGTGCAGTACTTTCACGTCACTCCTTGGGTGGCGTGGTCGGATGCCGCCGACCGCCGGCTGGTCAGCAGGCAGGGGGAGGCCTGATGTGGCGGCTGCGGGTGGTGCACACGACCGGATACGCCTACCAGTCGGCGGTGACCGCCTCCTACAACGAGGCGCGCCTGACCCCGCGGTCGAACACCCGGCAGAACGTCATCCTCAATCGCGTCGAGACGATCCCGGCAACCCGGTCCTATCGCTACATCGACTATTGGGGCACCGCAGTGACGGCGTTCGATCTGCACGCCCCGCACACCGACCTCACCGTGACGTCGTCCTCCGTGGTCGAGACCGAGCGGCCGGAACCGGCGGTGACCGACATCGGCTGGGACGATCTGCGATCTGAGGCGGTGATCGATCGGTTCGACGAGTTGCTGCGCCCCACCGCGCACACCCCGGCGAGCAAAAAGGTTGCCTCCGTGGCCAAGAAGATCGCCAAGTCGCACCAGCCCGCCGAGGCCGTCGCCGCCGCGGCGCGCTGGGTGCGCGGCGAGCTGGAATACCTGCCGGGCACCACCAGCGTGCACTCGTCGGGGCTGGACGCGTTGAACGCGGGCAAGGGCGTCTGCCAGGATTTCGTACATCTGTCGCTGATGTTGTTGCGCGCCATGGGGATTCCTGCGCACTACGTGTCGGGCTACCTGCATCCCAAGCGCCACGCCGTCGTCGGCGACACGGTCGACGGGCGCAGCCACGCCTGGATTCAGGCCTGGACCGGGGGGTGGTGGAGCTACGACCCGACCAACGAGACCGAGATCTCCGAGCAGTACGTCAGCGTGGGCGCCGGCCGCGACTACACCGACGTCCCTCCCCTGAAGGGCATCTACTCCGGTGAGGGGGCGACCGATCTCGACGTCGTCGTGGAGGTCACCCGGCTCGCTTAGCCGCCCGGGCATAACGTGCACCCATGAGCGACACCGCGCGCCGGCCCGCAGGATTCTCGTTGCCGCTGCTTTCGACGCTGTGCGTGGGGCTGCTCTTCGGCGGAATCGCCGCCGGGGTCGGCCTGGGCGGCGTGATGCCGCTGCCGTACGGGCCGATGGCCGCCGTGGTGGCCTACGTCCGCGCGGAGCCGGTCGCCGTGCGCGTCATCGCCGCCGCGACGTTCGCGTCGGCGGTCCCATTGGCGGCCTACGCGGCGGCGGTCGGCGTCCGGCTGCGGCGCCTCGGGTCGGCGGGGCCGGGAGCCGCGACCGCCGTGACCGGGGGCATCCTCGCCGCCGGAGCGCTGGGGCTGTGCGGATTACTGGCCTGGCCGCTGTCGAGGCCCGAAGTCGCCGCGGATGCGACGTTGGTCCGGGCCCTGTACCTGCTGGTGTTCCTGGTCGGCGGCCCGGGGCACATCGTCGCCTTAGGCCTCATGGTGGCCGGGATGGCGGGAGCCTCGCTGAACCTGGAGGCGCTGCCGCGGCCCGTCGCGTGGGCCGGCCTGGCAATCGCGGCCCTCGCCGAATTGGCGGTGGGGGTGTTGATCTGGCCGGATCTCGGCGTGATTTTGCCGATCGCGCGGGCGCTGGCGCTTTCGTGGCTGGTGCTGGCCGGGGCGCTGCTGCCGTTGCGGCGCAACGGCGTTCGGCAGTGAGGAATTACGGGCCGTTGACCTCGACGCGATGTAGGTCGTCGCCGAGCTCGATCCGCCCGCCGAACCGCGAGGCCGCCAGCGACCGCCACTGTTCCTCTTGGCCCGGTACCAGCGCCGGCACGTAATGCGTCATGACCAGGGTGCCCACGCCTGCGCGTGCGGCGGTCTCCGCCGCTTCTTCGACGGACGAGTGGTAGTCGCAGATGTCCTGCAGCCGCTGCTGCGGGATGTTGCCGACGATGTCCTTGCGGATCACGGTGTGTACCAACGCGCCGGCGCCGGTCGCCAGCTCGTCGAGGCCCGCGCAGGGCACGGTGTCCCCGGCGAGCACCACCGACGCGGTGCCGTAGTCGACGCGGAACCCGATGGTCGGCGCTACCGGTCGGTGATCGGTCGGCGCGACGCGGATCGACACGTCGTCGCGGTCCCACACCGCCCCGTCGGTGTACTCGTGGACGTCCACCGCCGGCGGGGCGTTCAAATCGGCGTGGTGGGCGAGCCGGTAGTCGATGTCGTGGCGGAAGGCGTGCAGCGTGGCCTCGACCGTTTCCGCGGTCCCGGGCGGTCCGATGATCGGCAGCGGCGCGGGGTCGGGTGCGAAGGTGCTGATCCAGCGGGTGATCAGGAGATCACCGAGGTCTCCGATGTGGTCGCTGTGCAGATGGGTGATCAGCACCGCGGACAACCCTGCCGCGCCCACGCCGACCGCCGCCGCGCGCTGCAGCACGCCCCGCCCGCAGTCCACCAGAAACACCTGGCCGCCGGCCCGCACCAGAGTCGACGGCCCGGCCCGGTTGGGGTCGGGGATCGGGCTTCCGGTCCCGAGCAGCGTGATCTCGATCATGGCCCTTATCTTGCAAGGCCCCGGCCCGCGCAGTGGCCCAATCGCGCGATCCGAACCGCCGCGGCGTCCCGCGCCGGTTTCGAACGCCGACGTCAGGGTATGGACACGGATCGGCTACCGGTTCTCGCCGTGGCTTTTGCGCCGCGCGAGTTAGCCGTAGCCTGGTGTGAAGCCGATCACAACCAGCTGGAGGCCTTGATGCGGATTGCAGACGTCTTGCGGAACAAGGGCGCGGCGGTGGTGACCATCAATCCCGAGGCGACGGTCAAGGAGCTGCTCGCGGGCCTCGCCGAGCAGAACATCGGAGCCATGGTGGTGGTCGGCGACGAGGGGGTCGTCGGCATCGTCTCCGAGCGCGATGTCGTGCGTCAGCTGCACACCCACGGCGCCAGCGTGCTGTCGCGGCCGGTCTCGAAGATCATGACCGCTAACGTCGCCACCTGCACGAAAGCCGACACGGTGGACTCGCTGAGCGTGCTGATGACGAAGAACCGGGTGCGTCACGTCCCGGTGCTCGACGGCAAGAAGCTGATCGGCATCGTCAGCATCGGCGACGTGGTGAAGACCCGCATGGAAGAACTCGAGGCCGAGCACCAGCAGCTGCAGTCCTACATCACGCAGGGCTGAGCGCCGCTTCGCCGAACGCGCACGCAGCGCGGAAGTTGGGCCGTCCGCGCGCCGTGGTCACCCGTTCGTGGAGGTGTCAGCTCCAGGAGTAGTCGGCACGCAACCGCTCGGCCACCAGGTCGAAGATCTCCCGATCCAGGATCGCGCCCTCGCGGCGGATGCTTTCCTCCGGCACGTCGAGCACCCGGTCCAGCCGGACCCAGCTGGGTCTGCCCTCGTAATCCCACGCCCCCGAACCGATCCCGATCCAGTCCCGGTCCTCGGCGTGCCGTTCCTGGCTGGACACCATCAGCCCCAGCAACACGCGGCGGTCCCGCCCCACGACGAGCACGGGTCGGTCCTTGCCGCGGGTGGGGTCGTCCTCGTAGACCACCCACGTCCAGACGATCTCGCCGGGATCGGCCCGGCCGTCGAGGTCGGGGGCGTAGACCAGCTTGCGCGCCCGGTGGGCGGTGGGAAAGCTCGTGCTGGTCACCGGGCGGCCCGCGGTGACGGCGGGCGGTTGCGGCGCGGCGGCCGCGATGACGTTCGCGGTGATCTTCACGGCCTGCTGCAGTTCCCGCAGCACCGTCTGCGAGTTCTGCACGTGCCGGGCCAGCCGCGGGGCCCGGTCGAAGACCAGGTTCTCGGCAAACCGCTGGAACGTCTTCCACTGGGATTTCCGGGCAGACGCCATATTCGCAGCATAGACGCGCGCGCGTGGGTGCGATTGTGTCCAAGTAGGTCTCGGGCACCGCGCCTAGATACCCTGGACATATCAACTGCGCCGGCGCCGACGCCGCCGCAAGCATGTGCAGACCAGGAGATTCCCATCAGCAGTTTCGCCGACAAGACCTTCACCGCGCCGGCGCAGATTCGGAACTTCTGCATCATCGCCCACATCGACCACGGCAAGTCCACGCTGGCGGACCGGATGCTTCAGCTGACCGGCGTCGTGGACGAGCGATCGATGCGAGCGCAGTACCTGGACCGGATGGACATCGAGCGCGAACGCGGAATCACCATCAAGGCGCAGAATGTCCGGTTGCCCTGGAAGGTCGGTGACGAAGAGTACGTCCTGCACCTGATCGACACCCCGGGGCACGTCGACTTCACCTACGAGGTGTCGCGGGCGCTGGAGGCGTGCGAGGGCGCGGTGCTGCTGGTGGACGCGGCCCAGGGCATCGAGGCGCAGACGCTGGCCAACCTGTACCTGGCGCTGGACCGCGACCTGCACATCATTCCGGTGCTCAACAAGATCGACCTGCCGGCCGCCGATCCGGACCGCTACGCGGGGGAGATCGCCCACATCATCGGCTGTGAGCCCGGCGACGTGCTGCGGGTTTCCGGCAAGACCGGTGAGGGCGTCGCCGACCTGCTCGATCACGTCGTGCGCGAGGTGCCGCATCCGCAAGGCGACGCCGACGCGCCCACCCGCGCAATGATCTTCGACTCGGTCTACGACATCTACCGCGGTGTGGTGACCTATGTCCGGGTGATGGACGGCAAGATCGTGCCGCGGGAGCGCATCCTGATGATGTCCACCGGCGCCACCCACGAGCTGCTCGAGGTGGGCATCGTCTCGCCCGAACCGAAGGCCAGCGGGGGGCTGGGGGTGGGGGAGGTCGGCTACCTGATCACGGGGGTGAAGGACGTCCGCCAGTCCAAGGTCGGCGACACGGTGACGACGGCCCGGCACGGTGCCACCGAGGCGCTGACGGGCTACCGCGAACCCAAGCCGATGGTCTACTCGGGCCTGTATCCCGTGGACGGCTCCGATTACCCGGTTCTGCGCGACGCCCTGGACAAGCTGCAGCTCAACGACGCGGCGCTGACCTACGAGCCGGAAACGTCGGTGGCGTTGGGCTTCGGCTTCCGGTGCGGATTCCTCGGCCTGCTGCACATGGAGATCACCCGGGAGCGGCTGGAGCGCGAGTTCGACCTCGACCTGATCTCGACCTCACCCAACGTCGTCTATCGGGTGATCAAGGAGGACGACACCGAGATCGTGGTGACCAACCCGTCGGACTGGCCCGAGGGCAAGGTGCGCACGGTCTACGAACCGGTCGTCAAGACGACCATCATTGCGCCCAGCGAGTTCATCGGCACCATCATGGAGCTGTGCCAGTCGCGCCGCGGCGAGTTGGGCGGCATGGACTACCTGTCGCCCGAGCGGGTCGAGTTGCGCTACACCATGCCGCTCGGCGAGATCATCTTCGATTTCTTCGACTCGCTGAAGTCGCGCACGCGCGGCTACGCCAGCCTCGACTACGAGGAGGCCGGCGAGCAGGAGGCCCAGCTGGTCAAGGTCGACATCCTGTTGCAAGGCGAAGCCGTCGACGCTTTCAGTGCGATCGTGCACAGGGATTCGGCGTTCGCCTATGGCAACAAGATGACCACCAAGCTCAAAGAGCTGATTCCGCGCCAGCAGTTCGAGGTGCCGGTGCAGGCGGCGATCGGCTCGAAAATCATTGCGCGCGAGAATATCCGGGCAATCCGCAAGGACGTGCTCTCCAAGTGTTACGGCGGCGACATCACCCGCAAACGCAAACTGCTGGAAAAGCAGAAGGAAGGCAAGAAGCGGATGAAGACCATCGGGCGGGTGGACGTGCCGCAGGAAGCGTTTGTGGCGGCGCTGTCCACGGACGCCGCCGGCGACAAGGGCAAGAAGTAGCCGTGCCGATGCGCGCCGCCGCGCTGGTGGGCATCAGCCTGCTGAGCACGGGATGCGTCACGACCGTCACCGGCACACCCGCACGCGCCGGCCACCTGGGCGCCGCCACGCTGCCGCTCGAGCAAGTCCTGCCGGACGGCGCGGAAATCAACGCGGCCGTCGGGAACGAGCTGCCGCCGCACGGTCCCGCGCAGGTGGGTGGTATCGACCTGCTGCCCAACGGGATTCGCGACAGCGGTGACGCTACGCCGATCCAATGCCTCGGGGTCGTCGCGCCGGCGATGCGGGTCGTCTACGAGCCGGGGCACGTGCATGCCGTCGCGACGCAGGACTACTGGAATTACGACTCCGGTGTAGCGGTGTTCAGCGCCACGGCGGCGGCGATCAAGCTGGCGTCAACGGCCGACGCGCAACGGCTCTTCGCGTCGTTTGTCGAGCAATGGCAACGCTGCGACGGCGCCACGGTCACCACCTTCACCCACGACTCGAGCAACACCGAGTTGTACTCGAAGGCGACCGAAACCCGCGTCGACGGCCCGGTGCTGTCGGCGACCGTCGTCGCGTGGGACAACCATCACGCCCCGCCGAGCCCGGACGAGCGGGCCGTGGGAGTCAAGGGGGATGTCATCGCCGACGTCAAAGTAGCCGACGGCCCGCGTGCGCAGGCCGGCCGCAGGGCGATCGATCTCGTCGAGGTGATGTTGCGAAAAGTCTCGAGCAGCAACTGATGAGAACCGCCCGAATCGTCCTGTCCTGGTTGGCCGTCGTGGCGCTCGCCACCGGCTGCACCGTCGACGGCACCGCACGGCCCGCCCCGAACCTGAAGCCCCACCCGGTCACCGGGCAGCCCGTCAAGCAGGTGCTCCTCGACGACGCGGAGCTGTCGAAGCTGCTGGGCCAGTCCTTCGGAAGCAAGAACGAACTCCCGGGGCGGTTCGGCGGGCCCGAGGTGCTACAGCCCGCCTTCGGCGCGGTGTCACCCGCCAACTGTGTCGGCGTCCCCTCGATGATGGTGAAGGACGCCTACCGATCCGCCGAGGTCAAGAACGCGGCACGGGAGACGTGGTGGAACCAGCGGGGGCCGGCGAAGGTGATCAGTGTCGCCGAGGGCGTGGTCGCACTGTCCAGCGCCGCCGGGGCCGCCGCGCTCTTCCAACAGTTCGCCCAGCAATGGCGCGACTGTGAGGGCACGACCGTGACGATCGGGCGCCCCAGCATCATCACCGACCGCCCCGCGATTGTCTTCTCCGACACCATCTCCGAGGTGCGCGTCTCCGAATCCGTTCTGGCCGCCACCATTTCGATCGACACCCAATTGCCCGGCATACCGTCGAGCGGACCCAGGCCCGAGGCGCGCGCCATCGGCGTGCGGGGGAACTGCCTCGTCGAAGTCGAGGTGGCGTTCTTCAATTCGACGCGCTCGTCGGACGAGGGTTCCGGCGATGTGCACCGCAGCGCCATCGACATCGCGCACGCGATGATGGACAAGGTCAGCGGGCTGAGCTGACGCCGGGAAGGGCAGGTGCGAAGTGAAGAACCGCTGGCGCGCTCCGGCCGTTGTGATCACGGTGCTGCTGGCCAGCGGCTGCACCGTAACCACCTCCGGCACAGCAGTTCTGGCACCGAACGCGGGGCACGTGCCAGCCATCAAACGGGCCTTGTTCGACGGCACCGCGCTGGCGAAACTGCTCGGCCAGCCGTTCCAGCCCTACCCGCGTTACTCGGAGTTCGGGGGCGCCGACAAACTGGGAAGCGCGTGGGATGACGCGCAACCCGCCGACTGCATCGGCGTCGTCCATTGGATGCAGAGGGGCCCGTATGGGCCGGCGCCGGTACAACAAACCGCCGCCGAAATGTGGGTACACAAAGGCGATTCGGTGAAGATCGACAGCGTCGAGGAAGGTGTCGTCGCGTTGCGGTCGGACGCGGACGCCGCCGCGCTATTCGCCAGGTTCGCCGCGCAGTGGCAGAAGTGCGACGGGACCACGCTGACCGTCAAGCCTGTCGATGTCTACGGTTTGGACGCCATCTCCGACGTGCGCGTCGCGGATTCGGTTGTGGCGGCGACGGTTTCGAGGGGTTCCGGCCCACACTCGGTTTTGAACGCCATCCCCACGGCCCGGGCCCTTGGCGTCAAGGGGCCGTACGTGGTGGAGATAACGGTCGACTTCATTCCCATTTATGGTCCAGCGGATCAGGGCAACGGCGACATCAACACCACCGCCATCGACCTCACCCACGCGTTGATGGACAAACTCAGCGCCCGCAGCTGACGCGGCGCCGGCTGACTAGCGGCACGAGCTACATCGGGGCGTTGGCGGGCTGGAACATTCCCGAGCCGTCGGCCTCCTCTTCGGCGCGGATCACGTGCACCACCGCGTTGATCAGCGCCAGGTGGGTGAAAGCCTGCGGGAAGTTACCCAGGTGCCTACCGGTGCGGGGCTCGATCTCCTCGGCGTAGAGGTGCAGCGGGCTGGCGTAGGACAGCAGCCGCTCGCACAACCGCTTCGCGCGCGCGACCTCGCCGATCTCCACCAGCGCCGACACCAGCCAGAACGAGCAGATCGTGAATGTGCCTTCCTCGCCGGACAGGCCGTCGTCGGTCTCCTCCACGCGGTAGCGCAGCACCAGGCCTTCGGAGGTGAGTTCGTTGGCGATCGCCAGCACGGTGTTGCGCACCCGCGGGTCGTCGGGGGGCAGGAAGCGGGTCAGCACCACGAGCAACAGCGAGGCGTCCAGCGCGTCGCTGCCGTAGCGCTGGGTGAACACCCCGCGGGCATCCACGCCGTGCTGCAGGATGTCCTCCTTGATCTCCTCGGCGATCGCCCGCCACTGTTGCGCATAGCTCTTCTCGCCCTGCCGCTCGGCGAGCTTCGCGCCGCGGTCCAGCGCCACCCAACACATCACCTTCGACGAGGTGAAATGCTGCGGCTCGCCGCGGACCTCCCAGATGCCCCGGTCGGGTTCGCGCCAGTGCTTGATGGCCTCTTCCACCTGCTTCTTGAGCACCGGCCACAGGGTCTCGGGAACCTGCTCGCGCGACTTGGCGTGCAGGTAGAAGGAATCCAGGATGGAACCCCAGATGTCGTGCTGAACCTGGTCGTAGGCGCCGTTGCCGATGCGCACCGGGCGCGCATGGTCATAACCGGACAGGTGGTGAAGTTCCTCCTCCACCAGGCTGCGTTCGCCGCCCACGCCGTACATCACTTGCAGTGGGTGCCGCTCGTTGCTGTTGGCGCCGGAGACATCGGCGATGAACGCGAAGAAGTCGTCGGCCTCGCGGTCGAGTCCGAGCGTGTAAAGCCCCCACAACGCGAACGTGGAATCACGCACCCACGCATAGCGGTAATCCCAATTGCGTTCGCCCTGAGGTGTTTCCGGAAGCGACGTGGTGCTGGCGGCAAGCAGCGCCCCGGTGGGCGAGTATGTCAAACCCTTGAGCGTGAGCGCGCTGCGCTGCAGGTAGGCGCGCCAGGGGTGGTCGGGGAAGTTGCCGATATTGATCCACTGCCGCCAGCATTCGGTGGTCTGCCACATCTTGTCGGCGGCTTCTTCGTAGGTCTGTGGCGCCGGGTGCTTGGTCCAGCTCAGCGCGACGAACACGTCGTCGCCCTCTTTCATGCGGGTCCGCGCCCGCGCTTCGCGGCCCTCCAACCCGATTCGCAGGTTGCTGGTGAGCCGCAGCGTCGGGTGGGCGTCGGGCTGCTTGGTGGCCCGCGCGACCGCCTCGCCGTACGCATTCGCCGAGTACTCCCAGGTGGCGCCCACGCGGTGGTAGTCGAACGCGGGCTCACAGCTCATCATCAGCTCGACGGTGCCGCTGACGCAGCGCACCGTGCGCAGCAGGATGTGCTCGGCGTCCCAGTCCATCGGTGTGCGCCGGTGCGTCCTCGACCGGCGCTCGATGTCATGCCAGGGCCCCATCACCAGCGCGTCACGCACGATCAGCCACCCGGTGTGGGTTTGCCAGGTGGTCTCCATGATCAGGCTGCCGGGCAGGTAGCGGCGGGCCGAAGGCACCGAGACGCCGTAGGGGCCGAGCCGGAAATGGCCGGCGCTGCGGTCCAGGATGGCGCCGAACACGCTGGGGGAGTCCGGCCTGGGCACGCACAGCCATTCGACGGACCCGGCGGGGGAGATCAGGCATGTCGTCTCCCAATCGGACAGGAACGCGTAGTCGGCGATCGGCGGAAATGGATTCCGCAGGGCCCCGCTGGAAGCCAGGGGCGCCGGCGCGCTGAAGTCGATGGGTGACGGCAGAGCCGCCGGGGCCGCCTGGAATGCGTCATCGGGGATGGCGTCGGCGGGCTGGTCGTCGGGCTGGGCGTGCAGGACCATCCCGACATCATCATCTGTTGAGCGGCTCCCCGTCCATTCTTTCGCCGACGTGGCGTCACTCTTTGTCAACCGCGGCGTCGGGCGAACCTCGGGGCGCGCTCGGGCAGCGGGCCGATCGCGACGAGGTAGCCGAGCAGCCGTCGCAGGGCTGGGGATCGGCCCACCAGCCGCACGCCCTGCGGCGCGCGGTCCTCGTTGCGGTCCACCGCCGCGGCGATCACGTTGGCATGGATCCCCCGTTGCGCCGCCTGGAGCAGCACGGTGGGTAGCCAACGGCGCGCCTGCACCCGGGCCAGCCGCCAGGTGGGCACCCGCCCCGCGCGCAGAGCACCGGCCAGGATGCGCGCCGCGGCCACCGCGTCGGCCACCGCGAGGTTGATGCCGATTCCGCCGACAGGCGACATCGCGTGCGCGGCGTCTCCGATGAGCAGGACGCCGTCGGCAAACCAGCGGCGAAGCCGATTCAGTTGCACGTCAAGCAGTTTCACGTCGTCGAACGACGTCAGTGTCTGCACGCGTTCGCCCAGCCAGGGCACCATGGCGACCAGCACCCGGTGCAGTGCCTCGATGCCCTCGGCCCGCAGTTCGGCGTCGGTCCCCTTCGGGATGATGTAGGCGATCTGGTAGTAATCCCCGCGATCGATCACGATGACCGCGTGCCCGGAGCGCAGCACGCCCCCCAGCCCCCGCGGATCGCCGGGATGGCGGGGCAACCGGAACCACCAGACGTCCATCGGCGCGCCGAAGCTGTGCGGCTGCAGGCCCAATGCCGAACGCAGCGTGGACGAGCGGCCGTCGCAGGCCACGGTCAGCTCGGCGCGCATGTTCCTGGCCTCGCCGGTGCGGTCGCGATAGGTGACGCCGACGACGCGGTTTCCGTCCCGGATAACGCCGGTCACCTCGGTGTTGCGCAGCAGCCGGAAGCTCGGCTCGGCTTCGGCGGCGGTGGCCACCAGCTCCAAGAAGTCCCATTGCGGCACCAGGGCGATGTGCTTGTGCTCGCCGGGCAGGCGGGTGAGGTCGAGGGCCACCGGTTCGTTCTGTATCTCCATGTGGACCGTGTCGATCAGGCGATGCGGGATCTGCGCGAACCGGGGGCCCAGGCCCAGTTCGTCGAGCAGCCGCAAGGTGCTCGCGTGCACGGTGTCGCCGCGGAAGTCACGCAGGAAGTCGGCGTGTTTTTCCATGACCGTGACGTCAACGCCGGCCCGTGCCAGCAACAGGCCCAGCACCATGCCCGCCGGCCCGCCACCGGCGATCAGGCAGGCCGTCGCCTCCGGCGCGGGCGGCGGGGCGGACATGCGCCGATCTTGGCACATTGGAATTCCGTTGCAGGGCCGAATAGGGTGAGCCGCGTGACCGCGTTCCTGAATTGGTGGGACGGGAATGAGCTGTGGCTTTCCGGGCTCGCTTTCGTGCTCCAGGCCCTGGTGGTGATGCCGGTCGTGCTGGTGGTGGCCGCGGTCACGGCGGGGCTGCTCGACGGTCTGCTCGGCAAGAGCATCGCGCTGATGCGCCGTGCCCGCCACGCCGGTGAGGCGCCCGGGTAACCCGCATGCCTCGGTCACACGTGACATTGATTCTGGTCGCGCTCGTGGTGCTGGTGATCGTCGCGTGGTGGCTAACGCACTGAGCGCAGGTTGCCGGCCCGGCCCCGCGAGCGGTGGCGCCTCAGCTGATTCCTGTTAGGCTTCCCGCCATGCATGTGACATCTGGTGTGGAGCGCCATGTCTTCGTGCACTGTTGTCGCTGACTGCCAAACCCGTGTGCGGTCTGGTATGGGGTTCGTCAGGTCTCCCTCCGTTTAAAGGCGCCTTTCCGCAGCAACGGGACCATCGTCCGTAAGTCCCCGTACCGGAAGGCCCGAATGCCCGACCACATCGCAGCGCGCTGGCGACCGGTGACCATGCTCGCCCTCGTCGTGGCCGTCATCGCGGGGTGCAGTGGTGGGCCCAGTGACGTCGTGGGCGGAAGCGGCCCCACCAACGCGCGCACGAGCATCACCCTCGTCGCCTATTCGGTCCCAGAACCCGGCTGGAGCAAGGTGATTCCCGCGTTCAATGCGGCCGAGGAGGGCAAGGGCATCCAGGTGATCACGTCCTACGGCGCCTCCGGCGACCAATCCCGCGGCGTCGTCGACGGCAAGCCCGCGGACGTGGTGAACTTCTCGGTCGAGCCGGACATCGCCCGGCTGGTGAAGGCGGGCAAGGTCTCCAAAGACTGGAATACGGACGCCACGAAGGGAATTCCGTTCGGGTCGGTGGTGACCTTGGTGGTGCGTAAGGGCAATCCGAAGAACATCAGGGACTGGGATGACCTGCTGCGGCCGGGAGTGGAGGTCATCACGCCCAGTCCGCTGAGCTCGGGATCGGCCAAGTGGAACCTGCTGGCGCCGTACGCGGTCAAGAGCGAAGGCGGCAGCAACGCCCAGGCCGGGGTCGAGTTCATCAGCAAGTTGGTGCATGAACACGTCAAGCTGCGTCCGGGTTCGGGCAGGGAGGCCACCGATGTTTTCGTGCAGGGCAGTGGGGACGTGTTGATCAGTTACGAGAACGAGGCGATCGCCACCGAGCGCGCGGGCAAGCCGGTCGAGCACATCAACCCGCCGCAGACGTTCAAGATCGAGAACCCGGTGGCGGTGGTGACCACGAGTCCCCACCTGGACGCCGCGGTCGCGTTCAAGAACTTCCAATACACGGCCGCCGCGCAGAAGGTGTGGGCACAGGCCGGTTTTCGGCCCGTCGATCCGGCCGTCGCCGCCGAATTCCGTGACCAGTTCCCCGCGCCGGCGAAATTGTGGACGATCGCCGACCTCGGCGGCTGGACGCCGGTCGACCCGCAGCTCTTCGACAAGAGCACCGGCAGCATCACCAAGATCTACACGCAGGCCACCGGATGACCGCCGCCGTCACGCCTGATCCCCAGGCGATCAGGCCCGAGCTCGGCCATCCCGCGGCCGGCGGCGGACGCCGGCCGGCGAAGGCCCGGCGCGCGCGCGGCACCACGTCGCTGCGGGTCGGTGTGGCAACGCTGTGGTTGTCGGTGATCGTGCTGCTGCCGCTGGCCGCGATCGCCTGGCAGGCCGCCGGCGGCGGTTGGCACGCCTTCTGGTTGGCGGTCACCTCCAACGCGGCGCTCGAGTCGTTCCGGGTGACGCTGACCATTTCCGCCGGGGTCACATTGGCCAACCTGGTGTTCGGCCTGGTGATCGCCTGGGTGCTGGTGCGCGACGACTTCGTCGGCAAGCGGCTCGTCGATGCGATCATCGATCTGCCGTTCGCGCTGCCCACCATCGTCGCCAGCCTGGTGATGCTGGCGCTCTACGGCAACAACAGCCCGGTGGGTCTGCACCTGCAGCACACGGCGTGGGGCGTGGCGGTGGCGCTGGCCTTCGTCACGCTGCCGTTCGTGGTGCGCGCGGTGCAGCCCGTGCTGTTGGAGATCGATCGTGAGACCGAGGAGGCGGCCGCGTCGTTGGGCGCCAGCGGTCCAAAGATTTTCACCTCCGTGCTGCTGCCCTCGTTGACGCCGTCGTTGCTGTCCGGTGCGGGGCTGGCGTTCTCGCGCGCGATCGGTGAGTTCGGTTCGGTGGTACTGATCGGTGGCGCGGTGCCGGGCAAGACGGAGGTGTCGTCGCAATGGATACGGACTCTGATCGAGAACGACGACCGCACCGGCGCGGCCGCCATTTCCATCGTGTTGCTGTCGATCTCGTTCGTGATGCTGTTCATCTTGCGGATCGTCGGCGGTCGCGCCGCCAAGCGTGAGGAGTTGGCCCCGTGACGTCATCGCGCCGGGTTCGCTACCTGATCCGATTCGTCGCGCTCGCATACATTTTCGTGTTGCTCGTCGTCCCGGTGAGCCTGATCCTATGGCGGACTTTCCGGCCGGGCTTCGGCCAGTTCTTCGACTGGGTCAGCACCCCCGCGGCGGTCTCGGCGCTGAACCTGACGCTACTGGTCGTCGCCATCGTGGTGCCGCTGAACGTGGTGTTCGGCATCCCGACCGCTCTGGTGCTGGCACGCAACCGGTTTCGCGGCAAGGGCGTGCTGCAGGCCGTTATCGACCTGCCTTTCGCGGTGTCGCCCGTCGTCGTGGGTGTCGCCCTGATCCTGTTGTGGGGATCGGCCGGCGCGTTCGGCTTCGTCGAGAAGGACCTCGGGTTCAAGATCATCTTCGGGCTGCCCGGCATCGTGCTCGCCAGCATCTTCGTCACCTTGCCGTTCGTGGTGCGGGAGGTGGAGCCGGTGCTGCACGAATTGGGCACCGACCAGGAAGAGGCGGCGGCGACCCTGGGATCGGGCTGGTGGCAGACCTTTTGGCGAATCACCCTGCCATCCATCCGGTGGGGTCTGACCTACGGCATCGTGCTGACCGTCGCCCGCACCCTCGGCGAATACGGCGCCGTCATCATCGTGTCGTCGAACCTGCCGGGTAAGTCCCAGACGCTCACGTTGCTGGTCTCGGATCGGTATAACCGCGGGGCCGAGTACGGCGCCTACGCGCTGTCGACGTTGTTGATGGGCGTTGCGGTGTTGGTGCTGATCTTCCAGGTGGTTCTGGACCTTCGCCGGGCACAAGCGGACAGATAGGCTCGACATGGAGACTCGCAGATGACCATCAAGGACAACCGGGACCACGCCATCATCGTGCGGAACGCCCACAAGCGTTACGGCGACTTCGTGGCGCTGGACAACGTCGACTTCGTCGTCCCGTCCGGCTCGTTGACGGCACTGTTGGGTCCCAGCGGCTCGGGCAAGTCGACCCTGTTGCGCGCCATCGCCGGGCTCGACCAGCCCGACAGCGGAACGATCACCATCAACGGCCAAGACGTCACCCGGATCCCGCCGCAGCGACGAGGCATCGGGTTCGTGTTCCAGCACTATGCGGCGTTCAAGCACTTGACCGTTCGCGACAACGTGGCGTACGGGCTGAAGATCCGCAAGCGGCCCAAGGCGGAGGTCAAGGCCAAGGTCGACAACCTGTTGGAGGTCGTGGGGCTGAGCGGCTTTCAGAACCGCTATCCCAATCAGCTATCCGGTGGTCAGCGACAGCGGATGGCACTGGCGCGGGCGCTGGCGGTCGACCCCCAGGTGCTGCTGCTCGACGAGCCGTTCGGTGCGCTGGACGCCAAGGTGCGGGAGGACCTGCGCGCGTGGCTGCGTCGCCTGCACGACGAGGTGCACGTCACCACGGTCCTGGTCACCCACGACCAGGCGGAGGCGCTGGACGTCGCCGACCGGATCGCCGTGCTGAACCACGGGCGTATCGAGCAGGTGGGATCGCCGACCGAGGTCTACGACGCCCCGGCGACGGCGTTCGTCATGTCGTTCC
This sequence comes from Mycobacterium scrofulaceum, assembly GCF_001667885.1. Classification (GTDB taxonomy): domain Bacteria; phylum Actinomycetota; class Actinomycetes; order Mycobacteriales; family Mycobacteriaceae; genus Mycobacterium; species Mycobacterium scrofulaceum_C. The sequence continues at coordinate 43,552 of NZ_LZJW01000182.1, read as the reverse complement.
TCGGGGCGGTGTCGACGTTGAACGGCAATCTGGTTCGCCCCCACGACATCCGGGTCGGCCGCAACCCCGAGATGGCCATCGCGGGCGGGGACGGCACCGCCGAGTCGATCGGGGTGGTGCGCGCCACGGTCGATCGCGTGGTCGTGCTGGGTTTCGAGGTACGAGTGGAATTGACCAGCGCCGCCACCGGTGGCGCCTTCACCGCTCAGATCACCCGAGGCGACGCCGAGGCCCTGGCGCTACGCGAGGGCGACACCGTCTACGTGCGCGCCACGCGGATGCCGTCCCTGCCCGCGGAGGACGCCGCCGACGCCGGCAGCCGTCCCGGCGAGAACCAGACCACGCTGACCTCGGCGTGACTTAGGCCGCGGTCAGGAGGCGTGCAGCCCGCACTCGGTTTTGGAAAGCCCCTGCCAACGCCCGCTGCGCGGGTCGGCCCCGGCGAGCGGCTTGGCCGTGCAGGGAGCGCAACCGATCGACGGATATCCGTCGTAGACAAGCGGATTCACCAGGACACCGTGCTCGTCGATGTAGTTCTGCATGTCCTCGTCGGTCCACGTCGCCAGTGGATTGATCTTCACCAGCTTGAAGCCCTCGTCGAAACCGATCACCGGGGCGTTGGCGCGTGTCGCCGCTTCGCTGCGCCGCAACCCGGTGACCCAGGCGGAGTATCCGCTCAGAGCCCGGCGCAGCGGCACGACCTTGCGCAGCCGGCAGCACTCGCCCGGATCCCGGGAGAACAGGTTCTTGCCCAGCAGCTGGTCCTGCTCGGCCACCGACTGCTCGGGGGTGATGTTGAGCACGTGGATGTCGTAGACCGACTCCACCGCGTCTCGCGTTCCGATGGTTTCGGCGAAGTGGTATCCGGTGTCGAGGAAGACGACCGGGACGCCGGGCCGAACCTTGGAGGCCAGGTCGATCAGCACGGCCTCCTGCATGCTCGAGGTCAGCACGTAGTTGCAGGTGGCCCAGCCGCGCGGCCCGTTGACCCCACCGAAGGTCTCATCCGTCCAGCGCAACACCTCGGTGGCGCTGGCACCCTCGAGCTCCGCGGCGCCACGCGCCGCCAGTTCCCGCAGTTCCGCTTCGGTCCGTTTCGTTGCTTGTTCACTCATCGTAAATCGTCCTCATCCGCCCGAATCGCCCACTGCGCGAACCGTTCTCCCGCACTGCGTTGTTTGATGAAGTTGCGTACCACCCGGTCGATGTAGTCGCCCAGCTCGTCGCTGGTCACCTTGTGCTGGCGCAGCTTCCGCCCGAATCCGCTGTCCAGCCCGAGGCTGCCGCCCAGGTGCACCTGAAAGCCCTCGACCGAGCCGCCGTGACCGTCGTCCACCATTTGGCCCTTGAAGCCGATGTCGGCCACTTGGATTCGCGCGCACGAGTTCGGGCAACCGTTGATGTTGACCGTGATCGGCACGTCGAGCGAAGAGTTGATGTCCTCGAGGCGGCGTTCCAGCTCCGGTACCAAGACCTGCGCCTTACCGCGGGTCTCGGCGAACGACAACTTGCAGTACTCGATCCCCGTGCAGGCCATCAGGTTCCGGCGCCAGTGGGACGGTTTGGTCTGCAGTCCGAGCGCCTCGAGCCCGGCGAGCACCTCGTCGAGTTTGTCGTCGGCGATGTCGAGGATGACCAGCTTCTGGTATGGGGTGAATCGGACCCGGTCCGAGCCGGCCCGGTCCATCAGGTCGGCCACCGACGAGAGGATGGACCCCGAGACCCGCCCGGCGATCGGCGCCGCCCCGACGGCGTTGAGGCCGTTTTTGAGGCGCTGCACCCCGATGTGATCGATCGGATGCTTGAGCGGCTCGGGGGCCGGACCGTCGATCAGCGGCCGCTTGAGGTACTCCGTTTCGAGGACCTCACGGAATTTTTCGATGCCCCAGTCCTTGATCAAGAACTTCAGCCGGGCCTTGGACCGCAGCCGCCGGTAGCCGTAGTCGCGGAATATCGACGTCACCGCCGCCCACACCTCGGGGACCTCGTTCAGCGGTACCCAGGCGCCCACCCGCTGGGCCAGCATCGGGTTGGTGGACAGACCACCGCCGACCCACAGGTCCAGGCCGGGTCCGTGCTCGGGATGCTCGACCCCGATGAAGGCGATGTCGTTGATCTCGTGCGCGACGTCCTGCAGACCCGAGATCGCGGTCTTGTACTTGCGCGGCAGGTCGGCAAAGTCGGGCTTGCCGATGTAGCGCCGCACGATCTCGTCGATCGCCCAGGTCGGATCGAGCACCTCGTCGAGCGACTCGCCGGCCAGCGGCGATCCCAGGATGACGCGGGGGCAGTCACCGCATGCCTCGGCGGTCTGCAGCCCCACCTCCGCGAGTCGCCGCCAGATCTCGGGGACGTCTTCGACCTCGATCCAGTGCATCTGTACGTTCTGCCGGTCGGAGATGTCGGCGGTGTCCCGGCCGAACTCCGTCGAGATCTGGCCGACCGTGCGCAGCGCCGCGGCCGACAGGGCGCCGCCATCGCAGCGCACTCGCATCATGAAGTACTTGGCTTCCAGCAGGTCGGCATTTTCGTCACCGGTGAACGTGCCGTCATAACCCTGTTCGCGCTGGGTGTAGAGCCCCCACCAGCGGAAGCGGCCGCGTAGATCACTCTTGTCGATGCTGTCGAAGCCGGCCTTGGCGTAGACGTTCTCGATGCGTTCGCGCACGTCGAGCGGGGCCCCGGCATGCTTCATCTCTTCGTTGGGGTTGAGCGGTTCCCGATCTCCCAGCGCCCACTGACCCTCGTTACGAGGCTTGGCGGGACGGGCTGTGGTCATCTCGGAGGTCTCCTTCAAACATCGCAGGCATGAAAGCGCAGCTCACCGGTGGTATCGGCGGCGCAGATCCGATGCCAGCTGGACGTACAGGTGGGCGGGTCTACGACATCAAGGGAGACAGCAACAGCTGCAAACACGCTTGAGATCAATGTGCCGCCGCGCCACGAGCGCAATGCGAAGGCTGGGCTGAGCGACGGTCACGCCACCATTGTGCCATGCCCGTCGGGCGGCCATGTCACCAGGTCAAATATCGGCTCAGGGTGAGCGGAATTCCCGATTAGCTGGCCGCGCGGGTAAGAAAACCCAAGAAAACGGGCCGACCGCCCGCAGCGGTGACCCGGTTGCGGGCCGCGGCCGGGTGCCGCGCACCGTGGGATGATTTGGCATGGCACTTCGCGAGGAAGCCGTCGAGCTGCCCGACCTGCAGCCCGTACCCGGGCGGCCGTTCGGGATCTACATCCACGTCCCGTTCTGCATAACCCGTTGCGGCTACTGCGATTTCAACACCTACACCCCGGCCGAGTTGGGTGGCGTGAACCCCGACGCCTGGCTGGCGGCGCTGCGGACGGAATTGAAGCTGGCGGCCGAGCGGCTTTCCGGGCCGACCGTGGACACCGTGTTCGTCGGGGGAGGGACGCCGTCATTGCTGGGTGGCGCGCGCGTGGCGTCGGTGCTGGACATGGTCCGCGAGCATTTCGCGCTGGCGGCCGACGCCGAGATCACCACCGAGGCCAACCCGGAGTCGGCCTGGCCGGACTTCTTCGACGCCATCCGCGCGGCGGGCTACACGCGGGTGTCGCTCGGCATGCAGTCGGTGTCACCGCGGGTGCTGGGGGTTCTGGACCGCATCCACACGCCGAACCGGTCGGCGGCGGCCGCCCGCGAAGCGCTGGACGCCGGCTTCGAGCACGTCAGCCTCGACCTGATCTATGGAACGCCGGGGGAATCGGACGACGATCTGCTGCACTCGGTCGACACGGCGATCGACACCGGCGTCGATCATGTGTCCGCCTACGCCCTGGTCGTCGAGGAAGGCACCGCGCTGGCCCGGCGGGTCCGCCGCGGCGAGCTCGCAGCTCCCGACGACGACGTGCTGGCGCACCGCTATGAGCTGGTCGACGCCCGGCTCTCCGAAGCCGGAATGACGTGGTACGAGGTGTCCAATTGGGCGCGGCCCGGCGGCGAGTGCCGACACAACCTCGGCTACTGGGACGGTGGCCAGTGGTGGGGCGCCGGACCGGGGGCCCATGGCTACGTCGGCACCACGCGGTGGTGGAATGTCAAGCACCCGAACGCCTACGCGGAAAGGCTGGCCGCCGGCGAATTGCCGGTGGGGGGGTTCGAGCGGCTCGACTCCGACGCACTGCACACCGAAGACGTGCTGCTGAAAACCCGTCTGCGACAGGGACTCCCGCGTGACGTGCTGAGCTCAGCCGAAGGGGAGCGCGCCGAACGCGCGGTCGCCGACGGATTGCTGGTGTCCGACGCCGATCGGTTTATCCTCACGCCGCGCGGCCGGCTGCTGGCCGACGCGGTGGTGCGCACCGTGTTGGGGTAGTCCTCAGCTGCTTGGGAACCAATGCGCGACTGCGCGATTGATCTCGATGTACAGCGGGATCCCGATGGTGACGGTGTAGGAGAAGGTCAGACCCAGCGCGGCCGCCAGCGGCAGGGTCGGGCTGGCCTCTGGGATTCCCAGCCGCTGCACCGCGGGCAGGGTGATGTAAGACGCCGCACTGCACAGCACCGCGAACAGGACGTAGGTGCCCGGCTGAAAATGCGTGTCGGTCAGGTTGGCGTAGGCGTAGGCGGCCACGATCCCGAGCGTCGCAAACAGGTTGGGCGCCAACAAGCCGAAGGCGATGAACCCGCTGCCTGCCAACTTCAGATCCCGGAGCTTGCGGGACGCCGTCATGCCCATCTCGAGCAGGAACAGGCAGAGCACGCCCTGAAACGCGGCGACGAAAAGCTCGTTTTGGTCGTGCACAACCTTCTGGCCCTGCAGCGCGCTGACGAAGCCGATGGCGATGCCGCCGACGAGCAGGATGAGCCCGGGGTTGAGGAACACTTCCTGCAATATCGCGCGCGAAAACAGCGGCGCCTTTTCACGGGGGTTCGCGTACCAGCCGGGATGCTCCTGCTTTTCCAGGGAGAACTCCAGCTCCTCTTCGATGCCGCGCTCGACCCGGTCGTCAACGCCCTCGGCCTGGGCGGCCGCGCCGGGACCGACCCTTGCGGGGGCCGTGTAGCCCTGCTCGTCCGGCATGTACCCGGCTTCGTCCATCCCCCGGTGGCGTAGCCGGGCCACCAGGTACAGGGCCACCAGGCAGCCGGGGATCTCCATGAACGCCAGCAGAACCGGCATGTAGGCGTCGAAGGCGATCTTCACGCTGGTCAGAACCGCCACGCAGGTGGCGAAGGCGCCCGCCGAGTCGGACCCGTAGTACCCGGCGACCGTCGCCCTGTCGACGCGTCGCAGCCGCGTCAGGTACCTCAGCAGGATGTAGGTGAGCACACCGACCAGGAAGTTCAACACCAAGCCCAGTGCGACGAATCCGGCGATGTTGTCGATGTCGGCGGGCTTCACTTTGGCCAGTTCTTCGCCGCCCTGCCAGCCGATGGCTACCAGCAGGTACATCGTCAGACCCTGGTAGATCACGTACGGAAATTCGAACCGCACCTTCAGGATCGGGATGAGGAATCCGAAGTAGAAGAACAGCAGGAGCGGCTTGAACAGATTGTGGATAAAGTTCTGCCACATCTCGTAAAGCATGGGCGCCTCCTGGCGACACAGTTCCGCCGAGCGGGTGGCAGCAAGCGACTCGCGGCGCCCCCGAACTTAGTGGAAACCCGCGGGCTTGAGCGAGTCGACGCAACCCGCCTTTACGAATAATTAACAACCGGCCGATCGGGGCCCGGGCGCGGCCCATCAAAGGAACTGTCGCCCATCGTGATTCGCCGGTTCCGGCGACCGCCTGGTTGGCGAAACTAGAACCAGTGGGCGATCAGCCGGTTGACCTCGATGTACAGCGGAATCCCGATGGTGACGTTGTAGGAGAACGTCAAACCGAGCGATGCGGCAAGCGGCAGGGTGGGGCTGGCCTCCGGGATCGCGAGTCGCTGGACCGCGGGGACGGCGATGTAGGACGCCGCGCCACAGAGCACGGCGAAAAGTACGTAGGTGCCCGGCTTGAAATCGGCGTGGGTGAGCGACGAGTAGATGTGGGCGACCAGAATGCCAAGCGGGGCAAAGATATTCGGCGCCAACAGGCCGAAGAAGATGAATCCGAGGCCGGCGGTACGCAGGTCCTTCAACTTCCGGGAGGCCGTCATGCCCATCTCGAGCAAAAACAGACACAGCACGCCCTGGAACGCCATGACGAAGAATTTGTCGTCGTCGGCGACCACCTTCTGTCCCTGCAGGCCACTGACCAGGCCGATGATGATGCCCCCCATGAGCAGGACCAGCCCAGGGTTGAGGAACACCTCCTGGAACAGCTCCCGCGAGAAGATCGGGACGCGCCTGCCCGTCGGGCGGGGCGGACTCTGGTCCGGCTCCCAGTCCGGATGGTCGAGCTTCTCCAGGGAGAACTCGAGTTCCTCTTCGATGCCGCGCTCGTGCTCGGCCTCGAGGCTTTGGCCGTGTGGCGGCTTGGCCGCGGTGCCGGGTCCGACCGAAACCCTTACCGGCGCCGTGTAGCCCGGCTCGTCGACCATGTTCCCCGCCGCGTCCATCCCGCGGTGACGCAGCCGCGCCACCAGGTACAGGGCCACCAGACAGCCGGGAATCTCCATGACCGCCAACATGACCGGCATGTATGCGTTGAATGCCATGCCGACGGCCGTCAGCACCGCGACGCAGGTGGCGAACGTGCCCGCCGAGTCTGACCCGTAATAGCCGGCGACGGTGGCTCGGTCGACTCGCCGAAGGGAGGTGAGCCAATTCAGCAACAGGTAGGCGATGCCGCCGATCACGAAGTTCAGCACGAAGCCCAACACCATGAAGCCCACGATCATCCCGATGCTGCCCGCGCTGATCTTGGCGAGCTCTTCACCCCCGTGCCAGCCGATGGCCAGCAGCAGGTACATGGTCAAGCCCTGATAGATGACGTAGGGGAATTCGAAGCGCACCTTGAGGATCGGAATGAGAAAGCCAAAGTAGAAGAACAGCAGGAGCGGCTTGAACAGGTTGTGGGTGAAGTTCTGCCAAAACTCTTGCAGCATTCGATGCCTCCCTCGATGAGTGCGGTGATCAGGGAAAGCACCGTCCGCAAGCGGAGCCACCACGAACATCCCGACGACCGTGCAAAACCTATCCCCGGCGATGTCAAACCGCCACTCGAATGCAAAGCATGAAGTACAGGCGTGTCGAATCAACGCCGGCGCGCCGACGTCCAGCAAAACGGCTGGTCAGAGGCTTGCTGCGGGTGGCCTTTTCGCCGCGCGGCGCTGGCGCGGCAGGCGTGCATTTGGTGGGAATGTGCTGTGTATTTGCTGTGTGGTTCGCACAGAAATCAACGGGCCGACGAAACGGCGGAAGGCATGACCCCCGTGCCCTTCTTGCGGTGCGTCACCGACAGCCATGCCATTGGCGAGTAATAGGTGGTGATTTCCTCTAAGCCGTCGACCCGGGAGACCGTGAGCACACCGGTCTGTTGATTGATTTCGAGCCCGTCGCTCTCGCTGCCCTGGATCTCTTCGCCGTTGGCCAGCCGGATCACGAACATGGGGTCGCTCTCGGATCACGCACGACGTCCTCCCCGGAGTTCACCGCTACTCCTTCACTCACGCCGCTGGCCTGCCGGACCGCCGCACTCAATTAAATCGGCCGGCCGGCGGGTTCGCACGGTCTCGCCCCAGAGTCTAGGAGAGGTCCCGCGGTCCCGCCCGGTCGCCGGCCCCGCTCGGGCGGCGTCGGGGCGCCGTCCACCTGCGGCGATCCGGGCGATGTGGCTTCGATGTGCGGCACGAGCGGGACGGGCCGGCGCCTTCACTCCACCGCGGTTTCGGCGGGGCGGGCAGCATGTGCCGGGCTGCCGCGGGGATAGGTTGCGTGTTTTTAGATAGGTTAGGCTACATTTACTAACCGTGACCGAGGTCAGCGTTCAGACGAGCTCCGCCGGCTCCACGTCATCGTCGATTCCGCTTCCCGCGCACGTCCACCCGGCCGACCTGGTCGCCGAGCTGGCCACGCGGTTGCCGGAACACGCCGGCGAGGAGTACCTGGTCTACGAGCACGGCGGTCAATGGGTGCTGGCCAACGGTGTGCGCGCGATGATCGAGCTCGACAGCGACGAGATGCGGGTTATCCGGGACGGAGTGACTCGGCGCCAACAGTGGTCGGGGCGGCCCGGACCGGTCCTGGGCGAAGCCATCGACAGACTGTTGCTGGAGACCGATCAGCTCTTCGGTTGGATCGCCTTCGAGTTCGGCGTCTACCGGTACGGGCTGCAGCAACGGTTGGCACCGAGAACCCCGCTGGCCCGGGTGTTCTGGCCGCGCACTCGCATCGTGGTGACGCGCGAACAGATCCAGTTGTGGGGCGCGACCGAGGCGCATCGCGACACGATCCTCGGCTTGTTGGGCGACGGCCTGCCCGAGGTGCGACAGGCGCGCCCCGTCGACGTCATCGCCGATCCGTCCAACTATCGCGACCGGGTGGCATCGGCCGTCGGCGAGATCGCGGATGGCCGCTACCACAAGGTGATCCTGTCCCGCTCGCTGGAAGTGCCCTTCCCCCTGGACTTCCCGTCCACTTACCGGCTCGGTCGTCGCCACAACACGCCGGTCCGGTCGTTCTTGTTGCGGCTGGGCGGAATTCGCGCTGTCGGTTACAGCCCCGAACTTGTCGCGGCAGTCCGTGATGACGGCATCGTGGTGACCGAGCCGCTGGCCGGCACCCGCGCGCTGGGGCGCGGTGTGACGCGCGACCGGCAGGCCCGCGACGACCTGGAATCCAACTCCAAAGAGATTGTGGAGCACGCGATCTCGGTCCGCAGCTCGCTGCAGGAGATGACCGAGATCGCCGAGCCCGGCAGCGCGGTGGTCACGGACTTCATGACGGTCCGCGAGCGCGGCAGCGTCCAGCACCTCGGCTCCACGGTCAGCGGACGGCTGGGTCCGCCGAATGACCGGATGGACGCGCTGGAAGCGCTTTTCCCCGCGGTCACCGCATCGGGCATCCCGAAGGCGGGCGGCGTCGAGGCGATCCTGCGCCTCGACGAGGCCCCGCGCGGCTTGTATTCGGGAGCGGTCGTGATGTTTTCGGCCGACGGCGGCCTGGACGCGGCGCTGACGCTGCGAGCGGCGTACGAGCGCGACGGCAAGACATGGTTGCGCGCGGGGGCGGGCATCATCGAAGAGTCCACTCCCGAGCGCGAATTCGAAGAGACCTGCGAAAAGCTGTCCACCCTCGCGCCCTATCTGGTTGCGCGGCAGTAGCACCCGTTGTTCGGCCCCCCGTGTGAGCGGCGTCCCTGCCGTGTAGGGACCTTTGGCCCTAGTTGGTCGAGTTTCCCGCGTGTCATCTTTATGTAACCGAATGACACAGATACATTGCGCGTTACTTGACGGCACACATAACTGGAGGGCTTCGTGTCCAAGGACCTGACTAACCTGCAGCTACTTCACGAGCTCGAGCCTGTGGTCGAAGGCCTGCTCAACCGCCACCTTTCGATGTTCAAGGAGTGGAATCCCCACGACTACGTGCCATGGTCGGACGGCAAGAACTTCTACGCGCTGGACGGTCAGGACTGGGAGCCCGGACAGAGCCGGCTTCCCGACGTCGCGCAGGTGGCGATGGTGCAAAACCTCCTGACCGAGGACAATTTGCCGTCCTATCACCGCGAGATCGCGATGAACTTCAGCATGGACGGCCCCTGGGGGCAGTGGGTCAACAGGTGGACGGCCGAGGAGGCCCGGCACAGCACGGCGCTGCGCGACTACCTGGTGGTCACCCGCGCCGTAGACCCGGTGGCGCTGGAGCAGCTACGGCTCGAGCAAATGACCAGGGGCTTCAGCCCGGGGCAGAATCAGCAGGGTGACATGTTTGCCGAGAGTCTGTTCGACTCGGTCATGTACGTCTCGTTTCAGGAGCTGGCCACGCGCGTCTCCCACCGCAACACCGGTAAGGCCTCGCACGAACCCATCGCCGAGCAGCTGATGGCCCGCGTATCGCACGACGAGAACCTGCACATGATCTTCTACCGCGACGTCAGCGCGGCGGGTCTGGACATCGCGCCAAACCAGGCGATGAAGTCGGTGCACAAGATCCTGCGCAACTTCAAGATGCCCGGATTCACGGTGCCGGAATTCCGGCGCAAGGCGGTGATCATCGCAGTCGGCGGCGTCTACGACCCGCGCATCCACCTCGACGAGGTGGTGATGCCCGTGCTCAGGAAGTGGCGCATCTTCGAACGCGAGGACTTCACCGGCGACGCCGCGCGGATGCGCGACGATCTCGCCGTGTTGGTCAAGGAGCTCGAGCAGGCCTCCGACAAGTTCGACGAGTCCAAGCAGCGCTATCTCGAGCGCGAGGCCCGCAAGACCGAACGGATCACGGCCAGCAAGGTGCTGCAAACGGAGGGCACGCTGACCTTGAGCGGCCACTGACCATGCGTCGGTCCAGGAGATCGGGGCGGCGGCCACCGTAGAGCACGTCATCGATAGGGCCGAACTCCCGCGGCCGGCAAATCTGGGAGTTTGAACCCGGTCTGCACCGGGAATTCCTGAGTCCCCCTCATATCGTGAAGATCAGGAATTCCCATGCTTAGCGCACGTATCGACCGCTTCAAGGAAGATTGGTTTCTGTTCCTTGGCAAACTGGCCGCTGTGTCCACACCCCAGTTGGGCATCATCTACGGCCTTGCCATTCGTAAAAAAGCGAGGCACCCCGTAAGCCAGGTCGCTCCCAACGCGGAACGACCCGCGCAGCAGCCACGCCTCATCGCGTAGCTCAAGCCCATTCGGCAGTCGCGTTGGACTCCAGATAGTCGGCGAGTATCCGGCTCACCAGTGACTCGATGTTCGATTCGATCGACGACGCAAGCGTCGCCGTGACCGTTGCCACGGCCTGAGTCCGGAAGCGCACCAGCATGGTGATCAACTCGGCGATCTCGGCATCCGCCGGCAGGGGCTCACCCGGCCTGATGCGGTCCAGCACATGCTCCGCCCCGGCACGCACCAGCATGTCGCTGATCTTGTCGATCTCGGGGACGATCTGCTCGTGTAGGTCCACGAGCTTCTCCAATTCCACGCCGTAGCCCCGGATTTCGTTGAACGCCTCGATCAGTTTGGGCCGGGTGACAGTGGCGCGCGGGCCGTCGACCCGGATGACCTGCAGCGCCACCAGGCGATCGAACGCCTCCGGGTCGTCGACGAGCCGCTGCGCGTCGAGCAGCGGCATGGTCTCCGGCTTCTCCGTGGTCCAGGAGCCCACGATGGCCGTCTCCAGGCCCAGCACGTCGCCCAGGTTCTTGCCTTCTTCCCAGGCGCTGAGCATCTCGCGCACGTGCGCGATGTTGTACCCGCGGTCGAGCATCGAGGTGATCAGCCGCAGGCGGGTGAGGTGGGTGTCGTTGAACAGCGCAATGCGGCCGACGCGCAACGGCGGCGGAAGCAGCCCGCGGTCACGGTAGACCCGGATGTTGCGGGTGGTCGTGCCGGCCAGCCGGGCCAGGTCCTCGATCCGGTACTCACCGGATGTGGCGATGCCCTGCGGGTGACGGACGGCCGCGTCGAACAGTTGCGAGACCGCCGTCTCGATCAATTGCCGGTACTCCCGCGACTGGCGCCGGACGCGCTTGGGCGCACGCCGCACGTTGTGCAGCACGCTGGCGATCGTGCCGGGCTCGGGTCTCGAGGAGCGGTCGGGTGCCATGCGTCAACCCGACGCGGTCGCAAGCGCCCGGGCGTTGCGCGCCACCGCTTGGTAGTCCCCGTAGCGGAAATCCCTCATCTGGCGAAGATACTGCGTCGCGAAGCCGGGGTACATCGACCCGTTGTATCCGTCCTTGGTCAGGTACCAGCTGCGGCAACCCGACATCCACGTCGTCTTCGTGAGGCGGCGCTGGAGGCTGTCGTTGTGGCGGCGCTGAACCTCTTCGCGCACATCGAGATACCGCAGGTCGTTGTCGAGAATGGCGGTGATGCCGCGTACCGCATACTCCAGCTGACCCTCGATATACACCAGCAGCGAGTTGTGACCCGGCCCCGAGTTGGGTCCGGTCATCACGAACAGGTTCGGGTATCCGTGCACATTGATGCTCTTGTAAGCCCGTGCGCCATCGGCCCATTCGGCGCCCAGCGAGCGGCCGCCGAGCCCGGTGACCGCAAACGGCGGTCCCGTCAGGTGCACGTCGTAGCCGGTGGCGAACACGATGCAGTCGAGGTGGTGTTCGACGCCGTCGCTGGTGCGGATGCCCGCGGGGCTCAGGGTGGCGATCGGCCAGTCGATGAGCTTGCAGTTGTCGCGTTGCAGCGCGGGGTAATAGTCGCTGGAAACCAGCATGCGCTTGCAGCCCGGGCGGAAGTCCGGCGTCAGCTGACGCCGCAGCCACGGGTCCTTCACCTGAGCGCGCAGGTGTGCCCGGCCCAGCCGGGCGGCCAATGAGGTCAGCGGCGTGTCCCACACCAGAGCCGTTGCGCTGGCCTCGTGGCCCCAGAACAACGCCTGCCGCGCAAGCTGCTGCGTAGCAGGCACTTTGGTGAACAAGGCTTGCACGGCGGGCGGGGTGGCGACGTCCAAGCGGGGCAACACCCAGCACGGCGTGCGTTGGAACACCTTGACGAACCCGGCCCGCTTCACCAGCTCGGGGACGATCTGAATGGCGCTCGCGCCGGTGCCGATGACGGCGACCCGCTTGCCGGTGAAGTCGTAGTCGTGATCCCAACGCGCGCTGTGAATCTTGTGACCGCGGTAGCTGTCCAGACCGCGAATGTCGGGGAAGCTGACGTCCGACAGCGGTCCCGAAGCCAACACGACGGTGCGCGCTCGAAAGCGCTTGCGACGTTTGGTGGTTGCGGTCCACACGCCGCTGTTCTCATCGAAGGCCAAACCGCTGACCTCCTGACCGAATCGGATGTGGCGGCGGATGTCGAATCTGGTGGCCATGTCTTCGAGATGGCGGCGGATCTCCGGGGCGGGGGAGTACGTCCGCGACCAGCGGGGATTCTTGACGAACGAGTACGAATACAGCAACGAGGGGACGTCACAGCTCGCGCCGGGATACGTGGTGTCACGCCAGGTCCCACCGACCCGGTCGCCGCGTTCGAGGATCACGATGTCGTCGACCCCGGCATCGGCCAGGCGGATCGCCGCGCCCAGTCCGGTGAAGCCGGCTCCGATGATGAGCGCCGCGTGGACGCGGTCGTCAGCCACGGTCACGCCGCCGGCCGGTAGGTGAGTTCCTTGAACCAGCTGGGAACGGGTTTGAGCAGGGGTCTGGGATAGCGGTCGGACAACCACACCATCGAGTTGGCCAGCAGGTGGTACGGGTGAGCGGGGTTGACGACCATCGCGGCGTGCCGCTTGAGCAGTTGGTATGCCGGCACCCGCGAGGTGCGCTCACCCCGCTCGCCGAGCTGCTTGAAGCGTTTGACCGCGTTGTACAGGCGCTCGGGCTCCATGCCCATCCCGGCCATCTCGTTGCGGACCCGATTCAGCAACGGGATGTACATGAGGGTGCCGACGATCACGCCCGGCGACGCGATGGTGCCGACGAACTCGATGGCCAGTTTGCGCGCCCGCGCGTGGCCGATCATGTCGAGCACCGCGAAATCGACGGCGATGTGGCGCGATTCGTCATTGTTGATCTTTTCGAAGACCTGATGGCACACCGGGTCTTCGACGGTATCGAGCAAGAACTTCAGCAGCGCGCCGTCGAGGGCGACCTCCAGCATCGGTATGACGGTGCCCAGCACGGACAGCGGCATGTCGTCGGAGTAGGTGTCGAGCCACTGAATGGCGAGGCGGATGTTGACGTTCGGCTCGGGAACCTCGCCGTCATCGAGCATTCCCCAGCGCTTCATCAGCGCCATCTCGGCGTTGGCGTGCCGCTGCTCCTCGGCGTGAAAATACCGGTATATCTCGGCGAGCGTGGCGTCGGGCGCCTTCTTGGCCAGTGCGGCGAACCCTCGGGCGCCCACGTTCTCGATCCAGCACAGGTCCGCCATGAACGCCTTGAGCTTCGGCCGGAATTCGCTCCGAATCGTATCGGCACCCGGTGCTTCCCAATCGATGTCGGCGAGCGCCCATTGCCGATCTTTGATCTTGGCGAGCATTGCTTCCATGTCGATGGCCACCGGGAGCTCCTTTGCGTCGGCTGATCAGGGCAAGTTGATGCGCGACACCACGCCGGCGGCGCGCGTATAGGCCTGGGGGGCCAGGCGTTTGACACTCCAGCCGATCTTGGCGTCGAGCTGCGGCATGCAATACAACTCGCCGCGGTCGTGGGCGTCCAGGCAGATCCGCGCGACCTTGTCCGCCGAGAATCCGGTCCAGCGCATCAACTTGTTGGCCAGCTCGCTGGATTCCTCGCTGATCCGGCCGGACTCGACGATGTTGGTCTTGACGAAGGTTGGACACAGCACGGTGACGCGCACCCCGGTGCCCACCAATTCGGCGGCCAGCGTTTCGGAGAGCGACAGGACACCGGCCTTACTGACGTTGTAGGCGGCCATGCCCGGGGCCGCGCCGAACGCCGCAGCGGAGGCGACGTTGATGATGCCGCGGGGAGCGTGCGACCGACCGGCTTCCCGCAACATCGGGGTGAAGACGTGGCAGCCGTGGATGGGTCCCCAGAGGTTGATCCCCAGGGTCCACACCCAATCGTCCAGCGGCGTATCGCCGATGGCGGCCCCGCCGGCACCGACGCCGGCGTTGTTGATCACCAGCGTGGGCGGCCCGGAAAACCAGGCCGCGGATCGCTCGGCCAGCGCCTCGACGTCCTCGAATCTCGAGACGTCGCAACGGATCACGGTCGCCCGAGCGCCCTGCGCGGTGATCGCGTCAGCCGTCCGTCGGGCGGCGGCCTCGTCGATGTCGCTGCAGACGACTGCTCCGCCGCGGCGGGCGAGTTCGGTGGCGAAGGCCGCCCCGATGCCGCTGCCCGCGCCGGTCACCACCGCCGACGCGCCGCGGCTGGTCTTCGACCTGCCCAGCAGTCTGTCCAACACTGACCCGAGGACCGGAACACCGTCCGCCATGCGAGGAAGTCAATACCAAATGGTGACATTAGTCAATGGCAGCTTTGGGAGGTGCCGAGTCCGCGGCCGGTTCAGGTGTTATGCAGTGCCGGATCGCGGACCGAATCGGAAGTTAGGATACGATAGCGATAGTTATGCTATAACTGGTCTTGTCATGAGATACCCGGCAGACCAGAAAGCCAAGGCGCGTGCCGCGCTGGTGCGTGCCGGTACGCGTGCGATGAAGGTGGCCGGCTTCAACGGGATCGGGGTGGACGGGCTCGCCGCCGCGGCGGACGTGACCTCGGGAGCGTTCTATTCGAACTTCTCCAACAAGGAAGCGATGCTGGAGGCGATCATCGACGCCAGCGTCGGTGAGCCCTTCGTTTCCGAGACGGAGTCCGGCACCAAGGCTGAGCGCAGGTCGAAGCTGGAAGGCTTTGTCGCGGAATACCTCAGCGCCTACCACGTGGAAAACCCGGGCGACGGATGCGTGATGCCGACCCTGAGCGCTGATGTGGCGCGGGCGGGAGTGTCCACGCAGAAGGCATACGAAGACAAGATCGCCGCGCTGGCGAGCCGGGTGGCCGAGGTGCTCGACGGTGCCGATCGGGAGCGCCGGGCGTGGAGCGTCGTCGCGCTGATGGTGGGCGCGGTGTCGATCTCGCGTGCGATGTCCGACCCGGGCACGCAGACAGAGGTGCTCGACGCCGCGCGGCAGACCGCGGATAGGCTCATTTCACCCGGCAAGCGCCGCAAATAATCGGAGGCGGCATGCGGGCTGCGAGTGCTTGGAAAGCATTCCTGACGGGCACGGGTATCGCTATGGCATTGGTTTGCGTGGTGCCGGGCGCCGATTCGACCGCCTCGCCGGACGATGACGCCGCGGCCACCCAGCGCCAGCGGGCCATCGTCGGAGCGTTCGCGACCGCCATCGTGCATGACGACCATGCCGGGATCGCCGAACACGCCACCCCCGATATCGTCTGGACGATCCCCGGGTCCAGCGTGGTGTCCGGCCGGGCGACCGGAATCGACGACGTTACGAGGCTGGCCGACGCATTCGCCCAGTACGGACTGCACATCTCCCCGCGGGGATTCGCTTTCGGCCGTGACACCGTCGCGGTCACGTTGCACGACAACGGTGAACACAACGGCAAGCGGCTTGACCAGGACGTGGTGAACGTGCTCACCATCCGTGGCGACCAAATTTCCGAGGTCACAGCGCATTTGACCGATGTCGGCTCGTTTGACGCGTACTTCTCCTAGCTGAGGTGCGAAGCGACGGCCGGGAGACGGTTCGGTCGCCGTCTGGTACGGGCGGGTGCGAGGTTCCCGCCGCTGACCGTGAATCGTCCGGACTGCGGCGGGGGCTAGCCATGGGATAGCGATCGTTATATAGTGGTCGTTATTCTATGGCAGGACGGAAGGAAAACACGTGGCAAGCCAGCAAGCGATCGAGTTCGCCGACTTCTACGCCGAGATCGGCAGGCGATCCTCGACTCCCGGTTTCGGGCTGGAGACGATTCGCGACGTCACCGAGAACATCCACTTGGCGACGAAGGAACCCGAGGGCGTGACCTACGCCGAGGTGGACGCCGGCGGTGTGGAGGCATTGTGGTGCATCCCGGTCGACAGCGACCCCGAGTCGGCGCTTCTGCACACGCACATGGGCGGCAGCGTGCTGATGTCGATGCATTCCGACCGAAAAGCTGCGGCGCACATCGCGAAAGCGGCGGGCGTGCGGTCGTTGGTGTTGAACTTTCGGCGGTCCCCAGAGCACAAGTACCCGGCGCAGGTCGACGATGTGGATGCCGCCTATCGCTGGCTGCTCGCCCAGGGCTACCGGCCCGACAAGATCGGCAGTGTCGGCCACTCGATCGGCGGCTACCTCGCGGTCGAGCTCGCGCTGCGGCTGCGTGATCGGGGCGAGGCGCTGCCCGGCGCCGTGCTGTCCATCTCGCCGTGGACCGACGCCACGCTGTCGGGTGAATCCATCGAGACCAACGCCGAGCGGGACAGGCTGCTCACGCGGGGCCTGCTGGAACTGTTCCGGTCGTGCTGGCTTGATGGAACCGGCGTCGAATTCACCGATCCGCGAGTGCATCTGCTCGGGGCCGACCTGTCGGGACTGCCGCCGACAGCGGTGTACTACGGCGAATACGAACTGCTCGCGTCGGACGCCGTCGCCTTCGCGTGTCGGGCGAAGGAGGCGGGCAACGACATCCTCGTCCGGCGAGTCGACGAGGGGCAGCACTCCTTCATCATGGGAGCGGGCCGCGTCGAGGAGGTCGACCGCGCGATCGCCGAGATGGGTCGCTGGCTGCGCTCCACGCTCGGGCTCCAGACTGCGGTGGCCTGAGAGCTATGCAGCCGTTCGAACTGACGTTGGCCGCGGCCGCAAAGGAGATGCGGGCCAAGGCGCTGTCACCGGTCGAGCTGACCGAGTCGGTGCTGGCGCGCATCGAGGCGGTCGAGCCGGAGATCAACGCGTTCAGCAATGTCACGGTGGAGCTGGCGGCCCGGGCCGCGGCGGGAGCGGAACGCGAGATTGCGGGCGGCCGGTATCGCGGACCGTTGCACGGAATTCCGATCGGGGTCAAGGAAATCTATGACATGGCCGGCGTGGTCAGCACCTCGAGCTCGCGCGTGCGGGCCCGGTACATGCCGGAGCGGGACAGCGCCGTCGTCGCCAAGTTGCGGCAGGCAGGTGCGGTGGTGGTGGGCCGCACCCACTCACACGAGTTCGCCTACGGCGTCGTCACCCCGCAGACGCGCAACCCCTGGCGTCCCGATCGCATCGCGGGAGGGTCCAGCGGCGGATCGGCGGCCGCGGTTGCCGTCGGGGCGTGCATGGTCGGGCTGGGTAGCGACACCGCCGGCTCGATCCGCATCCCCGCGGCGCTGTGCGGCACGGTGGGATTCAAACCCACCTACGGCCGGGTGTCCCGCACGGGCGTGACGCCGTTTTCCTGGTCACTGGACCACGCCGGCCCGCTGACGCGCACGGTCGAGGACGCGGCGCTGGCGATGAACGCGATGGCCGGATACGACCCGAGCGATCCCGGCTCGGCCGACGTGCCGGTGCCGGACTTCTCGGCCACACTGGACGGCGGGGTCTCCGGCACGACGGTCGGCGTGCCGGTCAACTTCTTCACCGAGCGTGTCGACCCCGAAGTCAGCAAAGCCGTCGAGGCGGCGCGCGCACTGCTCGCGGACCTGGGCGTACGGCTACGCGAAGTCCGGCTGCCCCTAGCCGACGAGGTGATGGCCACCGAATTCGCCATCCTGCAGCCCGAGGCTGCCAGTTATCACCGGCAGATGCTGCGCGAGCACGCCGATCTGTACACCAACGACGTGCGCCAGGCATTGGAGGCCGGAGCGTCGGTATTGGCCATCGATTACCTTGACGCGCAACGCAAGCGAGCCCTCATCCGGCAGCAGTGGCGAGAGCTCTTCGATGACATCGACGTCCTGATCGCTCCGACGGTGCCCGTCGCGGCGATGGACGCAGGCAGGCCCGAGGTGACGTGGCCCGACGGGGTCACCGAGGACCCGGTGCAGGCGTACATCCGGTTCTCCGCCCCCGCGAATCTCGCGGGCTTGCCGGCGTTGTCAGTGCCCTGTGGTTTCACCACCACCGGGCTACCGATCGGCCTGCAGGTAGTGGGCGGGCCCTTCGCCGAGGCCACCGTGCTGCGCGTCGGCCACGCCTACCAATCCGCGGCAGACTGGCCGATGTGGCCACCGCGGCACGATCCGCGGAAAGCAGTGCGCGCGAGCGCGGTCAGTGGCTCCGATTCGTTCCGAATGTGATTGAACCGCCGCGCCTTTCCGCGCGTGAGTCTAGGTATCAGTGAACATACTCAGCGGACGCGTCAGGAGGCGTTTGTGAATACTGAGTTGGAGGCGCATTACGACGTCATCGTGTGTGGTGCTGGGTCGTCAGGATCGGTGATCGCCGGCCGGTTGGCGGACAACCCCGACATCGCGGTCTTACTTTTGGAGGCCGGCGGCAGCGACGATGTCCCCAGCGTGACCGACGCAAGCCAATGGCCGTCCAACCTTGGCAGCGAACGCGATTGGGGATTCATCTCCGAGAAGGACCCGCGACTTCACGGACGAGCGATCCCGTTTTCGATGGGCAAAGTCCTCGGCGGTGGATCCAGCATCAATCTAATGATCTGGGCGCGCGGACATCGCAGCGACTGGGACCACTACGCCGCGGAGTCCGGCGAGACCGCCTGGGGATACGGGCCAATCCTCGATCTCTACCGGGAAATCGAGGACTGGCACGGCATCGGCGAGCCGAGTCACCGGGGCAGGGGCGGCCCGGTGTTCGTACAACCGGCGCCCGACGCCCACCCGCTCGCCGCGGCGACTCTTGAGGCGGCCAGGGCCGTCGGCATTCCCACCTACCAGAGCCCAAACGGGCGGCTGATGGAGGAGACCCGTGGGGCCGCCATCGCCGATCTGCGCTGGCGGGACGGGAAACGCCTCTCGGTGTTTCGCACCTACATCGACCCATATCGGCAGCGGCCGAACTTGACCGTCCTCCCGCACGCACTGGTCACCCGAGTGATCTTCGACGGCAATCGGGCCACCGGTGTCGAGGTCGTCCATGGCGGCACGGTGCATCGTGTAGGCGCCGACGCTGAGGTCGTACTGTCGCTTGGTGCTATTCACACGCCGAAGGTGCTGATGCAGTCCGGCATAGGTGACGAAGACGAATTGCGTCGAGTCGGCATCACCGTTCGCCAGCACCTGCCCGGAGTCGGACGCAACCTTCAGGACCATTTCGGCTTCGACTGCGTGTGGGAGTTTCCCGAGAACATCCAAGGCAACGCCCAGGTGGGCGCGACGATGTTCTGGGACTCCGGGGCAGCCGATGTGCAGGGACCGGACCTGTTCGCCTGTTCGGGCCCATTCCCGAAAGCCACCCCGGAGAACACCGCGAAATACGGCCTGCCGCCTAACAGCTGGGTGCTGTTCGGCTCGCCCACGCACCCCCACAGCCGCGGACGGCTTCGGTTGTCGGGCAGCGACCCGTCCGACCCGCTTCGCATCGAAGCCAACGCGCTCTCGGACCCAGAGGACCTCAAGACCGCCATCGCCTGCATCGAAACACTGCGCGAGATCGGCAACTCCGCCGAGCTTCGACCGTTCGCCGCACGCGAGGTCATGCCCGGCGATCTGACCAGCACCGAACTCGAGACCTATCTGCGCGACGCCGTCACCACCTACTGGCACGAATCCGGCACCGCAAAAATGGGCCGCGACCCCATGTCAGTGGTCGACGGACACCTCAAGGTCTACGGCATCGAGGGCCTGCGCGTCGCCGACGCATCGATCATGCCCCGCATCAGTACCGCCAACACCATGGCACCCTGCGTCGTCATCGGCGAGCGGGCCGCGCAATTCATTCAAGCCACACACCGAATGTGATCCACACGGCGCTACCCGCTCACAGTGCCGACGGGGCAGAACCTTTCACGTCCACGTCGGGTGGCGGCCAAGACGGCCTCTCCAACCGTGCTCACAACGCGTTCGCCGGTCAGAGAGGTCAACGATCACATGCAAAGGAAAAGGCGCATCTGAAATTGATACCGTGAGCGAACCGAACGGTGGAGTACGCCGAAGTGGCAAACGCTGCGTCTGAGGAAATCATACGAATTGTGACGAAGTGCAGATGACATGCCGTGCGACGACCGGCATCACCACAGGTCAGAAAATCGAAGATTGGGCCGGTCACATCATTCGCGGCCCGCCGAAACCCGGAACCGTGCCCACGGGGATCAGTGCGAGGGTGACGGCGAGAACAACGAAGGAACGCAACGCTTTTGGTGTGGGCTCGCGCTCGATCTCCGGCCTGCCCGCCGCGAAGAGGATGAACACCACGCCGACATCGAACGTCACGATCGTCAACCAGCGGGTCCAGTCATAGCCGGTCAGGAAAACCGGACAGATCAACAGCAGAGCGCCGACGACCCACGCCATCCGGCCCCGCAGCGCGTCGCTGAACGCGCCGAGCGGCACGCCCGATACGGTGCTGAGTCCCCACATGGTCAGCACGAGGGCCCCGGCGCCGAATACCAGCGAGACCGTGAGGCCGAGCATGCCGATGTGGCCGACCGTGCGGACGGCATCGCCGATTCCGTTGTCGTAGTTCGGCATCACGTTGCGGCACACCCAGTCGTGATAGTCGGTTGGAAGGGGTCGCCCGTCAACAACATAGTGGATCAGCGTGGTCGGCGACGTGATCGTGGCGAACGGGTTGGGCATCACGTGATGGGGGACCGATGCACACAGTTGCGCCGCGATGTCATGCCGGCCGAATGCCGCCACCGCAACCGTCGTGCAGACGCCCGGTGCCACCGCCAGGATGGCGCCCGGGCCCCGACCGTTGTCCAGCGCACCGCCCAAGGCGATGATCGCCAGCACGGCTCCCAGCGCAAACTGCAGGCCGATCGCCTCGTGCACCAGCGTCAACGCCGCGATTGCGGCCCCGTAGGCCGCGCACCATGCCATCGCGATCCCGCGGGAACGCCCCACCGCCAGCGCAGAGGAGAACAGCGCGAGGGCCGCTCCGCCGAAGAGGTCCGGCCGGGCCGAATACGCGGCGAACGGGACACCGAAGGGCAGCAACGGAATCAGCAGCGCAACCATCAGCCGGCGCTCGGAGCGACGGCGACCGAAGAGCATCACGCCCGCAACGGCTGCCAGGCCGCACAGATACACCGCCGTCGACAGCCAACGCAGACCCAGCGTGGCCTCAAAATAATGCCCGGGGAGCAGGCGAACCAGTTCACCGGCGAGCCCGCGGCGAACGAACCCGTGCGTGTAGTCGGCGGCGTAGTACGACATCCAGTACACGTCGAGCGGAACGACCTTGACCGCAAACCACATCACGGCGAGCGCCCACGCGGCGATCGCGGCGGCGCCCGCCGCGTACCTACGGTGGTGTGTGTGCCGATTCGCGTCGACGTCCAGGTTCACCATCCGGCCGGACCTTGGTAGACGGTGCTGGCGGACAACTGCAGATCGGCCAGCGCGCTACACGCGAGCTCGCGGGCGGCCGCGGCGCTGTCGGTCCCGCTTTGACACGCGATGACGTTGAGAAACCGGCTTCCGTTGAACGTCCCGGTGCTGCAGAACAATTGCCCATGGTTTTGCTCGATCCGGCGCCGGGTGACCCCTTGCTCGGCCAGCCGGATGCAGACCTCGGCTGCGTCCGCGCCGTCGATGCGGCCCACGGCGGCGTCAAGGCTACCCAGGTTGGAACAGCCGACCGGAAGTTGGCCGGCCGACATGGCGACACCTTCGGCGCGCCGGACCAGCCATCGTGGCGTGAACGGAATCAGCGGCAGGCCGGCAAGCATTTCGTTGGGGTCCAATTGCAGCGACGTCAGCAGCCTCTTGACATCCGCGCGCACGGGGCTCAAGTCGCGGGCCGCCGCCACCGCGTCCACGGTGAGCGTGATCGAGGTCAACGCGTTCGCCCGGTCGTCATCGGCAGCGCGATCGCTGACCGGAAGCACGACCGTCACCGAGTTTCCGTCCGCGAGCACCCTGCCCATCCGGTGAGCCAACCGGGCCGCGAACGCGACGAAAAGGGTGTTGCTGCTTCCGTTGAGGGCACGCGCCCGGGCTTCCCATGCCGCGGCGTCGGTTTGCAGCGTGACCGATGGCAGCGCCGTGCGCTCGTCGTCGATCGGCAAGTGCGGGGCGGGCCCCGGCGCCGTGCGGGGAACCCTCGGACCGGACGACGACCTGAGCAAGATCGACAGGGTCGCGATCAGCGCGCGGATGACCGATGGCACGGCGTTGATCGCATCGGCCAGGTCCTCGAACACGGCTCGCAGCCGGTTGCGCGAAAGGGGTTGGGGGTAGCGGTCTTTGCGACTCTCCGCGTTGACCGCCTCGGTTATCGCCGTTATGAGCCCGAGCCCGTCGACCACACAGTGTGATGCCACCAAGGTGACCGCCGCGCCGCCACCGTCAAAGGGCAGCACGCCAAGGTGAAACGTCGGGCCGAACTCGGGATCGACGGCCACCTGCGCCCGATTTTCGACCCACGCACCGAGTTCTGACCGGGGTCGGCGCGGTTCCAGCGTGATATCGCCTGAGCGGCGTTCGGCCACCCAGCGGTGACGCCCGAACGGCAGCGGCGAGCGCTCGATCCGCCGTCCGAGAAGGCCGGCCGCGAGATTGGCTTGGAAGACCCGCAACTGGTCGACATTCACGTCGCGGTCGTAAACCCACGTGCACTGCACCGTACTGCCCTGACCCGTGGCACGCAGCCGCAAGAAGGCCGCCTGGTCCAGCAATGCCAACCACGGCACCGAAGTCCCGCCTCGCTCGCATCTCGGCTCCCCAACACCTCTTGGCTGCCCGGTGCTGGTGCCGGGACCTCGCGCGGGAGAACGCAAATCCATCAGGCGCGGGTGCACAACCCGGCGTCGCACACTCGCGTGAATTCGGCGCGCAACGTCTCGACGTAGCGCTGGACGGACTTGCGGGCGACGTCGGTTCCCGGGTAGGCGACCACCAATTGTGTCCCGTCGTGCATGCGATTGACCCACATGCACACCGTCTCCGACAGCCGGTTGTCTCCCCAGATGCCGGCGCGCAAACCGTCGAAGTAGTCACCGAACGGCAGCTTCCGGATGTCGATGAAGGACAACATCGGGACGGGTCGGTCCGGGACCTCGAATCCATCGTCGGTCGTCTCGAGCAGGTGGTAATAGGGCACCGCGCCCAAGGCCGTGTTCGCGTCGAAGGACGCCTGGGCGGCGCTGACCACCTCGTCGAATGATGCACCGGCAGTGGGGATCGCCAAGGGTACGAAGCTGGCCAGCCACCCGACCGCGGCGGCGTGGGCGGGGTCTCGGCGATTGTCGAAGGGAGTGAGCCCGAAGTAGGTGGGGGCGCCGGTCAATCGATGCTCGGCCAGGGCGGCGCAGGCGAACACCCCGCCACTGAAGCGGGCTCCCGCGGCGCGACACGCCGCCTCGAATCGCCGGCCCTGGTCGTCATCGATGAGGTCGAACACGTCGATGGCCCCCGGCGTATCGGCAGAGGCCTCGCCCAGTTCCAGGGGGAATCTGGGCAGCATGCCGTCATTCGCTGCGAGAAACGCCCGCCAACACCGCATTTCGGGCGAATCGGCAGCCAAGCCCGCGGTATATGCGCGCTGTCGCGCGCTGTACTCGCGGTGGCTAGGCGCGGGTATCGGCGCAACCGGCGACTTCTGTAGCGCGGCGAAGTACGCCGTCTGGATGTCCAGGAAAATCACACCGGCCGACATGCCATCGGCGCGCAGGTGATCGACGGCAATGTAGATGGTGAAGCGATCTTCGCCCTGGATGATTCCGAAACTGAAGCAGTCCCATTGCAGCGGATCGGGCGTATCGAGAATCAGTTTGCGAATCTGTTGCGGGGCCATTTCCCCGAGAT
This sequence comes from Mycobacterium scrofulaceum, assembly GCF_001667885.1. Lineage (GTDB taxonomy): Bacteria > Actinomycetota > Actinomycetes > Mycobacteriales > Mycobacteriaceae > Mycobacterium > Mycobacterium scrofulaceum_C. Next base: position 19,134 of record NZ_LZJW01000182.1, on the reverse strand, counting down.
CCGTCGGTGCCAGCGTGATGTTATCCGGGTCGGCAATAACGTAGCGAACCACCTCGTCACCGTCGCCGAAAACGAATCGGTCGTGATAGGCGTCATGCCGCCGCACATGGCTGTTCAAGGCGTGGGTCATCGCATCGATGTCGCAGACACCCCAAATCTCCCAGGCTCCGATGCACAATCGCGGGATATCGCGGCCGCGGCTGACCTGGCGTCGGTAATACCGAAGATGCTGCGACTGCTGATAACTGACCGCCGCCGGGTGGTATTGAGCTTCGGCTGCCTGCTCGTAGGTGCGGGCGGTGGGAAACCACGATACGACGGTGCCCTCGGCTGTCCAGTCGTCAACCGTGCCCAAGAACATGCGCGACCTTTCTCCCGTCAGTAGGCGACGTCGGTCCGGATGACCTTAACGTGGCCGTGCATTGGTTGCCGGATGATTTCGACCGCCGAGGGAATTGCGCACCGCGAGCTCAGCAAGTGGCCCTGTCGCTAGCTGCGTGAAATGCGCAAAAGTGATTTGGGTCACGCCGGCGCGAGTTGACGCTGGAAGTCGTGTCATATGGTCGCACGGAGTACTCATAAACGATTCTCCTCGGGCGTGACAATCGCACGAGAATGCAGAAGACCCCGCCCGATCGCCGTCGTCTTGCCATGCGAGGTAACCGCAACGCCGATCGCTCAATTCGCGCGCACGGCTAACTCACAACTACTGCTGAAAGCCTTTTACTCGACGCCACGGCCCGACCATCCCCGGATAGCGTGCGCTATCTCGGCGATGCCATTCGTGTCACCCCCGGGCCCGCGGAACGGCGCCGCGTGTACTTTATCGCAGGTTCGGTTACGGCGGAATAGTACCAGCCAAAGAAAGTTCGTTCGCCCGTCGTCCGATCGGCGAACGAGCTATCCAAAATGCGAAAAGGCCGGTCGCGGTCGCCGTTGACTCCTCGTCTCTCGAACGTCCGGGCGTGAGCGACATCAGCGGCGGGTCAACCGCTACTCGGGCTATCCCCTTGTGCCGCAAAGTCTTACATTCGGCCCGACGCGTGGTCCAGGGTGCACCGCTAAAGGGGCCAGGCGGGTGTTGCCGGTAGTCGCTTCAGGCCCCCGCCTACCGACACGGACGTCTTTCGGCGTGCTTCGCCAGTTCTGGCTGGTGGCAACGGTTTTGGCCGCGAGCGGAACCCTCAGTGCGGCAGCACGATTGGCCAGGGCGTAGGTCCGAGCTCCACCGTTGAATCGGAGACTTCCGGGCTCGCGACACCTTGACTTCATACATACGGTGTGTATGTTTATACATACCGTATGTATCTAGGAGGTCTGGGGTCATGAGTGCCACGCTCGATGCCATCGCGAAGGAACGCGAACTCGTCCTGGAGGTCTGCTCGGGGCTGCCCGCTTCGATGTGGGAAAAGGGCACCGCATGTGCCGGCTGGTCTGTCCAGGATCTGGTGTCGCACATGGCGTGTAGCTACCGGCTGGCGGTCGATCCGTCGACGCTGCCCGACCCTGGCGGGCTGCCCGCCGAACGTGCGGCGGACCTCTACGTCGAGTCGCGTCGCCGCATGACACCCGCAGAAGTCCTGGCCGACTACGAGGCAGTCAGTGCGCGGGGAGTGGAGCTGCTCGCCGCCATCGAGGGCCAAGACATCGAGATACCGATCGGGGATGTCGGAACCTATCCGGCCTCGGTGGTGCCCAAGACCTTCGTCTTCGAGTCGTTCATCCACCTCCGGTACGACCTGTTCGCTCCGGACGGACCGCTGCAGTCGGACCCCCCCGCCGTCGACGAGCTGCGGCTTGCCCCCACGCTCGACTGGATCGAGGCGGCGTTGCCGCAGCAGAACACCCACTTGCTCAACTCTTTACGCGTCGGGGTCGAGGTGGGGCTGGAGGGACTGTGTGCCAGGACCCTGCGCCTCGGCGCCGGAGCCGATGTGGCCGCGCGGATCACCTCCGATTCACAAGCGTTCGTCCGGTGGGTCACTCAGCGCGGCACCTGGGAAGGCCTGGGCGTCCGGGCGGAGGGAGACCCGTCGGCTCTGGACGTCGTCCGTCGGCTCCGGGTGTTCTGAACGACGCCGCGCCCTGCCGTAGCGCCTCCCGCCACCTGCATACGGTATGTATGACAATGCATACGAGGTGGAAAGGTAACGGTCGAATGGCGCAGGATGGTCGCCGGACTCAGGCCGAGCGGGCCGCCGACACGCGTGGCGCGTTGATCAGCGCCGCCCGGCCGCTGTTCGCATCGCTGGGATTCGCGGAGGCATCGCTGGAAACCATCGTGCGGGACGCGGGCGTGACGCGCGGCGCGCTGTATCACCATTTCGCCGACAAGACAGAGCTTTTCGCTGCGGTGTTCGAGCAAGTGGAGGGCGAAATGGCCGCGCGGATGGTCGAGGCCGTCGCGGCCGCGGGCCATACGGACCCCGTCGAGATCATGCGGCTGTGCGCGGGCCTCTGGCTGGACGCGTGCGCCGATCCCGAGGTTCAGCGCATAGTCCTGCTGGAGGCGCTCGCGGTGCTGGGCTGGGAGCGCTGGAGCGACATCGGGCATCGCTACAACATCGGATTCGTGACGGCGCTTTTGAACGATGCGATCGAGTCCGGCAGCATTCCGCCCCAGCCGGTTGAGGCCACGGCCCTGACCGTGATGGGGGCGCTGCGCGAGGCAACGCTCTATATCGCCCGCGCAGACGATCAGCGCCAAGCCCGGGCTGACGCAGGCGCGGTGATGGATCGGCTGCTCAACGCCTTGCGCGCCAAGGACAGCTGACGGGGCCTGGTCAGCCGGGCGCTCGTTGCGCCGAGACCTGGGTCGCGATCGCCTTCTTGTCGATCTTGCCGATCGGTGTGGTCGGCAGTGCTGCCATTGTGATCAGCACATCGGGCCGGGCGTGAACGGCCACGCCGCGCCGGTCGAGGTGGGCATTCAGCTCCGCCAGCGTGACCCCGGGCCCACTGAAAACGACGGCCGCGCAGATCTTTTCGCCTAGGTACGGGTCGGGCAGCGGCACCGCGGCCGCGGAGAACACGGCCGGGTGGCTGAGCATCTGCTCCTCGAGGTCCGCCGCGGAGACGGTCTCGCCGCCCCGGCAAATCACGTCCTTGACCCGTCCGGTGACGGTCACATACCCGTCGGGCCGGATCCGGACCAGGTCACCGGTGCGGAAGAAGCCGTCGGGGTCGAAGCAGCGCTCGTTGTCGCGCTCGGCGCGGTAATAGCCGTTGAACGTGTACGGCCCGCGCACCAGCAGCTCGCCTTCCTCGCCCGGCGCGACCGGTTCACCCTCCGCGTCGACCACCCGCAACTCGTCCGCCACGCACAGCGGGCGCCCCTGGGTGTGGTCGACGACGTCGGGTGGATCGTCCGGGCGGGTGTAATTCAGCAGCCCCTCCGCCATCCCGAACACCTGTTGCAGCCCGGGGGTCAATGCGGCGCGGATCAATCGGGCGTCGTCGGGCTCCAGTTTTGCGCCGCCAACCTGCAAGAGCCGCAGGGACTTAGGTGTCACCGGCTCCCACTCGCAGGCTTGTGCCCAGAGTTTGGCCAGGGCGGGCACCAGAGCGGTCACCGTGACGCCGTGGCGTTCGATGGCGGCGAAGGCTGCCTCGGGGCTCGGGTCGGTGCCGAATACGGTGGTGGCGCCCACCGTCATGGCACCGAGCAGCCCGGGGCAGGCCAGCGGGAAGTTGTGGCCCGCCGCCAGCAGCACCAGGCAGACATCGTCGGCGGTGAGTCGGCAGACCTGCGCGCTGGCGGTCGCGTTGAAGACGTAGTCGTCGTGGGTGCGGGGGATAAGTTTGGGCGTGCCGGTGGTGCCGCCCGAAACGAGAAGCAGGGCAGGCGATCCCGGGTCGGCCGGTGGCGCCGGGGGCGGGGCGGTGGCCTGATCGCACAGGCGCGTCCACGAGGTGAACGAGCCCGGATCGCCGTCGACGATGACGTGCTCGAGCGCCGGATGGTCCGCGACGAGTTGGCGCGCCATGGGGCGGTAATCGAAACCGTTTGCCGCGTCGGCGATCACCAGCGCGGTGGCCTGGCTGACGGCGGCGAAGTGCCCCAGTTCGGCCGCCCGGTGGCCGGGCAGACACATCACCGGGATGGCGCCCGCCCGCAGCAGTCCGAAGAGCGCCACCGCGAACTGAGAGCCGTTCGGCAGTTGCAACAGCACCCGGTCGCCGGGCTCGATCCCCAGCGTCCGCAACCCGGCGGCGGCGCGGCCGGCGTGGTCGTCGAGCCGGGCATAGGTCAATCCGGCGCCGTCCGCCGCGTCCAGCACGGCCGTCCGGTCGGGCCAGCGCTGCGCGGCGTCGCTCAGGATGGTGTCCAAAGTCCGGCCCGCCCAGTAGCCGGCCGCCCGATAGGCCGCGGCGCGATCGGCGGGGAAAGGCACGAACCCGTCGAGGGCCCCGGCCAGGGGTTGCCGTGCGTTCGCGGTCATCGAGGTCCTCAGACGGGGGGCGTGGTAGCGGGGATCCGTGAGTAAGGATAGGGTAACCACCACAACTTAGGGCAGCCTGTGCTAATTCAGGGAGGGTTTCGTGGTGCGTGCCTCGGCGCGCTCGGCAGACGACGTCCGGGCAGAGGTGGCCGAACTGCTCGGCGTCGGCGTCGACGACGTTCACCCAAGCACCAACCTCATCGGCCAGGGCCTGGACTCCATTCGGATGATGACCCTGGCGGGCCGCTGGCGCCGTCAGGGGGTCGCCGTCGATTTCGCCACGCTGGCCGAAACTCCTACGGTCGAGGCCTGGGCCGAACTGGTGACCGCCGGGCCGTCCGCCGACCCGGCGAACCGCGAGGCTTCCATCGAGGCGGACCCGGTTGCGGGCGAGCCCTTCCCACTGGCCCCGATGCAGCACGCGATGTGGATTGGCCGCGAGGACAACCAGCAGCTGGGTGGGGTGGCCGGACATCTCTACGTCGAATTCGACGGCACGTCGGTCGATCCCGCGCGGCTGCGCGTGGCCGCCACGGAGCTGGCCCGGCGCCACCCGATGCTGCGGGTCGAGTTCCTGCCCGACGGCACCCAGCGCATCGCGGCAACCGAGAGGGAATTCCCGGTCACGATCGAGGACCTGCGCCACATGGACGCCGACGGGGTCGAGCAGCGCCTGGCCGCCATCCGCGACGCCAAATCGCACCAGCAGCTCGACGGCGCGGTGTTCGAGCTCGCCCTGACGCGGCTGCCCGCGGAACGCTCGCGGCTGCATGTCGATCTGGACATGCAGGCCGCCGACGCGATGAGCTATCGCACGCTCATGGCCGACCTGGCCGCCCTGTATGCCGGCCATAAGCTGCCCGCCTTGAGCTACACCTACCGGCAGTACCGCCATGCGATCGAGGCGGAAGAGGCGCGGCCGCAACCGGCCCGCGACAGTGCCCGTGAGTGGTGGGCACAGCGCATTCCGCTACTCCCGGACCCGCCGGCGCTTCCCACCACCGGTGACCGTGGCTCGCGCAGGAGTACCCGGGTCTGGCACTGGCTGGACCCGGAAACCCGTGACGCCCTGTTCTCCCGCGCCCAGGCCCGCGGGGTCACCCCCGCGATGACGCTGGCCGCCTCCTTCGCCAACGCCCTGGCGCGCTGGTCGACCACCTCACGCTTCCTCCTGAACGTGCCCCTGTTCGGCCGCCAGCCGCTGCATCCCGATGTCGACGCGCTGGTCGGCGATTTCACGTCGTCTCTGCTGCTGGACGTCGACCTCACCGGCGCGCGCGCCCCGGTGGCTAGGGCACGGGCAGTGCAGGACGCGATGCGGTCCGCCGCCGCCCACTCCGCCTATCCCGGGCTGTCGGTGCTGCGGGACCTCGGCCGCCATCGCGGCACGCAGGTGCTCGCGCCGGTCGTGTTCACCAGCGCGCTGGGACTCGGCGAGTTGTTCGGTCGCGACGTCACCGCCCAATTCGGCACCCCCGCGTGGATCATCTCCCAGGGTCCGCAGGTGCTGCTCGACGCCCAGGTCACCGAGTTCGATGGCGGCGTGCTGGTGAATTGGGATGTCCGCGACGGGGTTTTCGCCCCCGGAGTCATCGACGCCATGTTCGCCTACCACATCGACGAATTGCTCGGGCTGGCCTCCGCCGACGACAGCTGGGATCGGGTTGGGCCGCCGCCGCTACCGGGCGCGCAGCGCGCGGTGCGTGACGCGGTCAACGGCCGCACCGCCGTGCCCAGCGGAGAAGCGTTGCACGAGGGGTTCTTTCGGCAAGCCGAGCAACGGCCCGACGCGCCCGCGGTATTCGCCAGTTCGGGGGACCTCAGCTACGCGCGGCTGCGCGATCAGGCGCTGGCGGTGGCCGACTCCTTGCGCACGGCGGGTGTTGGCGCCGGCGACACGGTCGCCGTGATGGGCCCCAAGACCGCCGAGCAGGTACCCGCCCTGCTGGGCATCCTGGCCGTCGGCGCGGTTTACCTGCCGATCGGCGTCGACCAGCCGCGCGACCGCGCCGAGCGCATCCTGCAGACCGGCGACGTGCGCCTGGCCGTGGTGTGCGGTGGGCGGCGGCTGGGGCTGCCGGTGCCCGAACTCTGCCTCGCCGACGTGCTGCGCGACGCGCCCGTTGCCGCTGAGACCCGTCCCGCCAGAGTCGATCCCGCAGAATTGGCCTACGTGCTGTTCACCTCGGGTTCGACCGGGGAGCCCAAGGGTGTCGAGGTGACGCACGACGCCGCGATGAACACCGTCGAGTTCATCGCCCGCCACTTCGACATCGGTCCCGCGGACCGATGCCTGGCCCTATCGACGCTCGAGGGCGACATCTCGGTGATGGACATCTTCGTAACCTTGGGAACGGGTGGGTCGATCGTGGTGGTCGACGAAGCGCAGCGCCGCGACCCCGACGCCTGGGCCCGGCTCATCGACACCCACCAGGTCACCGTTCTGCACTTCATGCCGGGGTGGCTGGAGATGCTGATCGAAGTCGGCCGCGGCCGGCTGTCCTCCGTGCGGGTGATTCCCACCGGCGGTGACTGGGTGCGCCCGGAGTTGGCCCGCCGGCTGCGGGCCGAGGCACCCAACCTCCGGTTCGCCGGCCTGGGCGGCGCGACCGAAACGCCGGTCCATAACACCATTTTCGAGGTGGCCGACCCGGACGCACTGCCGGCCGACTGGACCGCTCTGCCCTATGGTGTGCCGCTGACCAACAACGCCTGCCGCGTCGTCGACGAGGCGGGCGACGACTGCCCCGACTGGGTCGCCGGCGAACTGTGGGTGTCCGGGCGCGGCGTCGCGCGGGGCTATCGCGGGCGGCCCGATCTCACCGCCGAGCGCTTCGTCGAGCACGCGGGACGCAGGTGGTACCGCACCGGTGATCTGGCCAGGTATTGGCCCGACGGCACACTCGAGTTCGTCGGCCGCGCCGATCACCGGGTCAAGATCAGCGGATACCGCGTCGAACTCGGTGAGATCGAGGCCGCCTTGCGCCGACTGCCCGGGGTGGGCATAGCGGTGGCCGCCCTGCTCCCGGGTCCCGGTGGATCAGACGTTCTGGCCGCCGCCGTGTGCCCCGAAAGCCCCGGCGGTGCCGAACTGACCGCCGAACGGTTGACGGGCCTGATGGCCGAACTGGTTCCCGCACACATGATTCCGCGCCACTGGGCGCTGGTGGAGCGGATCCCGTTCACCAACGCGGGCAAGATCGACCGCCGTGCCGTCGCGCGCGACCTGGGTGCCGCGATGTCGGCGGCCGGGCAACCCGGCTACCGCGCCCCGGCGACACCGCTGGAATCCGCCCTCGCCACGCTGCTCGGCGACCTGCTCGGCACCGACCGGGTGGGTCGTGACGACGACTTCTTCGCGCTTGGCGGCGATTCGGTGCTCGCCACCCAGGCCGTGGGTCGCATTCGCACCTGGCTGGACACCCCGAATGTGATGGTCGCCGACATCTTCGCCACCAAAACCGTAGCGGCGCTTGCCAATCTGCTCACCGAACGCGAGGGGGGTGACGCGCGGCTGGGGCAGGTCGCCGAGCTGTACCTCGAGGTCATCCGGCTGGATACCGACACGGTGTTGTCGGCCAGTCGCCACACCGCGGAATCCGAGACGACGCAATGACATCCGACCATGTGCTGAGCATGCCGACGGAGTTCGCATCCTGGATCAAGCGGGTGCCCGGTAGAAACGGGAGCGGGCCCGCCCACGCGACCCTGGTGTTTCCGCACGCCGGGGCCGCCGCCGCGAGCTACCGCTCGGTCGCGGCCGCCCTGGCTTCGGGCGGCGACACCTACATCGTGCAATACCCGCAGCGCGCGGACCGGCTGGATCACCCGGCCCCCGATACGGTGCACGACCTCGCCCAGGGCCTGTTCGACGCGGGCCCGTGGAGTCGCGTCGCGCCGCTTCGGCTGTTCGGCCACAGCATGGGTGCCGTCGTGGCGTTCGAGTTCGCCAGGATCGCCGAAGCCCACGACACCGCCGTGCGGCGCCTGTGGGTCTCGGCCGGTCCCGCGCCGTCCGCGGTTGCCGCGATGCCCGAACTCCCCACCACCGACGACGAGTTGCTCGCCGACATCGCCGATCTCGGCGGCACCGACCCCGAACTGCTCGCCGACGAAGAATTCGCGGAGTTGTTGACCACGGCGGTGCGCGCCGACTACCAAGCGATCAATCGCTACGAGTGCGCCCCCGGCGTGCGCATCCGCGCCGGCATCCGGGTGTTGGCGGCGCGCGACGACCACCGCGTTGACCCGGCCGCGCTGCGGCTGTGGGAGAACCACACCGCGGGCGACTTCGAGCTGTTCTTGTACGACGGCGGCCACTTCTACCTCAACGAACACATCGACGCCGTGGCCGAACGGGTGAACGCCGATGTCTGACAACCGGTGCGACGGGGCCGCCGACCCCGTCGTGATCGTCGGCATGGCGCTCGAAGCGCCCGGCGGCATCGACACCGCGGAGAAGTACTGGGAGTTGTTGTCGGCGGGCCGCGAGGCGCTCGGTCCGTTCCCCACCGACCGCGGTTGGCAGGTAAGCGAGCTGCTCGCCGGCTCGCGGCGCAGCGGCTTCAAGGAAATCCATGATCGCGGCGGATTCCTTTCGGGGGCAACAACCTTCGACCCCGAGTTCTTCGGCATCTCGCCGCGGGAGGCCGTCGCCATGGACCCCCAGCAACGCGTCGTGCTCCGCGTCTCCTGGCGCGCGCTGGAGAACAGCGGAATCAATCCCGACGACCTGGCCGGCCACGACGTGGGCTGCTTCGTCGGCGCCTCGGCCACCGGGTACGGGCCGCAGATGGCCAGCTTCTCCCAGCACAGCGGCCACCTGCTCGCCGGGACCGCGCTCAGCGTGATCTCCGGCCGGGTCGCCTACACGCTGGGGCTGGCCGGGCCGGCGCTGACCGTGGACTCGTCGTGCGCTTCCGCCCTGGCCGCGTTCCATGTCGCGGTGCGATCGGTCCAGAACGGCGACTGTGACCTGGCGTTGGCCGGCGGGGTGAACGTGCTGGGTTCGCCGGGGTTCTTCGTGGAATTCTCCAAGCAGCACGCGCTTTCCGACGACGGCCACTGCCGCCCCTACAGCGCGCAGGCCAGCGGTACGGTGTGGGCCGAAGGTGCGGCGATGTTTGTGCTGCAACGCAGATCGGCCGCACTGCGCGCCGGCCACGAGGTGGTGGCCGAGGTCCGCGCCACGGCCGTCAACCAGGACGGCCGCAGCGCCGGGCTCAGCGCGCCCAGCGGTGACGCCCAGCTCCGCCTGTTCCGGCGTGCCATGACACAGGCCGGGATTCGGCCGGACGAGGTCGGCATGGTCGAGGGCCACGGCACCGGCACCCGCCTCGGTGACCGCACGGAACTGCGGTCGCTGGCGCAAACCTACGGCGACACGGCGCCCGGTGGTGGCGCGCTGCTCGGCTCGGTGAAGTCGAACGTGGGCCATTCGCTTGCCGCCAGCGGGGCACTCGGGCTGGCCAAGGTGGTGGTCGCGGCCGAACACGGTGCCATCCCACCGACGCTGCACGCGGCGAACCCGAGCCGGGAAATCGACTGGGACAGCCAAGGTTTGCGCCTGGCGAAGACCCTGACCCCGTGGCCCGCGGTCGGCGGCCAACGGATCGCGGCGACGTCGGCGTTCGGCATCGCCGGCACCAACGCGCACGTGATCGTCTCCCTCCCCGAGGTCGCGTGATGCTCACCTCGCCACTGCCCGACGGGCGCGTACCCGTGTTGCTCACCGCGCACGACGCAGAGCTGATCGCCAACGACGCCCAAGCGATCCTGGACTATCTGGATCGGACTGACGCGGACATCGCGGCGATAGCGTCGAGCCTGCTGCGTCTGCGGCGCGTGCGACGGCACCGCGCGGTGGTCCTGGCGGCCGACCGCGCCGAGCTCACCGGTGGACTGTCCGCCCTGGCCCGCGGCGAAGAGCATCCCCTGGTGACCCGGTCGTCGGCCGGGGCCGCCCCGTGCATCGCGTTCGTGTTTCCCGGCCAGGGCAACCAATGGCAATCGATGGGAGCCGAAGCGTATCAACAGCTTTCGGCGTATCGGGCCGAGGCCGACCGCTGTGCGCAGGCCTTCCTCGCCGCGGGACTGCCCTCGCCGCTGCCCTACCTGACCGGAGGGCTCGACCGCACCTGGTCGCGGACCGAAATCCAGGGGGCGCAATTCACCCACGCGGTAAGCCTGGCGCACGAATGGCGATTCCACGGTGTGCTCCCCGCAATCACCATCGGTCACAGCCTGGGCGAGGTCGCGGCGGCGTACGTAGCCGGTACGGTTTCGTTGCCCGACACGGTCGCACTGGTCGGGGCCCGCGCCAGCATCGTCGACCAATTGGCGGGTCAGTACGCCATGGTGGTGCTCGGCGCCGGTGTCGACGACGCCGAGTCGCTGATCGGGGAAACCACGGGCTGGCTGGAAGTCTCGGCGGTCAACGGCCCCGCGTCGACCGTGGTGTCCGGAGACCACGACGCCGTGGCGGCCGCCGTGCGGCTGGCCCGCCAACGCGGGATGTTCACCCACCAGCTGGCCGTGGACTACCCCGGGCACACCAGCGTGCTGCGGCCGTTGCGCGCCCAGTTGACCGAGCTGGTTCCCCGTTCGGCCTTCCAGGACAGCCCGGTCAGATTCGTCGGCTCGACCTTCGGTGGGGAGGTCGGCAGCGGGGTGGGATTCGCCGAGTACTGGTATGAGAATCTCTGCAACACGGTGCGTTTCGACCGGGCCGTGGCCACGGCCCGACAACTCGGGGCCACCACGTTCATCGAGATGTCCGCGCACCCCTCGCTGCTGTACCCGCTCGCGGACCTGATCGAAGAGAGCAGCGTGGCGGTCGGCTCGGGTCACCGCGAGGGGACCGTCACCGACGTGCTGGCGAAGAACATCGTGACCGTGGCGTCGGCCGATCCCGGGTGCCAGTGGGCGAACACCATTCCCGGCGCTGCCCGGCGGCCGCTGCGCGGGTTCCCGAACGCTCCCATGCGGGCGGTGCACCTATGGGCGGCGCCCGATCCACTGACCGACACGGTGCGGGCCCCGTCGCTCACCGTCGCGGTCGAGACCTGGCAGCGGGCGACCCCGTCGAACGCGGCGGGCGCCGACATCGGGTTCTTCGACGTGACCGGCGCGGGTAGCGCGTTGACGCAGCGGCTGATCGATACCGTTGGCGCGCAAGGCGGTTGCCGGGTGGTCGAACCGCAGGAGGCGGAGATCCTCGCGGTCGTCGCCACCGGGCTCGACGAGCGGGATCCCGTGGCGGCAATCGAGCAGATCGCCCGCCGGCCGGACGCGGGCCTACCCGATTACGCCGCCCTGATCGGACCGCGCTGCCGGGCCGTCTGGTTGCTCACCGCGGGCGCGGAAAGCGTCGATGCGGGCGACGTCGAGGCGTCCCCGGCGCAGGCGGCGCTGGCCGCGATGCACCGCAGCGTCGGCTTCGAATTCGCCGACCAGGCCTTCGGGCATCTCGACCTGTCGAGCCGGGACCTCGACGCGCGGGCCGCGCACACCGTCATCGACGTGTTGCTCGGCGAGGCGGCCGAGGTGGCAGTGCGCGGGGATGAAGTGCCGCGACGGTACGTCCGAACCTTCCGGGACTGCCGCGATTCGGCGGTCCATCGGCCGCTGGACGCCGCGACCCTGGACCACGTGGTGATCACCGGCGGCAGCGGCGCTATCGGCCTGCGCTATGCGCGGTACTGCATCGAGCGCGGGGCGCGAACGGTCACGCTGCTGAGCCGCAACGGCCTCGACCAAACCGCACTGCGCCGGCTCACCGCAGGACACGACACCGATGTCCGCGCCTTGCGCTGCGACATCACCGATCCGGCCGCCGTGGCCGAAGCCGTGCGGCACGCCGGCGCGGCGGCGTCCTTGCTAATCCATACCGCCGGCATCGCCGAGACGCGCTCCCGCACCGACCTCACCGGCACCGACGTGGCGGCGGTGTGTGCCGCCAAGGTGCGTGGCCTGGCCCTGCTGGCCGAAATGTGGCCGCTGCGGCCGGACTGCCGAATCCTGGCCTGTTCGTCGGTGTTCGGGGTCTGGGGCGGGTACCACCACGCCGCCTACGCCGCCTCCAACCGGATGCTGGACGTGTTGGTCGCTCAGCTGCGCGCCCGGGGCCAGGACTGCGTGGCGATCCGATGGGGACTCTGGCAGGCCGCCGGCGTGGTGGGGGCCGAGGAGATCGCCCGCACCGAACGATCCGGCCTGACCGCGATGGTTCCCGAGGCGGCGATCGAGGCGGGCCTGCACCGCTATGACGGCGATCCGCTGATCTTCGACGCGGACTTCGACCGGCTCGCGGTGTTCTTCGAAAGCCAGGGAATGCCAATGCCGTTCAGCGCGGCCCAGACCGGCGGGGGAGCGGGCGACTCCGCGACCAGGCCGTTGGCCGACGTGGTGCGCGGCGAACTCGCCGCGACGCTACACCTGAGTGACTCCGTCTCGATCGACCCGAGCGCGCCGCTCATCGACCTCGGGGTGGACTCGCTGCTCGCACTCGATCTGCGTAAGCGGCTGCGCCGCACGGTCGGACGCTCCGTTCCCGTCGCCCGCATGCTGGGCGGGATCACCCTCACCGAATTGGTCGACGCATTGCGCGCCGGCTCGGGCGAGCCGCCGGAAGGCGCACCACCCGACGCTCGCGAAGCCAGAAAGGTTGGACTGCCCGCGTGACGGAAACCACCCGAGCCGACGCACGGCTCGACGACGAGCGCCTGGAACTGCTGCGCCGCAAGATCGCCGAACGCGGCCTGGCCAGGCCGGCCGCGGAAGCGCCGGTGGCCACCCACGACGAGCCGCGCATGTCCGTCGGACAGCACCGGATGTGGTTCGTGCAGTCGATGGACCCGGACAGCGCGCTCCTCAACGTCTGCGTCTCCTACCGCGTCACCGGCACGGTCGACACCGAACGCCTGCGGCGCGCGGTCGACGCTGTGGCCGCGCGGCATGCGGTGCTGCACACGACGTATGACACGGGCGCCGACGGCGACCCGCATCCGGTCATCCGCGAGGAACTGCGCCCCGAGTGGGCCGAGCATGACCTGTCGGGGCTGACCGATCAGGCCCGGCAGTTACGGCTGGACGTGCTGGCGCAGCGCGACTTCCGCCGGCCCTTCGACCTTGCCGCGGATTCGCCCCTGCGGGTCACGGTGGCGCGGCTTTCCGCCGACGAGCTGATGCTGTTGATCACCGCCCACCACATCGCCTGGGACGACGCTTCGTGGGCACCGTTTTTTGCCGACCTGACCCGCGCGTATGTCGATCCGGACGGCTTCGGCGACGAGCCCGCACCCGCGGCCCCACCGCCCGCCGAAGCCGCGAATCCCGCCGCGGACTACGAATACTGGCGACGTCAGATGGCGAATCTGCCAGAGCCGCTTGAGCTTCCGGGTCCCAACGGATCGGTCGTGCCAAGCACCTGGCGTGCGGGGCGGGCCACGATGCCGTTGCCGGCGGCCACCGTCGACCGGGCGGCGGCGCTGGCGCGGGAAACCGGTGCCACCCCGTACATGGTCCTGATGGCGGCCTTCGCCGCGCTGGTGCACCGCTACACCCAGTCGACCGACTTCCTGATCGCCGCTCCGGTCCTCAACCGCGGCGTCGGAACCGAATCGTTGATCGGGTACTACGGCAACACCGTGGTGATCCGGCTGCGGCCGGGGCCCCACCAGACTTTTCGAGAGCTGCTGACCGAAACTCGGGACCGCGCGGTGGGCGCGTTCGCCCATGCGCGCGCCGACCTGGACTGGCTCGTCCGTGAGTCCAACCCCGATCGCCGGCACGGCGCCGACCGGATGACCCGGGTGAGCTTCGGGCAGCGCGAGCCCGATGGCGCCGGTTTCTGCCCGCCCGGGGTGCGGTGCACGCGCGCGGAACTGCGTGGCCATTTCAACCAGCTGCCACTGAGTTTCATGGTCGAGCTGGACCGCTCGGGGGGCGGGTTGGTCGAAGCCGAGTACCTGGTCGAGGTGCTGGATCGGCAGCTGGTGGACCAGCTGCTGCGGCACTACGCCGTGTTGTTGGACGACGCGCTGGCGAACCCCGACACCGCGCTGTCGGCATGCGCGCTGATCGGCACCGACGACGCCGAGTGGCTACGCCGGGCATCGACCGGCGAGAACTTCGACACCCCGGCCACCACCTTGCCGGCGTTGGTCACCCGCCGAGCGGCGCTGTCACCCGCCGCGATCGCCGTCGTGTACGAGGGCCGCCAGTACACCTACCGGGAGATCGACGAAGAGTCGAACCGCTTGGCGCACTGGCTGATCGAGCGGGGCGTCGGCACGGAGGACCGCGTCGCGGTGTTGCTGGACAAGTCACCCGAACTGGTCATCACCGCGCTGGGCGTGCTCAAGGCCGGCGCGGTCTACCTGCCGGTGGATCCGACCTACCCCGAGGACCGGCTGAGCTTCATCCTCGGCGACGCCGACGCCAAACTCGTGCTGCGCCAGCCCGTTTCCGGGCTGTCGGAGTACCCGGCGACCGCGCCCGCCGAGTTGATCAGGCCGCTGTCCCCGGACAACACCGCCTACCTGATCTACACGTCGGGTTCCACCGGGCTGCCCAAGGGCGTGCCGGTGCCCCACGCGCCGATCGCCGAATATTTCGTCTGGTTCGGCGACGAGTACCGCGTCGACGAGACCGACCGGCTGTTGCAGGTCGCGTCGCCGAGCTTCGACGTGTCCATGGGGGAAATCTTCGGCACGTTGATCATGGGCGCCAGGCTGGTGATTCCGCGCCCGGACGGGCTGCGCGACATCGGGTACCTGACGGATCTGCTGAGCCGCGAAGGCATCACCTCGATGCATTTCGTGCCGTCGCTGCTCGGCCTGTTCCTCTCGCTCCCCGGCGTCAGCCGGTGGCGCACCCTGCGCCGCGTGCCGATTGGCGGCGAGGCGTTGCCGGGCGAGATCGCCGACAAGTTCCATGCCACCTTCGATGCGCTGCTGTACAACTTCTACGGCCCCACGGAAACGGTGGTCAACTGCACCAGCTACCCGGTGGAAGGGGCCCAAGGCACCCGGGTGGTGCCAATCGGCCGCCCGAAGATCAACACGCAGGTCCACCTGCTCGATAACGCGCTGCGCCCGGTGCCCCCCGGGGTGATCGGCGAGATATACATCGGTGGAACGCATGTCGCGCACGGCTATCACCGCAGGCCCGGGCTGACCGCCGAGCGGTTCGTCGCCGACCCGTTCGCCCCGGGGGGCCGGCTGTATCGCTCGGGCGACCTCGCCCGCCGCAACGCCGACGGCGACATCGAGTTCGTGGGCCGCGCCGACGAACAGGTCAAGATCCGCGGCTTCCGCATCGAGCTGGGCGAGATCGCGGCCGCCATCTCGGTTGACCCGAGCGTGGGGCAAGCGGTGGTGCTGGCCATGGACCTGCCGCGGTTGGGCAAGAGCCTGGTGGGGTACGTCACGCCCGCGCCGGGCGGCGACCCGGAAAGCGTTGACATCGAGCGGATCCGCACCCGGGTGGCAGCGGCGCTACCGGACTACATGACGCCGGCCGCCTATGTGGCGCTTGACGAAATCCCGATCACGGCGCACGGCAAGATCGACCGCACCGCGCTGCCCCAACCGCAGATCGCGGCCGCCGCCGAATACCGGGACCCGAACACGGGAACCGAGCGCCGCATCGCCGCACTGTTTTCCGCGCTGCTCGGACACGACCGGGTGGGCGTCGACGACTCGTTCTTCGACCTGGGCGGCCACTCGCTGGTGGCCACGAAGCTGGTCGCCGCGATCCGCTCCGAGTGCGGCGTGGACGTCGGCATCCGCGACGTCTTCGAACTGGCGACGGTCGGCTTGTTGGCCGAGCGGGTTGACCAGCTCACTTCCGGCGAGGTCCGGCAGTCGCGGCCCAAGCTGATCACGACCGCCCACGACGGGCCCATGCCGCTGTCGGCCTCCCAGCTGCGCAGCTGGTTCGCCTACCGCGTTGACGGGCCGAGCTGGGTCAACAACATTCCCTTCGCCGCGAAACTGACTGGGCCCTGGGACATCGACGCCCTGGTCGCCGCCATCGGCGACGTCGTCGCCCGGCACGAAATCCTGCGCACCTCCTACGTGGAGTCCGATGGCGTGCCCTACCAGGTGGTCGGGCCCGCGGGTGAGGTCTCCGTACGCCGCGCAACCGGGCCCGATCAGGCCTGGCTGCAGCGGGAGCTGGATGCCGAGCGCCGGCATTGCTTCGAGCTGGACCGCGAATTCCCGATTCGGGTGGCGGTGCTGCGCACCGCCGCCGCCGCCGCCGAGCACGTGCTGTCGCTGGTGGTCCACCACATCGCCTCCGACCACTGGTCGGCCGGGGTGCTGTTCGCCGACGTGATGACCGCGTACCGGGCGCGGCGAGCCGGGGACGTTCCGGCGTGGGCGCCGCTGCGGGTGCAGTACGCCGACTACGCGGCGTGGCAGCGGGAGTTCCTCGGCGACGCGGGCGGTCACGAGTCCCGCATCGCCGCCGAGCAGCGCGAGTACTGGAACCGGCAGCTGGCCGGGCTGCCCGAGGACAGCGGGCTGCGGCCCGACTTCCCGCGGCCGCGGGTGCCCAGCGGGGAGGGCGAATCCGTCGACTTCCGCATCGACGCGGCCACGCGCGCCAAGCTCGCCGAGCTGTCTCGCGAGCTGGGCATCACCGAATTCATGCTGCTGCAAACCGCCGTCGCCGTGGTGCTGCACAAGGCGGGCGGTGGGCTCGACATCCCGCTGGGCACCCCGGTCGCCGGGCGCACCGAGGCCGAATTGGACCAACTGATCGGGTTTTTCGTCAACATCCTCGTGCTGCGCAACGACCTGACCGGCAACCCGACGCTGCGCGACTTGCTGACTCGGGCGCGGGAAACGGCGCTGGCCGCCTACGCCCATCAGGACCTGCCGTTCGACCGCGTGGTCGACAGCGTCAGCCCGGTGCGTTCGCTGTCGCGCAACCCGCTGTTCCAGGTGGTCGTGCACGTCCGCGACCACCTGCCGGCGACGCGGGTGATCGAGCAAGCGCCCGACGGCGGCGAGCAGGACACGGTGTGCACCTCGCTGGACCCCGTCTTCGACATGGCGCACGCCGACCTCAGTGTCAACTTCTTCGGCACCGACGGCTCGGGCGGAGTCGGATACAACGGCAATCTGATCTTCCGCACCGAGCTGTACAGCAGGACCACGATCGAGCGGTTGGCCGGATGGCTGACCCGAGTGATCACCGAGTTTGCCGACAATGTCGATCAGAGTTTGCGAGACGTGCAGCTGACCGACGCCGCAGAGCGGCGCCGCCTGGAGCACTGGAGCCGCGGCGAACGGCCCCCGCACGACCGGCCACGCACCATTCCGGAATTGCTGGAGCCCAGCCGGGGCTGGGGCCCCGGCCGGATCGCGGTGCACTGCGGTGATCAGCAGATCGATTACCCGACGCTGCACCGTCATTCGGACAACCTGGCGACGCTGCTCGCGGCGCGCGGCGTTCGACCGGGAACGTTGGTTGGGTTGTCGACACGGCGCAGCATCGACCTGGTGGTGGCGCTGGTGGCCATCATGAAGGCGGGCGGCGGTTACTTCCCCATCGATCCGGGCTATCCGCCGGCGCGCAAACAGTTCATGCTCGACGACGTGCGACCGCCCGTCGTGCTGGCCACGGCCGAAGCGGCGGACAGCGTCCCCGAAGTCGCCGGTGTCCAGGTGCTTTCGCTCGATGACCCTCGGGTGCGCGCCGCCGTCGAGAACGGGGACGGCGACCGGCCGGAGCTGCCGCTGCCACACCCCGACGACCCGATGTTCCTGGTCTTCACGTCCGGATCCACGGGCAAGCCGAAAGGCGCGCTGGGCACCCATCGGTCGATGGCGGCCCGGCTGGACTGGCAGCTGCGGCACTACCCGCCGAGGACCGACGACATCCGCCTGGCGCAGGCGTCGATCACGTTCCTCGAGGGCGGCATGGAGATGCTGGCCGGCCTGGCGGCGGGGGCCACGATGATCCTCGCCGACGATGCCGACCACCGCGACCCGGAAGCCCTCGGCGACTTGATGAATCGGCACGCGGTCGCGCAGGTGACCGCGGTGCCCAGCCTGGTCTCCGCCCTGCTGGACAGCCGGCCCGACGCGGTGCGTGGACTGTCCAGGCTGGTGTGCGGCGGAGAGCCGGTGAGCCCGTCGCTGCTGCAGCGGTTGGTGTCCGTGTGCGCCGGCGCGGACATCGAGCTGCTGAACAACATCGGCTCCACCGAAACGTCCGGCGCGGTATCACGCGGACGGCTGGAGCCCCCGAATCCCCTGGTGGGCAAGCCGGTTCCCGGGGCGGGTGCCTATCTGCTCGACGACGGCCTGCGGCCGGTGCCGGTCGGAGTCGTCGGCGAACTCTATTACGCCGGCGATCAACTGGCGCGGGGCTACTGGAAACGGCCCGCACTGACCGCCACCCGGTTCATCGCCAATCCCTTTGCGCTCGAACCGGGTTCACGTCTGTACCGCAGTGGCGATCTCGCCCGCTGGACCGAGGACGGCCAACTGGAATTCGTCGGACGCTCCGACCATCAGGTCCAGGTGCGCGGTTTCCGCGTGGAGCTGGCCGAGGTCGAGGCGGCGCTGGCGGCCGCTGACGGCGTCGCCGCCGCCGCCGCGCGCACCTCCGATGCGAACGAGGCCATCTCTGCGTCATCGACTATCGGCCGTTGCGGCACAACGTATCCGGCCAT
>NZ_LZJW01000181.1 GCF_001667885.1 Mycobacterium scrofulaceum | reverse complement strand
CGTCGACCCGCAAAGCGTGTCCACGGCGGCGCAGCTACGAGACGGCATGGCAGCGCTCCTTGAGCTCGCGCCGCGGGTTGGGGTGCCTGCGCGAGAACCACACAGCTATCGGACGGTGGGTCGTAGACGGTACCTACGCCGCATTCGGCAGCGTTGCTCGCTGGCGGCGACAATGCCGTCACGATGACAGCCAGCGCGAAAGCGGCCGGGCCACTGAGTGCCAAACGATTAGCCATGCTGAGCATCACAAATCTCCGTGCAGGCAAATCGTAGGCCCCACCGCGTTGCTGCGGAAGGGGCCGATGGACCCTTTTTGGTCGCCGACTCACGCCCTCGCGCCGCACGGCGGTCGGTCCTGATCCGCCGCAGGCGTGCCTGTCCCCGGCGAACGTCACGACCCGGTTAGGGGTGGCCCGGGACGCCTTCCAGATCTCCCTGGATGCCTTGCATATCCCCTTGAATGCCCTGCAACTTTCCTTCGATCGCCTGCAGATCGGAGAGAACGCTCTGATAGGCCGGCTGCATCTCATCCGGCGTCGCCGGTTGAGATTTGGGGCAGTACGCGACGATGGCACCGGCGGTGACTTGCGCGCTCTGGTTGGCGTCCCATATCGACGACCGCTGCAGGAACGCCACGGCGTCGGCGAAATTGGGCTGGCGCGCCAGGAAGTCACACACCGCGTGCCCCTGGGTCATCACGTATTCCTGGCTGGGGAACGGTACGCCTTCCTGCTTCAACGCGGCGATCAACGCCATGTCGGCAATCTCGATCCGCGGAGCGGATGCCGTCGGCGCCATCCGACTGGGCGGCGCGGACGCCGTCGGCGGGGTTTCGGTCGGCTGTGCCGATGAATCCCGTTGGTGGACCGTGAACATCACCACCACCGCGGCGGCCATGGCTGCCAGAGAGAGCGGCAGCGCCGCGAGGAGACCCAATCGGCGCCGCACGCCGCCGGGTGAACGAAGGCTGGTGCCCAACTTGCGGGCTCCCCGGGGGTCGGCGCCAGTCCCGCCCGCACGCATGTCTGCCGCATTGGGGCGAGGTGTCCCCGCGGTGTGCGCCAGGAGTTCGTCGAGCAGTTCGTCGATCTCCCGGGACGACGGCTGACCTCCGCGTTCGCCGACCGATCGGCGCCCCAGGGCGATGCGCCGCAATTCCGAATCGATCGTCTCGCGGTCGCGCATATCAACAGTCTGAGAGCGTCACGACCATGGCACAAGTCCCGGTAACGGGCGACAAGCCGAACACCGGCGAGGCCGCCGTCAACACCCTCGAACGTCGGCCGATATGGGCTAGTCACGTCCCCTCGCAGCTTTCGCCCGCCAGCGCTGGATCCGGGCATGAAAACCGTTCTGCCGCATCGTATTACATATTTGAGTTGCCGGGCATGCTACGCTGCCCGGGGATGCCCGTCGGCATCCGTTCGAAAATGAGAGAAGTTGAAGGTATGACACAGGGAACTGTGAAATGGTTTAACAGCGAAAAGGGCTTCGGCTTTATCGCTCCGGACGGCGGCGCAGCAGATGTGTTCGTCCACTACTCGGAGATCCAGGGGACCGGCTACCGATCCCTCGAGGAGAACCAGAGGGTTGAGTTCAATATCGAGCAGGGGACCAAGGGTCCGCAGGCGGTCGGAGTAACCGCCGTTTAGCGCGAGTCCTACTCGAAGTGGGCTGGTGGGTGCTTTCCCGCCAGCCCACAGCGCGTTAAGGGGGCCCTGCCTGCCCGGCAGTTGCGAGGGCGTCGGGTGCGGACGTACGGCGCGCAGGCCCGCGTCGGGAAGAGCATCAAGGGGCGCGGCGAGCGAGGGCGTGTAGATTGGTGTCAGCAGTTTCGCACTGCCCCATAGCCATTTTGTGCAGACGAGCGCATCCACGAATCGATCCCTCTTCGCTCGACACACCATGTCGGGCCGAAGCCAACCCAAGAGGACCCGAGTTATGACATCGTCCGATCTGTTTTCGCATCGCTACGAGCCCGAGGTCGTGTCACACCCCGCCGGCGATTCGGAGCCCGTGCAACTTCCGACTTTCTCCGACGGTCCGAAGAAGGATTCGGCCTCCACGACGCCATCCTGATCACCCTGAGCGGGAACGGCTGACGCGTCAGTCTCGTTCTGGCGCAGCCGCTTCGGTCGTCGATCGGCCCGACACCTACTCGGGCGGAGGCGGAACGGGACTGGGCGGGGGCCCTTCCGGCGGGGGCGGTGGAGCCGGTGACCGATGCGAGCAGTCGGGCACGTAGATCAACGTTCCCCCGACCATCGTCCAGCCGATGGAACACCCCGGCGGCAGCTGCGGCGGCGAATCGGGCGCGGCGACCAGCGCCGTCATGATTGCCGCGATCATCGCCGGACGCATGAGGCGTTGGACAAACTTCGGCACTGCCCGTCCCGAAGCCCGGCCGATTTCGGTTCGTCTCGCGACTGATTCAGGCGGGGCGGCGGGCATTTAACTATTCCACTCTGCTGGGAAGCCGATACTCAAGTGTGAGATGGATGGCCGCCGGTCGCAACTTGGGCAGATTGCCCGGCGGTGCGGCGCCGAACTGTTCGGCCGCCGCATTGATGTCGCGCGGTCTGATGCGGAAGACTGTTCAGGGCAATCGACGAAAGTGATTCACCGTGAACTCCGACCGGGTTGTCGCTGCGCCGCTGCTGGGCGCGGTGATGTTTGCACTCGTCGGCTGCTCGGTGTCAACCGCGAAGCCGATCGCCACTTCAGCGACCACGGCGGCCGCGGTGCCCGTTGCTTCGAGAACCGTTGCGGCAGCCCCGAACCCACCACTTGGCGCGCAACCCCAATTGGCATCGGACCCGGCTCAGCTGGCCGACAATCTCGTCGCCGACGAGCGCGCGCTGCGGGACCCGTCGACGCCGGAGCCGGCATTGGTGGCCGCGGCGCACCGCGAACAGGCCGCCTACCGCGCCATCGGGCGACACCCAGAGTGGGACTCGGTCACGCGTCCGCGCATCCCGGCGGAGCTTATCGACGTCTACGACCGCAACCTCGACGCCCGCCGCGAGCTCCAGGCGATGACGCCCGCGAAGGGCACGCTGCCCGCCTGGCGGATCGAGCCGCCCGTTCCCGCCGACGAACTGATGAGCGATTACCACGCAGCGGAAGCGGAGACGGGGGTCGGCTGGAACTACCTGGCCGCGATCAACCTGGTCGAGACCCGCTTCGGCAGCATCAACGGCGTGAGCACCGCGGGCGCGCAGGGACCCATGCAGTTCTTGCCGTCGACATTCGCCGCCTACGGCCAGGGCGGTGATGTCCACTCCCCGCGCGACAGCATCACGGCGGCTGGCCGCTTCCTGGCCGCCAACGGATTCGCCAACGACCCCGACCGCGCGATCTACGGCTACAACCACGCCCACGAATACGTCCGGGCGGTCGACCAATACGCCACGCTGATCGCGAACGATCCCGCCGCCTTCCCCACCTACTATCGGTGGGACGTCTATTACGTCACCACCGCCGGCGATGTGCTGCTACCGATCGGATACGAGGCGCCGTCCCCGATCCCGGTCGAGGACTATCTGGCGACGCACCCGCAGTAACCCGCGTCGATCAGAGGTACTTCAGCGCGATGTCCTGCAGGTGCGACCGCACGTCTTGCCCGGTGGCCTTCTCCAACTTGATCCCCAGCTCGCCCGCGAGGTTGACGAAGCCCATCAGCAGCATGATTTCGCCGTCGGGCTCGTCAATGACGTTCTCGACGAGGCGGTTCCAAGCGAATTCGTTGCCGCTGTCCGACGTCCAGGCCGTCATCACGTCGATCGCGCGGCGGACGTTCTCTCGCACATCCATTCACGGAGCCTGCCATGCGCTCCGGATCGCCGCCCGCCGACGGGCGCGCCCGGTGGGCCGGCGCGCCCGTCGGACCGTCAGTAGAGCGGAACCCAGACTCCCATGTACCAGAAGCCCCAACCGCCGAACTGCCAGTTGAAGACGGGGATGGCGGTGTAGCTGTCGTATTGGAAAGGCCCGAAATCGACCTGCGCGACGGCGACGTCACGCTGGGGCCCGGACCACGGCCGGTTCCAGCCACCCGGAGGCGGCGGACCGTCCCAGCCTCCCGGCGGGGGCGCGCCGACCCAGTGCGGCGGCGGGTGGCCGGGCGCCGGACCGTCGTTCCAACCGTGGCCCCGCGGGGGCGGCGGGGGCGGTGCCCCGTGGTCGACGATGCTGAAGCCCGCCCGCGCATCGCCGGGTCCGCCTACTTGGGCGTTGCCGCTCACGTACGTCCCGCGTGGAACGTAGGGCTGGTGCGGGGGCTGGGTGCTCGGCGGGTTGAGGGCCTGCCTGCCCTGCGGCGGCTGATTGTGCTCGTTCGCGGGCGCGTTGGGTTGCCCGCCGGGGCCGTTCTGGTTTTGGTTGCCCGGCTGGTTGCCCGGGCCGCCCTGCTGCGGGTTCTGCCAGTGTTCGTTGGGGGCCGGCGAATTCTGGCCGCCCTGCGGCGGGTTGTTCTGGCCGCCCTGCGGCGGATTCTGCCCGTGCTCATTGGGGGCAGGCGAGTTCTGCCCACCCTGGGGCGGGTTGTTCTGCCCACCCTGCGGCGGGTTGTTCTGGCCGCCCTGCGGCGGATTCTGTCCGTGTCCACCCGGCGGCGGATTGTTCTGCCCGCCCGGCGCTCCGCCAGGTCCGCTCTGCTGACCACCGGGACCACCCTGCTGACCGCCGGGGCCACCGCCCTGCTGACCGCCGGGGCCACCGGGGTTGCCCCCGCCACCGCCCGGGTTTCCCCCGCCGCCACCGCCGTGGCAACCGGGGCAGGGCGGCGCCGGGTCGAGCGGTGCCGCAAAGGCCGAGCCCGCGTTCAAAGTGACCGTGGAGAGGCTCAACCCCGCCGCGACCGCCGCCGCACTGACGACACGTTTCATAGACATAGCTGCGTCCCCTCTTCGGTGTCGATCGGCTGCACTACGGGCATGTCACGTCCAATTCGAATGGCTTGGTCACCTGCTGGGGTTGTTGCGGGTTGCTCATGTCGAGTCCGGTCGCGGTGCCCTTGATGGCGTACGTCTTTCCGTTCACCGCGGCCCCCGCGTTACCGCCTTGGTTGGGAGCCGCGTCGGAGAAGCCGAGCGTGATGCCGTTGACGCTGCCGAGCCCGACCGAGTGGACGATGGGCGGGTTCGCGTTGCTGATTACGGCGCCGACCCCGGCCGTCGGGTCGCCGATGCCGATGTTGGTGTTGTCTCCCGACGGGGTGCAGGTGACCTGGCCGCTGACGTTTTGTGCCTGACCGTCGACGATGACCTGCGGACCGGACGCCGCGGGTGCCGACGAGCCCGACGATCCGGTGCTTGACTTGTTGCTCGAACAGCCGGCGCATGCTGCGGCCACCACGGCCACGCTCGCCACGCCGACGACAATCCCACGCTTCACTAACGCTCTCCTTCGTGTCGCTGGTGTCGCACTGCACAACTCATTGGCTTCGTTCACGTAGCGAGCCCTCACCGATGCCGCGGGACGCCGAATACCCGGTACCCAACAGCGGTAAACGCCGTGTTACGCGTGCACGGCCGCGGCTTCTCTCGGCGACGCTTCTCTCAAGGAAGAACGTGTATTCCCCACTTGCCCAGCAGTGGATCGATCAGCGCGAAGTCGGTCGTGTAGTCGTCACCATCCGGTGACGACATCAGCAGGCCTACCGCACTTACGGTGCCGTCAGGGTTCTTGACGAAACCGGGGCTTCCGCTGTCGCCGTTGAGACTGAACACGCTGGCGGTTACCACCCCGTCCTCTACATGTTTGACGGAACCACAGGTTTCACCGGTAACCGCGCCAAGTTTGCAGAAGGGCATACCCTCACGAATTTGCTGCTGGCTCAGCACATCCCGAACCACATACCTGCCGCCGACATCTCCCGACGGCGCACCCACGCTCGGGTCGAGCAGGATGATCGCGGCGTCCCTGGTGTCGCCCTCCTTCTCGCTGGCGGTGATCTTCCCCAGCGGAACGTCACCCCCGTACGTCCACAGCGAACCATCATGGGCGTCACAGTGGCCGCTGGTCATCAGGTAGTAACTGCCGTCATTGCCCTGCGCCGCGAAACCTGCTGTGCACGAGCTATTTTCATCTTCCACCTTGATGCCCGGCGTCACGCCGCCGTCCGCTCGGGCCGGGTTCGCCACCGTCGTCGCAACGACGACCACAGCACCCACCAAGCCCAACCCTCGCAACCACCGCATGGCCACGCCGCCTCTCTTGAAGTGTCGGGCAGCATGTTAACAGCGGCAGCGGGTTTCGGCCCCCTGGCCGGTCCGCCGCGGGCCGACGACCGCGCCGCACCGTATTACGCGCACGACAAAAATTCAGTCGGGCAACAGTTTTCGTTCAGCCACCGACCGTCAGTCGCTGACATGCCGGGCAAGAAAGCCCAGCACGGCGTCGGCGAAGACGTCGTTGCGATCGCCGGCGACCATGTGTCCTGCGCCGCGCACATCGGTGAACTCGACCTGCGGGAAGCGCTCCAGAAATTCGTCGGCGCGTTCCTGGCTGACAAGGTCACTCATCTGGCCCCGAATCAACAGCATCGGCACGCCGCCGCGCAGTATCGCGTCCACCGCCGCGTGCATCCGATCGGGGTCGGTGACCTCGAACGGCGGAAAAGCGGCGGTCCCGCTGATGAACTGGGGATCCCAATGCCAATACCAGCGATCGCCACGGCGGCGGAGGTTCGTGGTGAGCCCGTCCAAGTCGGTCGGCCTGGGCCGGTGCGGGTTGTACTCGGCGATCGCGTCGGCGACCTCGTCGAGCGAAGCGAAGCCGGATTCCACCCGTTCCGACATGAAGGCATGTATCCGGTTGGCTCCGGACTGGTCCATGTTTGGAACGATGTCGACCAAAACGACCGCGCTGGCGATGCCCGGCGCGAGCTCGCCCGCCAGCAGCATCGAGGTGAACCCGCCCAACGAGGCGCCGACCAATACCGGCTGCGGCGGCAGTGTGCTCAGCACCTCTTGGACGTCGCCGGCGAAGCTGACGACGCGGTAGTCGCCCTCATCGGACCAATCGGATTCGCCGTGGCCGCGCAGGTCGACAGTGACGGCTTGCCACCCACGCTGGGCGACGGCGGCGGCGGCCTTGCCCCACGAGCGGCGGGTCTGTCCGCCGCCGTGCAGGAACACCACGGCCCGCGCGTCGGGATCTCCCAGCCGGTCCGCGACGATGCGGACGCCACCGGGCCCCTGGATCGAAAACGGTTCGACTGCCATTGGCATCAGGTGATACTAAGCCGCTCCCATACGATTCAGCGGGGCGTCCAGAGGAGAAAACGATGAAGCTCGACGAGTACATGTCGCTGGACGCGACCGCATTGGCCGAACTGGTCGCGGCCAACCAGGTCACGGCGCCCGAGCTTTTGGCGCTGGCGCGGCAACGAGCCGACGCGGTCAATCCGCGGTTGAACGCGATCGTCCGCCCGCTGGGCGACGTGGCGGACAGGCGGGCCGCGGATGCGGACCTGAGCGGGCCGTTCGCGGGCGTCCCGTTCGTGATCAAGGATCTCGCGCAGGAGTACCGCGGTTTTCCGACCTCGAGCGGTTCCCGGTCGCTGGCCAACGACGTGGCCGACCGGCACGCATTGGTCACTCAGCGGTTCCTGGACGCGGGACTGGTGATTTTCGCGATGACCAACACCCCCGAGTTCGGCGCCAAGGGCGTGACGGAGTCCGATTATTGGGGCCCGGCGCGGAACCCGTGGAACACCGGCCACACTCCCGGCGGCTCGTCGGGCGGGTCCGGGGCGGCGGTCGCGGCGGGGATCGTTCCGGCCGCGGGGGCCAACGACGGAGGCGGATCGATCCGCATCCCCGCCGCCTGCAATGGGCTCGTCGGCCTCAAGCTGAGCCGGGGGCTGTCGCCCTACGGCCCACAAACGGGCGAGCCGATGTTCGGGATGGTGACCCAGGGCGTCGTCTCGCGCACCGTGCGTGACAGCGCCGCACTGTGCGACGCGATCGTCGGGCGTGATGCGCATGCAGCGTACGAAGTCGCCCTTCCGCGAGGCACTTTCGCCGACCACATCAAGCGTCATCCTGAGCCGCTGCGGATCGGCTACTCCTGGGCCTCGGCGATCAACCCGGAACCTGATCGGGAATCCGTCGCGGCGGTGGAACGGGCGGCGAGCCTCCTCGGCGATCTAGGGCATCGGGTCGAGGAGGTGGCGCCCCCGTACGACGACGCCGCCCTGGCCCGCGACTTTCTCACCATCTGGTTCGCACAGCTCTACCACCACGTCGCGGACGCCAGGCAACGCACCGGCGCCCGCGACCACGATTTTGAGGCCGACACCTTGGCTGTGAGTGAATTAGCCAGGGCCACAGGAGTTTTAGCACCCATCTTCGCACTGGAAAACAGAAACGACCACATCCGATCCCTCGCCACGTTCCACGAGAGCTTCGATTGCCTGCTGACGCCCACCTTGGCCGCGCCGCCGCTGAAGATCGGCGCCACGGCGACGCCGCGGCCCCTGCAATGGGTTGCCCGCGCGGCCAGCACGCTGCGCGCGGGAAAAGTCATGGCGCGCAGCGGGATCCTCGATCAACTGATTCAGGAAAACTTGGGCTGGGTGCCCTACACGCAGCTGGCCAACATCACCGGGCGACCCGCGATCAGTGTGCCGCTGCACTGGACCGACGGCGGACTTCCCCTCGGCGTGCAGCTGGTAGGACGGCTCGGTGCGGACGGCGATCTTCTCCGGGTGGCGGCCCAACTCGAAGAAGCAAGCCCGTGGGCTCACCGCCATCCGGCGCCCGCGTGACTAGCCCGATGTTCCGGGCTCGCCTTCCGGTCCGCGATCGCCTCGCCACAGCCGGGCGAACCGCTTGGCGACGTCGCCAATCCGGTTGCCCGACCGTTGGGAAGCCTTGATCCTGCCGAGAGTCTGTTTCCCCTCCGCGGCGTAGTCCTTGACGGTTTCGTCGCCTTCCTCAGCGCGCATCCTTAACCTCCGCTCCTGGTAAAGCTTGGTGTCGCCGCCCCCGGACGCTCGGGCGGTTCCGACGGCGTCAAACGTTCCGGCGGCTCGGCCGGTTTGAGCCGTTCCGGTGTTTCGGTCGGCGTGAGCCGCTCAGGCGTTACATCGGGAGTGCCACGCTCCGGTGGCTCGCTGGTCTCCCACATTGAGGCCTCCGATCGGCTCATCAAGGCCTACCCGCCGACCCGGGGGGTCGAAACGCCTACGACCCTCGGCTCAGGACACAGGTTCCTTGCTGGCTTTGACCGGCACGGTGCTGGGCGGCAATTTGAGCAGGTTGCCGTGCAGACTCCCCCGCGTGGTGCGCACAGCCACCAGCAGCCAGGTGAACAGCAGCCCGGCATACGCGATGGCCGCGGCCACCCGGAACGCGGGCAGATGGGTGTGCCCGGCGAGCTGGGAGGTGCCCGTGACGAAGGTTCCGACCGGAAAGGTCAGGCTCCACCACGTCAGCGCGAACGGCATCCCGCGCCGCAGTGTGCGAACGGTCAGCGCGGTGGCCAGCGCGATCCACAACATCGCGAAGCCCCACACCGGAACTCCGTAGAGGATCGCGAAGGCGTTGAGGTCCTCCGCCAGTTCACGATCCACGGCCAGCCCGGCGTTGGTTCCCAGAAGACCTGCGGCCGTGATGGACTGCCCGAGCGGGCCCAACACAATCCACAGCGTGGGCACGCGCGCAGAGCCCGAGGTTCCGTACAACGTCAGGCGTGC
Source organism: Mycobacterium scrofulaceum (assembly GCF_001667885.1). Taxonomy (GTDB): domain Bacteria; phylum Actinomycetota; class Actinomycetes; order Mycobacteriales; family Mycobacteriaceae; genus Mycobacterium; species Mycobacterium scrofulaceum_C. The sequence goes on along the minus strand of NZ_LZJW01000181.1, from coordinate 9,781 downwards.
CCAGATCATCGCGATGATGTTCAGGGAAGCCAGCAACGACAGCCCGAACATCGCGTAGCAGCCGAAGAGCATGGTCTCGCGCCCGGTGCCCGCCGTCATGTGTGGCAGCAGCAGCGCACCCGTGGCCGCGGTCACCATGGGCGGGACCACGGGCATCAGCCAGCCGCCGAAAGCCGCGTCGGGTTCGACGTTGTGCTGGGTGAACATCAGGTACGGAATGCTCACCGCGGTGAACAGCCCGCCCAGCGTGCCGCCCGTCCAGAGCACCCAGTCGAGGTCGACGGCGATGCGCTCACCGATCAGGTCCCTTCCGACGAGCACCGCTCCCCCGCCGACCGTCATCAGGGCCATGGGCGCCGCGCCGTAGAAGTGCGCCATCTGCGGGTTGCGCGCGTGGGTGCGCGCCACGGTGGGGTGACGCAGCCAGTGACCACCCACCAGGACGATCAGCGCCACGAGCAGGACCGCCGCGATCACCCAGACCACTTGGGCGAATGCGCGCAACCCGGCCACGTGGACCGGCAGGGTGGCACCGGCGACGGCCACAATGCCGGTGCCCATCACCGAGGCGAACCAGTTGGGTCCGATGTTGCCCAGTACGTCGACCCGGGTCTGCGGCGATGTCGCGCCGCCCGGGTTTGCAGTGGCCATAGCTGAGAAACCCTACTGCGCGTGACCGAAACGGGAAGGTATGCCGCTTAGACTCCAACGGTGATGCATCCGGCACCCACGATGGCGCAAGGCTTCAACCGAGTCCCGGTGAGGGTAGGGATTGCCGTGCTGGTGGTGCTGGCCCTGCTGGCCGCACCCATCAAACAACGATGCGGGGCGCCGGGCCTCTCGTGCGCGACGGCGGTGGACGCCCAAGGCAACATCCACTATTACTACGAGGTGGAACCGCTGGGCGTGTACTTCGCCGAGATCCTGACCGGCACGAACATCACCATCTTCTACGAATCCGGCGACGACCTCGTCAAGGCCCGCTAACCGTCGTACCGGCTCGGTAACGACTTCGAGTCGGTCTCGTGGGCGGTGTGACCTAGTCGAGACCACCGCGCGACGCTCTGACCGGAAAATGCTGGTCAGGCGAAGATCCGTGCGGAAAATTCACGCCCGGGCCGCCGGCCGGGGCCCGGGTTGGGGCCGTTCTCGATTGGGGCCTTCACAGCAAGCTAACGCATACTTGACACCATGCTTGAAGCGACATCGCCGCAAACCGCCGGTGCGGTACGTGGCGATGCGCTGGGTGTGGGCAGAGGTTTGTGATGGCCCGCTCGGGCGGCGCCCATCGCCGCCATCGAGCCGTCCGTCAGCCCTCCCGCTTCCGCAAGGGGCTGACGCGCACCCTGGGCGCGCTGGTCTCGGTGGCCGCGATCGGGTTGACTGGGGCGGGTTACTACGTGGCCCACGGCGCGCTCGGTGGCATCACCGTTTCAAACGCCCTGCAGCCCGACGACCCGCGGTCCAGCGGCGACGACATGAACATCCTGCTGATCGGGCTGGACTCGCGCAAGGATCAGGACGGCAACGACCTGCCGTGGTCGATCCTGAAGCACCTGCACGCCGGCGATTCCGACGACGGCGGCTACAACACCAACACGCTGATCCTCGTGCATGTGAGCGCCGACAACAAAGTCGTCGCCTTCTCGATCCCCCGTGACGACTGGGTGGCCTTCAACGGGGTCCCCGGCTACAACCACATCAAGATCAAGGAGGCGTACGGCCTCACCAAGCAGTACGTCGCCAACAAGCTCGCCAATCAGGGCAACATCAGCCAAAAGGAACTCGAGACAAAGGGCCGTGAAGCCGGCCGAGCGGCGACGCTGCGCGCGGTGCGCAGCCTGACCGGTGTTCCCATCGACTACTTCGCCGAGGTCAACCTGGCCGGGTTCTACGACCTGGCCCAGACGCTCGGCGGGGTCGAGGTCTGCCTCAACCACCCCGTCTATGACTCCTACTCCGGCGCCGACTTCCCGGCCGGGCGGCAGACGTTGGACGCCTCGGAGGCGCTGTCCTTCGTCCGGCAGCGCCATGGCCTGGAAAACGGGGACCTGGACCGCACCCACCGCCAGCAGGCGTTCATCTCTTCGGTGATGCAGGAGTTGCAGGCCGCGGGGACCTTCACCAACCTGGACAAGCTCAAGAGCCTGATGGCGGTGGCGCGCAAGGACGTGGTGCTGTCGGCCGGGTGGGACGAGGACATGATCCAGCGGCTCGGCTCGCTGGCGTCCAGCGGCAAGGTCGAGTTCCGGACGCTGCCGGTGGTGCGCTACGACAACATCGACGGCCAGGACGTCAACATCATCGACCCGGCCGCGATCAAGGCCGAGGTGGCGACGGCCATCGGCGCCTCGCCCCCCACCACGACGCCCGCGACCACGGCCGCCAAGCCGAGCCCGTCGACCGTCGTCGATGTGATCAATGCCGGCAGCATGAGCGGCCTCGCGACCGAGGTGTCCCGCGCGCTGCAGAACCACGGCTACACCACCGGTCAGACCCGCGACCGCAATTCGGGCGAACCGACCGCGAGCACGGTCGCCTACGGTGCGGGCGCCGAGACCGACGCGCGCAACGTGGCCAAGCTGCTCGGCCTCGACGCGCCCAGTCAGCCCGACCCCAACGTCCAGCCCGGACACATCCGGGTGACCGTCGATACCAACTTCTCGGTGTCGACGGTGGACGGTGGCACATCGGACGAAACGTCGAGCACCACGACGTCCAGCAAGGCCAAGCCGTACTACTACAACGGCACAACCACGACCTACCCGACGCCCGATCAGGGCAAGCCGATCGACGGCGGCGGCGTGCCGTGCGTTAACTAGCGGCGATCGCAAGCGCGGCGAAGCCGGGCGCCGCGGGTCGCCGCCATCGAGCCAGCCGCGATCGCAAGCGCGGCGAAGCCGGGCGCCGCGGGTCGCCGCCATCGAGCCAGCGGCGATCGCAAGCGCGGCGAAGCCGGGCGCCGCTTCGCTCAGGCGTGGGTACCGCCGTCGATGCGGATTTCGGTTCCGGTGATGAACGCGCCGTCCTCGGACACCAGCATGGCGATCACCCCGGCGACCACGCTAGGGTCGGCCATCCCGGTGCCGCTGGATTCCACCGTGGTCGGCAGGATCGGCATCAGCCGCGAAAAGAGCGCCCAGTCAGCGTCTTTCGGGATGTACCCGCCGGTCGCGTCGGTGATCCCGGACTTGATGCTGCCCGGTGCCACGCACACAGCGCGCAGGCCGTCGCGGGCGTATTCGAGCGCCAGCGAATGGGTGAAGGCCTGGATTCCGCCCTTGCTCGCGGCGTATGCCGCCATGTAGGGGTGGGCAAACGATGCCGAGGTCGAGCTGAAGTTGACGATCGCGCTGCGCGAATTCGCCAGGAGCGTCGGAAGCGCTTCCCGGACAACGAGAAACGTGCCGGTCAGGTTCACACCGATGATCTGGTTCCACAGATCCAGGGTGGTCTCATGGGTGTGCGCCGCGCGCAGGATGCCGGCGGCGTTGACCAATGAATCCAGGCCGCCGAGCGTCTCGACGGCCAAGCACACGCCGTCGATCACCGAATCCTCGTTGCCCACATCCATCGGCAGGGTGGTGAGGCGGTCGGCGGTGGTGGCCTCGTCCGCCCGGGCCCGGGTGGCGTCCAGGCCGTCCTCCGCGACGTCGGAGGCCACGACGGTGGCGCCTTCGTCGAGCAGCCGCAACGCGGTCGCCTGCCCGATGCCCGACGCGGCGCCGGTCACCAGGACCCGTTTGCCCTCGAGTCGCTTCATTGCTCTCCCGTCACTAGGCGTGCCCATCATCGTAAGGAGCGGGCACAGTGGAGGCATGGACATCGGATTCATCGGCCTGGGAAAGATGGGCCAGGGCATGGCCACGAACCTCGTGCAGGCGGGCCACCGCGTCACGGTCTACAACCGCTCCCCCGAAAAGGCGGAGCCGCTCGTGCAGGCCGGCGCGACCGCGGCGCACACCGTCGCCGACGCGTGCCGCGGCGAGGTCGTCTTCACCATGCTGGCCGACGACCGGGCCGTCGAGGGCGTGGCCTTCGACGACGGCGGCATCGTCGCGTCGCTGGCTCCGGACGCCACGCACGTCTCGTCGAGCACCATCAGCGTCGCCCTCTCGGAGCGCCTGGCGGCCGCGCACGGCGAGGCGGGCCAGCGGTACGCCGCGGCGCCGGTGTTCGGCCGGCCCGAAGCGGCCGCGGCGGCAAAGCTTTTCGTGGTCGCGGCGGGCGAGCCGCAGGTGTTGCAGCCGTTGACCCCGTTGTTCGACGCGATCGGGCAGCGCACCTTCGTGGTGTCCGAGGAGCCGCACACCGCCAACCTGGTGAAGCTGAGCGGCAACTTCTTGATCGCTTCGGTGATCGAGAGCCTCAGCGAGGCCGTCGCGCTGGTTGCCAAGGCCGGGGTCGACAGGCAGCAGTACGTGGACATCCTGACGTCGACGTTGTTCTCCGCACCCGCGTATCAGACCTACGGCGGATTGATCGCGCGGCGGCAGTTCGAACCGGCCGGCTTCGCCGCCCAGCTCGGCCTCAAAGACGTTCGGCTGGCCCTGGCCGCCGCGGAGCAGCTGGAAGTGCCAATGCCGGTGGCCAGCCTGCTGCGCGACCGCTTCCTCACGCTGGTGGCGACGGGCGCCGGGCACTTGGACTGGTCGGCGCTGGCCACGCTCGCCGACCGGGACGCCGGCCTGTTGTCAGACGACCCCGCGTAACCCGTCGGCCCCGAACGCGGGTTCCAGCATGGCCGAATAGTCCGGGCCGCGGCGCAGCATCAGCCCGCCGTCCACGTTGATGACCTGCCCGGTGATGTAGCAGGCGGCGTCGCTGAGCAGGAACATCGCCAGGTTGGCGACGTCCTCGACCTCACCGGGGCGGGGCAGCGGCGTGCACACGCGATAGTCCTCGCTCACCTCCGGCAGGGCGAACACCGGCGCCACCAGATCCGTGCGAATCAGCCCCGGCCGGATGCTGTTGACCCGCACCCAGGACGGGCCGAGCTCGTCGGCGGCCAACTGCATCATGTGGTCCACGGCCGACTTGCTGACCCCGTAGGCGCCGAACCAGCGGTGGGTGTTGCTGGCCGCGATCGACGAGATCCCGATGAACGAACCACCGCCACCGCGGACCAGCTCGCGCGCGACGTGCTTGAGCACGTACATGGTGCCGTTGACGTTGAGGTCGACGGTGCGTCGCCAGCCCTCCGAGTCGATCTGGGTGATCGGCCCGATCGTCTCCGAGCCGCCCGCGCAATGCACCGCCCCGTGCAGTTGACCGTGCCAGGCCGTCGCGGCGTCCACCGCGCGGGCCACCTCCTCCTCGTTGGTGACGTCGGTCGGCTCGTAGCGGATGGAACCGCTGCCTGAAAGCCCTTCGATCTCGCTGACCGCGCCCGCCAGCCGGTCGGGGTTGCGGCCGACGATCATGACCGAGGCGCCCGACGCGACCAGGCCGGCGGCCACGCCCTTGCCGATCCCGCTGCCACCGCCGGTGACCAGATACGTCCGGTTTTCGAATGAAAGCTGCACGCGACGCCCTCTCGAACTGGAACAGGTTCTAGATATCGAACCATGCGGAAAACTCGCCGCGGCGACGGGTGCTCGCCACAGCGGTCACAGCGGCCCCCGAGCGAGAGCGATGGACGACGTGCCCGCCTCCGCGCGACAACCGCGCGCTATGGCGTATCGCGGCGGGCGATCTGCGTCGGCTTGGCGTTGCGCCAGTCCTCGACGTCGGGCGGCAAGCCGACGGCGTACCGGTTCTCGTTGTGCGCCGCCCAATGGGCGTGCCCCAGCTCGTGGATGTGGAACGCGTGCCGCAGCGCCTCGGTGAATCCCATGGCGTCGGAGGCGGCGTTGACCGAGTCCTTGACGAGCAGCGCCGCCATCGTGGGCCGGTCGGCGATCCGCCGGGCGAATTCCAATGTCTTGTCGGCCAACTCGTCGACGGGGAACACCTTGGAGACCATGCCGAGCCGGTAGGCCTCGTCGGCGTCCAGCGCATCACCGGTCAACAGCAGCTCCTTGGCCTTGCGCGGCCCGAATTCCCAAGGGTGGGCGTAATATTCGACGCCCGGCATTCCCAAGCGGACCGCGACCACATCGCTGAACTTGGCATTGTCGGCGGCCACGATCAGGTCGCACGCCCAGATCAGCATCAGCCCCGCGGAGATCGCATTGCCCTGCACCTGGGCGATGGTGATCTTGCGCAGGTCGCGCCAGCGGCAGGTGTTCTGGAAGAAGTAGTGCCACTCCTGGAGGTAGATCTTCTCCGCGATCGGGTCCCGCGTCCCACCGTTGATGCGGAAGCTCGGCAGCTGGCTGCGCTCGGCGATCGCCAACTCGGAGCCGAGGTCGTGACCCGCGGAGAAGTTGCGACCCCGCGCCGCCAGGATCACCACGCGCACGGTGTCGTCGGCCTCGGCGCGCAGAAACGCCTCGTCGAGCTGGATCAGCAGGCCGCGGCTTTGCGCGTTGTGTGCGTCGGGCCGGTTGAGCCAGATTCGCGCGATGCGGCCCTCGTCGAGGGTTTCGTAGCTCACCAACTCGTCAGGCTCGGAGTTGCCCGTCTGGGAATCGGCTTGCTCTGAGAGTGTCATTCGGCCCACCTCACTCGTTGTCAGGTTCGACGTCGTTACACATTACGGCCAGTGTGTAAGCGCGCCGCCGCTGGGTGGGCACTGCGAATCCGAACATCAAGTCCTCGCCCACCTGCTCATCCTCCCATCACCTACAGTTAAGTCATGGCTACGAAATCTGACCCTGGCGAGATCGGCGACGTCGAACCGGTCGCCGACAGCACCGCCAGCCAGGCCAGGCGAGTCGTCGCGGCGTACGCGACCGACGCCGACGAGTGCCGCGTCTTCCTGTCCATGCTCGGCATTGGGCCCGCAAAACTCGACGCGTAGATGGCTCCCGGGGACGGGCACGACTCAACCTTCGGGAATTCCGACTTCGTGGTGGTCGCCAACCGGCTGCCGGTAGACCAGGAGCGGCTTCCCGACGGTAGCCGCGCGTGGAAGCGCAGCCCCGGCGGCCTGGTCACCGCACTGGAGCCGCTCCTGCGTCGCCGGCGGGGCGCGTGGGTCGGCTGGGCCGGCGTCGCCGAGGAAGAGACCGACTTCGACGACGAGCCGATCGTCCAGGAGGATCTGGAACTGCGCCCGGTTCGGCTCAGCGCCGACGACATCGCCCAGTACTACGAGGGATTCTCGAACGCCACGCTGTGGCCGCTCTACCACGACGTCATCGTCAAGCCGATCTACCACCGGGAATGGTGGGAACGCTACGTGGAGGTCAACCGGCGATTCGCTGAGGCCACCTCCCGCGCCGCCGCCCAGGGCGCGACCGTCTGGGTGCAGGACTACCAGCTGCAACTGGTGCCCAAGATGCTGCGGGAGCTGCGGCCGGACCTGACCATCGGCTTCTTCCTGCACATCCCCTTCCCGCCGGTGGAGCTGTTCATGCAGTTGCCCTGGCGCACCGAGATCGTGGAGGGGCTTCTCGGCGCCGACCTGGTGGGCTTCCACCTGGCCGGGGGCGCCCAGAACTTCCTGTTTCTGTCCCGGCGGTTGATCGGCGTCAACACCTCCCGCGGGTCGGTCGGCGTGCGCTCCCGGTTCGGTGAGGTCGAACTCGGTTCGCGCGTCGTCCGGGTGGGCGCCTTCCCCATCTCCATCGATTCCGGTTCGCTCGACCAGGCCGCCCGTGACCGCGATGTCAGGCGCCGCGCCCGGGAGATCCGGGCCGAGTTGGGCAACCCCCGCAAGGTGCTGCTCGGGGTCGACCGGCTCGACTACACCAAGGGCATCGATGTGCGGCTCAAGGCGTTTTCCGAGCTGCTCGCGGAGGGCCGCGCGAAACGCGACGACACCGTGCTGGTCCAGCTGGCGACGCCGAGCCGCGAACGCGTGGAGAGCTACCAGATCCTGCGCAACGACATCGAACGCCAGGTGGGCCACATCAACGGCGAGTACGCGGAGGTCGGCCATCCGGTGGTGCACTACCTGCACCGTCCGGTCCCCCGCAACGAGTTGATCGCCTTCTTCGTGGCCGCCGACGTCATGCTGGTCACCCCGCTACGCGATGGCATGAACCTGGTGGCCAAGGAGTACGTCGCCTGCCGCAGCGACCTCGGCGGTGCGCTGGTGCTGTCCGAGTTCACCGGCGCGGCCGCCGAGCTCCGCCAGGCGTACCTGGTCAATCCGCACGACCTCGACGGGGTCAAGGACGCGATCGAAGCGGCGCTCAACCAGAACGTCGAGGAGGGCAGGCGCCGGATGCGGTCGATGCGGCGCCAGGTGCTGGCCCACGACGTCGACCGCTGGGCGCGGTCTTTCCTCGACGCGTTGGCGGAGCCGCGGAACGCCGAGTGAGCGGCGCAAACCCATGGTGTTGCGGCGCAAACGCTGTGATACTCGATGGATCGGTGCAGGGGAAGGGTCCGGAAGGGAGGGCATCGTGAAGCTCCGTCGCGGACTGGCCGCCGGCGCCGGCATCTTCTCGGCAGTCGCCATCGGAATCGCGCTGGAATCGGGTGAACCGGCCAAGGCGCTGGGACCACCCGCGGACGGCAATTACAGCTACAACGAGGCGGGCGTCTCCGGGGTCACCTGGACCGTTACGGCACTCTGCGATCAACCTTCCGGTACCCGGAACATGAACGACTATTCCGACCCGGTCGTGTTCGCAATGAACTGCGCCCTGAACATCGTGAGTTTCACCGACGAGCAGATCAGCGCCGCGGACAAGCTGCAGAATTTCAGCGGCCGGGCGCGCATGTCGAGCATGCTGTGGACGTTCAAGGTGGATAAGGCCAACGGCGTCTCCTGCCCGGGGGGCGGCACCGCGCCCTCCACCGAGACGTGGGCCTTCAGCGATGAAACGATGAGCGGCACCCACACCACGCTGCACGGCGCCGTTTGCGGGATGGAACCGGCGATGAAAAAGCAGCCGTTCTCATTGGCCTTGACCGGCCCGCCGCCCAGCCCCGTCGAGCGTTATCCGTTGTACTGCAACGGGATTGCGATGTGCTACTAGGCCGAGGCGCTAGATCGGCGTGATGTAGGCGATCAGCCATTGCTTGCCGATCTTTTTGAAGTCCACCCGCAACCGGCTGCCGTCGTAGAGCGGCTGGCGTGTTTTGTCGGTGACCGTGCGGTTCATGTAGACCATCAGCGACGCCGATTCGCGTTTGGCGGACATGACTCCCACGCCCACGACGCTGGCCTGGACGACCACCTCACGCTTCTTGGCCTCCGGAATGATCTGCGCGTTGGCGCTTTTCCGGAATTCCTGACGATAGTCGGGGGTCAGCAACGGATACGCATCGCTGAGGCTGCGCTCAACCGTCTGATAGTCGTAGGCGAAGACCTCCGGAATTTCCTTGGTCGCCAACCCCGGTAACACCGCGCGCGCCGCCTCCTCACCGCGCGTCTGCACCCGCCCCCAGTAGAACCAACCGGCCGCCGCCGACAACCCGACGAACACCACGATCAACAGGTAGCCCGCGATGACGAGCGGCCAGCGCCGCCACCGCATCAATTGCCCCCGTTGGGATATTTGATGTCGTAACCCGTCATCTTGCCCTGCTCGTCCTCGTGCACGATGACTCGCAACCGGTAGGGCATCGAGGGCTTGTTCACGCCGTCGATGTCGGCAACCGTGACCCGCACCGACACCAGCACGGAGGCGTTGTCGGTGACGTTGTCGATGCCCTCCAGGGCGGCGCCGTTGATGACGGCTTCCGACGTCGCGTTGGTCGAACGGAAGATCGCCTTGAGGTT
>NZ_LZJW01000180.1 GCF_001667885.1 Mycobacterium scrofulaceum | reverse complement strand
TCAGCCTAGCCCGCTCCGATGTGCGCCTCGATGCGGTGACCATTCCCTTCACTTGCGCCCCACCGGCCCCGGCCCGGCAGGGACCGCTCGTTGTGCCCGCCTCGTAGCGACAGAGCGGCGGGGAAGGTGTATCGGCGCGACTTGTCGCTCGGAGGCGGGCACTTCGCGCCCCGCCCGGGCCGGGGGCGGGAGGGACGGCTGTGACGATCGCGGCTGGGCAACGACGAGCACCGGCGCTGCGTAGGGTTGGCCGGTGGCCGTGACCCCGGATCCCACCCGACTTTTCGCGCGGCGGGCCAGCCTGGCGCGCGCGTGGCGGCTGCTGTCCGAGTTCCGCTTCGAGCAGTCGGACCCGGCCCGGTTTTACGGCGCGCTGGCGGCGGACACCGCGGCGATGGTGAGTGATCTGTGGCAGGCCACGCACGGCGAGCGGCCCGCCGGCCGCACGCTGCTCGACGTCGGCGGCGGCCCCGGCTACTTCTCGGCGGCGTTCGCCGACGCCGGGATCCGCTACGTGGGCGTCGAACCCGACCCGAGCGAGATGCACGCGGCCGGGCCGGTACCCGCCGCGGGCGCCGCTAACTTCGTGCGCGCCTCCGGCATGGCGCTGCCGTTCGCCGACGACTCGGTGGACATCTGCCTGTCGTCCAACGTCGCCGAACACGTGCCGCGGCCCTGGCGGCTCGGCGCCGAGATGCTGCGGGTGACCAAACCGGGCGGGCTGGCCGTGCTCTCCTACACCGTCTGGCTGGGCCCGTTCGGTGGGCACGAGATGGGCCTGACGCACTACCTCGGCGGCGCGCGCGCCGCAAAGCGGTACGCCCGCAAACACGGGCATCCGGCGAAAAACAACTACGGGTCGTCGTTGTTCGCCCTGTCCGCCGCAGAGGGGCTCGAGTGGGCCGCCAGCACCGGGGCGGCGGTGGCCGCATTTCCCCGCTACCACCCCCGATGGGCGTGGTGGCTGACGAACGTGCCGACGCTGCGCGAGTTCCTCGTGAGCAACTTGGTGCTGGTCCTGCAACCCCAAGAGTGAAACGTGTTCTCGTTTCGCCTCGGCTTGGGTAGGGTGGCGCCCATGCGCGCCGGCGACGATGCAGCGCGGAGTAATGAGGAGGAGCGGCGCAGATGGCCGACAGCACGACGGAATACGACAAGCTTTTCATCGGCGGCAAGTGGACCGAGCCGTCGACCGACGAGGTGATCGAGGTGCGTTGCCCCGCCACCGGCGAGTACGTCGGCAAGGTGCCGCTGGCGGCGGCCGCCGATGTCGACGCCGCGGTCGCCGCGGCCCGCGCGGCCTTCGACAACGGGCCCTGGCCCACGACCCCTCCCAAGGAGCGCGCCGCCGTGATCGCCAACGCGCTCAAGGTGATGGAGGAGCGCAAGGACCTGTTCACCCAGGTGCTCGCCGCCGAGACCGGCCAGCCGCCGACCGGCGTCGAGACGATGCACTGGATGAGCTCGATCGGCGCGCTCAACTTCTTCGCCGGCCCGGCCGTCGACCAGGTCAAGTGGAAAGAGATCCGCACCGGCGGTTACGGCCAGAGCATCGTCCACCGCGAGCCGATCGGTGTGGTGGGCGCGATCGTGGCCTGGAACGTGCCGCTGTTCCTGGCGGTCAACAAGCTGGGCCCGGCGCTGCTCGCCGGCTGCACCGTGGTGCTCAAGCCCGCCGCCGAAACCCCGCTGAGCGCAAACCTTTTGGCCGAGGCCTTCACCGAGGCCGGCCTGCCCGAGGGCGTGCTGTCGGTGGTCCCCGGCGGGATCGAGACGGGGCAGGCGCTCACCTCGAACCCGAACGTCGACCTGTTCTCCTTCACCGGCAGCTCGGCCGTCGGCAAGGAGATCGGGAAGCGCGCCGCGGACATGCTCAAGCCGTGCACCCTCGAACTCGGCGGCAAGTCGGCGGCCATCGTCCTCGACGATGTCGACCTGCCCTCCGCCATCCCGATGCTGGTGTTCTCCGGGATCATGAACACCGGCCAGGCCTGCGTGGCCCAGACCCGCATCCTGGCGCCGCGCTCGCGGTACGACGAAATCGTGGACGCGGTAAGCACTTTCGTGCAGGCGCTGCCGGTGGGCCTGCCGACGGACCCGGCCGCCCAGATCGGTTCGCTGATCTCGGAGAAGCAGCGCGCCCGCGTGGAAGGCTACATCGCCAAGGGCATCGAGGAGGGCGCGCGGCTGGTCTGCGGCGGCGGTCGCCCCGAGGGCCTGGACAGCGGCTTCTTCGTGCAGCCCACCGTCTTCGCCGACGTCGACAACAAAATGACGATCGCCCAGGAGGAGATCTTCGGGCCCGTGCTCAGCATCATCCCCTACGACACCGAGGAGGATGCGATCAAGATCGCCAACGACTCGGTGTACGGCCTGGCCGGCAGCGTGTGGACCACCGACATCGAGCGCGGCATCGCCGTCTCAGAGAAAATCCGCACCGGGACGTACGGGATCAACTGGTACGCATTCGACCCGTGTTGCCCGTTCGGCGGCTACAAGAACTCCGGCATCGGCCGAGAGAACGGCCCCGAAGGCGTCGAGCACTTCACCCAGCAGAAGAGCGTCCTCATGCCGATGGGTCACACGATCGAGGGCTGACGCCCAACGCCCAAGCGCGCGCTCACCGCGGGATTTCGGCCGATTTCCCGCGGTGGGGGCGCGTTCGGCGTTTCGGCCTCGATGCCGGGGCCGGCGCGCCGGCCGGGCCGAAATTATGTAAAAAAGCATAGAAATCGGCTTGTGACGCACCCGACAACCGGCCGTCCCGACATCCCCTCAACCGCATTTTCCGTGCTTCCGGCGTTACATAGGGCATAAAACTTGCTTACTGGACCGCTGTCTTATATGCTTCTCAGCATAATCATGGTCGGCGCTTAGGCCGGGAGAGAATCATGTGGATCATCGAGCTGAACATCGGCGGCTATCAATTCACCCGCGAGATGCCCGACCTGAAGCGCCGGAGTTTCCGCTTCAGCCCGCGCAGCATGCATTGGCCGGTACTGCGGCATTCACACGCTGCATGACCTTGGCCACGGGAGGCACGAGAGTGGCGACCACGAGCGAATCAGTGCAGGATCTGACCCCGACGAAGCGCGGCGGCACGCGCAAGAAGATGCTGGCCAGCGCCGCCGAGGTGATGCGTGAGCGGGGCGCCGCGGGAGTGACCATCGACGCGGTGCTCGCCCGCAGCGGCGCGCCGCGCGGCTCCGTCTACTACCACTTCCCCGACGGCCGCAATCAAATCCTGATCGAGGCGCTGCGCTACTCCGGAGACTCGATCACCGCGATGATCGACGATGCCGCCGAGCAAGGCGCCCGCGTGCTACTGGGCAAGTTCGTCGAATTCTGGGAGCGGTTGCTGACCGAGGGCGGCTTCAACGCCGGCTGCCCGGTGGTGGCCGCGGCGATCGGCTCGGACGACGACGACGCCACGCTCTCCGCCGAAGCCGCCGCCATCCTGGGCCGCTGGTGCGCCGCGCTGACCCGGGCGTTCACCCACGACGGCTTCGACGAGCCGTGCGCGGCCTCGCTGGCCGTGATGTCGATCGCCTCGCTGGAGGGCGCCATCGTGCTGTCCCGCTCGACCGGCAGCATCGACCCACTGCGCCAGGTCGGCGAGCAGCTCGAATTCCTGATCAAGGCAAGGGAATTCGTGCTCCGCAACAACCTCGCGGAATAACTCCTCAGTCGCTGGCCGGCAGCGGTTTGACTTCCTTGAGCTGCAGCGCGGTTTGGCCGACGCTCAGGCTCCCGGCGCCCGGCTTGGTCACCAGCACCTCGGCGCCGGTCTCGTCGACGTAGCGCTTGCCCATCACGGTCCCGTCGGCGAAAGCGGGGTCCAGCTCGCCGGAACGCTCGGCACCGATCGGCACCATCGGCGCACCGCCACAACGCAAGTCGTCGAGGCTATCGGCGCTCCTGACGACGATCACCTGCGTGTCACACACCTGGCTGGCCAGGCGGGTTCCGTTCTTGATCATGCACGTAGCCCTTCTAGCATCTCGATGATCTCCCGGCGAAGAACCTTGCCGGTGGGGGTCGTGGGCAGCTCGTCGCGAAACACCACCCGGTCCGGGGTTCGCGACCCGCGCAAGCTCTTTCGGACATGCTCGCGCAAATCCTCGGGATCCGGTTCGGCACCGGGGCGGGGCACCACCACCGCGACGATCGCCTGGCCCCACTGCGGATCCTCCACGCCGACCACGGCGACGTCCCGGACGTGCGGGTGCTCGACCAACACCTCTTCGAGCTCGGCGGGCGCGATGTTCTCACCGCCGCGGATGATGGTGTCGTCGCTGCGCCCACCGATGTACAGGTAGCCGTCCTCGTCCAGCATGGCGATGTCTTTGGTTGGGAACCAACCGTTTTCGTCGAGGACCGAGCCGATCCCGGTGTAGCGCCCGGAAACCTGCTCGCCGCGGACGAACAGCTCGCCGGTTTCACCGGGTCCGAGCACGTTGCCGTCCTCGTCGCGAATCTCGATCTCGATGCCGGGCACCGGCTGCCCGACCGACGCCAGCCGCCTGGCGACCTGCGGCGTCTCCGCGGCCTGCGCGGCCCGATGGTCGTCGGGGGTCAGCACCGCGATCGTCGAGCTCGTCTCGGTCAGGCCGTAGGCGTTGACGAAGCCCACGTCGGGCAGCAGTTCGAGGGCGCGGCGGACCAGCGGCAGCCCCACCTTGGAACCGCCGTAGGCCAGGTTGCGCAGCGACGGCAGCTCATGGCCCTCGGTCTCCAGCGCGGCGACGATGCGGTCCAGCATGGTGGGCACCACGGTCGCGGTGGTCACGTTCTCCGCCTCGATCAGCCGAACCCATTCTTGCGCATCGAAATTCGGGAGGTACACCATCTTGCGGCCGGCGTACAGGTTGGATAGGGCGGCGCCCACCCCGGCGATGTGATAGGGCGGCACGCAGATCAGCGCGGCGTCGCTCTCGGCGGCCGATTCGAATTCCACCGTGCCGGTCACGTAGCTGGTCAGGTTGTTGTGCGACAGTTCGACGGCCTTGGGTTGCGACGTGGTGCCCGAGGTGAACAGCACGATCGCGACCGAATCCGGGTCGGGGAATTCCGCCGCCGGCTCGCTCTCCCGTGCGGCCGCCAAGAACTCATCTGTGGTCATCAGCCGGCCGGAGGCGTCGCCGACCATGTCCCGGTAACGCTCGTCGACGATCACCAAGGGCTCGGGCAGGCGCGCGATCAGCGCCTGGAGGCCGTCGGCGGACAGCCGGTAGTTCAGCGGGGTGAAGGGCAGCCCGGCACGCGCGGCGGCGAAAATGAGGACCGGCAGCATGGCGCCGCCGGTGCCCACATACGCGACGTGCTTGGCGCCCGAGCCCGCGATCACGCCGGCGCCACCGTCGGCCAGATCGCTGAGCTGCTGCGTCGTCAGCCGCGCGTCCCCGGAGACCACCGCCGTGCGGTCGGGATTGCTCGACGCGGCCATCTCGAGCAGCAGCGAAATGCTCATCCTCGATCTTCCCGGTTCCTCAGCGGTTTACAAAACTACGCCATAGTGTAACTCGGCCGCTTACGTGCCGGTCCAGCGCGGTGGCCGCTTCTCGGCGAAGGCGATCGCGCCCTCTTTGGCATCGTTGGACGCGAACACCGGCGCCAGCAGCTTGTTCTGCTCGGCGAACATGTCCTCGGGGCTCCAGCCGCGGGACTCGACGATGATCCGCTTGGTGGCGGCCACCGCCAGCGGCCCGTTGGCGGCGATCTTCTCGGCCAGGGCGATCGCCTCGTCGAGCGCCTTGCCCGGCTCGGCCAACACGTTGACCAGCCCGAGCGCGTGGGCGCGCTCGGCGGGCAGGTTGTCCCCGGTCAGCGCGAGCTCCATGGCGATGGCCGACGGGATGCGCTGCGGCAGCCGCAGCAGGCCGCCGCCCCCGGCCACCAGCCCGCGCTTGACCTCCGGGATGCCGAAGGCCGAATCCTTGGAGGCGACGATCAGGTCGGTGGCCAGGGCCAGCTCGGTGCCACCGGCCAGGGCGTAGCCCTCGACGGCCGCGATCAACGGCTTGGCGGGCGGGCGCTCGGTGAAGCCCATGCCGCGGCCCTCGACGATGGGCAGCTCACCGCGCGCGAAGGCCTTGAGGTCCATGCCCGCGCAGAACGATCCCCCGGCGCCGGTCAGGATGCCCACCGAAAGACCGGTGTCGCCGTCGAGCCGGTCGACGGCCTCGGCCAGGCCGTTGGCCACCGCGGCGTTGACCGCGTTCTTGGCCTTGGGCCGGTTGATCGTGATGATCAGGATGCGATCCCGTTGTTCGACCAGGACTTCGGGTTCGCTGGCTTCTTCGCTCACGGCCGCACAGCTCCTTCGGGTAGGGGTGGCTGCTTATCCGAGACGATGGTAACGGTCGGCGGAAATGGCATTGGCACCAGCCGAGAGTCGCGTTTCCGGCGACGACCCTCAGGCTGGCGCCATCGCGGCCTCGACGATCGTCAGCTCTTCGGAAAGCCCTGCGGCCCTGCGGATTTCGATGAAGTCAGCCACCATGGCCTCGGTCACTTCGTGCGGGTCCTTGAGCGTTGCGCCGTCGGACAGCACCGAGATGTTGAGCTGGTCCACGTAGCTCCACACCGTGATGTTGAGGCCGCTGCCGGCGGTCAACGGGCCCACCGAGTAGATCTCGGTGACCAGCGCGCCGCCCACCCGGCCCCGCTCGCGGGGACCCGGCACGTTGGAGATGTTCAGGTTGAGGATCTTGTTGTGCCCGTCACGGCCGGAGGCCCACCGGAAGAAGGCCTGCGTGGGCGCGGGCGGCATGTAGGCCGCCCAGCGGCTGACCAGCTCCGGTCCCATCAGCTGGTTGCTCTCCTTGGCCGCGATCGCGTTCTCGTGGCTGCAAGCCACCCGCTCCAGCGGATCGTCGGAATCGGTCGGCAGGCCCACGAGCACACCGGTGAAGCGATTGCCGGAGATCCGCTCCGGCGAGAAGTCGAAGCTCATCGGCACCGACGCCAGCAGCGGAACGGCTTGGCCGTCGTAGCGCAGCTGCAGGGTGCGCAGCGCGCCGGTCGCCATGGCGAGCACCATGTCGTTGATCGTCGCGCCCAGCCGCTTCCCGGTCTCCTTCACGTCGGCGAGCGCCAGGGTGGCGGTGGCGAACCGGCGCTCCGGGGTGATCTTGTGGTTCATGAAGGTCGGCGGCGGTTCGAACGGCCGGCTCAACTCCGGTGACAGCTTGCGCGAGCTGCGGCGCACCCGGCCCAGCCCCTGGGCGGTGTAGCGAATCGTCGCGGGGATCCGCCCGACGTGGCGCAGGTGGTCGGCGAACGCCGAACCCATCAGCTGACCGGTGCTGGGCGGCGGGTCGGACACATACGGCCCGCCCTCGGGACCGGGCTGCAGGTCCATGCCGCGGGCCATCAGGTTGGCCGAGGCGACCCCGTCGGCGAGCGCGTGGTGAATCTTGCCGACCACCGCGATCCGGTTGTTCGCCAGGCCTTCGACGAAATACATCTCCCACAGGGGGCGGCTGCGGTCCAGGGGCGTGCTGGCGATGCGCCCGATGGCCTCGTCCAGTTCGCGCCGTCCGCCCGGCGCGGGCAACCGCCACGGGCGGATGTGGTAGTCCAGGTCGACATCGCAGTGCTCCCGCCACATCGGGTGGTGGAGTTTGAAGGGGATCTCGACCAGCTGGTAACAGAAGGGCTCCAGCTTGCCGAGGCGGCCGCGGATGACTTCGCGGAACGCGTCGATACCGAAGTCCAGGCGATCGGAATCGAGTTCGATCACAGCGGCTTTGATCGTGTGCATGTGCACGTTCGGCGTCTCGCTGTACAGCAAGACCGCATCCCACCCGCTCAGCCGTTTCACCGCTGCCCCTTACCCATAAAGGGACCATACTCAGCGGCGGCGGTTCAGATAACCTCTTTGGCCGCGTTTGTCTTGGTGCGGTAAACCTGGTTGAGAAACAGCGAAGTCGCGTGCGCCGCGGCGCCCGCCCGTTCCCCGTCGATCAGGTCGTAGCCGTGCCCGGCGCCGGGCAGCTCCAGGTAGCCCACCATCGAATGCGAGACCGCGCGCATCCGGTCGACGAAGCTGCGCGCCTGCTCGACGGGAATGACGCTGTCCTTGCTGCCGTGAATTACCAAGAACGGCGGCGCATTTCGATGCACGCGCGCCATCGGCGACGCGTCGCGGAACACCTGGGGGTGGCGGTCCATCCGGCGTCTGACCACGACCCGCTCCAGGAAGTCGACGAACCGGTCGCGCTCGGGGGTGGACCGGTCCTCCCAGTCGTAGCGACCGTAGATGCCGACCACGGCGTCCACCGAGGTGTTGGCCCCTTCGGGCAGCTTCGCGTGGTACTGCTCGTCGTCGGGGGTGAGCCCGGCCAGTGCGGACAGGTGGCCGCCGGCGGAACAGCCCGCCACCGCGACGAAATCGCGGTCGCCACCGAACTTGTCGACGTTTGCGCGCGCCCATGCAATCGCCGTCTTGACGTCGATGATGTGGCGCGGCCAGCGGTGGTGCGGGGCGACACGGTAATCGATCGCCAGGCAGACCCAACCCTGCTCGGCCAACCGGGACATCAGGGCCGAGCCCTGGCCCATGGCCTTGCCGTGCACCCAGGCGCCGCCCGGGACGAAGATGAGCACCGGCGCGGGTTGCGCGGGCAGGTCCTTGCGGCGCCAGACGTCGAGCACCTGTGCGGGGTGGTCGCCGTAGTGGACCGCGCGGCGGTGGAGGTAGCGGCGCTGACGCATCGCCTCCCAAATCGGGGGCGTCCGTCCAGCCGTGGGCCATTCCAGCTCCAGGTCGGCGGCCGACACGATGCCCCGCAGCGCCGCGATGGAGAGGTCCTGGAGGCTGGCGTCGTCACCGCGGATCGATTCGGCGGCGTCCTTCGCCTGACGCGGCTTGGTCATTCCGGAGAGGAAGTCGGGGGCGTGCCGGGCTCCCCAGATGCCCATCGCGGTGAGGCCGCCCAGGGGCTCGAGGTGCTTGCCGACCACCGGCAGCGAAGCACCCGCGACGCTCAAGGCCAGCGCGTAGTCGCCGGGACGCGCCCGGAGCAACCATTTCGCGCACGAAGTCATACTCGGCCTCCTTGCCGTCGTGTTAGGGCAGCGTACCCCCGGCGCCAAGTCCGAAACTGACGTTTGCGTCGACCCATCGTCCGACATCGGAAAGGCGCCCGACATATGGTTGCCGCATGCCGATTCGACGAGCTCGCAGCGGTGACGGAGTTTGCCGGCTGGAGGCGCCAAGGCCGGTCGCGACACGCTCACATGGCGGCCAGGCATGCGAGGACGCGGTCGCCGATCAGGCGGAAACCGGTCAACGTCAGGCCGACCTGCGCGGCGAGTGCTGCGGCGCTGTCAACGCCGACCGACGCCCACCGGAACCAGGGGCCGACCTCACACGCGGACTCCAGCCGGACCCAGCGCGACCGGATGCCGATGTTCTCGGCGTCGAACTCGGCGACACACCGCCCGCCCCGCGCCAGGAGCTCGGCCGCCCGCCCGAGGATGCGGCACGGGTCTCCACCGAGGCCGACGTTGCCGTCGACCAGCAATACCGTCTGCCACAGACCCATGCCGGGCAGCGGGTCGAACACGTCGCCCAGCAGGGCCGGCGCGCCGCCGCGCCCCGCCAGCCGGATCGCCGCCACGGAGCGGTCGATGCCCAGGGCCGGTATCCCCCGCTGAATCAGACGGGCCACCAATCGGCCCGGGCCGCAACCCAATTCGATCGTCGGCCCGGTGCACATCTGGGCGACGGCTTCGTCGAAGTCTTCGTCGAAGGCGTCCTCAGATCCATCACCGGGACATACATCGTCGGGACATCGCACCCCCAACCAGCGGTGCGCCGGGAGCGGCCGCAGCTCCCCGTCGTCGTGGCGAATCCAACATCGCTCGCCGCCGAGCGCCTGATCGTAGAGATGACCCAGCATTCACGTCCCTCGCGTCCTGCCCGACCGGGCGACCCATGCTCGGTCCCGGTGAGGGACGTTGCGACGACGCACCAGCAACAGCCTGCACGCTGACGCGTGCCGCGCTCGCCAGCATTCCACCGATACCCCGATCTTTGTTCGGCTAATCCACCGCCTTTGGTGTACGCAACAGGGAGCGGAATGGTTCAGTGTCGAACCGATTCGGCAGAAGCCGCCTGGCACAGGGGTTCTCACGGATCAACCGCGGTCGCCGAACAGGAAGGCGCCGAGTACGGCGTTGACGCGGGCGGGGTCTTCCAGCGCCGCGAGGTGCGCGATGCCGTCGAGCACGCGAAACGACGCGCCGGGGATCGACTCCGCCATGGTCCGAGTCTCGGTGACCGGGAAGGTGGCGTCCTCCGCGCCGGCGACCACCAGCACCGGGGCCAAGATGGTTCGCAGCAGCGCGTGCTGGTCGGGCCGGGCGGGGACCACGCTGCGGACCGCCCAGCGGGCCGAATCGATGTCGACCGCCCGAAGGCTGGCGCGCACGGTCGCCACGACGTCCGGCCGGGTTCGCAGCGTCGTCGGGCCGAGGAACGCGCGCAGGGCCGACCGCGTCAGCGGGGGCCGGATGCCGCCCAGCACCGCCGCCGCGCGCAGCATGGCCGTGTATCTCGCCTTCTGGACGGCGCCGGCCTTCGACGCCGTGCAGTTCATCAGCACGGCACGGTCGAGGCGATCGGGGTGCCGGGCCGCGAACGTGGCGCCGATCATGCCGCCCCAGGAATTACCGACGAAGTGAGCCTTGTCGATGCCGAGCCCGTCCAGCAGGTCGACGACGCAGCGCGCGCAGTCGGTGAACGTGAAGGCCGACCGGAGCGGCTCGCTGCCGCCGTGGCCGGGCGGATCGATCAGCACCAGGCGGTGGCCGGCTCCGAACTTCGCGGCCTGCCCGGCCCACAGGTCCCCGGTCATCAGGAGGCTGGGCCACAACAGCACCGCGCGGCCGGTGCCCGGGCTGACCTGGACGCGGATCTTGCCGAGCGTGGTGTCGACGAACCGCGCAGTGAGCCTCGGGGCGTTCCCGGTCACGTTGCCTCCCCAGGGTCTGAGCCGTCCGATCGGCCGCATATCACTGATAGCAGGTCACCTGGTTTTCCGCGTCGGTGATACTGATGCGGTGCCGAATACCGATGTTCACCCTGACCTGCAGCGGGTCGCACGATTCGCGCCCCGACGACTCGTCGGTCCCCGGACCCTGCCGTTGATGCGGGCCGGGATCGCGTTGCGCAGCCGCCTCAGCAAGCCCGTCCGCGATGTCGAGGTGATCACGCTGGGTTCGGGGGCCGGTGTCCGGCTGTTCCGGCCGGCCGGCGCCACCGAGCCGGCCCCGGCGCTGCTGTGGATCCACGGCGGCGGATACGTGATCGGCACCGCCGAGCAGGACGACCGGCTGTGCAGCGGGTTCAGCCGCCGGCTGGGCATCACCGTCGCGTCGGTGGAATACCGCTTGGCGCCCGAACATCCGTATCCGGCGCCGCTGGAAGACTGCTATTCGGCGCTGACCTGGCTGGCCGGTTTGCCGTCCGTGGACCGATACCGGGTGGCCATCGGCGGGGCCAGCGCCGGCGGCGGCCTGGCCGCGGCCCTTGCGCTGCTGGCCCGTGACCGCGCCGAAGTGAGCCCCGCGTTCCAGTTGCTGACGTATCCGATGCTCGACGACCGGAGTTCGGCCACCGCCCCCAGTTCGAACTATCGACTGTGGGACAACCGCAGCAACCGGTTCGGCTGGTCGGCGTATCTCGGCGACGCCGACCCGCAGGTCGCGGTGCCGGGGCGGCGCGACGACCTGAGCGGGCTGCCGCCGGCCTGGATCGGGGTCGGCACGCACGACTTGTTCCACGACGAGGACCTGGCCTACGCGGAGCGGCTGACGGCCGCCGGGGTGCCGTGCCAGGTCGAGACGATCCCGGGCGCCTTCCACGGGTTCGACCTCATCGTGCCCAAAGCGCAAGTGTCGCAGCGGTTTTTCGACAGCCAGTGCGCGATGCTGCGCGCCGCCCTGGCCACGGCGCCATGATCGCCGGTCACATCGAGAAGTAGACGAGCTCGCCGCCGATGATGGTGGCCGCCACCATGCCGGCGTCCAGCTCGGCCAGTGCGGTCGCCGGCGGCTCGCTGAGCACACAGAGGTCCGCCGGCGCTCCGACCGCCACGGTGCGCGGCTCGGCGGGCCGGTCCGGCCGCCCGAGGAACATCGTCAAAGCCTCTCGGGCGGAGACACATTCGTTGGCGCTCAGCACGGCGCCGCTCGGGGTGGTGCGGTAGACGGCGGCGCGCATCGCCGTCCAGGGATCGCCGTGGCCGAACGGCATGTCGGTGGACAGGGCCACCGGCACCGTCGCCTCCACCAGGGAGGCGACCCGCCACAGCTGCGGGTGCTCGGCCGCGGGCACGTCGGCGAGATAGTGATCGCCCCGCTCGGCGACGAGGTTGGGTTGGGTCACCACCGTGACACCCAGCTCGGCGAGGTCGGCCACGTTGTCGTGCGGCACGACGGCGGCGTGCTCGATGCGATCTTGCGGATGCCCGCCGGCCGCCCGCAGGGCGGCGATGGTGACCACCAGTTGGGCCGCGGTCACACAGTGCACGGCGACGGGCCGTCCCGCGCCGTGGTGCCCGGCGATCCAGTCCGTCAGGGCGTCCAGGTCGAGGCGGTCGTCGTGCAGGATGATCTTGCCCGGCGCCAGGAAACTGGGCCGCGGCCGAAACTCGCCGTGCCGGTGCGCCACCACGAGTGCCACCATGTCGTCGGCGTCGAGGTCGGGGGTCGCGTCGGTGACACCGGTGACGCCAGTGGCGGTGATTCGCCGGCTCAGCTCCGCCAGGTCGCTCTCGCGCCGCTGCAGCAGATCCGACCAGCCGTGGTCCGCGCTGCGCAGGCGCCCGTCGGGATGTTCGGAAAGCCCGATCCGACCGAGCGCCTCGGAGTTGAGGATCCACAGCACACCGCTGCGGTGCTGAATGCGCACCGGCACAGTGCGCACGATCGCGTCCAGGGCGTACCGGTCCAGATCGCCGGCGACCGACTCGTGGTAGCCGATGGCGCGAATCCAACCGTCGGGGCCCGGCGTCGCGTTCGACAGCAGTTGCGTCAGTTCGGCTTTGGAGCTGACACCGGGCGGGCCGACGAAGAACGAGTCCAGCGCCGAGGCGGCCGAGCGCACGTGCACATGGTGGTCGTGCAGCCCGGGCAGGACGGTGCCCCCGCCGGCGTAGAGCACGCCCTCGCCACTCTCGGCGGACAGGCCGTCGCCCATTTCGTCGATGTGGTCCCCGAGCCGGATATCGGTGGTCGTCCCGTCCAGCAGCGTCGCACGTCGAATCAGCATCGCCCGCAGCTCCTTTCGGCCACCATCCGGCGCACGGCCTCGTTGTCGGCGCCCAGCGGCGCCGCCGGGCGCGCCGCCGGCGGAACCCGCGGAGGCGGCGCGGGCAGGTTCGACACCGACGCCTGCGTCGGCAGCACCGCGTAGCCGGCGGCAACCGCTGCCATCGAGACCTCGATGAGTTCGCCACCGCCGCGACCCAGCGAATCGGCGACCACCCGCGTCGCCTCCAGACCCGTCAGCGGATCGGCGATGGCGTCGGCGCAGAACACCGGTCCGTCGGCGGCGACACCGACGAGGCCGCCGGCCACCGCGGCGTCGTCACCGAACCCCGGCCTGGCGCCGTCATACGCTTTGACACGCAACCAGATTCGCCCCTCCCCCGGCTCGATGTCGTCCGGGCCGAGCCGGCGCCGCGTCAGCGCCGCGGGTCGCGAGCCTTCGATCACGATGTCGGCGGCGGTCAGCAGCGCGCGCAACGCGCCGACGTGGTCGTCGAAATCGACGCAATACGAGTGCTTTTCACCGTTCATCCAATCGAAAAATGCTTGGTTTCCGCCCCGGGTGCCGTCGGGACGGCGCGGGCTCTCGACCTTGACGACCGTCGCCCCGGCCAGGGCAAGCAGCTGCCCGCAGAGCGGGCCCGCCCACATCGAGGACAGGTCGGCGACCAGCAGGCCCCCGACGCCGCGCGCCGGCCCGCGGGCGCCCCTGGGCCGAATTCGCGGTGCCGCGGCCGCGGCCTCGCCCAGGGCCGCCGCCGGAATGTCGAGCAGGTTCGCGCGCTCGACGACCGCGGAGCGCGGATGCGTTGCCGCCCAGCGCCGCAACGCCGGCCACGGGTCCGGCACCGCGTCATCGGTCTGCACGAGAGCGGGGACGGCGGCGGCGTCGTCGGGCCGCGACAGCGTGATCGCGCACCAACCGTCGGCGGCCACCAACAGCCGGGTCGCGCCCCCGGCGGAGACCCGGCCGCCGCGGGTCAGGCCCAGCAATGCGGCCCGCCCGGCCAGCAGGCCGGCGGCGTCGATCGCGACGCCCAACCGCTCGCCGACGGCCGCGGCCACCCGCTGGGCCTGCGGGAGCACGTTCGCGCGGGAGAAGTCGGGCGGCCCGTCCGGCAGGCCGGTCAGGTAGGCCAGCCCGCTGCTCCCCCACGTCGACGCAGCCGAGCTCACGCCTCCCATTGTGCGCGTGGCGCTCTTAGAAGTGGAGCGCGCTGAATCGCCAGTCCAGCACGGCGCGGTCCGGCTCGCCCGCCGCGTCGCTGACGGCGTAGACCAGCGAGCGCAGCCGCAGCACGCCGCCGTGCCGGGTCGGCTCCGCGGACTCGACGCGCAGCTCGCTGTACAGGGTGTCGCCCTCGTGGACGGGACCGGTGTGATCGCAGGATCCCCAGCCCAGCACCGTCGCCAGGTTGGGCAGCATCCGGCTCGCCTGCGCGAGCGCCAGCCCGATGGTATGGCCGCCGTACACCAGCCGGCGCCCGCCGGCCCGCGAATCATGATGAGTGGCAGCGATGTTCAGCGTGAGCCGGGCGAGCTCCGGCGCGCCGCTGACGACGTCGCCGGTGCTGCGCAGCACCGCGCCGGCCAGGCCCGGGTCGAAGTGCGGACCCGGCACCCTGTTGCGGAACGCCTCGCCGTCCCAGCCCGCGGTCGGGTCGGCGGGGCTGGACGCATCCGCCCCGATCGTGGACAGGTCGTCGTGCGGCGCCCCCTCGGGCCGCCAATCGGGGCCGGCGGGCAGCATGCCGCATCGATAGAAGTCGAGCACCAGCCGCTCGTCCTGATCGACGGTGGTCATCCGCAGCGCCGCCATTCCCGTCGGCGCGCGGCCGGGCTTGGGTGAGTTCGCCCGCAGCCCAACCACTTCCGTGCGGGTGTACAAGGAGTCCCCGATGACCGGGAACCGGTGGAACGTCAGCCCACGGTAGAACAGGTTGGCCTTGACCCGCTGGGTGGCCAGCGTCGACTGACCGATCGCCACATCGCAGACCAGCGCCGGATGCGCCAGCGGGGCGGCCAGGCCGGTGACGGCGCCGCAGAGCCCGGCGTCCAGCGCGAGCCGCAGCCGATCCCCCACGATCGCCTGGTGGGCGGCGGCCAATCCCGAGGACAGCGTGATCGCCGGCGCCCAGTCGAAGACCTGACCGACCGAGAGGTCGTCGAAGTACGGCCCGCCCTCCCGTACATGCGCATATGTCACGGGGCCAATATGGCACACGTGAGAAGTGAGCTGAACGACGAAGAAGAGATGCTGGTCGCCACGGTGCGGGCGTTCATCGACCGTGACGTCAAACCGACCGTCCGGGAGGTCGAACACGCCAACACCTATCCGGAGGCGTGGATCGAGCAGATGAAGCGGATCGGCGTCTACGGCCTGGCGATTCCCGAGGAATACGGCGGTTCGCCGGTGTCGATGCCGTGCTACGTGCGGGTCACCGAGGAATTGGCGCGCGGCTGGATGAGCCTGGCCGGTGCGATGGGCGGTCACACCGTGGTCGCCAAGCTGCTGACGCTGTTCGGCACCGAGGAACAGAAGCGGGCGTACCTGCCGGCGATGGCGACCGGCGAGGTGCGGGCCACCATGGCGTTGACGGAGCCCGGCGGCGGCTCGGACCTGCAGAACATGACGACGACGGCGCTGCCCGACGGCGCCGGGGCCCTGCGGATCAACGGCGCCAAGACGTGGATCAGCAACGCGCGGCGGTCCGATCTGATCGCGCTGCTGTGCAAGACCGATCCGAATGCCACACCGCGCCATCGCGGCATCTCGATCGTGCTCGTCCAGCACGGCCCGGGCCTGACCGTGTCACGGGACCTGCCCAAGCTCGGCTACAAGGGTGTCGAATCCTGCGAGCTGTCCTTCGACGACTTCCGGGCGCCGGAATCGGCGGTGCTGGGCGGCCGGATGGGCGAGGGGTTTTCGCAAATGATGAAGGGCCTCGAGACGGGCCGCATTCAAGTCGCCGCCCGGGCGCTCGGCGTGGGCACGGCGGCCCTCGAGGACGCGCTGGCCTACGCACAGCAGCGGGAGAGCTTCGGACGGCCGATCTGGAAGCATCAGTCGGTGGGCAACTACCTGGCCGACATGGCGACCAAGTTGACCGCCGCCCGTCAGCTCACCCGCTACGCCGCCGAGCGCTACGACAGCGGCGAGCGCTGCGACATGGAGGCGGGCATGGCCAAACTGTTCGCCTCCGAAGTGGCGATGGAGATCGCGCTGAACGCCGTGCGGATTCACGGCGGCTACGGCTACTCGTGCGAATACGACGTGGAGCGCTACTTCCGCGACGCGCCGCTGATGATCGTCGGGGAGGGCACCAACGAGATTCAGCGCAACGTGATCGCCGGGCAGCTGGTCGCGCGCGGCGGCATCTGAGCAGGAGAATGTGCGGGCTTGACGCCATGGCGTGCTGTATATTTGCCTGACTTCTGCCACCAGCAAAGCGGCTCGGGAGTAAAAGTTACTGCGACGAAAGAAAGTCGGCTGCCATGAGTTATCCCCCAGGGCCGTACGAAGGCTCGCCGGAATGGCAGGGCCAGCAGCCGGAATGGCAGGGGCAGCCGCCGGGTTGGCAGGGCCAGCAGCCCGGTTGGCCGGGTCAGCAGCCGGGTTGGCAACCGCCGCAACCGGGCTGGCCGGGCCAGCAGGAGCCGGACAACTACCTCGTCTGGGCCATCCTGTGCACCGTGCTGTGCTGTCTGCCGTTCGGAATCGTGTCGATCGTGTACTCCACCAAGGTGTCCGGACTCTGGTCCCAGGGCCGGTATGCCGAGGCGCAGGCCGCCGCCGACAACGCCAAGAAGTGGGCCATCATCGGCGCCATCGCCGGCGCTGTGTTCGCCGTGATCATGGTGATCCTCTACGTGGCCATCGGCGTGATCGCCGTCTCGAACCTGCCGTCCACCACCACCACGACGTATTCCGGCTTCTGACAAGGCTTTAGGGTTCCGTCGCGTCCACGAGGCCCCAGGCCAGCGCGGTGCCGGTGTCGATGGTGCGCCCGGACAGCACGAGATAGGCGGTGCGCCACCGGCCGATCCGGCGGGTGACGCTGAGCGTCCCTCCGGCGCCGGGGATCAGCCCCAGCTCGAGTTCGGGTAACCCGAACACCGAATCCTCCCGCGCGGTCACCCGTCCGCAGAACGCCGCCATCTCCAGGCCGCTGCCCAGCACGCGGCCGTGCACCTCCGCCCGGCAGGCGCGGCCCAGCCGGGCGGTGAGCGCGTCCAGCGCCAGCGCGGGGCTGTGCCGGGTGCGGGCCAGGTGCGCGCTCGCCGGGTCGGCGAAGGTGCCGAACTCGGCGAGGTCGCCCCCGCTACAGAACGACGGTCCATTGCCGCGCAACACGATCCCGGTCACCGACGGGTCCAGTTGCGCGACGGTCAGCGCCTCCAGCAGCGCGGCGCGGGCGTCGGTGGAAAACGCGTTGTGGCGCTGCGGCCGGTTGAAGGCGATGCGCAGGGTGTCGCCGTCCCGCTCGGCCAGCACGGGGTCGGCGATCTCGGGCATCCGGGCCGGACCGCGTTCACCCAGCCAACGCGCGAATTCGGGGCCGGCCTGCAGGGTCGAGTAGGCCAGCGATTCGGTCACCACCGCGGCCAGCGCCGGGCCGCCGGGGTTCACCCCGCGCAGCACGTCGTCACAGACGCTGCTGGCCTGCGGCCAACGGTGACAGCGCGCGGTCAGCTCGGCCAGCGCGTCGGGGACCGATTCGACGGTGACCGCCCGGCGATCGTCGCAGCGGCCCTCGGTCAGGGTGAAAGTCGCTGCCTGAAGCCAGGATTCACAACGGGCGAGGTCGGCGACGGCGCCGTGTGCCAGGATCACCCCCGGCGGGGATGCGGGGCCGGCATCCGGCGGGCTCGCCAGGTCCACCACCTGGAGCATGGGTCACACCGAGTATTTCTCGATCAGCCCGTTCTTGTAGAGCTTGCCGGTGTCGGTGCGCGGCAGCTGCGCCTCGAACGCGATCGATTTCGGACACTTGTAGTGCGCCAAGCGGTCTCGCAGCCAGGTCAGCAGTTCGTCGGCGAACTCCTCGGTGGCGTCGCCCGGGTCGACGGTCTGCACGGCCGCCAGCACGCGTTGCCCCATCTCGTCGTCGGGCACCCCGAACACCGCCGCGTCCAACACCTTCGGGTGGGTGACCAAGAGGTTCTCGGCCTCCTGCGGGTAGATGTTCACCCCGCCCGAGATGATCATGTGGTGGCGCCGGTCGGTCAGGTACAGATACCCCTCCTCGTCGAGGTAGCCGATGTCGCCGACGGTGGCCCACCCGTGCTTGTCGCGGGAGGCGGCGGTTTTCGTGGGGTCGTTGAGGTATTCGAACGAATAGCCACCCTCGAAGTAGATCTCGCCGGCCTGCCCGGGTGGCAGCTCGTTGCCGTTCTCGTCGAGGATGTGCACGGCGCCCCCCATGGGCTTGCCGACCGAACCGGGGTGCGTCAGCCATTCTTCCGCGGTGATCAACGTCGACCCGTGCGCCTCCGAGGAGGCGTAGTACTCGTCGATGATCGGCCCCCACCAGTCCATCATCTGCTTCTTGATCTCCACCGGGCACGGCGCCGCCGCGTGCATCACCCGCTGCAGGCTGGACAGGTCGTACGACTTACGCACCGCCTCAGGCAGTTTCATCATGCGGGTGAACATCGCGGGGACGAACTGGCCGTGTGTGACGCGGTGCCGCTGGATGGCGTCAAGGCAGCCCTCGGCATCGAATTTCTCCAGCACCACCGTCGTGACCCCGCCGGCCTGCGCGCTCATCGACCACACCGACGGCGCCGTGTGATACAGCGGCGCCGGGCTGAGGTAGACCGAGTCCGGGTTCATCCAGAAGCTCACCAGCGCCGACATCATGCCGGGCGCCTCCGACGGCGGAACGTGCGGCAGTTCGCGTTTGATGCCCTTGGGCCTGCCGGTGGTGCCCGACGAGTACTGCAGCAGGTCGCCCTCGCGCTCGTCGTCGATCGGGGTGTCGGGTTCGCCCGCAACGCATTCGGGGTAGCGCTGCCAGCCCTCGAGGTCGTCGTCGCCGATCAGCAGCAGCTCGGGCAGACCGCCGCTGAGGTGCTCGGCCAGGTTCTCGCACGTCTTGCGCAGCGCCGCCGACCCGATGATCGCCTTGGCGGCGCTGTTGTCGATGATGTAGGCGGCCTCGGCCGCGGTCAGGTGGGTGTTGATCGGCACGTAGTACAGGCCGCTGCGCCGCGCCGCCCACATCACGGCGTGGATGTGTTCGTTGTTCTCCATCAGGATCGCGACCGCGTCGCCCTCGACGAGGCCGGCCCGCCGAAAGTAGTGGGCCAGCCGGTTGGCCCGCGCCTCGAGTTCGTCGAAGGTGATGACCGTGCCGGACGGGTGAAGAATGACGGCGGGCTTGCCGGCGCCGAGGTACTCGCGAATCTGCATGCGCAGACTGTACCGCCGAAAAACTTGACGGGTGTCAAGTGGTCGGGTGATGGAGTGGCCACCGGGCGACGGACCACCGGATCGGCAGTCCTGCAACGCCGACCGGGGTAAGGTACTTTGCCTTGGACGACGCCGCGACGAAAGCGGCCGGTCGGTCTTCGTACGGAGGTACACATGGAGGCGGCTGAGCGGTTGTCCGCACCCGCGGCGTGCTGCTCACCGAACGGCCAATTCGGCGTCTACGACTATGTCGACGGCATGGAGCGCCTGTTGCAGGCGGTCCAGGAACTGTCGCTGGCGCGCAGCCTGCCGGAAATCCAGCGCATCGTCCGGACCTCGGCGCGCGAGCTCACCGGCTGCGACGGCGCCACATTCGTGTTGCGCGACGAGGACAGCTGCTACTACGCCGACGAGGACGCGATCGCCCCCCTCTGGAAGGGCAGCCGCTTCCCGATCGAGATCTGCATCAGCGGCTGGGCGATGCGCAACCGGGAGGCGGCGATCATCCCGGACGTCTACCGCGATCCACGGATCCCCCAAGGCATTTACCGCGCGACGTTCGTCAAGAGCCTGGTGATGGTCCCGATCCGCAAGCTCGACCCGATCGGGGCGATCGGCAACTACTGGGCGCACCGGCACCCGCCGTCCGAGCAGGAGGTGCGCCTGCTGCAAGCCCTGGCGGATTCGACGTCGATCGCCATGGAGAACGTCGCGCTCTACTCGGAGCTCGAACAGCGGGTGCGCGACCGCACCGCCGAGCTGGAGAGTGCCAACGAGGAGATCAGCCGGCTGTCGATCACCGACGAGCTGACCGGGCTCAACAATCGCCGCGGCTTTTATCTGTTGGCCGAGCAGAAGCTGCGCGGGGCGCACCAGCTCGGCCACAACTGCGTGCTCGCCTTCCTCGACGTCGACGGGCTCAAGCGGGTCAACGACGAGCAGGGGCACGACGTCGGCGACGCGCTGATCAAGGACGTCGCCGAGGTGCTGCGCCGGGTGCGGCGCGAGTCCGACATCGTCGCCCGCCTCGGCGGCGACGAATTCTGCGTCATGGTCACCGAACGCGACGCCGGCACGGCGGCGGTCAAGCAACGGCTCGCCGAGGCGTTCCGCTCTTTCAACGCGACCAAAGACCGCCCCTACCGGCTGTCGGCCAGCATCGGCCTGGTGCAGGCGCCCGTCGCCGAGCACGCGACGCTGGACGAATTGCTGGCTCAGGCCGACGAATTGATGTACGCGGACAAGAAGAGCAGCCGGTCTCGGCGGGCGTGAGAACCGCCCGGGCTAGCTAGTCGGCGTCGGCCAGCC
Organism: Mycobacterium scrofulaceum; assembly: GCF_001667885.1. Lineage (GTDB taxonomy): Bacteria > Actinomycetota > Actinomycetes > Mycobacteriales > Mycobacteriaceae > Mycobacterium > Mycobacterium scrofulaceum_C. The sequence goes on along the minus strand of NZ_LZJW01000180.1, from coordinate 11,778 downwards.
GCTGCTTGAGCGCCTCGAACTCGTCCTTGACGCCGGTGGGCAGCTTGTCGCCGACGAACTCGAACCACTCCTCGATCAGAGGCAGCTCTTCGCGCCACTCGGCGGGGTTGACCGCGAGCGCCTTCGCGACGTCTCCGTCCTCGACGTCGAGGCCGTCCAGGTCCAGGTCGGCCGCGGTCGGCACGATGCCGATCGGGGTGTCCTGGCCGCCGGCCCGGTGCTCGATGCGGTCGACGATCCACTTCAGCACGCGGCTGTTCTCACCGAAGCCCGGCCACAGGAACTCGCCCTTCTCGCCGCGGCGGAACCAGTTGACGAAGAACACCTTCGGCAGCTTGGACTCGTCGGAATTCTTGCCGAGGTCGAGCCAGTGCTGGAAGTAGTCACCGACGTGGTAGCCCAGGAACGGCAGCATGGCCATCGGGTCGCGGCGCACCGTGCCGACCTTGCCCTCGGCGGCGGCGGTCTGCTCGCTGCCCATGGTGGCTCCCATGAAGACGCCGTGCTGCCAGTCGCGGGCCTGCGTCACCAGCGGCACCGTGGTCTTGCGGCGGGCGCCGAACAGGATTCCCGAGATCGGCACGCCCTGGGGGTCGTCCCACTCCGGCGCCAGGATCGGGCACTGCGACATCGGCGTGCAGTACCGCGAGTTCGGGTGGGCCGCTTTGGTTTCCGTCTCGCGGATGTACCAGTCGTTGCCCTTCCAGTCGATCAGGTGGTCGGGCTCGCCCTCCAGGCCTTCCCACCACACCTCGTCGTCGTCGGTCAGCGCGACGTTGGTGAACACGGTGTTGCCGGCGGCGATGGTGCGCATCGCGTTGGGGTTGGACTTCCAGTTGGTACCCGGCGCGACGCCGAAGAAGCCGAACTCCGGGTTGACCGCGTACAGCCGGCCGTCCTTGCCGAAGCGCATCCAGGCGATGTCGTCGCCCAGGGTCTCGGCGCGCCAGCCCGGGATGGTCGGCTGCAGCATCGCGAGGTTGGTCTTACCGCACGCCGACGGGAAGGCGGCGGCGAAGTAGTACGCCTTGTTCTCGGGGGAGATCAGCTTGAGGATCAGCATGTGCTCGGCCAGCCAGCCCTCGTCGTGGGCCATCGCCGAGGCAATGCGCAGCGAGTAGCACTTCTTGCCCAGCAGGGCGTTGCCGCCGTAGCCGGAGCCGTAGCTCCAGATCTCGCGGGTCTCCGGGAAGTGGGTGATGTACTTGGTGTCGTTGCACGGCCATGGCACGTCCTTCTGGCCGGGCTCCAGCGGCGCCCCCACCGAGTGCAGCGCCTTGACGAAGAACCCGTCGTCGCCGATCTTCTCCAGGGCGGCCTTGCCCATCCGGGTCATCGTGCGCATGGAGACGACGACGTACTCCGAGTCCGTGATCTCCACGCCCAGCTTGGGGTCGTCCGCGCCGAGCGGGCCCATGCAGAACGGCACCACATACATGGTGCGGCCCCGCATACAGCCGCGGTACAGGTCGGTCATCAGCGCCCGCATCTCGGCCGGATCCATCCAGTTGTTGGTGGGGCCGGCGTCGATCTCGCGCTCGGAGCAGATGAAGGTCCGCGACTCGACCCGCGCGACATCCGACGGGTCGGACAACGCCAGGTAGGAGTTGGGGTGCTTCTTCTCGTTCAGCTTCGTGAACGTGCCCGCCTCGACCAGCTCGGCGGCCAGCCGATCGAACTCTTCGGCGGAGCCGTCGGTGAACACCACGCGCTCAGGCTGAGTGAGCTCGGCGACCTCCCGTACCCACGACAGCAGCCCCTGATGGTTGGTGGGCGCGGTGTCCAAACCGGGAATGGTCGCTGAGGTCATCGAAATCTCCTGAATCCTTCTGCGTACTCGTACAACTCTTCAATTGCGTATGTGCTCGACCACACAGCTGCTTGAATGGTGGCGTTAACTACAGGTTATCGTGAGCACCTTGTCGGGGAAGCCTCGGGCAGGTATAAGCCTTCTCACAGCAACGATTCAGAAGATTCCCCTGCGTCGCCATCACCGCTGAAAGAAGCCGGTTTTTCGGTTGCTTCGTCCGCCGCGGCTTTTTCCACGGTCAAATCGGAATCGTCGGGTGTAGATATACCCGCTTCGCCCAGTTCTGCACGCACCGCCTCCAGGGCCGCCAGCACCGTGGGCAGCTCCCGGTCCCGCACGGCGGCGTCCTGCGACGCCGCCAGGGCGTGCGCGCGCAGCTCGCGGTCGATGGCGTTGACCTGGTCGCTCACCTGGGCGTTCTCGACCTCGTCCTGGGCCAGCACCGCTTTGCTGAGCACCGACTCGGCGACCAGAACGCGGGTGGCGACCAGCTCCTCGGCCACCGACCGCAGCGAGGAGGTCACGTCGCCCGCCCAGCGGTCGAGCAGCGCCCGGTCGCGCAGCAGGCTGCGGATGTGGATCACCAGCAGGGTGACCGCCAGGCCGATCGCCACGCAGGTGACCGCCGCGACCACCGACAGGGCCGAGCTGAGCCGAGCGGCCAGCCCGCTCATCAGCCGGCTCAGGGTCAGCGCCACGCCCAGGCCGAACCCGGCGCCCAGCAGCATCATCAGCCACGTCTCGTGCCGCCGCGATTTCAGCGGGGGCGGCGGGACATCGACCGTCGGCAGCTGCTCGACGGGCGGCAGGGCCGTCGCGACCCCCACCACCTGCGCGACGTCCGCGAGGTGGGTGGCGGTGCCCTCGTTCACCTCGGCCACCACCTCGTCCAGCCGGCCACGCGCGTGCGCCTCGAAGCCCGGCATTTCGCGCCGGGACAGCCCCGCGGCATCTTCCTGCAACTCGCTGCGCACCGACGAACACCGGTTGCGCGCGAAGTGGGACAGCTGGACGCGCGCCTGCTGGATCTGACCGCGCAGCGTGACGGTGCGCTCGGTTCTCGCCTCCCGCCGCTGCCGCAAGGCGGTGCTGCGCTCGTCACGCAACGCGTCCACCCGCGCCCGGCGCCCCGCACCGTCGGCCTCGCGGTCGAACCGCTGCGCGACCGTCGCGAGCCGAGACTCCCACGCGCGCAACCTGTTTCGACGGGCGAGCTCGGGGTCCGCCAGCCGCGCAGCGACGGCCTCCGCCAGGTCGTCGACGATCGGCTCGCCGAGGTCGGGCAGCGCGGCCGCGCCCACCCAGGCGACCCCGCCGTAGCGCGGCGCGTGACCGGCCAGCGCCTCGCGATCGGCGGCCAGGACGTCACGCCAGCCCCGGTGCACGTCGATCTTCGACACCACGCCCACCACCGCGTCGGTATGCGCGGCCGCGGCGTCCAGCAACGCGCAGTCGGACGGCGTGAGCTGCGCCGCCGCCGAGACGACGAACACCACGGCCAGCGGCACGTCGCCGGGTCCCAGATCCGCCGACTCGACGAACTTGTGCTCGGGCAGCCGTTCGCGCAGCGCCGCGGCCACCGCGCTGACGCCGGCCAGCCACGGTCCGGTCACCAGCACCACGTCGCGGCGATGCACCGCGGGGGGATCCAGCGCCGGCCCGATGCTCGCGACCAGGGCGTCCACCTGGGCGACCGGATCGGCGGGCTTGTCGGCGCTCACCGCCAGTCCCCCGGCAGCGACCCGCAGGCCCGCGACCACAGCCGCATCGATCCCCGCGCGATGTCGGCGCCGCAGGCGCGGTGCAGGTCGCTGGAGGTCGCGCGGCTGTAGCGTTGCCACCGCACCGCCCGTGGCAGGTGCGCGGACGGGTCGCGGTCCCAGTCGGCGGGCTGCGCGATGTCGGGGTCCAGCCCCGCCGCCTCGGCCAGGTCGACGGCCGCCGCCATCCGCGCCACCACCGTGTCGTCGTGGGATAGGAACGCGCCGATCCGCTCCGCTGCCTCGCCCGGGCCGACGGCCAGGACTTCCAGGTCCGCGACGGCGTCGCACACCCGCCGGTAACGCGCCTCGGCGCCGGCGACCGAGATGTGCGACACGACGGCGTCGATCCCGCTCGTCCGGCGCAGCAGGGCCCGCAACTGCGCGGCCGACCGGCCCTGCCGGGCCGCGGCGACCCCCAGCGCGATACCGAATAGGTCCAGGGTGTCCAGCAAGCGCAGCCGCACGTCGGCCGGTAGGGGGTTGTCGGCCGCCAGGAACCCGGCGAACGACCCGTCGAGGCAGTCGGCCGCTCCTGGGTGTGCGGCGAGCGTCCGCAGCGCCGCCCACAACGCGTCGTCCAGGTCGTCGAGCGCGGCCACCGCGAGCACGCCGCTCATCGGGACCATCGGCGCACCCACCAGGGCCGCCAGCCCCGCGCAGCGGGCACGCGCCGCCGCGATCGGGCCGTCCCCGCCCGAGAGGGAACCGGCCAGGTCCGCCTTGTTCAGCACCGCCAGCACCGGGCGCCCGGCGCCGGCGACCGCGTCGACGTCTTCCGGCTTGACCACCTCGGTGAGCACCTGCACGACAACGTCGGCGCGACGGCCGCCGTCGGTGGTCACCGCGATGCCCGCCGAGGCGCCGGCGCGGTCCAGCGCGCGGGCGACGGTGCCGCGCCCCACGCCGGGGCGCCCGCGAACGAGCACACCCAGGGGGGCGCCGGTTCGCGTCGCGATCGCCGTCACGCGCGGGTCGGGGTGGCCGGCGGCGAATCGCGCCAGCTCGTCGACGAAGTCCTGGTGTCCTTGTCCCCTCATCGTCCCCTCATGTCTCGCGTTCGGTTCGCTGGATCCGACCCGGGGGCCGGTCGGGTCCCACCGAATGGTGGCACTTGCGTCACTTTGATGCGAGCCACCGTCTGACTGTTACCAGCTGAAGGCAACTGTTGGGTATCAATCTGGACCAGGGGCGGCTACATCACTGGTTTATGCGCCACCATGGACAAATGCATGCGCAACCCGGGGTGGGAGTCTGTCACGCCGCGCCGCAGGAGGAATCGGACGCCCGTCGCGACCAGCGCTATCTCCCGGCATCGACGTTCCGCTCCCGGCGCTCCGCGCTTTCCGATGCGCAGCGCCAGACGTGGGACCGGCTGTGGCCCGAGCTGGGCCTGTCCGTCGGCACCCCGCCGGGGGCGGGCGACGGCGGCGGGGAGCCGGCGCTGGACACCCGCGCGTGGTTCGGCCGCGAGGCGCCGCTGGTCCTCGAGATCGGTTGCGGCAGCGGCACCTCGACACTGGCGATGGCCAAGGACGAACCCGATATAGATGTGATCGCGGTGGAGATCTACAAGCGGGGGCTGGCGCAGCTGCTGTGCGCGATCGACCGCGAGGGCATCCGCAACATCCGCATGATCCGCGGCAACGGCGTCGACGTGCTGCAGCGGCTGATCCCGCCGCGCTCGCTGACCGGGGTCCGCGTCTTCTTCCCCGACCCCTGGCCGAAGGCCCGCCACCACAAGCGCCGGTTTCTGCAGCCGGGGACGGTTGGCCTGATCGCCGACCGGTTACTCCCTGGTGGTGTCCTGCATGCAGCGACGGACCACCCCGGCTACGCCGAGCACATCGGCGCCGTCGGTGATGCCGAACCGCGGCTACGCCGCGCCGACCCCGCGAGCAGGCTCCCGATCTCGGTGGAACGGCCGACCACCAAGTACGAGACGAAGGCCCACGAGGCGGGCAGCGCCGTCACCGAATTCATCTGGCTACGACACGAGTAGGCGATGACCATGAGCCTGGCGGAAGAACAGACCGCGGCGGTTGAGCCCGTGGCGGTGTTGTCCGACGACGCGTCGCTCGGGAGCTTCACACCGCCGGGCGGCCGCGTGTTGCTGGTGTGGGACGCCCCCAACCTCGACATGGGGCTCGGCTCGATCCTGGGCCGGCGGCCGACCGCCCTGGAACGGCCGCGGTTCGACGCCCTGGGGCGCTGGCTGCTGGCGCGCACGGCCGAGGTCAGCGCGAGCCGCCCGGGCGTCGTGGTCGAACCCGAGGCCACCGTCTTCACCAACATCGCGCCGGGCAGCGCCGAAGTCGTCCGCCCCTGGGTGGATGCGCTGCGCAACGTGGGGTTCGCGGTGTTCGCCAAACCGAAGATCGACGAGGACAGCGACGTCGATCGTGACATGCTCGCCCACATCGAGCTGCGGCGCAGCCAGGGGCTGGCGGCCCTGGTGGTGGCTTCGGCCGACGGGCAGGCGTTTCGTCAACCGCTGGAGGAAATAGCACGCAGCGGAGTCGCCGTCCAGGTCATCGGATTTCGCGAACACGCGAGTTGGGCGCTAGCGTCGGATACCTTGGACTTTGTCGACCTGGAAGACATCAACGGTGTGTTCCGGGAGCCGTTGCCGCGAATCGGCCTAGATTCGCTGCCTGACCAGGGAGCATGGCTGCAGCCGTTCCGGCCGCTGTCCGCTCTGTTGACCGCGCGTGTGTGACACTGGCTTGGAAAACCGAATGACACCACGCGGGTCGTCAACGATCCAGTAAGGAGCTTGCGTGTTCGCCTGGTGGGGTCGAACTGTGTACCGCTACCGGTACATCGTGATCGGGGTCACGGTAGCTCTGTGCCTGCTGGGTGGCGTCTTCGGGATGAGCCTGGGCAAGCATGTCACACAGAGTGGCTTCTACGACGAGGGCAGCCAATCGGTGAAGGCCTCGGTGCTGGGCGACAAGACCTACGGCCGGGACCGGACCAGCCACGTGGTGGCCACCTTCACCGCCCCCAACGGGCAGACCGTCAACGACGCGGCGTGGCGGGACAAGGTCGTTGCCGAGCTGAACAAGTTCAAGACCGACCATCCCGACCAGGTCGTCGGCTGGGCCGGCTGGCTGGCCGCGCCCGACAGCACCAACCCCCTGATCAAGGGCATGGTCAGCGAGGACCGCAAGCACACCTTCGTGTCCATACCGCTCAAGGGCGACGACGACGACACGATCCTCAACAACTACAAGGCCATCGCGCCGGGTCTGCAGAAGCTCAACGACGGCGCGGTGGAGCTGGCCGGCCTGGAGCCGATCGCCAACGCCCTGACCGGCACCATCGCGACCGACCAGCGGCGCATGGAGGTCCTCGCGGTGCCGCTGGTGGCCGTCGTATTGTTCCTGGTGTTCGGGGGCGCCGTCGCCGCCGGCCTGCCGGCCATCGTGGGCGGCCTGAGCATCGCCGGCTCGCTCGGCATCCTGCGCCTGGTCGCCGTGTTCGGGCCGGTGCACTTCTTCGCCCAGCCGGTGGTGTCCCTGATCGGCCTGGGTATCGCGATCGACTACGGCCTGTTCGTGGTGAGCCGGTTCCGGGAGGAGATCGCCGAAGGCTACGACACCGAGGCCGCGGTGCGAAGAACCGTGATGACGGCCGGACGCACGGTGACGTTCTCCGCGGTGCTGATCATCGCGTCCAGCGCCAGCCTGCTGGTGTTGCCGCAGGGCTTCGTGCATTCGCTGACCTATGCCATCTTCGCCGCGGTGGGGCTCGCCGCGCTGCTGTCGATCACGTTCCTGCCGGCCTGCCTGGGCATCCTCGGCCGGCACGTCGACGCGCTGGGCGTGCGGACCGCGTTCCGGGTGCCGTTCCTGCGGAACTGGAAGTGGTCGCGCGCCTACCTGAACTGGCTCGCGGACCGGCTGCAGAAGACCAAGACCCGCGAAGAGGTCGAGGCCGGCTTCTGGGGCAAGCTGGTCAACTGGGTGATGAAGCGACCGCTGGCGTTCGCCATCCCGATCGCGGTCGGCATGATCCTGCTCGTCATCCCGCTGGGCAACCTGTCGTTCGGCGGCATGAGCGAAAAGTATTTGCCGCCAAACAATTCGGTGCGCCTGGCCCAGGAGCACTTCGACAAGCAATTCCCCGGCTACCGGACCGAACAGTTGACGGTGGTGATCCAGAGCACCAACGGCAGCAGGGTCACCGACCAGCAGGTGGCCGACATCCGCAACCGGATCTCTTCGATCGGCGGCTTCACCGACAAGCAGTGGCAGGAGCGGCCGTGCCCGGCCATCGCCGGCAACCCGTGCGTCAGCGGCCCGAACGGGACGACCGTGCCCAAGGACGATTCGGTGCGGGTGATCCAGAACGGCCTGGTCAACAAGAACGATGCCGCCAAGAAGATCGCCGAACTGCGGGCCGTGAACCCCCCGAAGGGGCTCAACCTCTATGTCGGCGGCACACCGGCCCTGGAGCAGGACAGCATCCACAGCCTGTTCGACAAGGCGCCGCTGATGCTCGTGCTGCTGCTGGGCGCGACCATGCTGTTGATGTTCTTGGCGTTCGGGTCGGTGGTGTTGCCGGTCAAGGCCGCGGTGATGAGCGCGCTGACGCTCGGGTCCACGATGGGCATCCTGACGTGGATCTTCGTCGACGGGCACCTGTCGCATTGGCTGAATTTCACGCCGACCCCGCTGATGGTGGTGGTGATCGCGCTCGTCGTCGCCGTGGGCTTCGGTCTGGCCACCGACTACGAGGTGTTCCTGGTGTCCCGCATGGTCGAGGCGCGCGAACGCGGCATGTCGACCGCCGAGGCCATCCGGATCGGCACCGCGACGACCGGGCGCCTGATCACGGCCGCCGCGCTGGTCTTGGCCGTGGTCGCCGGTTCCTTCGTGTTCTCCGACCTGGTGCTGATGAAATACCTGGCGTTCGGCCTGATGGCGGCGCTGTTGCTGGACGCGACCGTGGTCCGGATGTTCCTGGTGCCGTCGGTGATGAAACTGCTCGGCGACGACTGCTGGTGGGCGCCGCGCTGGGCCAGGCGGCTGCAGAACAAGATCGGGCTCGGCGAGATCGACCTGCCCGACGAGCGCAAGCGGCCGACCCTCAACGGGCGGCCCGCGCGGCCCCCGGTGGCGGCCAGCCTGGTCGCCGCCGGGCCGCGCCCGCCGCACGACCCCACCCACCCCGCGGCGCTCGAGCCGTCGCGGGCGACCCGGCCGGGTCCGCCCGAACCCGCGGCGGAAGTGCCCGCGGGCGCGGGGACGCGCCCCGCGGCGCCCCCGGCTGACGCCGCCAACACCTCCCGCATGCAGGCTCGGACGGGTCAGCCGACGGAGGCTCAGACGACGCGGCTGTCCGTGCCGAACTCCGCCGGGGCCCATGAGCGTCCCGCCAATCCCGCGCCGCCGGCGCCGCCGCGACCCGCTGCCCCGCCGCCGCCACCGTCCAGCGGCCAGACGCGCGCAATTCCGGTGCCCGCCAACCGTTCTGACGACACTGCCGACGACGCGGCCGAACCCACGACCGCCTTCCCGCGGCCCGAGGGCAACGACTCCGACGCGGCAACGGAAAAGATGAACACCCGGGGCGACAACGGTGACGCGCGCCAGCGCCGGCGTTCCGGCGGCGGCCTGTCCGCGCAGGACCTGCTGCGCCGCGAGGGCCGGCTGTAGGCCTCAGTCCGACGTGGTCGCCGGCTCGTCCGGCTCCGCCTGCACGATCGCGCCGCCCTCGTCGGCCTCCTCGGTCTGTTTCTCGGCCTCGGCGGCCGGATCCTTGGCGAACAGCACCTGGAACGCGTTGTTGAGGAACGCGACCGTCGGGACCGCCAGCAGCGCACCGACGATCCCGCCGAGCACGCCGCCGGCGGCGATGGCGAGCACCACCGCGAGCGGGTGGATCGAGACCGCGCGGCCCATCACCAGCGGTTGCAGCACGTGCGCCTCCAGCTGGTTCACCGCGATCAGCAGACCGAGCGTGATCAGCGCGTACACAATCCCTTTGGCGAGCAGGGCGACCACCACCGCCAGCAGGCCCGAGACCAGCGCACCGATCAGCGGGACGAAGGCGCCGAGGAAGACCAGCGAGGCCAGCGGCAGCGCCAGCGGGATGCCCATGATCGCCAGGCCGGTACCGACGCCGGCCGCGTCGGTGAGCGCCACCAGGAAGGTGGCCCGCACATATGCGGTCAGCGAGCCGTAGCCGGCCCGGCCCGCCTCGCCCACCCGGTCCCGGACGTCGGCCGGGAAGATCTTGGACACGTACGCCCAGATGTTGCGGCCGCCGTAGAGGAAGAAGATCAGCGTGAACAGCACCAGCACCGCCGCCGTGACGAGTTCGGTGATCGTCGCCGCGGTGGACAGGGCGCCGCTTTCCAGCTTGGTCTGATTGTTGCGCAGCGCCTCGATCGCGGCGTTGCCCGCGTTGTCGATCTGTTCGCGGCGCAGATGCGCCGGCCCGTTGATCAGCCAGCGCCGCGTCGACTCGATGCTGCGGGTCACCTGTTCGGTCAGGCCCGGCAGACCGTCGATGAACTGGTTGACGACGAACGCCAAGATGCCGCCCAGGATGGAGAAGCCACCGAGCAACACCAGGGCCACCGCCCCGCCCCGCGGCAGGCCGCGACGGTCGAGCCAGTCGACGACCGGCAACAGCAGCGCGCTGAGCAGCAGCGCCACCAGTACGGGGACGACGATCACCTCGAGCTTCTTCACCACCCACAGCAGCGCGATCAGCGCGGCAAGGATGACCAGCAAACGCCAGGCCCAGGCTGCGGTCTTGCGGACAATGGGTTCGACCGAAGCGTCGTCGGGGTTTGCCGGCATGGGGTGAGCCTATCCGGCGCGGGGCACCGCCAAACGTCCGCGCGGCGGGCGTGCGCGGCTGCGTCGGCACGATCCGGTTACGACGGCGACACGGTCGGCGCCGCGCGGCGATCCCCGCGCCACCTGCACCGTTACCCTAAATCACGTGTCGCACGACGCACCCGCCCGCAATCTCGACTTCCCGCGCGAAGAGGCCCCGCGCGGGAAGTACTGGTGGGTGCGCTGGCTGATCCTCGGGATCGTCGCGATCGTGCTTGCGGTGGAGGTCGCCCTCGGCTGGCATCAGCTCGCGAAGGCGTGGATGAGCCTGTACGAGGCGAACTGGTGGTGGTTGCTGGCGTCGGTGGCGGCGTCGGCCGCGTCGATGCACAGCTTCGCGCAGATCCAGCGGACGCTGCTGCGCTCGGCCGGCGTGCACGTCAAGCAGTTGCGGTCGGAGGCCGCCGTCTACGCCGCCAACTCGCTGAGCACCACGCTGCCCGGCGGTCCGGTGTTGTCGGCGACCTTTTTGCTTCGGCAGCAACGGATTTGGGGCGCCTCGACGGTGGTGGCGTCGTGGCAGCTGGTGATGGCGGGCGTCCTGCAGGCCGTGGGTCTGGCGCTGCTGGGGCTGGGCGGGGCCTTCTTCCTCGGCGCGAAGAACAACCCGTTCTCGTTGCTGTTCACCCTCGGCGGCTTCGTGACGTTGTTGCTGCTCGCCCAGGCGGTCGCGTCGCGGCCGGAGCTGATCGACGGGATCGGCTGCCGGGTGTTGTCGTGGGTCAACTCCGTGCGCGGCCGGCCCGCCGACACCGGCCTGGCCAAGTGGCGCGAGACGCTGATGCAGCTGGAATCGGTGAGCCTGGGCCGCCGCGACATGGGGGTGGCGTTCGGCTGGTCGATGTTCAACTGGGTCGCCGACGTGGCCTGCCTGGGGTTCGCGGCCTACGCCGCGGGCGATCACGCCTCGGTGGCCGGGTTAACGGTGGCCTACGCCGCCGCGCGCGCCGTCGGCACCATCCCGCTGATGCCGGGCGGGCTGCTGGTCGTGGAGGCCGTCTTGGTGCCCGGGCTGGTGTCCAGCGGCATGTCGCTGCCCAACGCGATCTCGGCCATGCTGATCTACCGGCTGATCAGCTGGCTGCTCATCTCCGCCATCGGCTGGGTGGTGTTCTTCTTCGTGTTCCGCACCGAGAACGTCGCGGTGCCCGACGACGAGGACGCGGCGCCGAATCCGGCGCCCGCGGCGCCGCCCGACGCGGCCGCCGACGATCCGACCGAGACCGCCCTGCAGGGCCCGCTACCGCCCGACCGGAACTCGGAAACCGAGCGCTAGCTGTACTCGGCAGTCAGGTTGGTGACAGTCGGCTGATCGGGGGTTTACCTCCAATGGCTGAGTGGCGTCGTTGATTGT
>NZ_LZJW01000179.1 GCF_001667885.1 Mycobacterium scrofulaceum | reverse complement strand
GGTTCGACCCATCGGCCGGAGGCCAGGGCGCCTACGACACCCCGCTGGGCATCACCAACCCGCCCATCGACGAGCTGCTGGACCGCGTGTCGAGCAAGTACGCCCTGGTGATCTACGCCGCCAAGCGGGCCCGTCAGATCAACGACTACTACAACCAGCTCGTCGATGGGCGGGTTGGTGATGCCCAGCGGGGTGTCGTAGGCGCCCTGGCCTCCGGCCGATGGGTCGAACCGGTCGGGGACGGCGGCCAGCGCCGCGTCGGACTGCGGAATAGTCACTTAGGTCAAACTCCTTGGCGGTCAGAGCCCCGAAACGGATTGGCTACCGCTGATGATTCGAATGCTCAATCTCGATTGGATCTGGTCTGGCTCCTGGTCTGGCCAGGCGGGTCATGCGGACTCGGCGCAGTTCCTAGCAGCAAGGATACCAATTCCGCGCACGCAGACTCCAATTGACTGTTGACCACGACCTCGTCGAAGTCGTCCTGGGCCGCCATTTCCACGCGGGCGGTCTCCAGGCGGCGCTGCATGGCCTCCGGCGTCTCGGTGCCGCGGCCGACGAGTCTGGCCTCGAGGTCCTGCCAACTGGGCGGCGCGAGGAACACGGTGATGGCCTCGGGCATTGCCCTCTTGACCGCCCTGGCGCCGGCCAGGTCGACCTCGATGAGCACCGGGATTCCGGCCGCGGTGGCGGTCCGCACCGGCCCGGCCAGGGTGCCCGAGCGGTGCAGTCCGCCGTGGATCTCGGCCCACTCCAGCAGGGCGCCGTCGTCGATGAGCTGCTGAAAACGGGCGGGGCTGACGAAGTGGTAGTCGACGCCGTCGACCTCGCCCGGCCGGGGCGCCCGCGTCGTGGCCGAGACGGAAAAATGCAGGTCCGGGATTCGCTCGCGCAGGCACCGGACCACGGTCGACTTGCCGACCGCGGAGGGACCGGACAGCACGACCACGCGCCCCTTACCTGGTGGTGCGGGACGCGTGCCGTGCTCGACGTCCGGTCCCCCGCTCGCGCTCACTGGCGCTCCTGGGCTGCTGCGCCCATAGCGCGGGTTGGCCGAGGCCGGGCTAGGAGCCGAACTTTTCCAGCAGGGCCTTGCGCTGGCGGTCGCCGAGGCCGCGCAGGCGGCGGGTGGGGGCGATCTCCAGCTCAGTCATGATTTCCTGCGCCTTGACCTTGCCCACCTTCGGCAACGCCTCGAGAAGCGCAGAAACCTTCATCTTGCCCAGGACTTCGTCGGTCTCGGCGTCCTTGAGCACCTGGGTGAGGTTGGTGCCGCCGCGCTTCAGCCGGTCCTTGAGCTCTGCTCGTGCTCGACGTGCGGCAGCCGCCTTCTCCAACGCGGCCGCGCGCTGCTCGTCGGTCAACTGGGGAAGGGCCACGATTCCTCCGTATCTGATCAATCAATTTCAATCGATCTCATTTTGTCTCGCCGGTTCTTCTGCCAGCGGAGACGACCGTACTCAGGCCTCCTGACGAAATCTAACCCGGCCCCCTGGTTCAGGGGACAAACTCCCAGCATGAGCCCCGCGTGTGGTCCGAAAATGCCCTCCGCCCGGCGTCCGCGATGACCGCCCAGGCGGACCGCGCCAACACTGGGCCGGCGCGCTGCAGACAACCGAAAAAACCGCGCTGAGCTGGGGTTTTCCCCCGTTCACCCGGCGCCCGGCCAGCCGCCGGCGCGACGCCCAGAGGCGTCCCTGGCGCGGCGAAACGCCTCGTGCCGGGGATCACGCATTTTTCGTTGCGTGTCGCGCGTGTCGCGCCCGTGTTGTCCCGCCGCGGCGCCGGCACGCTCCTTCGCTGGTACGGCCGCCAGCTAATACCCCGCGGGTTTACCATCGAGCGGTGTCGAACCTGCGGATCCGTCAGGCCGCTGAGCTGCTCGGAGTCAGCGACGACACCGTACGGCGCTGGATCAACCAGGGATCGCTGACGGTCAGCCACGACGCGGCGGGCCGCAAGGTCATCGCCAGCGAAGACCTGGCCCGGTTTTCCCGGAACAACGCCCCCGCGCCGCCGCCGGACCCCCTGAGCATCGGCAGCTCGGCCCGCAACCGCTTCGTCGGGCTGGTCACCAGGGTCACCAGCGACAAGGTGATGTCGCAGGTCGAGATGCAGTGCGGCCCGTTCACCGTCGTGTCGCTGATGAGCACCGAGGCCGCCGAGGAACTGCAGTTGCGGCCCGGCAGCGTCGCCGTGGCGGTCGTCAAGGCGACCACGGTGATCGTGGAGACCGCGCGGCCCAGCACGGCCATAGCGTCCGACTGAGGGCCGGCTCGGGCTACCGCGCGCCCAGGTAGGCGACGGCGTCGAGCATCCGCTCGCCCGCCGCCCGCAGTTCGGCCACGCCCGGCCCGGCCCGCAGCACCTCGCGGGCCACCGCGGGCAGCAGCTGACCGGGCGCCGCCCCGCCCAGCCCGGCGAGCGCGTCGGGCCGTCCGCCCTGCACACCCAACCCGGGCACCAGCACCGGCCCGCCGAGCGCGCTGAGATCGGGCGCCTCGAGCACCGTCGCGCCGACCACCACGCCCACGTACCCGGGACCCGACGGCGTCGCCGACTTGTTCACCACCGCCGCCTGGTCGACCACCAGCTGGGCCACCGTGCGGCCGTCGAACGCGGCGCGTTGCACGGTCGCGCCCTCCGGGTTGGAGGTCGCTGCCAGCACGAACACGCCGCGATCATGCGCGGCGGCGGCCTCCAGCAGCGGCCGCAACGACCCGAATCCGAGGTACGGCGAGGCCGTGACGGCGTCGGCCGCCAGCGGCGAGTCGCCCGCCCAGGCGGCGGCGTAGGCCGCCATCGTGGTGCCGATGTCGCCGCGCTTGGCGTCCGCCAGCACGAGCACGCCGGCCGAACGCAGGGCCGCGATGGTGCGTTCGAGCACCGCGAACCCGGCGGCGCCGTACGCCTCGAAGAACGCCACCTGCGGCTTGACGACGGCGAAGCCGGCGAACGCTTCGATGCAGATGTCGCAGAACGCGGCCAGCCCGTCGGCGGTGGTCGGCAGATCCCAGGCGCGGAGCAGCTCGGGATGCGGGTCGATGCCCACGCACAGCGGGCCGCGCTGCGCCTTCGCCTCGGCCAGGCGGACGCCGAAACCCGTCATCGGGCGCCTTCGCCCTGGCCCATCAGGCTGTGCAGTTCCTGCAGGGACCGGACGCCGATGTCGCCGCGGATGCCCGCCTCGATGCCCTGGATCGCGGCCGACGCGCCCTGCACCGTGGTGACGCAGGGAATGTTGACCGACACCGCGGCCGAACGGATCTCGTAGCCGTCGATGCGCGGACCGGAGTTGCCGTACGGCGTGTTGATCACCATGTCGACCTCACCGGCCTTGATCGCGTCGACGGCGGACACGGCCGGGCGCCCCGGCTGCGGCGGCTCGAAGTGCTTGCGAACCTCGTCGCACGGAATTCCGTTGCGCCGCAACATCTCCGCGGTGCCTTCCGTGGCCAGCACGCGGAAGCCCAGGTCGGCCAGGCGCTTGACCGGGAACACCAGGGACCGCTTGTCCCGGTTCGCGACCGACACGAACACGGTGCCCTCGACCGGCAGCGAGCCGTAGGCGGCGGTCTGGCTCTTGGCGAAGGCGGTGCCGAAATCCCGGTCGATGCCCATCACCTCGCCGGTCGACTTCATCTCCGGGCCCAGCAGCGAATCGATGGCCGCGCCGTCGATCCGGCGGAACCGGTGGAACGGCAGGACCGCCTCCTTGACCGCGATCGGGGCGTTCCAGGCGGCGTGGGCGCCGTCCCCGGACGCCGCCAGCATGCCCTCGCCGCGCAGCTGGGCGATGGTGGCGCCCAACATGATTCGGGCGCACGCCTTGGCGAGCGGGACGGCGGTGGCCTTCGAGACGAAGGGAACGGTCCGGCTCGCCCGCGGGTTGGCCTCCAGGACGTAGAGCACGTCGTCCTTGAGGGCGTACTGCACGTTGAGCAGGCCGATCACGCCGATGCCGTGCGCGATGGCCTCGGTGGCGCGGCGCACCTTCTCGATGTCGCTGCGGCCCAACGTGACCGGCGGCAGCGCGCACGCCGAGTCGCCGGAGTGGATGCCGGCCTCCTCGATGTGCTCCATGATGCCGCCGATGTAGACCTCGGCGCCGTCGCACAGCGCGTCGACGTCGATCTCCACCGCGTCCTCGAGGAAGCGGTCGACCAGCACCGGGTGCTCGGGCGACAGCTCGGTGGCGCGGGTGATGTAGCCCTCCAGCGTCTCGTCGTCGTAGACGATCTCCATCCCGCGGCCGCCCAGCACGTACGACGGCCGCACCAGCACCGGATAACCGATCTCGTCGGCGATCCGGCGGGCCTGCGCGAAAGTCGTTGCCATGCCGTATTTCGGCGCGGGCAGGCCGGCGCCGGCCAGCACGTCGCCGAACGCGCCGCGGTCCTCGGCCAGGTCGATCGCTTCGGGCGGGGTGCCCACGATCGGGACCCCGGCGTCGGCGAGGCGCTGCGCCAACCCGAGCGGGGTCTGCCCGCCCAGTTGCACGATGACACCGACCACGCCGGGCCCCGAGCCGGCCGACTGCTGTTCGGCGCGGTACACCTCGAGGACGTCCTCGAACGTCAGCGGCTCGAAGTACAGCCGGTCGGCGGTGTCGTAGTCGGTGGACACCGTCTCGGGGTTGCAGTTGACCATCACGGTCTCGAAACCGGCCTGGCTCAACGTGGTTGCCGCGTGCACGCAGCTGTAGTCGAATTCGATGCCCTGGCCGATGCGGTTGGGGCCGGACCCCAGGATCAGCACCTTGGGCCGCTCGGCCTGCGGGGCCACCTCCGTCTCGGCGGCCGGGTCCAGTTCGTAGCTGCTGTAGTGGTAGGGCGTCTTGGCCTCGAACTCCGCCGCGCAGGTGTCGACGGTCTTGTATACCGGGTGGATGCCGAGCCGCTCGCGCAGCGAGCGCACCCCGTTCTCCCCCGCCAGTTCCGGGCGCAGGGAGGCGATCTGGCGGTCCGACAGCCCGCTGTGCTTGGCCCGCCGCAGCAGGTCGGTGTCGAGCACCGGGGCGTCCACCAGCTCGGCGCGCAGCGTGCCCAGCTCGCCGATCTGGGCCACGAACCACGGGTCGACGCCGCTGGCCTCGGCGACCTGCTCGACCGACGCGCCGAGCCGCAGCGCCAGCTCGATGTCGTAGAGCCGGCCCTCGGTCGGGGTGCGCAGCCGCTCGAGCACCTGACCGACGTCGCCGTCCGGATCGGGCTTGGTCCAGAAACCCGCGCGGGTGGTCTCCAGCGAACGCATCACCTTGCCGAGCGCCTCGATGAAGTTGCGGCCCAACGACATCGCCTCTCCGACGGACTTCATCGTGGTGGTCAGGGTGGGGTCCGCGCCGGGGAACTTCTCGAATGCGAATCGCGGCGCCTTGACGACGACGTAGTCGAGGGTGGGTTCGAAGCAGGCCGGCGTTTCCTTGGTGATGTCGTTGACGATCTCGTCGAGGGTGTAGCCGATGGCCAGTTTCGCGGCGATCTTGGCGATCGGGAAGCCGGTGGCCTTGGAGGCCAGCGCGCTTGACCTCGACACCCGAGGGTTCATCTCGATGACGATCAGCCGGCCGTCGGCCGGGTTGATCGCGAACTGGATGTTGCAGCCGCCGGTGTCGACCCCGACCTCGCGCAGGATCGCGATGCCCAGGTCCCGCATCCGCTGGTATTCCCGGTCGGTCAGCGTCATGGCCGGCGCGACGGTGACCGAGTCCCCTGTGTGCACCCCCATCGGGTCGAAGTTCTCGATCGAACACACCACGACGACGTTGTCGTTGCCGTCGCGCATCAGCTCGAGCTCGAATTCCTTCCAGCCGTAGATCGATTCCTCGATCAGCACGTTGGCGCTGGGGCTTTCGGCCAGGCCGGCGCCGGCCATCCGGTCGACCTCTTCGACGGATCGCGCCATGCCCGACCCCAGCCCGCCCATGGTGAAGCTGGGGCGCACCACGACGGGCAGCCCGAGTTCGTCGACCGTCTCGCGGACCTCTTCCATGGTGAAACAGACTCGGCTGCGGGCGGATTCGCCGCCGACTTTGGCGACGATGTCCTTGAACATCTGCCGGTCCTCGCCGCGCTGGATCGCGTCGATGTCGGCGCCGATGAGCTCGACGCCATGGCGCTCCAGCGCCCCGTTCTCATGCAGCGCGACCGCGGTGTTGAGCGCGGTCTGCCCGCCCAGCGTGGCCAGCAGCGCGTCGATCTTGTTGCCACGCTCGGCCTGCTGGGCGATCACCCGCTCCACGAAGGCCGGGGTGATCGGCTCGACGTAGGTGTGGTCGGCGTACTCCGGGTCGGTCATGATGGTGGCCGGGTTGGAGTTGATCAGGCTGACCTGCAGCCCCTCCGCCCGCAACACCCGGCAGGCCTGGGTGCCCGAGTAGTCGAATTCGGCCGCCTGGCCGATGACGATCGGCCCCGAGCCGATCACCAGCACGTGGCGCAAGTCGGTGCGACGCGGCACTAGCGCCCCCTTTCGCTCTGTTGGGCGGCCATCAGGTCGATGAATTGGTCGAACAGGTACTCCGCGTCGTGTGGGCCGGCGGCGGCCTCGGGGTGGTACTGCACCGAGAACGCCCGCCCGTCAGCGAGTTTGACGCCCTCGACCACCCCGTCGTTGGCGCAGGTGTGGCTGACGACCGCCGGGCCGAACGGGGTGTCGAACGACTGGCCGGCCTCGCCTTCCAGCGCGAAGCCGTGGTTTTGCGCGGTCACCGCCACCCGCCCGGTCGCGTGGTCCATCACCGGGATGTTGATGCCGCGGTGGCCGAACACCATCTTGTAGGTGGACAGGCCCAGCGCGCGGCCCAGGATCTGGTTGCCGAAGCAGATGCCGAACAACGGGATACCGGCGCCCAACACCTCGCGGGTGAGCGCGACGACGTGGTCGGCGGTGGCCGGGTCGCCCGGTCCGTTGGACAGGAACACGCCGTCGGGTGCGATGTCGGCGATCTGGGCGAAGGAGGTCGACGAGGGCAGCACGTGGCTGCGGACCCCGCGGCGGGCGAAGTTGCGCGGCGTGTTGGTCTTGATCCCCAGGTCCAGCGCGACCACCGTGAACCGTTGCGGGCCTTCGGGTTCCACGACGTAAGCCTCCGGCGTGCTGACCTCGCCGGCCAGGTCGGCGCCCAGCATCGACTGCTGTCCGCGCACCCGCCGCACCAGTTCGTCGGGGTCGGCGAGCGCGTCTCCCGAGAAGACTCCGGCCTTCATCGATCCGCGGGTGCGCAGGTGGCGCACCACCGCGCGGGTGTCGATGCCGGCGATCCCGACGATGTGCTGGCGCACCAGTTCGTCCTCCAGCGTGCCGGTGGCGCGCCAGTTGGACGCCCGCGGCGACGGGTCGCGCACCGCATAGCCGGCGACCCAGATCTTGTCGCCGCGGCTCTCCGCGTCCTCGGTGTTCCAGCCGGTGTTGCCGATCTGCGGCGCGGTGGCGACCACGATCTGCCGGTGATAGCTGGGATCGGTCAGCGTCTCCTGGTAGCCGGACATGCCGGTGGAAAAGACGGCCTCGCCGAGCGTTTGGCCGATCTTGCCGAACGGCGTGCCGGTGAAGACGCGCCCGTCTTCGAGTACGAGCAGTGCTTTGTTGTTCACGCGGCTCCCTCCTGCTGGGACTCCAGCCACTCGGTGTATTCCTCGCGGTGATTCGCCCGAAAGCCGGTGTCGATCTCGACTCCCGACGGCAGCCGCCACCGAATCGCCAAGATCCCGATCCGCGCCGTGGCCCTGCCGCCCATGCTGCGTTCCATGCGAATGCCGGTGACCGCGTCTTTCGGAATCCAAATCGGTTGAGCCCGTAGGCGTTCCACCATGATTCCACCTGCGTAGCGGGTCAGCACCGCCTTGCTGCGAAAACCCAAGTCGCCGGCGGCGATCCGCTCGTGCCAGCCCGGCGCCATCATGGAACCGCAATAGTGGCCGCGGGTGGTGATCAGCGCCGCGCCCACCTGGTCGGGTACGTCGGGCAGGTCGCCGATCAGCTCCTCCTGCCGCTCCGAGCGACGCCGCCAGCTGCGCATCATCAGCTGGATGACCACCGCGATCACCACCACCAGCACGGCCGCGAAGATGAGCGACCCCACCAGCGTGCCTGAGTTCATGCCGGGCACTTCCCGTCTCGAGCGGTGACCTTGCCCCGCAGCAGGGTCGCCGTCACGGTGGCCGGCAGGGCCATCGACTCGAACGGCGTGTTGGCCGACCGGCTGGCCAGGTCGGACCCGGCGACGGTCCAGTTGGCTTCGGGGTCGACCACCGTCAGGTTGGCCGGCTCCCCCACCTCCAGCGGGCGGCCGTGATCGGGCAGCCCGACGATGCGCGCGGGGTTTTCGCTCATCACCCGCGCGACGTCGCGCCACGTCAACAGCCCCGGCGTCACCATCGTGTGCACCACGACCGACAGCGCGGTCTGCAGGCCCAGCATGCCGGGACGCGCCGCGGCGAATTCCACGCACTTCTCGTGCTCGGCGTGCGGGGCATGGTCGGTGGCCACGCAGTCGATAACGCCGTCGGCCAGGGCCTGACGCAGCGCAACCGCGTCGGCGGCTTCCCGCAGCGGCGGGTTGACCCGGTTGCGCCCGTCGTAGGTGGCCAGCCTGCTGTCGTCGAGCAGCAGGTGATGCGGGGTGACCTCGGCGGTGATCGAGATGCCTTGCTCCTTGGCCCATTTCAGCAGCTCGACGGTGCCCGCGGTGGACGCGTGGCAGATGTGCACGCGGGCGCCGGCGTCGCGCGCCAGCAGCGCGTCGCGGGCGACGATCGATTCCTCGGCGGCCCGCGGCCATCCCGAGAGTCCGAGCCGGGCGGCGGCGGGTCCCTCGTGGGCCACGGCGCCGACGGTCAGCCGGGGTTCCTCGGCGTGCTGGGCGATCAGCACGCCCAGGCCGGTGGCGTACTCGAGGGCGCGGCGCATCACCAGCGGGTCGTGCACACAGACGCCGTCGTCGGAGAACATCCGCACCTGCGCGGCCCCGGCCGCCATCATGCCCATCTCGGTGAGCTCGGTGCCGGCCAGCCCGACGGTGACGGCGCCGACCGGGTGGACGTCGACGAGGCCGACCTGCTGGCCGCGGTGCCAGACGTGGTCGGTGACCACCGGACTGTCGGCGACGGGATTGGTGTTGGCCATCGCGAACACCGCCGTGTACCCGCCCAGAGCCGCTGCGGCCGAGCCGGTTTCGATGTCCTCGGCGTATTCGCGGCCGGGCTCGCGCAGATGGGTGTGCAGGTCGACGAACCCGGGCAGCAACACCTGCCCGGTCGCGTCGATGACGTCGGCGGTGTCGGGGACCGCCAGCTCCGCGCCGATGTCGGCGATCTGGCCGTCATCGACCAGCACGTCGACCCGGTCGCCCTCGCCGTACAGCCGGACCCCGCGAATCAGCACGCTCACGCCGCCCCCTCACTTCCGGCCGACTCCGCGCCGACGAGGACGTGGAACAGCACCGCCATGCGCACGTGCACGCCGTTGGAAACCTGTTGCAGCACGGCCGATTGCGACGAGTCGGCCACCGACGATGCGATCTCCATGCCGCGCAGCATCGGGCCCGGGTGCATCACCACGGCGTGGCCGGGCAGCATCGCCTGGCGGCGATCGGACAGCCCGTAACGCGACGAGTATTCGCGCACCGACGGGAAGAAGCCGCCGTTCATGCGCTCGGCCTGCACCCGCAGCATCAGCACCGCGTCGGCGGCGGGCAGCTCGGCGTCAAAGTCGCCCGCGACGGTGACCGGCCAGCCGTCCACCCCGACCGGCAACAGTGTCGGCGGCGCGACCAGCACCACCTCGGCGCCCAGCGTGTGCAGCAGCATGACGTTGGACCGGGCGACCCGGCTGTGCAGGATGTCGCCGACGATCACGACGCGCCGTCCCTCGATGCCGCCGAGCCGCTGACGAATCGTCAAGGCGTCGAGCAGTGCCTGCGTCGGGTGCTCGTGGGTGCCGTCCCCGGCGTTGATCACCGAGGGGCCGTCGTTCGCGCTGCCGGTCCAGTCGGCGAGCAGGTGCGCCGCGCCCGACGCCGGGTGGCGGATGATCAGCGCGTCGGCGCCGGCCGCCCGCAGGGTCAGCGCGGTGTCGCGCAGCGACTCACCCTTGCCCACCGACGATCCGGAGGCGCTGACGTTGATGACGTCGGCGCTCATCCACTTGCCGGCCACCTCGAACGACACCCGGGTGCGGGTGGAGTTCTCGTAGAACATGGTGATGACGGTGCGCCCGCGCAGGGTGGGCAGCTTCTTGATCTCGCGGCCCACCAGCGCCTGGGCGAAGCGGTCGGCGTCGTCGAGGATGGCGGTGGCCTCGTCGCGGCTCAGGTCGCCGGCGGCCAGCAGGTGACGGGTCATCGGGAGATCACCACCGCGTCGCGCCCGTCCTGCTCGCTGAGCAGCACGTGCACGCTCTCGCTGCGGGACGTCGGGACGTTCTTGCCGACGTAGTCGGCGCGCAGCGGCAGCTCGCGGTGGCCGCGGTCGACCAGCACCGCGAGCTGCACCGCCCGCGGGCGGCCGACGTCGCGCAGCGCGTCCAGCGCCGAGCGCACCGAGCGCCCGGAGTACAGCACGTCGTCGATGAGGATGACCAGCGCGTCGTCGATGCCGCCGGCCGGGATCGACGTGGCCTCCAGCGGCCGCGGCGGCTTCTGCATCAAATCGTCGCGGTACAAGGTGATGTCGAGGCCCCCGTGGCCCACTTCCACGCCGCTGAATTCGGCGATGTGGGTGGCCAGCCGCTCGGCCAGGATCACGCCGCGGGTCGGGATGCCCAACAGGACCACGCGCGGCGCGGACCGGCTCGCGTCATCCAACGCGGTCTTTTCAATGATCTGATGTGCGATACGGGAAATGGTGCGACCCACGTCGGCCGCCGACATCAGTTCCCGGGACCCGCGGCCTGAGCCGCTCTCGTCCACAGCACCCATGCGAGACTTGACCTCCTTCTCCGCCTCGCCGGACGGATCGTTAAAGGATGTCGACTGCCCGGCAGCGTAGCACCTCTGTCGTGGGGCGGCGGCGCGGGGCCCGAACGCGTCGCCCCGGATCGCCCGCTACGCCCCACCCGTCCCAGGCGTCTCGGCGGGGAGTTGACGTGACGTCGCCCACCGACCTGGAGGGAGCCGGCCGCGGCGTCGCAGCGTCGACCCTCAGCGCGCAATCGCCCCTAGGTGCAGGGAACTTGGCCGTTGAGCACGCAGTTCGACGGTGGCGTGAAGGAACCGACCAGCACGCCCCTCATGCCGCCCGTGGCCGAACCGCCGGGCGCAATGCTGCGATTCCAGTTCGCGGGGGTGAGGGTGTAGTGGGTGCCCGATTGGGTGACGTTGCTGTTCCACGTGTGCAGGACGGATTGTCCCGCCGGCATGTCGAAGTCGATCCGCCAATCGTTGAGCGGCACCAAGCTCAAGTTGGTGACGGTGAAGTTCGCGATGAAACCGGTCTGCCACGCGTGTTCGACCGACAGCGTCGCCGAGGCGGGCGCAGCCGCACGAGCCACCGGGGCGACGGCGAGCCCGAGGGTGGTGACCAGCAATGCCGACACGGAGACGTGAAGGGCTGTGCGCCAGCGCTTCACGCGGGTGTTCAGTTCGGCCATGCCGCCCACACTAAAACCACGCACGCGATATCGACCCGCGCATCGCGGCGCGCTGCAGTACCTTTGCCCAACCGAAACCGTCATGAAATTTTGGCCGGGAGACAACGGCGCGCTGGCCTGGGGACGGGCAGGATTCCTGGCCGCCGCACTGCGCCGCCAGCAGTATGACCTACCGCGTGCTGAACCGGCGAGCGCCCTCGGTGAATGAGTGAATAGCGTCCCCTCCGGTGACCGAACTAAAATCAACCCACGCGATCGCATGATCAACGCGGCTATCGGCGTTGCCGCATCGAACGGGGGGCTCGCCTAATGTGCGCCGTAGGCAAGGGCTGAGGATGCAAATCGTATTACTGATCTCCGGCGCCGCATTCATCGCCGCGGCGTTGGCCGTTACCATCCGGCGTCTCGTTCAGTCGCCACCGCGCTCGAAGCCCAGAGCTGCGATGTGGGCCACCGTGTTGCAGTTGGCAGCAGTTGCGGCATTCCTGGTGTTGGCCGCTCAGAACATGCACAGCCACAAAACAATTTTCTGGTTGCAAGTGGCAACCGTCGCGCTGATGGCGGTCAACGTTGTTGTGACCCTGGTGCTACAGGAAAAGCCTCAGAAGCCTTCAGCATAGGGGCGCCCTCTCAGTTGCGGCGGCTGCGTTTCCACCGAGCCTTCAGAGTCGCCTTGCCTAGTCGCCTCAGCGGTCGTGTCTCACCGGCCCCTGACGATCTCTGATCGAACCTGCCGCGCGCCGCGGACCGCGGTATTTCGGCCCGGGTAGTCGGGCGCCGCGGAGAAGAAAGTACGTTCGGATGGTGAGCGAGGAGTTCTGGGTTACCCGCCGCGATGCCGGGGATGCGGTGGTGTTGCAGGTCAGCGGCGTGGTGGACATCATCACCGCACCATCGCTCGCCACCCATATCGACGTCGCCCTGGCCGGCACGCCCGCGGTGCTGGTCATCGACCTCACCGAGGTCGATTTCCTGTCCTCCGCCGGCATCACCGTGCTGGTCGAGGTCCATCGCCTGACCGAGAACAGCCCGACCTCACTGCGGGTCGCGGCCGACGGCTCGGCCACCAGCCGGCCGCTGCGCATCGTCGGCCTCGACGAGTTCATCGACCTCTATCCCACCGTGGACGAGGCCTTGGCCGGGGCTCCCCGCGGCCCGGAGCTAACCTGACCGGGTGAATCTCGACGTCAATGCGGCCTCCATCCGGGAAGTGGTCGACGCGGGCCTGCTCGCCGGCGCGCTGACGATGGTCTGGCAGCGCGGAGAAGTCCTGCAGGTCAACGAAATCGGATACCGCGACGTGGACGCCGGGCTGCCGATGCGGCGGGACACCCTGTTCCGGATCGCGTCGATGACCAAGCCGGTCACCGTCGCGGCGGTGATGAGCCTGGCCGACGAGGGCAAGCTGACGCTGAAGGACCCCGTCGTGCGCTGGGCGCCCGAGCTGGCCGACGTGCGGGTGCTCGACGACCCGCACGGCCCGCTGGATCGGACGCACCCGCTCGGGCGGGCCATCCTGATCGAGGATCTGCTCACCCACACCAGCGGACTGGCCTACGGCTTCTCGGTGTCGGGGCCGATCGCCAAGGCCTACGTGCGGCTGCCGTTCAACCAGGGCCCGGACGCGTGGCTCGCCGAGCTGGCCAAGCTGCCACTGGTGCACCAGCCGGGCGACCGGCTCACCTACAGCCACTCGATCGACCTGCTGGGCGTCATCGCGTCGCGCATCGAGGGCAAGCCGTTCAACCAGGTACTCGACGAACGGGTCCTCGGCCCGGTCGGCATGCCCGACACCGGATTCTTCGTCTCCCCCGACGGGCGCCGGCGCGCGGCGACCATGTACCGGCTCGACGGGCAGGGCCAGCTGCACCATGACGCGATGGGGCCGCCGCACATCAAGCCGCCGTCCTTCTGCAACGCCGGCGGCGGGTTGTGGTCGACCGCCGACGACTACCTGAGGTTCGTGCGGATGTTGCTCGGCGACGGGACGATCGACGGGGTGCGGGTGCTCTCCCCCGCGTCGGCCCGGCTGATGCGGACCGACCGGCTCACCGACGAACAGAAGCGCCACGACTTCCTCGGGGCGCCGTATTGGGTCGGCCGCGGCTTCGGCCTGAACCTGTCGGTGGTGACCGACCCGGCCAAAAGCGCGCCGCTGCTCGGCCCGGGCGGGCTCGGGACGTTCAGCTGGCCGGGCGCCTACGGGACGTGGTGGCAGGCCGACCCGACCGCCGATCTGGTGCTGCTGTACCTGGTGCAGAACCTGCCCGACATGTCCGCGGACGTGGCAGCGGCGATCGCCGGCAACACGTCGCTGGCCAAATTGCAGTCGGCGCAACCGAAATTCGTCCGGCGGACCTATCAAGCGCTCGGCCTCTGACGTGGTCGATTATCCGCCCGACCGCATCACCGGACCACGGCTCGTGCTGCGCCGGCCGGTGCTCGACGACGCCGGCGCGCTGTTCCAGCGGGTCGCCCGCGACCCCGAGGTCACCAGGTACCTGATGTGGGCGCCGCACCCCGACGTGGCCGCGACCCGGCGGGTGATCACCGAAAAGCTCAACGCCACCCCCGACGAGCGGACGTGGGCGATCGAATTGCGGCACAGCGGTGAGGTGGTCGGGCTGACCAGCTGCCGGCGCCCGGTGCCGCACTCGGTCGAGATCGGGTACTGCCTGGGCCGCCGGTGGTGGGGCAAGGGCCTGATGGGCGAGGTCCTCAACATGCTGTTGACCGCGCTCGACAGCGACCGCGCGGTGTACCGGGTGTGGGCCACGTGCAACGTCGACAACGAGCGCTCGGCCCGGCTGCTGGAGCGCGCCGGGTTCGTGTTGGAGGGGCGACTGGCCCGCCACGCCGTCTACCCCAACCTGGGGCTCGAACCGCAGGACAGTCTGCTCTACGCGAGGATCTTGCGGTGATCGAGTGTGCGGCCAGGGCGGGCGCCGGCGGCGTGTCGCCGCCCTGAGCGCACACCGAAAGCCGTCAGCACACACCCGACCGCGGGCTACCCGGTATCCAGCGCGCGGCGCGCATAGGCCCGCACGTCGGCGTCGCCGTCCTTGAGCGCGATGCTCAGCGCGTCCCGCGCGGCCGGTTCACCGGCCCAGCGGGTCAGGCTCAGCACGGCCGCCTTGCGCACGTCGAGGTGCGCGTCAGCGAGCGCCTCGGCAAGCGCCGGCACCGCGGCGTCGGCCGGCGCGCCCGCCAGCGCGCGGGCCGCGCCCTCCCGCACCTGCCACGCCGGCGCCCGCAGCGCGGCTTTCACCGCAGCGAGATCCGCTGGGCGGCAACCCAACTCGCCCAGTGCGGCCAGCGCGGCCGCGCGCACCAGCGGGTCCGGGTCGGCGATCAGCGCGCCGACCGCCTCGCCGCCGCCGCGCAGCGTGGCCAGGCCGGCCGCCGCGGCGATCCGGACCTCGCGGCTCTCGTCGCCGGTGGCGGTGACCACCCCGGCCACGTCGTCGACCGACACCAGTGCCCGCACCGCCTCGATGCGCACCCGGTGGTCGGAGTCGAACAGCGCGCGGCGGTAGTCCTCGGGGTCGCCGACCCGGCGCGCGGCCAGCACGTAGAGCGCGGCTGCCCGCACCGCCACGTCGCCGGAGCCCAGGCGCGGCTGCACGTCGGCGGGCTCGGGTAACACCTCGACCAGCTCGCGGATCCCCTCGGCGCCGGTGCGCCGCACGGCGGCGTCGGCGTCGTCCAGCGCGGCCAGCAAGGCGGGCGCGTACCCGTCGGGAATGTGTTCGGTGAGCGTGGCCACCGCCGTGCGGCGCACGCCGGGGTCCGGGTCCGTCAGGTACGGCCGCAGCGCGGCGATCGTCGGCTCCTCGAGGGCCAGGACCTCGGCGATCTTCGGCGATGGCGGCTCGAATGACGTTGCGGGCGCCGCGATTCGGGACCGCGTGGCGGCCGGGGCCTGGCCGCCGACCAGCGGCGGTTGCTCCACCTCCTGCACGGTCTGGTCCGCGGGCGGCAGGCCGTCCAGTTCCGGCACCGGCACGAAGTACGGGGCGACCGGCCGCTTCAGGAACACCATCCGGCCGTCGGCGCCCTTGCGCAGGTTGAGGTGATAGCCCCACTCGCTGTCATCGCGGCCGGGCAGGTCGGAGCGGTCGTGGTAGAGGCCCCAGCGCGATTCGGTTCGGGTGAGCGACGATCGGGCGGCCATCTCGGCGCAGTCCCGGATGAACGACACCTCGACGGCGCGCATCAGCTCGTGCGGGTTGCGCGCACCCATCTCGGCGATCTCGGCCCGCATGCGATCGAAGGTGCGCACGGCGATGGACAGCTTGGCCGCCGTCTTGGGCGGCGCCACGTAGTCGTTGACGAATCGGCGCAGCTTGTATTCGACCTGCGGCTGGGGTGGGCCGTCGGGATGCCGCAGCGGCCGGTAGATCAGGTCGTGCGCCTCGAGCAGCTGGTCGCCCGGAAGCTCTTGCGGTGCAGCCACTTCCGCGCACCCCAAGGCCGCGTCGGTGCCGGCGAGGTCGCCGAAGACGAACGCCCCGATCATGTAGTTGTGCGGGACGCAGGCCAGGTCGCCGGCGGCGTACAGCCCGGGCACGGTGGTGCGTGCGTGTTCGTCGACCCAGACCCCGGAGGCCGAATGCCCGCTGCACAGACCGATTTCGGAGATGTGCATCTCGATGTCGTGGGTGCGGTAGTCGTGGCCGCGGTTGGCGTGGAAGGTGCCCCGCGTCGGCCGCTCGGTGGTGTGCAGGATGCTCTCCAGCGCGGTCAGCGTCTCGTCGGGCAGGTGGGAGACCTTGAGGTAGATGGGCCCGCGGGCGGAGTCGATCTCGCTCTTCACCTCGGACATCATCTGACCCGACCAGTAGTCGGAGTCCACGAACCGCTCACCGTGGGCGTTGACCTGGTAGCCGCCGAACGGGTTGGCCACGTACGCGCAAGCCGGCCCGTTGTAGTCCTTGATCAACGGATTGACCTGGAAACACTCGATTCCCGACAGCTCCGCGCCCGCGTGGAAGGCCATCGCGTACCCGTCGCCGGCGTTCGTCGGGTTCTCGTAGGTGCCGTACAGGTAGCCCGACGCGGGCAGCCCCAGCCGGCCGCAGGCGCCGGTGGCCAGGATCACCGCCTTCGCCCCGATCGCGACGAATTCGCCGGTACGGGTGTGCAAGGCGGCCGCGCCGACCGCCCGGCCATCCTGCACGAGAACCCGCACCGGCATCAGCCGGTTCTCGATGCGGATCTTCTCGCGCATCGACCGTTGCCGCAGCACCCGGTACAGCGCCTTCTTGACGTCCTTGCCTTCCGGCATGGGCAGCACGTAGGAGCCCGAGCGGTGCACCCGGCGCACCGCGTACTCCCCGTGTTCGTCCTTCTCGAACTTCACCCCGTAGCGTTCCAGCCGCTGCACCATCGCGAACCCGCGGCTGGCCGTCTGATAAATGGTGCGCTGGTTGACGATTCCGTCGTTGGCGCGGGTGATCTCGGCGACGTAGTCCTCGGGTTCGGCCTTGCCCGGGATGACGGCGTTGTTCACGCCGTCCATGCCCATGGCCAGCGCGCCGGAGTGCCGCACGTGCGCCTTCTCCAACAGCAGCACCTGCGCGCCGTGCTCGGCGGCCGACAGCGCGGCCATCGTGCCGGCGGTGCCGCCGCCGATCACCAGCACGTCGCAGTCGAGGCGGAGGGGGGCCGCTGGATCCGGAATCTCCATCATGCCGCCACCAAATTGCCCAGGGCGGCAATGATTTCCGCGCGCAACCCGTCCCTGGGTAGCTCGCTGCGCGGATCGGGCACGTCGATCGAGGCGCGGAGCGGCTCGCCGGCGCGGCCGAGGACGACGATCCGGTCGCCCAGCGCGAGCGCCTCGTCGACATCGTGGGTGACGAAGACGATCGTCGTGGGATGGGTGCGCCAGGTGTCGATCAACAGCCGCTGCATGGCGGCCCGGGTTTGGGTGTCCAGCGCGCCGAACGGCTCATCCATCATCACCGCGCGGGGCGCCCCGGCCAGGCCTCGGGCCAGCTGCACCCGTTGCCGCATCCCGCCGGAGAGGCTCTTGGGCAGGAAGTGGCCGAAACCGGCGAGCCCGAGCTCGTCGATCCAGCGTTCGGCCTGCGCACGCCGGGTGGCGCGGGGCTCGCCGCGCAGCCGCAGCGCCAGCTCGATGTTGGACCGCACGGTCCGCCACGGCAGCAGCGCGTTGTCCTGGAACACCATGCCCCGGTCACCCGAGGTGGTGGTGACCTCGGCGCCGTCGGCCAGCACCCGGCCCTCGTCGGGCCGCAGCAGCCCCGCCAGGGCGCGCAGCAGCGTCGACTTGCCGCACCCCGACGGCCCGGTCAGCACCAGGATCTCCCCCGGGCGCACCGTCAGGCTCAGGCCGTCGATCACCGGAGTTCCGGTGTAGGACAACCGAACCGACTCGAGCTCGAGGCTGGTTCCGATTTGTGTCGCAGTGGTCATCGCAATCCTTCCTGTGCGCGCGGCAACCAGCGAGTCACCCGCCGGCCGACGACTTCCACGGCCGCCGACGTGGCGAACCCGAGGACGCCGATCGTGATGATGCCGACGAATACCTGCGGGTAGGCCAGCACCGTGTAGTCCTGCCAGGTGCGGTAGCCGACGCCGAGACGGCCCGAGATCATCTCGGCGGAGATGACGCAGATCCAGGCCACGCCCATGCCGACCGACAGCCCGCCGAACACGCCCGGCAGGATGCCGGGCAGCACCACTTGGGTCAGCACCTCCCACCGCCCGCCGCCCAGCGTGCGCACCGAGTCCTCCCACAGGGTCGGCAGCGCCCGCACGGCGTGCCGGGTGCTGACCATGATCGGGAAGTAGGCGGCGAGGAAGGTGATGAACACGATGCCCGCCTCGTCGGTGGGGAACAGCAGGATCGCCACCGGCACGATCGCGATCGCGGGAATGGGCCGGGCCAATTCGGCCAGCGGACCGAACAGGTCGGCGAACAGCCGCGAGCGGCCCAGCAGCACACCGGTCGCCACGCCGATCACGGCGGCCAGGCCGAAGCCGGTGAGGATGCGAATCAACGACTGCGCCAGGTCAAGCCAGTACTCGTAGGAGCCGAGCCGCCGCTGCAGCGCATGCACGATCTGCGTGACGGTGGGCAGCGTGTCGAACCGCAGCAGCAGCCGCACCTTGCCGGCGGTGAGCAACTGCCACAGTCCGATTGCGGCCGCCACCGACGCGAGCCGCAACAGCCGCGACCCCCACCGGGAGCTCAATCGCCGCGGCTGCGCGAGCGCGGGCGCCGCGATCACGCCGGGGGCCTGGTCGGCCACTGCTTCGACGGTCATACCGAACCTCCCAGTGCCTGCTGGTAATTCATCACGACGTCACCCGGGTGGGCGGCCAGATACCGGCGCGCCCCGGCCTGCGTGCCGAACGGCAAATAGTTCTGGCCGTCTTTCACCCAGACCGCCTTGTCGGCGAACCACCGGGTGCCGAGCTCGGCGTCGGGAACGTAGGCCGCGCGGACCTTTGCGCCGCGGGCGGTGGCGTCGGCGACCGCCCGCAACAAGCCGGTGGGGGTGGCGACGGTCTGCGTCGTGTCGGCCCCGTCCAGCCACAGTTCGCTGGCCGACGCCGGGTCACCGGCGAGCAGCGACGGGTTGGTGGCGCGCGCCCGCGCGGCCGCGTAGTCCAGCCCGCGGGCGGCGAACACCGCGCGCAGCGGATCGTCCACGGCGAACTTCCCGACGTCGAGGTCGGCGAAGTCACCGATCGACTTCAGGTACGGCACATCGCTTTTCAGCGCGTCGATAAGCGACGGCTTGAGCGTGGTGTCGAATGACGTGCCGCCGGGGCCGTTGTAGAGATACACCACCTCTTGCGGCAGACCGCTGGCCTGGGCGACGATGCGCGCCGCCTCCAGCGGCTTGTCGTTGAGGAAGTCGGTGGCATCCAGTTGCGCCTGCAGGAACGCCGCCAGCACCTCCGGGTGCGCCGACGCGTACGAGCGCCGCACCACCACGCCGTGCAACGTGGGCAGATTCAGCTCGGCCCCGTCGTAGAGCAGCTTGGCCTTGCCCTGGTACACCAGCAGGCCAGGCCACGCGACGAACTGCGAAAGCCCGTTCACCTGGCCCGATTCCAGCGCGGAGGCGCCGACCTGGGGCTGCTGGTTGAGCACCTCGACGCCGGTGATGCCCGCCCTACCCAGCGCCCGGACCAACGTGCCGTGGCCCGCAGAGCCCACGCTGGCCGACACCTTGGCGCCGGTCAGGTCGGCGAGCGTGGTCGCCGATGAATCCGGCGCCACCACAACCATGTTCAGCGCGCCCTTGGGGTTATAGCCGGTAATCGACACCATCTCGGTGCGGGCAAGCGGGTTGCCCTGGGTCTTGGACCCGTTGATCAGCATCGGGTAATCGCCCATCGAGCCGATGTCGATCTTTTCGGCAAGCATCTGGGCGGTGATCGGGGCGCCGGTGTCATAATCCTGCCAGCGCACCGCGTACCTGGTGCCGGTGCGGGTGGTGATGTCGGCGAGCCGGCGTTCGAGATACCCCTGCGCGCGCAGCAGCGTGCCGGCGGTCACGGTGTTGATGGTCTTGGACTGGTATCCCACCACGACGTTGACCACGCCGGACGATTGCGAAAACGATTCCAGCGAGCACCCGGTGGCGAACACGGCGACCGTGACCGCCACCGAAAGCAGCTGGCGGGCCTGCTTTTTCATGATGACTTCGGGGTTTCAGCGGAGGAGATAGGGCATGTTGACCGTGACGGCGCCGGTCGGACAGCGCGCCGCGCAGGGGCCGCAGTACCAGCATTCGTCGACGTGCATGTACGCCTTGCCGGTGTCGGGGTTGATGGCCAGCGCGTCGAGCGGACAGACCTCGACGCACAGGGTGCAGCCATCGATGCACAACGACTCGTCGATCGTCACCGGCACATCGGCCCGGGTGTTGTTGACCAGCGTCATGTATCGCTCCTTATCAGGCTGCCGCGCATGGTGATTCGATCGCCACGCATCCGGATGTACTCCAAGTCAACGGGTGTGCCGTCGGCAAGACTGGTCAGCCGCTCCAGCATGAGCAGCGCCGAGCCGTCGGGCACCTGCAGGGTGGCCGCCGAATGCGCGTCGGCGGGGATGGCCTCCAGCGCGAGCGACGCCGAGCCCAGCCGCTGCCCGCTGACCTCTTCGATGAGCGCGAACACATCGTTGGTCTCCAGCGGATGGCGCAGCACCCGTTCCCCGATATCCGGGGCCAGGTAGGTCAGGTCGAGGCTGAGCGGCAGGTCGCCGAGGTAGCGCAGGCGCTCGATGAAGACGGCCCGTTCGCCGGGCGCCAGCCCCAATCCGCGGGCCACCGACGGAGGCGCGGTGACGGGCATCGCGGCGCGCACCTCGTTGCGCACCTCACCGAGGTGCTTGAACGTTTCCTTCAGTCCCAGCAAGGCGTCCAGCCCGTGGGAGTATTTGCGTTGTGCGACGTGCGTGCCGACCTTGGGCCCGCGGTCGATGAGCCCTTCGTGCTTCAGCACCGCCAGTGCCTCGCGAATCGTGTTGCGTGACACCAGGAATTCGGCCGCCAAGTCATGCTCGGCCGGCAATCCGTCGGGGTAGGCGTCGGCGTGGATCTGCTGGCGCAACACGTCGGCGACCCGGCGGGCGCGGTCGGCCCGGGGTCCGCTGCTGATCGGTTGCGCCACGCGGCCACGCTAACGCAGCTCACGGGCGCTTTTCGGGTGCGCGATAACCTGCCGCCGGGGCGCCTCGGCCCATTGCGCCGGGCCGGGTTCGGGGTCGACCAGCCGAAATCACGGCGCACAGCGCTATTGCGCCACCCCGGCGACGACGTCCTCTTTCCAATCCCGGTGAGCGGAACCGCCTCCGGAGTCGCGCACGACATGCCCGGTGGGCACCAGCGGCACGGCAGCCAACGGGAACATCGCACAAAGGGCCCAGGCCGCTGGGTATTCGGCGGCCATGATCAGCGCACCGAAGAGCGGGGGCCCGGCTGCGGCCATCAGCCGTTGGCTGGTGTTCTGCAGACCCAGCGCGCGCCCGCTCCAGAACGGCCCGGCGGATTCGGTGATGGCGGTCGCCTCGAGCCCATTGTCGAGCACCGCGATCACCGAAATCGCGACCATCAGCAACACGTCGTAACGCGAACCGGTGCCGTCGGTGAAGGCCAGTAGCAGCAGCGCGAGCGCGGCGGCGATGGCGATGGCGCGGACCGGCCGCATCCGGGAGCCCACGCGGTCCGACCAACGCCCGACCGCGATCCGGCCCGCAGCACCCAGCAGCTGGCAGACGGTGATCAGGGCCCCGGCGGCCCCGACCGACCAGCCGTGGTGGTGCATCAGCCACACCAGCATGAAGGTCACGGTCACCGTCTGCGGCATCATCAGCAGGGCGCTCACCGCGTGAATCCGCCACAGCAGGGACGACCGGCGATACGGGCTGGCGAGTTCCGCGTCGGTGGCCACCTTGCGCGACTTCCGCGGCGGATCGACGATCCCGAGCGCGCTCGCCACCGCCGCCAGAGTGCACATGAGCGCGAGGAACATCAGCCCGAACCGGGGACCGCGCTCGGCGAGCTCCGGCACGACCAGGGCGCCGACGGCGATGCCCAACGGTTGCGCCGTCTGGCGAATGCCCATCGCGAGTCCCCGCTGGTGCGAGGGGAACCATGCGGACACCAGCCGCCCGCCCGCGGTGTTGCAGCTGGCCGCGGCCATGCCACCGAGAAAGAGGAAGACGCCGATGGCCGC
Source organism: Mycobacterium scrofulaceum (assembly GCF_001667885.1). Lineage (GTDB taxonomy): Bacteria > Actinomycetota > Actinomycetes > Mycobacteriales > Mycobacteriaceae > Mycobacterium > Mycobacterium scrofulaceum_C. The sequence continues at coordinate 48,633 of NZ_LZJW01000179.1, read as the reverse complement.
CATCGAATGGGCCGACGCCGCGGCGTAGGCCGCGGCCGCCGTGAGCGCCGAACCGGCCGTCAACACGGCTCGCTCACCCACGCGGTCGAGCACCCAGCCCCACAGGACCAGCGTCACCACCATGCCCCAACTCGGCATCGACGACACCAACCCGGCCTCGGTCAACGAAATGCCCCTGCGTGCCTGCAGCGACGGAATCAGGAACGCGACGCCACCGATGAAAAGGAACGAGGTCGCCGTCACCCACAACGAGACGATCATGACCGACCAGCGCGCGCCGGTGCCGAGCGAGTCGACGCCTGCCTCGGAAAGCATGCAACCCATGGTGACACGGGCGACTGGCGGCATAGCGCCCTCAGATGCCTCGGGCGCCGCGTAACTTATTGAACGCTATGGCGTTTCACACCCAGCACTCAGTGCCGACCGGCGATACCCCCCGCCGCTAGCTGCGATATCCGTTGTCCGCGAGCCACTTTTAGGCGGCGACGCCCTGACATCGCGGCCGGCGATTCATAGGGCCGGCACAGCAAGTTCTTATGCGCGAACTCAGCGTTTTCTCAGCGCGACTAGCCTAGAAAAGCATGAACCACGACACCGGAAGATGACTGTTGATGAGTGAGCATTCGCGGCAGGCGCTGACCAAGGTGCCGGCGGTCACCCTGGGTTTCTGGATCATCAAGATCTTGGCCACCACGCTGGGCGAAACCGGTGGTGACACCGTCACGATGACCTTGAACTGGGGCTATGCGGCGGGCGTCGCCCTTTTCGGTGTCGCGCTGGTGGTGCTCGTCGTCGCGCAGATCTTCGCTGAGCGCTTCCACGCGACCCTGTACTGGGCGACCATCGTGGCGTCGACAACGTTCGGCACCACCCTGGCGGACTTCGCCGACCGCTCGCTCGGCATCGGCTACACCGGCGGCTCGCTCCTGCTGCTGGCTTGTCTTTTGGCCACTCTCGCCCTGTGGCGTTACTCGCAGGGCACCGTATCGGTCACCACCGTGTCGACGCCGAAGGTCGAGGCCTTCTACTGGGCGACCATCACCTTCTCCCAGACGTTGGGCACCGCGCTCGGCGACTGGCTCGCCGACACTCGCGGGTTCGGTTACGAGCGCGGCGCGCTGGTGTTCGCGGCGGGGCTGGCCGTCGTGATCGCGCTCTACTACTGGACGGCCGTATCGCGCGTCGCGTTGTTCTGGGTCGCGTTCATTCTGACCCGGCCATTGGGCGCGACCGTCGGCGACTTCATCGACAAGCCGGTCGCCGACGGCGGGCTGGCTTTGAGCCGCCCGTTGGCGTCGGCAGTCATCGCCGTGATCATCGTGGCATTGCTTGTCGTCCTGCCGCAGCGCGCGGGCCGCCACCCCGGCGCGACGCACGAAGAAGCGTGATGCCATGAGAGTCCTTCTCGTCGAGGATGAAGCGCGTCTCTCGGCAACTCTGTCGAGGGGGCTCAAGGCGGAGGGCTTCGTCGTCGTCGCGGTCGGCACGGGCGTCGACGGCCTGCGCGAGGCCATCGACAGCAGCTTCGACGTGGTGATCCTGGACATCATGCTTCCCGGCCACAGCGGGTACGAGGTGCTGCGCCGGATGCGGTCGCAGAATGTGTGGACCCCCGTTCTCATGCTGACCGCCAAGGACGGCGAATACGACGAGACCGACTCTTTCGACCTCGGGGCCGACGACTACCTGACCAAGCCGTTTTCGTTCCGCGTTCTCGTGGCGCGGCTGCGGGCGTTGGTGCGTCGTGGCGCCCCGGCGCGCCCGGTGGCATTGACCGCGGGGTCGCTGGTGCTCGACCCCGCGCGCCACACCGTCCACCGCGATTCGACCCCGATCACGTTGACACCGCGCGAGTTTGGGCTACTCGAATATCTGCTCCGCAACAAGGACATGGTGGTGACCAAGCCCGACATCCTGCGCAACGTGTGGGACGCGAACTATTGCGGCCCCGACAATGTGGTCGAAGTTTACGTGGGCTACCTGCGTCGCAAGATCGACGGCCCCTTCGGCACTAACACCATCGAAACGATTCGGGGCGTCGGTTACCGGCTGCCGTGCTGAGGCTCGAACCCCGGCAGGGACACACTCATTCGCGTTCCGCCGCCGGGCCGGTCGCCGACGGTCACCGTGCCGCCGTGAGCGGCGACGACCTCGGCGACGATCGCGAGGCCGAGCCCGGCGCCCCCTCCGCTGCGGGCACGGTCCGAATCCAGCCGTACGAAGCGTTCGAACACCCGCGTCCGGTCGGCCGGCGGGATTCCTGGCCCGTCGTCGCTGACCGTCAGTGACGCCGTCCCGTCGCTGCTGGCGACCGCCAGTGTGACGCGCGAATCCGCGTGACGGACAGCATTTTCCAGCAGATTGCGAACCATGCGCGAGATAGCCATCGGATCCCCGGTGCAGCGCACCGGGCGGATGTCGGCGTCGATTTCGCAGCGCGCCTCCCGTCGCGCGCGGGCGGCTTCGACCTCGGCGATGTCATCAAGTGCCAGCTCTTCTTTGCGCCGCAGCGGCTTTCGCTCGTCGGCGCGGGCCAGCAACAACAGGTCTTCGATCAGGATGTGCATCCGTTGCGCCTCGGGAAGCAGGGTGTTGACCGCCAGCTCGGCATCCAGCAGTTCGGGGTGTGCCTCGGCCACCTCCAGTCCGGAGATGATGGTGGCCAGCGGGCTGCGCAGTTCATGCGACGCGTCGCCCACGAAGCGTTGTTGCGCACGATGGCCGGCTTCGATGCGGGACAGCATCTGATTCATGGTGACCGCCAGCGCCGCGATCTCGTCGCGGCTGTCGGGCACTGGCACTCGTTCGGCCAGATCCGATGCAGAGATTTCGGCCACCCGCGCCCGGATGGCGTCCACCGATCGCAGCGACCGGCGAACGAGCCAGAAGGTCGCTCCGGCCGCCACCGCGATGACGATGGGCGCACCACACGCCAGCAACAGCGCAACCGTCCGTGCGGTCGCTTCGACCGCCTGGCTTCCCCCTCCGACGAGCACGGTGTAGTCCCCGGCCGGGGTCGCGACCCGTTGACCACTGATCCGCATGTTGTCCCCGGCCACCGCGTCGTCGGATAAGGCGCGACGCAGATGGAAGTCGAAGGCGGTGACGGGCACCAGCGGCGTGCTGGGCGCCGAACGCGAGCGCTTCACCACCCTGCCGTCGGGACCGATCAACTGGACCGCGACCACCCGCTGATCAGTGCTGAACAAGGCGCCGTCCAGGCCGGCGGGTGGTTCGGATTCCAACTCCTTCGCCACGTCGCGAACTCTTTCGGCGGATGCGTAATCAACACCCGCCAACAGGGACCGATACAGAAAGCCGTCCAACCCTGCACCGGCAACAAGAAGCGCACCGATCACCACGACCGCCGACACCGCGGCCGAGCGGGCGGGAATCCCCCAGCCCGAGAGGCGAAGCTGCACACTGTCGATTCTGCAGGCCCGCGGACCGTCGGGAACACCGAGCTCAGAGCTCTTCTCAGCGGCTTCTCAGCGACCTTGTCCTAGGCTGGCGGCGCCATGTCCGGTAATGCGCGCCCCAGGCATCCTCAGAACCGCACCACCGCACTGGCCTGCGCCGCAATCGCTTTCGGCTCCGTCCTGGTGGCGGCGCCGCCGGCCGGCGCCGATCCAAACCCGTTCAACTCTCTCAGCTGCAACTGTCCGGAGACAGCCCCGCCCGGTAGCGCCGCTCGCAGCGACGAGATCGCGCGCGGGATCCGGCTGGGTGAGATGGGTTCGCCGGCGCAAAAGATGCCGGCGTCCCGTTAGGCCTTAGGCGTCTTCGCTCACGGCGGCACGGTCACCGTTGCGGGCCCCGTTCATGCCGGAGGCGTCCGACGGCAGCTCGAAGGAGGGGTAGGCGGTACCGACCGCGGCCAGCGCCGCGTTGCGCTGCGCCTCCATGCGCGCCAGCGCGGCCTCGGTGAACACCGACAGCCCGAGGTCGGGGTTGTACCCGTGGATCTCCTTCACGTCCAGCTGGGCCAGGAAGTAGATGATCTCCTTGGACACCACCTGCCCGGGCACCAGCACCGGGAACCCCGGCGGGTAGGGCACGACGAACGTGGTGGACACCAGCGTCTTGCCCTCGGCCAACCGTCGCCCCGCCATGCCGATGAGGACATGCTCGCGATCGGCCTCCTCGTAGCCGGCGTAGAAGGCGGACCGCATGTCGCCGAAGACGCACGCGTCGACGGGCCGGAAGGCGACGTCGAACTCGCTGAAATCGGGCAAGTGCGGCAGGTCCTGGGTGATCTCCTCGACGTGACGCGCTTGCAACGCCCGGTCCGCGACGCTGGCCGCGCTCTCCGCGCGGTCGAAATCGATTGCCACCCTGCGCAATACGTCCAGCAGGTAGTGCACGCTGGACCACGTCACCCCGATCGTGAAGATCAGCAGCACGCTGTTGATCGACGTCTTGTTGATCTGGATGCCGAATCGCTCCATCAGGATCTTCTCGCGGAAGTCATACCCGTTCATCCCGGTCTTGCCGACGAACAGCGTCACCCGCGTCGCGTCCAGCACGAACTGATCGGACCGCCACGCCTCGTTCCACTCCGCCAGCGCGCCCTGCCTGACCTCGCGGTACGAGCTCACCGACGACGCCCGGAATTCCTCGGGCACCAGGTCGGACTCGTCGAGGATGCGGAACCACTTGCTGATCAACCGGTCTCGGCGCACGCGGTGCCGGAAGACCAGCGCCATGTCGTAGGTCTGCCGGACCAGCTGGAAACCTTCGATGTCGACCTGCCGGCGCGCCAGGTCCAGGGACGCCAGCAGCTGCTGGTTCGGCGAGGTCGACGTGTGGGTCAGGAAGGCCTCACCGAAGGCATCCCGGTTCAGGGCGTTGAAATCCTGGTCGCGGACGTGGATCATCGACGCCTGCCGCAGCGCCGACAGCGACTTGTGCGTCGAGTGGGTCGCGTACACGCGCACCCGTGCCTTGGCGGGGTCGGGCAGCAGCGTGCGGTCGATCCACTCGGACCGGTCGACCCGTTCCATCTCCGCGGCCCAATTCCGGTATTCGGCGGCATATTCCGGGGAGGCCAGCATCTGCTCGAGCCGCTCGGCCGACACCATCGCGGTGCGCTGCCGGGCCCAGGGCACGGCGGTGGCGAACGCGTACCACGCCTCGTCCCACAGGAAGCAGATGTCCGGCTTGATCGCCAGCACCTCCTGCATGACCTGCAACGGGTTGTAGACCACCCCGTCGAAGGTGCAGTTGGTCAGCAGCAGCATGCGCACGCGGTGCAGCTGGCCGGCGGCCTCGAGGTCGAGCAGCGTCTGCTTGATCGTGCGCAGCGACACCGCCCCGTAGATGGCGAACTGCGGCAACGGGTACGCGTCCAGGTACAGCGGGTACGCGCCGGCCAGCACCAGCCCGTAGTGGTGCGACTTGTGGCAGTTGCGGTCGATCAGCACGATGTCGCCCGGCCGGGTCAGGGACTGCACGACGATCTTGTTGGCGGTCGACGTGCCGTTGGTGACGAAATACGTGTGGTTGGAATTCCACGTGTGCGCGGCCTTGTCCATCGCATTTTTGATGTTGCCGTGCGGGTCGAGCAACGAGTCGAGGCCGCCGGACGTGGTCGAGGTCTCGGCCATGAAGATGTTGCGGCCGTAGAACTCGCCCATGTCCTGCAATGACTTCGAGTTGAAGATGCTGGCGCCGCGCGCGACGGGCAGCGCGTGGAACTGCCCCACCGGCGCCGCCGCGTACGCGCGCAGCGCGTCGAAAAACGGTGTGGAGAAACGGTTCCGCAGCCCCGCGAGCACGGTGCTGTAGAGGTCGGTCACGTCGTTGAGCCGGTAGAAGGTCCGGTCGTAGACGTCGGGTTCGGTGTCATCGCCCGCGGCGATCGACTCGTCGGTGAGCAGGTACAGGTCGATGTGGGGCCGCAGCTCGCGGATCCATTCGCCGCACTCCACCCAGTCGTTGGCGCGGTCGGGGATGTCCACGTCCTCGTTGGCGCCCAACAGGGTGTTCATCAGCGGCAGCCGGTCTCTGGAGCGCAGCGGCAGGTCGTCGCGGATGATTGCGGCCTGGATCTCGCCGTTCAGGGCGACCGCGGTGATCGCGTCTTCGACGCTGGGCACCACCAGGATTTCGAACTGCACATCGTCGGACGGGTTGCGCAACGCCCGCAGGCATTCAGCCAGGCAGTCGGGGGCCGTCGCGGGCGCGTCGTCGGCGAGCAGCACGGTGTAGAACTGCTGTTGCTTGGCCTGCGCGACCAGCTCCTGGTCGGCCAGCGGCGCGGAGGTGTCGAAAAGCCCTGCGCGGTCGCCGTATTCGCTCAGCAGCCGCACCGCCATGGACACCTCCTCGGTAAGCCGCACCGTGGACAGGCTCTCCAGGTGCGCGCGGAAGGTCGCCAGGTTCGCCGCGCCGGGGTACAGCCAGTACCGCTCGTAGGCGGCGATGCGGTCCATCAACCGTTTCACCCGGGCCACGTCGTGCGTCTTGTCGTGCCCGGCCAAGTCGACCTCGGCGAGGTGGCGGCACGCGTCGTCGAGCAGGTTCCAGGTGTCGATGCGGGCGTAGGACGGGTTGGCCACCGCCGCGAGCGCGGAGACGCGGAGTCGTCGCGGCTGGGTGGTGTATCGAGTCATGTCTCACCTGTTCTTCTGAGCGACTTGTATTCTCACCCCGCCGCGCCGCCCACGTGATCGTTTCGCCTCAGGTCGATTCGGTGATCCCGTCGTCGCCGCCGTCGGCGTCCACGATGCGCCGGTTGGCGCGCGTGCCGTCCACCCAGCGCAGCACCGGAAGGTCCCAACGCCGGGCCGGCAGCTCGGTGACGTCGGACAGCGATCGCACCACGGCCTGCGTCAACCCCATGATCGCGGCCATCACCGGCAGCAGCGGCTGCAGCGGCTTGGCGGCGCTGCGAACCGTGCTGATGCGGCGGGCCACGATCAGCCGTTCGACGCAGTGGTAGAGCCACGCCCCCACCGCGAGCGCGTAGATCGCCAGGGCCGACGCGACGATCGTCCACCCGAAGGCGGCGCAGACGACGGCGCCCAACACCACGGTCGCGGCCAGCAAGCCCGCGATGACGGCGCGCAGCTCCAGCCGGCTCACCGCTGCGGTTCCTCGTTCTCCGGCGCGCCGGCCGCGCTGGATCGGACCGCCGCGGCGGCCGCCCGGATCTGCGGCGTCACCAGCATGACCTGGCCCAGCACCCCGTTGACGAAGGCCGGCGATTCGTCGGTGGACAGCTCCTTGGCCAGCTGCACGGCCTCGTCCACGGCGACCGGCTCCGGCACGTCGTCGGCGTAGAGCAGCTCCCACACCGCGACCCGCAGGATGGCGCGGTCCACTGCCGGCAGCCGGTCCAACGTCCAGCCCTGCAGGTGCGAGCTGATCAGGTCGTCGATGTGGGCGGCGTGCTCGCCGACGCCACGCGTCACCGCGACCGTGTAGGGCTGCAGCTGCGCCACGTCCGGGTCGGCTTCGGCCAGCGCCGTGCGCAGGTCGACGATCTCGGCCGGACCCAGCCCGCGGGCCTCGGCCTCGAACAGCAGGTCAACGGCGCGCTTGCGGGCCTGATGGCGTCCCCTGACGGGCCTGCTCACGCGTTGACGCGCCCCAAGTAGCTGCCGTCGCGCGTGTCCACCTTGAGCTTGTCGCCGGTGTTGATGAACAGCGGCACCTGGATCTCCGCCCCGGTCTCCACGGTGGCGGGCTTGGTGCCGGCGCTCGACCGGTCGCCCTGCAGGCCCGGCTCGGTGTGGGTGACCTCCATCTCGACGGCCACCGGCAGCTCGATATAGAGCGGCGCCCCGTTGTGGAACGCCACCTGCACCGGCAGGCCCTCGAGCAGGAACCGGGCCGCGTCGCCGACCAGCGACTCCGGCAGCGGGTGCTGCTCGTAGTCCTGGCTGTCCATGAACACGAAGTCCGAGCCGTCGCGGTACAGGTAGGTGGTGTCGCGCCGGTCGACCGTGGCCGTCTCCACCTTCACGCCGGCGTTGTACGTCTTGTCGACGACCTTGCCGGAAAGCACGTTCTTGAGCTTGGTGCGCACGAAGGCGGGACCCTTGCCGGGTTTGACGTGCTGGAATTCGACGATCTGCCAGAGCTGGCCATCGATCACCAGCACCAGTCCGTTCTTGAAGTCGGCGGTGCTTGCCACGGTTCGGTGTATCTCCTAGGGGATGGACAGTCGTTCGCCGACTGTCTGCAACTTGTCGTCAGTCTAGAGCGGGAGGCCGCCGGCGCCCGCGCCTCGGGTGGCCGATGACCGGCGGGAAGCCCGGCTTCCGCTCTCCCGTTACGGGCCGGCCTCGGCCGGCCCGGTGGGCGAAGGGGGCACCCGCTTGATCATTGTCAGGAAGGGAACGCTGAGCTTCCTGCCGCCGGAAAACGGCACCGGGACGGTGAAGTACACGATGTCGACCTCCAGCCGCAGCTCCCGCAGCGGCTGAGCGTTCAAGTCCCACCGAAAATCCCGCAGGCGCGCCAGGCCACGTTCGATTGGCTCCACCCCGTTCACGCCACCCGACTTTACCCCGGGGCCGTTGTCCGCCCCACGGCGCGCATGGCCTAGCCGAGGATCGCCAACTCCTTGGGGAACCTGGTCAGCAGCTCCGGCGCGCCCCCGCGGGCCGCCGCCGCCTCGTCGGGCACGACCAGGGTGTCCTCGATGCGCACGCCGCCGCGGCCCGGTAGGTAGACGCCGGGCTCGACAGTCACCACCGAGCCCGCCAGCAGGGTGCCGGTCGAGGTGGCGCCGATTCCCGGCGCCTCGTGGATCTGCAGCCCCACCCCGTGCCCCAGACCGTGGCCGAACTGCTCGCCGTAGCCCGCGTCGACGATCAGCTGGCGCGCCGCGCCGTCGACGTCGCGCAGGCTCGCGCCCGGCCGCAGCGCCTCGCGGCCGGCCCGCTGCGCGTCGGCGACCAGCTGGTAGATCTCCAGCTGCCAGTCGGCGGCCTTGCCGAGCACGAACGTGCGGGTCATGTCGGAGTGGTAGCCGGCCACCAACGCACCGAAGTCGATCTTGACGAAGTCGCCGCTGGCCAGCACCGCGTCGGTGGGCCGGTGATGCGGAATCGCCGAATTCGGCCCGGCGGCCACGATGGTCTCGAACGAGATCGCGTCGGCGCCGTGGTCGAGCATCAGCGCCTCGAGCTCCCGGCTCACCTCCCGCTCGGTTCGGCCCGGCCGCAGGCCGCCGCGCTCCACCAGATCGGCCAGGGCGGCGTCGGCCGCCTCGCAGGCCAACCGCAGCAGCGCCACCTCGCCGTCGTCCTTGATTTCCCGCAGCGCCTCGACGGTCCCGGCGGCGCGCATCAGTTCGGTGTCCGCCTTGCGCTCGCCGAGTTCGCCGGTCAGCGCGTCGAAGGCGTCGACGGTCACCACGTTGCTCTCGAAGCCCAGCTTCCCGACCCCGTCGTCGGAGGCGCGGCCGACCAGGTAGCGCCCGAGGGCGCGTTCGATGGCGATCTCGAGCCCCTGCGCCTGCTCGGCCGCCTGGGTGCGGTACCGGCCGTCGGTGGCCAGCACGGGGTCGCGATCGTCGGCGAACACCAGCAACGCGCCGTTCGACCCGGTGAAACCGGACAGGTAGCGCACGTTGTTCAGGTCGCTGACCAGCATCGCGTCCAGTCCGCTGGCACTGATTTGCGCTTTCAGGTTGTCCCGACGCTGAGAATGTGTCACGACCCTTGACGGTACTCGCTACGCTGATTGCCCATGAGGTCCTGGATGCTGCGCGGATTGGTATACGCCGCGGCGATGGTAGTCGTTCGCTTGTTGCAGGGCGCGTTGATCAACGCGTGGCAGACGCAGGCCGGGCTCTTCAGCGTGGTGCTGCTCCTGTTGTTCATCATCGGCGTAGCCGTGTGGGGGGTGCTCGACGGCCGGGCCGACGCGAAAGCCAACCCCGACCCGGACCGGCGGGGCGACCTGGCGATGACCTGGCTGCTGGCCGGCCTGGTGGCCGGCGTCTTGTCCGGTGCGGTCTCGTGGCTGATCGCGCTGGTGTACAACGGCCTCTACACCGGTGGGCTGATTAACGAGGTGACGACGTTCGCGGCGTTCACCGCCCTGTGCGTGTTCCTGCCCGGGATCATCGGCGTGACGATCGGCCGTTGGCGGGTGGACCGCAATCCCCCGCCCCGGCAGAAGGCAGCGGACGACGAGCGCGCCGACACCGACGTGTTCTCCGCGGTGCGCGGTGACGACGCGCCGACCGGTGAGATTCCCACCGCGGGAGCCCAGCACGAGGAGCGGACCGCTTCGGTCGCCACGGCCGAGCGTGACGCGCCGACGGAGACGATCCACACCGCGGCCGACCACGAGCCGAAGACCGAAGTGATCCGCACCGACGGCGGCGACGATGCCACGAAGCCGGGCGCGGAGCCCAAGAAGGACTAGCCCTTGGCGGCTTCCGCCAGGTAGCGCAGGGCGAGCAGGTAGCCCTGAATTCCCAACCCGACGATCACTCCCGTGGCCACGGGGCTCAGGTACGAGTGGCGCCGAAACTCCTCGCGCGCATGCACATTGGAGATGTGCACCTCGATCAGGGGCGCGCGCAACTCGGCGCACGCGTCGCGCAGCGCCACCGATGTGTGGGTGAGGCCGCCGGCGTTGAGGATCACCGGCTCGCCGGCGTCGGCGGCCGCATGGATCCAGTCCAGCAGCTGGCCTTCGCTATCACTCTGGCGCACAAGGGCTTTCAGGCCCAGGGCGGTGGCCTCCCGCTCGATGAGTGCGGCCAGTTCGTCGTGCGTGGTGTCCCCGTAGACCTCGGGCTCGCGGCGACCCAGCCGACCCAGGTTCGGGCCGTTGATGACGTTGACGGTGGTGGTCATCCGGCCCCTTCTTCTTCTGACAACCCCGCGTACGCCGCCGCCAGCAGCGACGGGTCGGGCCCGGCCAGCCGCCCCGGCTTGGCCAGCCCGTCGAGGACGACGAATCTGAGCACACCGGCACGCGACTTCTTGTCCTGGGCCATGTATTCCAGCAACTGCGGCAAGGCGTCGGCGTCGTAGCTGACCGGCAGCCCCAGCGCCGCCAGGACGGTGCGGTGGCGTTGCGCGGTCGCGTCGTCGAGCCGGCCCGCGAGGCGGGCCAGCTCCGCGGCGAAGACCAAGCCCACCGACACCGCGGCGCCGTGGCGCCACTCGTAGCGTTCCCGGCGCTCGATCGCATGCGCCAAGGTGTGGCCGTAGTTGAGGATTTCGCGCAGTTCCGACTCTTTCTCGTCGGCGGCGACCACCTTCGCCTTGACGGCGATCGAGCGCCGGACCAGTTCGGGGAGCACGTCGCCGGTGGGGTTCACGGCGGCTTGCGGGTCGGCTTCGATGAGGTCGAGGATCGCGGGGTCGGCGATGAAACCGGTCTTGACGACCTCGGCCATTCCGGCGACGAGTTCGTTGTGCGGCAACGTTTCCAGGGTTGCCAGGTCGACCAGCACCGCCAGCGGCTGATGAAACGCGCCCACCAGGTTCTTGCCCGCGTCGGTGTTGATGCCGGTCTTGCCGCCGACGGCTGCGTCGACCATGCCGAGCAGCGTGGTGGGAATGTGGACCACGTCGACTCCGCGCAGCCAGGTGGCGGCCGCGAACCCGGCGACGTCGGTGGCGGCGCCGCCGCCCAGGCTGACCACCGCGTCTTTGCGGTCAATGCCGATGCGGCCGAACACTTCCCAGAGGAATGCCACGACCGGCAGGTCCTTGCCGGCTTCGGCGTCCGGGATTTCGATGCGGTGCGCGTCAACGCCCTTGTCCGCCAAGCGGCTTCGGATCGCTTCGGCGGTGTGCGCCAGCACCGGTTGATGCACGACCGCCACCCGGTGCCGGTCGCAGAGCAGCTCGACCAGCTGGTCGCCCAGGTCGGTGCCGATGATCACAGGGTAGGGCGGGTCGACGGCCACCTCGACGGTGACCGGCGCGGTCATGTCGCGGCCTCCGCGTGAGCGTTCTCGGGGGTCTGCAGCCGAGACACGATGTAGCGCACCACCGCACCGGGATTGCGGCGATTGGTGTCGACGCGGATCGTCGACACGCGCCGGTAGAGCGGGACCCGCGAGGCCATCAGCGCGCGGAATTTCTCCGCGCGGTCGGGTCCGGCGAGCAGAGGGCGCACGGCGTTGCCGCCGGTGCGCCGCACGCCTTCGCTGGCGCTGATCTCCAGGTAGATGACCGTGTGGCCGGCGAGCGCCTCGCAGACCCCCGGGCTGGTCACCGCACCGCCGCCGAGCGACACGACGCCGTCGTGGTCGGCCAGCGCGGCACGCACCGCGTCCTCCTCGATACGGCGGAACTCCTGCTCGCCGTCGGTGGCGAAGATGTCGGCGATGCTGCGCCCGGTCCGCTGCTCGATCGCCGCGTCGGTGTCGAGGAACTCGACGCCGAGCGCCTTAGCCAGGCGGCGCCCGATGGTGGACTTGCCCGAGCCCGGCAGCCCGACGAGCACGGCCCTGGGCGCCATTACGCGGTCCCCCGGGCGGCCGGCGCTTCCCGGTCGGCGACCGCGCGCTGGTACGCCTCGATGTTGCGGCGGGTTTCGGTGAGCGAGTCGCCGCCGAACTTCTCCAGCGCGGCGCGGGCGAGCACCAACGCCACCATGGCTTCGACGACCACGCCGGCGGCGGGCACCGCGCACACGTCCGAGCGCTGGTGGATGGCGACGGCCTCGTCGCCGGTCGCCATGTCGACGGTGGCCAGCGCCCGCGGCACGGTGGAGATGGGCTTCATCGCGGCCCGCACCCGCAGCGGCTGGCCGTTGGTCATGCCGCCCTCCAGCCCGCCGGCGCGGTTCGTCGAGCGGACCACGCCGTCGGGCCCGGGGTACATCTCGTCGTGCGCGCGGCTGCCGCGGCGGCGCGCCGTTTCGAAGCCGTCGCCGATCTCCACGCCCTTGATGGCCTGGATGCCCATCACGGCGGCCGCGAGCTGGCTGTCCAGGCGGTTGTCGCCGCTGGTGAAGGAGCCGAGGCCCACCGGAAGGCCCAGCGCCACCACCTCGACCACGCCGCCGAGGGTGTCGCCGTCCTTCTTGGCCGCCTCGATCTCGGCGATCATCGCTTCCTCGGCGCCCTTGTCGAAGGCGCGCACGGGACTGTCGTCGATCGCGGGCAGGTCTTCCGGGCGCGGCGGGGGGCCGTCGTAGGGCGCCGACGGGCCGATCGCGATGACGTGGGAGAGCACGTCCACGCCGAGCGCCTGGCGCAGGAAGGACCGCGCGACCGTGCCCACCGCGACGCGGGCGGCGGTCTCCCGGGCGCTGGCCCGTTCCAGGACCGGGCGGGCGTCGTCGAAACCGTACTTGAGCATCCCGGCGTAGTCGGCGTGGCCGGGCCGCGGCCGGGTGAGCGGTTCGTTGCGCGCGATGTTGGCCAGCTCCGCGGGGTCGACCGGGTCGGCGGCCATCACGGTCTCCCACTTGGGCCACTCGGTGTTGCCGATCTCGATCGCGATGGGGCCACCCAGCGTGATGCCGTGGCGGACCCCGGACAGCACCGTCACCGCGTCGCGCTCGAACTTCATCCGCGCGCCGCGGCCGTAACCGAGCCGGCGGCGGGCCAATTGGTCGGCGATATCGGTGGAGGTGACCTCCACGCCGGCGACCATGCCTTCGAGCATGGCCACCAACGCACGGCCATGCGACTCTCCGGCGGTGATCCAACGCAACACCCGGACATTCTCCCATGTGCGCCCGGGCGGGCTTAAATCCGCAAGTGCCGGCCGTTCACCCGAGAACCAGGCCGATTGCGGCGGCGGTGGCAACGCACATCGACGGGCCGTGCGGCAGCGACCCGTCGCCCGCGCCGCCGAACAAGCGGCCCGCCAGCGCGCACGCCACGGTCAGCAGCGGCGCGGCTAGCGCGGAGAGGAACCACACCCCGGCGCCGAAGCAGCCGGCGAGCGCCCCGAGGCCGATCGCCAGTTTGACGTCGCCGGCGCCCATCCCGGCCGGGGCGAACGCGTGCACCAGCAGATAGATCGCGGTCAGCGCCGTCGCCCCGGCGAGCGCGGGCCAGCCGCGGCCGGCCAGCGTGGCCACCAGCAGGATCACCGCGGCCCCGGGCAGCGTCAGCGCGTTCGGCAGCCGGCGCCGGCGGACGTCGCAGCCGCTCAGCACGGCCAGCCAGACCAGCACCACGACCGCCGCCGTCATCCGCATGCGGCGCGACGTTAGCCCAGGGCGGCGGCCATGGCCTCCCGCGGCGCCGGCAGCCCTGTGAATAGCTCGACTTGGGTGAACGCCTGGTGCAGCAGCATCTGCACGCCACTGATCACGTGGCCGCCGGCGTCGGCCACCGCGGCCGCCAGCGGCGTGGGCCAGGGGTCGTAGACGGCGTCGAGCAGGACCGGGACGGCCGCGAGCGTGCCCGCGTAGCGCGCCGCGACGTCCGCAGGGATCGTGCTGACCAGCACCTCCGCGGCGGCCACGGCCGCGCGCAGGCCGGCGTCGTCGTCGATGTTGACGAACCACGTCGGGACCCCGACCCCGGTGCCCAGGTCCACCAGCCGGGCGGCCTTGTCGGGGTTGCGCGCGACCACGGTGATCGCGGTGACGCCCAGCTGGGCCAGCCCCAGGACGGCCGCCGGTGCGGTGCCGCCCGACCCGCACACCAGCGCCGGGCCGCCCGCTCCCCCGTGTGCCGCCAGCGCCCCCGCGACGCCGTCGATGTCGGTGTTGTCGGCCCGCCAGCCGGTCGGCGTGCGCACCAGAGTGTTGGCCGATCCCACCCGCTCGGCACGTTCGGTGCGCTCGTCGGCGAAGCGCAGCGCGGCGAACTTGCCCGGCATCGTCACCGACACCCCGACCCATTCGGGCCCGAACCCGCCGACGACGGCGGGCAGCAGCCCGGCGTCACATTCGATGCGGTCGTAGGTCCAGTCCGGCAGGCCCAGCGCCCGGTAGGCGGCCAGATGCAGCTGCGGTGACTTCGAGTGGGCGATCGGCTTGCCGAGCACCGCCGCTTTGCGGGGTCCGCCGTCAGCGCGCGCTATCGAGGACACCGTTGCGCTTAGCCAGCTCGATGTTGGCCAGATGCTGCTGATAATCCTTGGTGAACAGCGTCGTCCCCTGGGCGTCGATGGTGACGAAGTACAGCCAGTCGCCGGGCTCGGGATGCTCGGCGGCGCGCAGCGCGTCGACGCCGGGCGAACAGATCGCCGTCGCGGGCAGCCCCTGCGACACGTAGGTGTTCCAGGGCGTCTTCTGGGCCCGGTCGGCGTCGGTGGTGGCCACCTCCCTGCGGTCCAGCGGGTAGTTGACCGTCGAGTCGAATTCCAGGGTGTGGTGGGCGTGCAGGCGGTTGTAGATCACCTGTGCGACCTTGGCGAAGTCCTGCGACTTGGATTCCTGTTGCACCAGCGACGCCACCACCAGGATGTCGTACGGCGACAGGCCCATGGCCTGGGCGGTGTCCACCAACCCGGATTTCATGTACTCGACGGCCCCGGCGCTGATGAGGCTCGACAGGATGGTCTCGGCCGAGGCGGAGGGGTCGACGTTGAAGGTTCCCGGCGCGATCAGCCCCTCGATCCGGCGATGGTCCTTGCCGAGCTCGGTGAAGGGTTCGACGGCCCAGGGCGGCACCGCCAGCGCGGCGGGTGTGCTGTTGGTCGCCGCGGCCCGCAGTTCCTCCACCGCGATGCAGTGCTGGCTGCCGTCCAGGGTCACGCAGGTGGCCCGCGAGATCAGCGTCAGGATCCCGGGGGTCACAACGTTCGTCTTCATGTCGGTGGTGTCGTCGAGCTGACGGCCCTCCGGGATGACCAGCCGGCCAACCCGGCTGCTCGGGTCGGCCAGCCGCGTGACGGCGTCGGCCGCCGGGATCTCGGTGCGCATCCGGTAGAAGCCGGGCTGGATCGAGGAGATTTTGCTGTTGCCGTGCGCGGCGTTGACGAATGCCCGGACGGTCTTGACCACCTGCTCGTGCTGCAACGTCTCCCCGACCATGGTGGTCGAGTCGCCGTCCTTGATCTGAATCACGATGTCCTGCTTGCCGTTTCCGGCGTAGTCGTCGCCCGCCCCGAACACCGTGTGCCACAGCTTGGCCCCGACGAACACCCCGACCAGCACGACGACGGCGACGACCGCGAGCACGATCTTGCCGGCGAATCGCCGCCGGCGTCGCCCCCGCTCGGCGCGGTTCCGGGCGACGCGGCTGCCCTTCCGCGACGAACCGACCGCTTCGGGCTCGGCGCGTTGCCGCCGTGCGCTGTCAACCATCGGCGGGCTCCCCGGCCGTCAGGGTGGCGCGGCGCTGGTCCAGCCAGCTCTGCAGGATGGCCACCGCGGCGGCCTGGTCGATCACCGCCCGCTGTTCGCGGGCGCGGACGCCGGCCGCGCGCAGCGAGCGCTGCGCGCTGACGGTGGTCAGGCGCTCGTCGGCCAGCCGCACGGGCGTGGGGGCGATCCGCTGGGCCAGCGTGTCGGCGAGCTCCATCGCGTCGAGAGCCGACGGGCCGGTGCGGTCGGCCAGGGTGCGCGGCAATCCGACGACGACCTCGACGGCCCCGAGCTCGGCGGCCAGCTCAGCCAGCCGGCGCACGTGTTTGCCGGAACGGTCGCGGCGCACGGTTTCCACCGGGGTGGCCAGGATGCCGTCGGGGTCGCTGCACGCGACGCCGATGCGCACGCTGCCGACGTCGATGCCGAGCCGCCGCCCCCGCCCGGGATCCTGGTCAGGGTCGCCGGGCCGGTCGGGCACGCGATGCTGTGCTGGGCCCACTCAGCCGACCCGCGCTATCTCGGAGCGGACCGCCTCCAGCGCCGCGTCGATGCGGCTGGGGTCCTTTCCGGATCCCTGCGCCAGGTCCGGCTTGCCCCCGCCGCGGCCGTCGACGGTCGCGGCGAGCTGCTTGATCAGGTCGTTGGCGCGCAGCCCGAGGTCCTGGGCGGCCGGGTTGGCGGCGACCGCGTAGGGCACGCTGCCGCCCTCGCCCTCCGCGATCAGCGCCACCACGGCGGGGTCGCTGCCCAGCTTGCCGCGGATGTCGCCCACCAGGGAGCGCAGGTCGCCGGCCGTCATCCCCGCCGACATGCGTTGCGCCACCACACGGACGTTACCGATACGTTCCGCGCCGGCGGCGGCGTTGGTCGCGGCGGCGCGCGCACTCACCAGCCGGGCCCGTTCGAGTTCCTTCTCGGCGGCCTTGAGCCGCTCCACCAGGCTGGCCACCCGCGCGGGCACCTCGTCGGACGGCACCTTCAGCGACGAGGCCAGCCCCGCCATCAGCGCGCGCTCCTTGGCCAGGTGGCGGAACGAGTCCAGCCCGACGTACGCCTCCACCCGCCGCACGCCGGAGCCGACCGACGATTCGCCCAGGATCGTCACCGGCCCGATCTGGGCGGAGTTGTGCACGTGGGTGCCGCCGCAGAGCTCGAGGGAGAACGGCCCGCCGATCTCGACCACCCGCACCTCGTCGGGGTAGGCCTCGCCGAACATCGCCATGGCCCCCATCGCCTTGGCCTTCTCGAGTTGTTCGGTGAACGTGTGCACCTCGAAGTCGGCCTGGACCGCCTGATTGGTGACCTCTTCGACCTGGGTGCGCTGCTCGTCGGACAGCGGGCCCTGCCAGTTGAAGTCGAAACGCAGGTAGCCGGGGCGGTTCAGCGATCCCGCCTGAACGGCGTTGGGGCCCAGCACCTGTCGCAGGGCGGCGTGCACCATGTGGGTGCCCGAGTGACCCTGGGTGGCGCCCCGGCGCCATTCCGGGTCGACCGCGGCGACCACGGTGTCGCCCTCGACGAATTCCCCGGATTCGACGTTGACGCGGTGCACCCACAGGGTTTTCGCGATCTTCTGTACGTCGGTGACCGCCGCGCGGGCGCTCACGCCGGCGCCCGTCCCGCTGATGGTGCCCTCGTCGGCGATCTGGCCACCGGACTCGGCGTAGAGCGGGGTGCGGTCCAAGACGAGCTCGACTTGCTGCGCCCCGGCCCCTTCCGATTGCGAGCCGTGCGTGACGACCGGCACCCGCTTGCCGTCCACGAAGATGCCCAGAATCCTTGCTTCGGAAGACAATTCGTCGAACCCGGTGAATTCGGTGGGGCCGGCGTCGACCAGCTCGCGGTAGGCGCTCAGGTCGGCGTGGGCGTGCTTGCGGGCGGCGGCGTCCGCCTTGGCGCGGCGGCGCTGCTCGGCCATCAGTTCCCGGAAGCCGATCTCGTCGACCTGCAGGCCGGCCTCGGAGGCCATCTCCAGGGTCAGCTCGATCGGGAAGCCGTAGGTGTCGTGCAACGTGAAGGCGTCCGAGCCCGAGATCGCTTTGGCCCCCGCGGCTTTGGTGGTGCCGGCCACCTCGTCGAACAGCTTCGAGCCGGCGGCCAGCGTGCGGTTGAACGCGGTCTCTTCCGCGACGGCGATGCGCTTGATCCGGGAGAAGTCGGCGACCAGTTCGGGGTATGACGGCCCCATCGCGTCGCGCACGGTGGTCATCAACTCGCCGACGATGGGCCCGTCGATGTCGAGCAGCTTGGCCGACCGGATCACCCGGCGCAGCAGCCGGCGCAGCACGTAGCCGCGGCCGTCGTTGCCGGGCGTGACGCCGTCGCTGATCAGGATCGCGGCCGTGCGGCTGTGGTCGGCGATGACCCGGTAGCGCACATCGTCGTCGTGGTTGCCCACGTCATAACCGCGCGGCGCGCGGGCGGCGACGGCGTCGATGACCGGCCTCAGCAGGTCGGTCTCGTACACGTTGTGCACGCCCTGCAGGATGAACGCGACCCGCTCGACGCCCATGCCGGTGTCAATGTTCTTGCGCGGCAAGGGGCCGAGGATTTCGAAGTCGGTCTTACCGGTACCCTCGCCGCGTTCGTTCTGCATGAACACGAGGTTCCAGATCTCGATGTAGCGGTCTTCGTTGGCGACCGGTCCGCCACCGACGCCGAACTCTTCGCCGCGGTCGTAGTAGATCTCCGACGACGGGCCACACGGTCCGGGGATCCCCATGGACCAGTAGTTGTCTTCCATGCCGCGGCGCTGGATCCGCTCGGCCGGCAGCCCGGCGATCTCCTGCCACAGCTGCACGGCTTCGTCGTCATCGAAATAGACTGTCGTCCAGATTCTTTCGGGGTCCAGGCCGTAGCCGCCCTCGGACACCGCGTTGGTCAGCAGGGTCCAGGCCAGCTCGATCGCGCGGCGCTTGAAGTAGTCGCCGAACGAGAAGTTGCCGGCCATCTGGAAGAAGGTGTTGTGCCGGGTGGTGATGCCCACCTCGTCGATGTCGGGCGTGCGGATGCACTTTTGGATGCTGGTGGCCGTCGAGTACGGCGGCGTGCGCGCGCCCAGGAAGTACGGCACGAACTGGACCATGCCCGCGTTGACGAACAGCAGGTTGGGGTCGTCGAGGATCACCGATGCGCTCGGCACCTCGGTGTGGCCCGCCTTCACGAAATGATCAAGAAAACGCTTCCTGATCTCGTGTGTCTGCACTTCTGGTCCGCTTCTTCCTTTTGCTTTTTCGCGTGAACGTCTATTCCAGCGTATTCGCTGGAGTAGCTGGCTACCGGGCCGCTAACCCTCCAGAAAGCTCAGCCGCACCGAGCGTTGTGGGTTGTCCCGGTTCAAATCGACCAGCACGATGCTTTGCCAGGTGCCCAGCATCGGCTCGCCGCCGGAGACCGGCACGGTCACCGACGGCGCGACCAGCGCCGGCATCACGTGGTCCGCCCCATGGCCCGGCGAGCCGTGCGAGTGCCGATACCGGTCGTCGCGCGGCAGCAGCCGTTCCAGCGTGTCGAGCAGGTCGTCGTCGGAGCCGGCCCCGGTCTCGATGATGGCAACGCCGGCCGTCGCGTGCGGCACGAACACGTTGCACAGGCCGTCGCCCCTCGACCAGCAGAAGCCCCGCACCGCCTCGGTCAGATCGACGATGCGGCGCCGGGAAGTGTCCACGTCCAGCACGTCGGTATGCATCCCGACCAGCCTACGGCGCACATGTTGCGACCAGCCAATCGTTTGTGAGCGCGACCACATTTGGGCATTGCGGCGTGCAACGGGCAGGAGGAAGGTAACTGGTGGGGCCGGTGGCGCGCCCTGGCCCCTTCGATACAAGCCCCTACAGAGGAGGCGGCCGTGTACGCACGCTCTACCACCATCCAGGCGCAACCCTTAGCGGTCGACATCGGAATCGCGCACGTTCGCGATGTCGTCATGCCAGCCCTCACGGAAATCGACGGGTGTGTCGGGCTGTCGTTGTTGGTCGACCGGCAGTCCGGGACCTGCATCGCCACCAGCTCGTGGGACAGCATCGACGCGATGCGCGCCAGCGCCGAACGGGTCGCCCCGATTCGCGATCGGGCCGCGCTGATGTTCGACGGCAGCGCACGGGTCGAGGAATGGGACATCGCTTTGCTGCACCGCGACCATCCGTCCCGGCGGGGGGCCTGCGTGCGGGCCACCTGGCTCAAGGTGGTGCCGGACCAGCTCACCCGGTCCCTGGACTTCTACCGGTCCTCGGTGCTGCCCGAGTTGGAGGAGCTCGAGGGGTTCTGCAGCGCCAGCCTGTTGGTCGACCATCCGGCATGCCGGCGCGCGGTGTCGTGCTCGACGTTCGACTCGATGGAGGCGATGGCCCGCAACAGCGACCGGGCGAACGAGTTGCGCAGCAGGCGCGTCCGCGAGCTGGGCGCCGAGGTGATCGACGTGGCCGAATTCGAGTTGGCGATCGCCCAGCTGCGGGTGCCCGAGCTGGTCTAGCGCGGGGTTTTCGCCGAGCGTGCGGCCAGCACACTCGACCCGCTAGGGCAGCGCGTCGCCCGGGAATCCGCGGCAGGGGTGCACCTCGAAGCTGAACACGCCCGCGGCCACGCCCGGATCGTCGGCCATGATCGCCGCGGTGTCGTCGACCGAGGCCGCGAATACCGCGATGCCGCAGACCTCGGAGCCGTCGGTGACCGGCAACACGATCGGCATGACGCCGTCGTCGCGCAGGCCGAAGTTACGCCGCCCGTGCTCCCACACGGTGCCCGGTGTGGTCTCGTCGCCGAACCGCGGGCCCTGCTTGAGGATGACGACGCTGTAGGCCTGGGTGGTGGCCAGCAGCCGGCCCATCTCCTCGTCGGTGAAAGTCCTCATGATCGCCCCCGCTTCCCACGGATGATCGCCCGCAACCGCTCCAGCCGCCCCGCCATCTCCCGCTCGCCGCCGCGGCCGGCCGGCCGGTAGTAGTCCACGCCCACCAACTCGTCCGGCGGATATTGCTGGGCCAGGACACCGTCGGGATCGTTGTGCGAGTACTGGTAACCCTGCGCGTGTCCTAGCGCCGCCGCGCCGGAATAGTGCCCGTCGCGCAGGTGCGGCGGCACCAGGCCCGCCTTGCCCGCCTTGATGTCGTCCATCGCCGCGGCCAGCGCGGTGGTGACGGAATTCGACTTGGGCGCGGTGGCCAGGTGGATGGTGGCGTGCGCGAGCGTCAGCTGCGCCTCGGGCATGCCGATCAGCTGCACGGTCTGGGCGGCCGCCACCGCGATCTGCAGCGCGCTCGGATCGGCCATGCCGATGTCCTCGCTGGCCAGGATCATCAGCCGGCGCGCGAGGAACCGCGGGTCCTCGCCGGCGACGAGCATGCGGGCCAGGTAGTGCAGCGCCGCGTCGACGTCGGAGCCGCGCACCGACTTGATGAAGGCGCTGATGACGTCGTAGTGCTGGTCGCCGTCGCGGTCGTAGCGCACCGCGGCCTTGTCCAGCGACTGCTCGATGGTCTCGACGGTCACCGATTCGGTGGCTTCGGCGGCGACCTCCAGCGCGGTCAGCGCCCGCCGGGCGTCGCCGGCGGCCAGCCGCACCAGCAGGTCGACCGCGTCGGGCGTGACCGCGACGCGGCCGCCCAGCCCGCGGGGATCGTCGATCGCGCGCTGCACCACGGCGCGGATGCCCTCGGCGCTCAGCGGGCGCAGCTGCAGAATCAGCGAGCGGGACAGCAGCGGCGCCACCACCGAAAACGACGGGTTCTCGGTGGTCGCCGCGACCAGCAACACCACCCGGTTCTCCACGGCGGACAGCAGCGCGTCCTGCTGGGTCTTGGAGAAGCGGTGCACCTCGTCGATGAACAGCACCGTCTGCTCGCCGTGCAGGAGGGCGCGCCGCGCCTGGTCGATGACGGCGCGCACATCTTTGACCCCGGCCGACAGCGCCGACAGGGCCTCGAACCGGCGGCCGGTCGCCTGGGAGATCAGCGCGGCCAGCGTGGTCTTGCCGCTGCCGGGCGGCCCGTAGAGGATGGCCGACGCGACACCCGACCCCTCGACCAGGCGGCGCAGCGGCGACCCGGGCGCCAGCAGGTGCTCCTGGCCGACGACCTCGTCCAGCGAGGCCGGCCGCATGCGCACCGCCAGCGGCGCACCGGCCGACACGCCCAGGCCGTGATCGCTCGTCGGCGCCGCGCCGGGCAGGTCAAAAAGACCGTCGGACACGGCTTCAGGCATACCACGAAAACGAATCCGGGCGCCGCCTCGACATCTTTGCTAAGTTCCCGTGTGCGCGTGCCCACAGGTTGAGTCAACAGCTAGGACGGACATGAGCCAGCCTCCCGAGTATCCAGGCACCCCGGCCGACCCGCACGGCAGCGAGCACAACCCTCCGGGCTATCCGCCCCCACCCGGTTACGGCACGCCACCGCCGCCGTCCCCCGGTTACGGCGCACCTCCCCCGCAGCAGCCGGGCTACGGCCCACCCCCTGGCTACGGCGGCCCTGGTTACGGCGCACCGCCGAGTTATGGCGCTCCGCCCAGCTACGGCGCGCCGCCGCCCCCGCCCGGTTACGGCGGATACCCCCAGCCCGGCTACGGGGCGCCGGCCGCCCCCGGGTTCAGCGTCGGTGACGCCTTCAGCTGGGCGTGGAACACCTTCACCAAGAACGCGCTGGTGTTGATCGTCCCCGCGCTGGTGTACGGCCTGCTGTTCGGCGTGGCCACCGGGGTGAACATCGCGGGCCAGAACATGTCGCCCAACACGGCGAGCACCGACGACTACGGCTTCTACTTCACGACGAACCTCACCGGCGCCGGGTTGGTCCTCTTCATCGTCGGCACCCTGCTGACGTATCTGGTCACGGCGTTCGCCCAGGCCGGCTTCCTGTCGGGCTGCCTGGACATCGCCGACGGGCGCCCGGTGACCATTGGCTCGTTCTTTCGGCCACGCAACCTGGGGATGGCGTTCCTGGCCGCGCTGATCATCGGCGTCCTCACCTCGATCGGCTACTCCTTCTGCTTCGTCCCGGGCCTGGTGCTGAGCCTCTTCGTGCAGTTCACCATCCTGTTCGTCGTCGATCGCTCGGAGTCGGCCATCAAGGGCTTCACCTCCAGCTTCTCGCTGGTGGGGTCGAATTTCGCCAACGCGCTGCTGGTGTGGCTGGTGGTGATGGCCCTGATCTTCGCCGGGGCGCTGGCGTGTGGTGTCGGCCTGCTGGTGACGGCGCCGCTCGACGCGCTGATCCTGACCTACGCCTACCGCAAGCTGACCGGCGGCCAGGTCGTCCCCGCGCAGCAGGCGGGCTACCAAGGCGGCCCGCCGCCCGGGCCGCAGCAGGTCTGACCGCGAGCGAGCGCCCGAAGTTACGGCCCTGTTAGCCGCGGCTGCGGTGCGCTGCGCCCTTGTGGCGCTTGTGATGCAATCACCTTGTTATGAGCATCAAAGTCGCGCTGGAGCACCGCACCAGCTACACCTTTGACCGGTCGGTCCGGGTGTTTCCGCACGTCGTCCGGCTGCGCCCGGCGCCCCACTGCCGCACACCGCTCGAGGCCTACTCGTTACGCATCGAGCCGGAAGATCACTTCATCAACTGGCAGCAGGACGCGGTAGGCAATTTCCTTGCGCGCCTTGTCTTTCCGAATCCGATGCGCCGGCTGACCATCACGGTGGGGCTCATCGCCGACCTCAAGGTGATCAACCCGTTCGACTTCTTCATCGAGGACTGGGCCGAAACCTGGCCCGCCGAGGGGCTGACCTATCCCAAGGAGCTGGCCGACGACCTCGAGCCCTACCTGCGGCCCGTCGACGAAGAAGGCGAGGGGTCGGGACCGGGCGAGCTCACGCGGGCGTGGGTGCAGAACTTCTCGGTGGGCGAGGGCACGCGCACCATCGACCTGCTGGTCGCGCTCAACCGCGCGGTCAACGCCGACGTCGCGTACAGCCTGCGGATGGAACCCGGCGTCCAGACACCGGATTACACGCTGCGTACCGGTGTGGGCTCGTGCCGCGACTCCGCGTGGCTGCTGGTGTCGATCCTGCGTCAGCTCGGGCTGCCCGCCCGCTTCGTGTCGGGATACCTGGTGCAGCTCGCCTCCGATGTGGAGGCGCTCGACGGGCCGTCGGGCCCCGCCGCCGACTTCACCGACCTGCACGCCTGGACCGAGGTCTACATCCCGGGCGCGGGGTGGATAGGGCTGGACCCGACGTCGGGGCTGTTCGCCGGCGAGGGCCACATCCCGCTGGCCGCCACGCCGCATCCGGCGTCGGCGGCACCCATCAGCGGCGGCACCGAGCCCTGCGAATCGGTGTTGGAGTTCTCCAACACCGTCACCCGCATCCACGAGGACCCCCGCGTCACGCTCCCCTACACCGACGAGGCGTGGCAGACGATCTGCGAGGTCGGCCAGCGCGTGGACGAGAGGCTGGCCGCCGCCGACGTGCGGCTGACCATCGGCGGCGAGCCGACGTTCGTCTCGGTGGACAACCAGGTCGCCAAGGAATGGACCACCGCCGCCGACGGGCCGCACAAGCGGCAGCGCGCCTCCGATCTGGCCGCCCGGCTCAAGGAGGTGTGGGCGCCGAACGGGTTGATTCAGCGTGGGCAGGGCCGGTGGTATCCGGGCGAACCGTTGCCGCGCTGGCAGATTGCGCTGTATTGGCGCACCGACGGGCGACCGCTGTGGAACGACGGCGCGCTGCTGGCCGATCCGTGGGGAGACCGGCCGGACCCTGTCGATGGCGAGGCCGCTCACCAGGTGCTCGCCGGCCTGGCCGACGGCCTGGGTCTGCCCCTCTCGCAGGTGCGGCCCGCATACGAGGACCCGCTGCACCGGCTGGCGGCCAAGGTGCGGCAACCCGAGGGCGACCCGGTGGACCCGGCCGACGACCTCGACCAGGACACTCCCGCCGGTCGCGCGTCGCTGCTGGCCAAGCTCGACGAATCCGTCACGGCCCCAGCGGCTTTCGTGCTGCCGCTGCACCGCCGCGACGACGGCACGGGTTGGGCGAGCGCCGACTGGCGGCTGCGTCGCGGCCGAATTGTGTTGCTGCCCGGCGATTCACCTGCGGGTCTGCGGCTACCGCTGGATTCGATCAGCTGGCGGCCGCCGCGCGCGACCTTCGACGCCGACCCGCACGCCGCCGGCGACGCGCTGACGGCGGATTCGGACCAGGCGGTGGTGGACGACTCCGACACCGCGCCGCCAACCGCGATGGTCGCCGAGGTTCGCGACGGGATCCTCTACCTTTTCATGCCGCCCACCGAAGCACTGGAACACTTCGTGGACCTGATCGCCCGCGTCGAGGCCGCCGCGGCCAAGGCCGACTGCCCGGTCGTGATCGAGGGCTACGATCCCCCGCCGGACCCGCGGCTGAGGTCGACGACGATCACCCCCGACCCCGGCGTCATCGAGGTGAACGTCGCGCCGACCGCCAGCTTCGCCGAACAGTGCCAGCAGCTCGAAACCCTCTACGAGCAAGCGCGATTGGCCCGGCTGTCCACCGAGTCCTTCGACGTCGACGGCACCCACGGCGGCACCGGCGGCGGCAACCACATCACGCTCGGCGGCGTCACCCCCGCGGACTCGCCCCTGCTGCGGCGCCCGGACCTGTTGGTCTCGCTGCTGACGTACTGGCAGCGACACCCGTCGCTGTCGTATCTGTTCGCCGGCCGGTTCGTGGGCACGACCTCCCAGGCACCCCGCGTGGACGAGGGCCGCGCCGAGGCGCTCTACGAGCTCGAGATCGCGTTCGCCGAAATCGCCCGGCTCTCAGGTCCTTTCGGGGGCAACGCCCCCCGGCCCTGGGTGATCGACCGCGCGCTGCGCCATCTTCTCACCGACATCACCGGCAACACCCACCGCGCCGAGTTCTGCATCGACAAGCTCTACAGCCCCGACAGCCCCCGCGGCCGGCTCGGCCTACTCGAGTTGCGCGGGTTCGAGATGCCCCCGCATCTGCGCATGGCGATGGTGCAATCACTCTTGGTGCGTTCGCTGGTGGCGTGGTTCTGGGACGAGCCGCTGCGCGCCCCATTGATCCGGCACGGAGCCAACCTGCACGGGCGGTACCTGTTGCCGCACTTCCTGATTCACGACATCGCCGACGTCGCCGCGGACCTTCGCGCGCACGGCATCGCTTTCGAGACCAGCTGGCTGGACCCGTTCACCGAATTCCGCTTCCCCCGCATCGGCACGGCGGTGTTCGACGGAGTGGAGATCGAGTTGCGCGGGGCGATCGAACCGTGGAACACCCTCGGCGAGGAGTCCACCGCCACCGGCACCGCCCGCTACGTCGACTCGTCGGTCGAGCGCATCCAGATCCGGATCATCGGCGCCGACCGGCACCGCTACGTTGTGACGGTCAACGGGTATCCGGTCCCGCTGCTGGCCACCGACAACCCCGACATCCACGTGGGCGGGGTGCGGTTCAAGGCGTGGCAGCCGCCGAGCGCGCTGCACCCGACGATCAGCACCGACGTTCCGCTGCAGTTCGAGCTGATCGACCTGACGACGGGCACGTCGCGCGGCGGATGCACCTACCACGTCGCGCATCCCGGTGGGCGCGCCTACGACGAACCGCCCGTCAACGCCGTCGAGGCCGAGGCGCGCCGCGCCCGCCGCTTCGAGGCCACCGGCTTCACCCCCGGCAAGCTCGACTTGTCCGACATCCGGGAGAAGCAGGCACGCATCTTCACCGACATCGGCGCGCCGGGCATCCTCGACCTGCGCCGCGTGCGTACCGTTCAGCAGTAATGGCGTCTGCGGACATGACATTCGGGACCGGCGCTCCCCCGGCGGTCGCTGGCGGGCGCCACGAGGACCGCTACGACGCCGACCGCCTGCTGGCCGGGTATCGCGCCGCACGCGCCCAGGAAGCGCTCTTCGATCTGCGACACGGCCCCGCCGCCGGTTACGACGAATTCGTCGATCAGGACGGGAACGTCCGAGCGGCCTGGGCGGAGCTGGCCGACACGATCGCCGAGCGCGGCCGGGTTGGGCTCGACCGGCTGCGCTCGGTGGTGCGCAGCCTGATCGACAGCGACGGCATCACGTACACCGACGTCGAACCCGGCGGCCACGGCCTGGAGCCTCGACCGTGGATCCTCGACACGCTGCCGATCGTGCTGTCCGCCGCGGAATGGGAGCTGCTCGAGGCAGGGCTGGTGCAGCGGTCCCGGCTGCTCGACGCCGTGCTCGCCGACCTGTACGGGTCGCGCAGCCTGCTCACCGAGGGCGTGCTGCCGCCGGAACTGCTGTTCGCCCATCCCGGTTACGTGCGGGCCGCGAACGGCATCGAAATACCTGGGCATCACCAGCTTTTCCTGCACGGCTGTGACGTCAGCCGGCTACCGGACGGGGCCTTCCAGGTCAACGCCGACTGGACGCAGGCACCGTCGGGCGCCGGCTACGCGCTGGCCGACCGGCGCGTCGTCGCGCACTCGATTCCCGACCTCTACGAGCGGATCGCGCCGCGACCGACGACGCCGTTCGCCCAGGCCTTGCGACTGGCACTGATCGACGCCGCGCCGGACGTGGCGCAGGATCCCGTGGTGGTGGTGCTCAGCCCGGGTATCTTCTCCGAAACCGCCTTCGATCAGGCGTATCTGGCCACGCTGCTGGGTTTTCCGTTGGTGGAGAGCGCGGACTTGGTGGTGCGTGACGGCAAATTGTGGATGCGCTCGCTGGGCACCTTGAAGCGGGTGGACGTCGTGTTGCGCCGGGTCGACGCCGCCTACGCCGACCCGCTGGATCTGCGCGCCGACTCACGCCTCGGCGTGGCCGGTCTGGTCGAGGCGTGCCACCGCGGGACGGTGACCGTGGTCAACACGCTGGGCAGCGGCATCCTGGAAAACCCTGGGCTGCTGCGGTTTTTGCCTCAGCTGTCCGAGCACCTGCTGTCCGAGGCCCCGCTGCTGCACACCGCGCCGGTCTACTGGGGTGGCATCGCCGGGGAACGGTCACATCTGCTGGCAAACCTGTCGTCGCTCCTGGTGAAGTCCACGGTCGGTGGGAAAACCCTTGTCGGGCCCACGCTTTCCTCGTATCAGCTGACGCAATTGGCCGGCCGGATCGAGAAGATGCCGTGGCAGTGGATCGGCCAGGAACTGCCGCAGTTCTCGTCGGCGCCCACCGACCATGCCGGGGTGTTGTCGTCGGCCGGTGTCGGCATCCGGTTGTTCAACGTCGCCCAGCGCAGCGGGTACGCCCCCATGGTCGGCGGCGTGGGCTATGTGCTGGCGCCCGGGCCGGCCGCCTATACGCTGGAAACCGTTGCGGCGAAGGATGTTTGGGTACGCCCGACGGAACGCGCGCGAGCCGAGGCGGTGAGCCTGCCGTCGCCCGCGCCGCCGGCGAAGACCGCGGCGGGCACCTGGGGCGTCAGCTCCCCCCGCGTGCTGTCCGACCTGTTCTGGATCGGCCGTTACGGCGAACGCGCGGAGAACATGGCGCGGCTGCTGTTGGTCGCCCGCGACAGGTTCCACGTCTACCGCCATCAGCAGCACACCGAGGAGAGCGCGTGCGTACCGGCGCTGATGGCGGCGCTCGGCGGGATCACCGGAACCGACACGGGGGCCGACGATATGGCCGGCGAGAGTGCCGGAGACGCGGCCGAGATGATCGCCGTCGCGCCCTCGACGTTGTGGTCGTTGACCGTGGACCCCGATCGCCCCGGGTCGTTGGTGCAGTCGGTGGAGGGTTTGGCGCTGGCCGCCAGGGCGGTGCGCGACCAGATGTCCAACGACACCTGGATGGTGTTGGCCGGGGTGGAACGCGCGCTGGCGCAGCGGCGTGAGCCGCCGGATTCGCTCGCCGAGGCCGACGCGCTCCTCGCGTCGGCTCAGACGCAGACGCTGGCCGGGATGCTGACCCTGGCGGGTGTGGCCGGCGAGTCGATGGTGCGTGACGTGGGCTGGACGATGATGGACATCGGCAAGCGCATCGAACGCGGCCTGTGGCTGACCGCGCTGCTGCGGGCGACGCTGGTTGCGGTCCGCGGCACCATCGCCGAGCAGACGATCATCGAGGCGACGCTGGTGGCGTGCGAGTCCTCGGTGATCTACCGGCGCCGCACCGTGGGCAAGGTGAGCGTCGCCGCCGTGGCCGAGTTGATGCTGTTCGACGCGCAGAACCCGCGGTCGTTGCTGTATCAGGTCGAGCGGCTGCGGGCCAACCTCAAGGACCTGCCGGGGGCGTCGGGGTCGTCGCGCCCGGAGCGGTTGGTGGAAGAGATCGGCACCCTGCTGCGCCGCTCGCACCCCGCCGAGCTGGAAGAGGTCGGCGAGGACGGGCTGCGCACGGAGCTGGCAGAGCTGCTCGATTCGGTGCACACGCAGTTGCGCGAGCTGGCCGAGGTCATCACCACCACGCAGCTGGCGCTGCCGGCCGTGCAGCCGCTGTGGGGCCCCGACGTGCGCCGGGTGATGCCCGCCTAGCGGTGATCGCGAGCGCGGCAAAGCCGGGCGAAGCGGGTCGCCGCCATCATCGCTAGCGGTGATCGCGAGCGCGGCGAAGCCGGGCGAAGCGGGTCGCCGCCATTGAACGCAGCGGTGATCGCGAGCGCGGCGAAGCCGGGCGAACGCCATCGTTTCTACGGGATCGCGACGTAAGACTTTCAGGCCGGGACGGCCCGGGCTGACGACGCGGTGCAGCGAGGTCAGCCCATCTAGCTGGTGGCGAGGCTGGTGATGCCGCCGGCGACAAAGCGCAGCAGCGCGTGATGGCGCTCGTCGATGTCGTGGGCGTGCATGCGCCCATGGCTGAGACTGTCGAGGCGCAAGTTGTTGGAGTAGGTGTGCAGCGTGGCGGCGACCATATGCAGGTATGCGTCGTGGATGGCGGGGTCCCCGGCGGCTGGGAAGAGCTCGTGCAGTGCGTGGATGAAGTCAGCGGCGATTGCGTTGTATTCGTCGGCGATAAGCGTCCGGATGGGATGTCCCGAGTTCGCGAGTTGGGCAATGAGGCGAAAGTAGTTGTCCCAGCCGGGATCACCGGCCCGTTGGCGCATTGGTTCGCTGAAGGCTTCGATGAGAGCGTGCAGACGCCGGCGTCGGCTACCGCGAGCCGGCAGCGCTGCGAGGTGGTCTCGGCGCTCACGGTTAAGCGGCCGGATGCGGCGCAGCACGACGGCGCGGAATAGTCCTTCTTTGCCTCCGAACTGCTCACTCACCGCCGCCAGTCGGGTGCCGGCGTGGTCGGTGATCTCTCGGACGCTGACACCGAAATAGCCGCGGGCGGAGAAGAGTTCTTCGGCACTGTTGAGCAACCGGTGCTGAATGTCCGCGCGGGCGATTTCGCGCGTGGTGCCCGCGACGGGGCTGACCGGGGCGGCCTTGCTCACGGCTCGACGATCTCGTGATGGATGCCGCCGATGCCGTCAATGCGCAACTCGAGGTTGTCCCCAGGGTGTAGCCAGTGGCCGGTTTCCATGCCGCTGCCGCCAGGCAGGGTTCCCGTACCGAACAACTCCCCTGGCCGCAGCTGCTCGCTTTTCGACGCATGGGCCAAGACATCGCCCAGACTGTGCTGCATGCCGGCGCTGGACACCGTCGCCACCGTCGAACCATTGATCGAAACTGTTCCTCTCAGCGCATCGATCTTGGGCAGGATCTCATCGGCGGTGACCGCCACCTCTGACAGTGAGCTGGCGAAGTGCTTGGACTTCTGCGGTCCGAACCCGCTGCCCATCTCGGCGCGTTGCACATCGCGGGCGCTGAAGTCGTTGAGCACGACGAAAGCACCGATGGCGGCGAGGGCCTCGGTGGGCGTGGCATTGCACAACCCGCGGGCCAGAACAAAGCCGATCTCGAGTTCATAGTCGAGCGCTTTGGTGTAAGAGGGCGCGGCGATCGTCGTGCCGGACGGCACGAACGTCATCGCGTTGGACATGTAGTAGATGGGCTGTGCATAAAACAGGCTCCGTGGCTTCAGCAACGGAAACGTGCGCCGGGTGAGCGCTTCTGCGGCCTGGATGAACCGGTACTGACCGGGATGAAAGCGGCGCACCAGTCCTCTGCTGGCGTCGAGAACGTGGCGCTCGTAGAGCATGAAATCACGAAACGACACCGGCTGGAACGGCAGCAGCGCGGGGCTGCGGAGCAGGTGCTCGTCGGCGCGGGCGATCTGCCAGTCGTTGTCGAATACCCGCCCGCCCACCGCCGCCTCATCATCCGCGGCCTGCCAGGCTCCGTCGCTTCTCAGTGATTGCAGCTCTAATCCGACGGCGGTCCGAATTCTTCTCAATTTCATCCCAGGCGCTCCCTCGCTCTCATCACCGGAACGACTGTTCCGCCCCCCCTGCAGACGATGTTAGTCTCGGAACAGACGTTCCGGCCTGACGGGGCCGCCCGCAACAGGTCATCACGGCGCCAACTTCGACTCGGCCTAGCGCACGGACCTCCTCCGAGTCGAACTCATGCCGACCCGGCAAACCGCGCGCCAGCACCAACATTGAACGTTGAAAGGACCACGACCATGGCCGAAGTCAGTCTCGGACAGAAGATTTTCGTGACCGCTTGTGCGATCACCCACACCACCGATCTGGCCGCCCGCTGGTGCGGGGCAACACCCTTCCTGCCGAAGCTCTTCGTACTGCGCTACGCCAACATGGGCGGACTGGATCCGGTCGGCTTTGCCCAGCAGATCAACGCAGCGCGCTCATTTCACGACGACCGCTGGTGCGATCACTGGAATAGGATCGCCGATCAACACGCCCGACGGGCCACCTCGATGCTGCGAGAGCTGGCCGCCGCCAACCACTCGCCCGTCCCCGATCTATGCGAACCCGCGGCGATCACCGAGGAGCACGTCGCGGTGCTGAGCGAGTTGATTGCGCCCGGTGCGGTGCTGTTCGCCGACCACGGGCCACAGGCGGACGACAAGGCGATCACCGACCTAGTGAATACACACGCACCGAATGGTGACCGCCGGCATACAGCATTGGCTTTCGGGGCAATAGACGCATGGGTCAAGGCGATGACCTACTGTCAAGTCAGCGCATTTCCCGGCCACAGCACCCACCGCATGCAGGCCTACTGGCGCTCTCGGCAATTATTCGAAGCCCTGATCAGGGCGATCGCCCCAGCGATCGATATTCGTGTTGAGCACCTCGAAATTCCCGCGTCCGACAGCGACAAGGTAAGCGGGTGGCTGGTTCTACCGCCAGGGAACGATCCGCATCCGGCGGTATTGACCACCAACGGTTTAGAAGGAACCCTGCAGGAACTGGCGGTCGGGCTGCTGCGCTATCGCGGTGCCGGGTTGGCGACGTTCATGATGGAAATGCCCGGAAGCTATGCCTACACCGAGCCTATGGGGCCGCAGTCTGAGGCGATCTACCGCCGCGTCATTGACCACCTCGCCGCCGACACGCGCATCGACCCCGGCCGCATTGCGATGGTCGGAGTCAGCTTCGGAGGCTACTGGGCCGCACGCATGGCCGCCAATGACGCCCGACTGGCATGCGCAGTGGCTTGCGGCGCGCCCACCCACAACTCCTTTGACGGTGGCGCCTTGGGTATGCCCGAGATCATCATTGCCGCGCTATCAAAAACTCTTGGTGTAACCAACCCAATCAAACTCGTCCGCGCCCTCAAATCGCTCTCGATTCGTGATCGATTGTCGCACATCATGATTCCGCTGCTCGCCATCAATGGAGACCACGACACGCTCCTCAGCACCCAAGACACCATCGACCTCGCCAACGAAGCCCCCCACGCCACCTTGTTGCTCTACGCCGACGACGACCACTGCGCCATGCGCCACTACCGGCAGTGGCTCGACTGCTCGCAGGAATGGCTCAGGCGGCACCTCGTGGATGCCGTCAGCACCACTTAGGAGCCCGACCCCGACCTCGAATCGCGTCACACCAAGCTAATTTGCGAATCTCATCCGCGTTCGGCGATTCCGCGGAGTCGGCACGATACGGGCCGCCGCCATCGTTTCTAGCCCTTGACGTCAAACGGGTTCGTCGTCGTCGTTGCGGAGGAACCGTTCGGGGTGGTGGTAGGTGTTGGTGCGGGGTTGGCCGCGGTCGAGGTGTGGTGGCGGGATCCATTCGGTTTCGCCGCGGGCGTTGGTGCGGGTGGTCCAACCGGTTTCGGCCAGGCGGTTGTCGGGGCCGCAGGCCAAGGTGAGGTCGTCGATGTCGGTGCGGCGCGTGGTGGTCCAGCCGCGGACGTGGTGGACCTGGCTGTGATACGCCGGTGCGTCGCATCCCGGCCGGCTACAGCCCCGGTCTTTGGCGTACAACATGATGCGCTGCGCCGGCGATGCGATCCGTTTGGTGTGACACAGCGCCAGGGAGCGGCTCTTGTCGAAGATTGCCAGGTAGTGATGGGCGTGGCCGGCCCAGCGGATCACATCCGACATCGGCACCAACGTGCCGCCGGCGGTTAGGGCCTTACCGGCGGCGGCCTCCAGATCGGCCAGCGTGGTGCTCACCACGATCGACACCGGCAATCCGTTGTGCTGGCCCAGTTTTCCGGAGGCCAGCAGGGCGCGCAGCCCGGCCACAAAGGCGTCGTGGGTGCGCTGAGCGGTGCTGCGGGTGTCGCGGCGCACCGCGTCCTCATCGGGCGTCGCGTCGACCACCGGGATTTCGTCGTCGGGGTTGCACACCCCGGGCGCGGCCAGCTTGGCCAGCATGGCCTCGATGGCGGCCCGTAACTCCGGGGTGACCAGGCCGCTGATGCGCGACATGCCGTCGAATTCCTGGGCGCCCAGGGCGATCCCGCGCTTGCGGGCCCGCTCGGCATCGCTGAACTCCCCGTCGGGGTGCAGCCAATCCATCACCCTCCGGGCGTATCGGGCCAATTCGTCGGGCCGATACCCGGCGGCCTTAGCGGCCAGGTCGGCCTCGGCGGCCTGCCTGGTCAACGCGTCGATGGCATCCGGCAAGTGGGCAAGAAACCCGCGGATCACCGTGACGTGCCCGTCACCGATGAGCCCGTGGCGTTGGCCGGTCGCGGTCGCGCTCAACCGCGGCGCCAACCGCTCACCGGTCAACGCCCGCCGCTCGCCCAGGTCGGCGGCTTCCTCGATGCGCCGGGCGGCCTCGGCCTTGGTGATGCGCAACCGGTCGGCCAACCCCACCCGCAACGAGCCGCCCAACTCCTCGGGACTGGCCTGCGCGGACAGCTGATTGATCAAAGCGTGCTCTGGGGTGCGCAGCCGACGGTGCGCGCGTTCCAGGCGCTCCAGGGCGCGCAGACGCTCGGGCGTGGTGAGGGCGTCAAAGGACAACGCGCACAGGCGGTCCACGTCGTCATCGAGAGCGTCGATAACCTCGACGAGCTCCTCACGACTATTCGCTCCCATGCCCCAAACCATAGGGACACCCACCGACAAAAAAGCGCACCTTGTGACGGTTGAAGCTAAAGTGCCACAAGGGATTTAAGGGAATCACACGTTCGACGCCGCGGGGTCCACGTCGGCCCCGTGATAGCGGTGGGGATCGGGCAGCCGACGCCGCCGCCGCATATGCACCAGCGCCAGGACCGACAGCACGGCGGCGTAGATGCACCAGAGCGACGCGAAGGCCTCCAGGTAAAGCACCGCGACCAGGACCAGCCCCACCAGGTTCGCCACACCGAACACCACGATGGAGCGATATCCCGACATCAGGGCCGGCCCGATGACGGCGACGATGTAGAGCACCGCCCAGAAATAGCTGTCGCGCGAGCCGGTTTGGTATTCCAGCACGTGCGGGCACCTCGTCACCCCGACCGGCTTGGTGAGGACGACGACCGCGAGGTAGGCCGACACCACCGCACCGAGCACCGCGAAGGGCGCCACCCGCAGCCGAGCGCCGCGCGGTTCGAGCATCAGGATCGCC
Organism: Mycobacterium scrofulaceum; assembly: GCF_001667885.1. GTDB lineage: Bacteria > Actinomycetota > Actinomycetes > Mycobacteriales > Mycobacteriaceae > Mycobacterium > Mycobacterium scrofulaceum_C. The sequence goes on along the minus strand of NZ_LZJW01000179.1, from coordinate 13,634 downwards.
AACGGAACCAGTAAAGGCAGCACCGGCAGCGCGATGAACACATAGGCGTGCATCGCAAAGTTGGCCATGCCGGCGGAGACAAAGCGATTGGGCCACACCGCCGCCTCGAGGAACTGGTGCACCGAGAACACCGCGGGCAGCGAAGCGAAAGGCACCTCACGCCAGTGCTTCACCTCCCGCAGGGTCGCAACCGCGACCGGCAACAGGGCGGTACCCACCACCAGATCCGCCGTCATCGAAAAGCACATGGCTAACCCGCGATGGCGGCCGGTCCCCGCGACTCCGACGTCACCTCGTCGATCACGGTGTAGATGAACTTCATCTTCTCCAGCACCGCGACGGGGAGCACGAACGGGTACAGGTCGTCGTGGCCCATCGACCGGTTCACCATGTTCAGCGACCAGGACAGCGGCAGCCACATGTCGATGATCGTCTGAAAAGCGCTGGGGCCCAACGCCGGGCGGTCGAAGGTCGCCGATGCCGAGGCGAAGCCGCACCACGCCGAGGTGTCCAGGGTGTCACGGATGTGCAGGTAGTGGGCGAACGTTTCGGCCCAGTCCTCGGCGGGATGCATGGTGGCATACGACGAGACGAAGTCTTCCTGCCAGTCCTCGGGTGGCCCCTGGCTGTAGTGGCGGTCCAGCGCTTCCTGGTAATCGGCGTCGGGGTCGCCGAACAGCTCGTTGAATCGGGCCAGGTACTCACTCGACGGCGCGATCAGCCGGTAGAAGTAGTAGTGCCCGATCTCGTGCCGGAAGTGTCCCAACAGGGTGCGGTACGGCTCCTCCATCTCCACCCGGAGCTGCTCCCGGTGCACGTCGTCGCCCTCGGCCAGATCCAGCGTGATGACGCCGTTGTCGTGCCCGGTCATCACCTTTTCGTGCGCGCTGGACAACAGGTGGAAGGCCAAGCCGTGCTGGGGATCTTCGCCGCGCCCGATGATCGGCAGCTTGAGCTCGTGCAGCTCCGCGATGAGCCGCCGCTTGGCCGCCTCCGCCCGGGCGAACTCGGCCAGCCCGGCGGTGTCGGCGTCGTTGGGCCGCACGGTGGTCAGCGCGCAAGACGTGCACAGCAGCCGCGGATTGTTGACGGGAACCAGCCAATTGCACTCGGCCAGTTGAAGGTTGGCGCACAATTGATACTCGGCGGCGTCGACGAACCCGGCGTGCTCGCCGGCGTTCTCCTCGGCGATCACCATCAGGGCCATCTGCTCGAGCGAAAACCCCAGCGCGCTGCCGCAATTCAGGCAGGTGGAGTTCTCGAACGTCAGGCGTTGGCCGCAGTTGGGGCAATTGAAGTCACGCATGCAGCGCATCCCCCTCGAACGGCACCACGTCGACGGCGACATCGATCACGCTGTGTTCGGAATTGGTGTAGATGATGCCGCGCAGCGGTGGCACGTCCGCGTAGTCGCGGCCGCGTCCCACGATGATGTAGCGCTCGTCAACCAGCTGGTCGTTGGTGGGATCCAAGCCCAGCCATTCGAACTGGCCGGGCTCCTGGGGTGTCCACACCCCCGCCCAGGCGTGGGTGGCGTCTATCCCGATCATTCGATCCTTTCCCGGTGGCGGGTCGGTGGCCAGATACCCGGACACGTAACTGGCCGCAAGACCATTGGCGCGCAGGCAGGCGATCGCCAGCCTGGCAAAGTCTTGACATACCCCTTCCCGGGCCGCCAGAACCGCGTTGACACCAGTGGAAATCGTCGTCGACCCCGAGCGGTAGGTGAAGTCGGCGTAAATCCGCGACGCGAGGTCGCGCAGCACGTCGACCAGCGGGCGACCCGGGGCGAAACTGGGCGCCGCGTAGTCGCGAACTTCGTCCGTGATCTCGGGTGGATTCAGATCGAGCGTGAATTCGGCGGCGAGCGCCCCCCTGCCGCCCGCCGGGCGCGAGTCCTCCCACGGTCGCACCGCCGGCCCGCTGGTGTAGCGGCCCGGGGCCGGCGGATAGACGTCGACGATGGAGTCACTGGTGACCGTCAGGGCGTGGTGCGGCTCGGTGACGTGGAAGTAGGAGCTGATGTTGCCGTAGACGTCGACGCTGGTGGAGACGTCGGCGGGGGCCGGGTCGATGGTCAGCCGGTGCGCGACGCAACGCTGCCGCGCCGAATCGCGCGGGGTGAGGAAGCCGCGGCCGTAAGAGCTGGTCACGACGTCGGAGTACCGGTACTCGGTGCGATGGGTGACTCGGTGGCGGCGGGCGGTCCCGGCGTCAGCTTCAGACACAAGGCTGATCACATCACACGCCGGCCGGTTGCGCGCCGTCCGCGACGCGAAACCGTTTGCCAATCCGGCGGCACGCATGCCAAACCGGGAGCACAATCGAGATGTGGCCACGTGGTACGACGTCGCCCGCATCGTCCGTGAGCTGGCACTCACCTCGGAGCCGTCGCCGCATGATTGGCGGGTCGGCAAGAAGTTGCTGGCGTGGGAGCGGCCGTTGCGTCCCTCCGAGCGCGAGGCGCTGGCGGAGGGCGGCGCGGAACCGCCCGGCGGCGACATCCTCGGCGTGCGGGTGTCCGACGAGGGCGTCAAGTTCGGGTTGATCGCCGACGAGCCGGACGTCTATTTCACGACACCGCATTTCGACGGCTACCCGGCGGTGCTGGTCAAACTGGACGCGATCTCGGTCCGCGACCTCGAGGAGCTGATCACCGAGGCGTGGCTGACGCAGGCCCCGAGGAAGTTGGTCCAGGAGTTCCTGGCCGACTCCCGCTGAGCCTCCTCACACGTGCCGCAGGTCGATCACGCGCTGCAGGTCGTCGACGCAGGCGCTGACGACGTCGGCGAGGATCAGCTGCGTCTTCTCGCGGGCGATCGACTGCAATTCCGCAGCGTGATGACGCGCGGACGCGATGTACGCGCACGCGCCGGCCGGATCGGGGTCGGCGAGGGCGGTCGCGGCCGCGAGCACCACCAGGACGGTGGGCACGGCCTGCGGAAGCCCGTCGCGACTGCCGTCGGCCGTAGGGGCGACGGCGCGGGCCAGTTGAAGCACCGAACCGGCCAGCAACGCCACGTGCACGGCCTGGCGATCGGCGGCGTGGACCGTGTCGCGCATGCCCCAGCGGCGTGGCGCGACTCGCACCACCTGGCGGGCCGTGGTGCGCGCCTCGAGCAGTCCGCTGAGCTGTTCGTGCACTCGGTCGACCGCCGTCAATGGCCAGTCGGATGGCGGCACTTTGCGCCCGGCGGCGACGTCCGCCGCCCGCGACAAGACGTCGTGCAGCACGCCCAGCACGCCGACGCGTGCGTTGCGCAGCACCCTCAGCGGGTCGGCGGGAAACAGTAGGACGGCGAACACGATGGCGACCCCGCCGCCGATCAGCGCGTCGAAGATGCGCTCCCAGCCCAGGCCGCTGTGAAACAGCGCCAACACCAGGATCGCCGACACCACGGTCTGGTTGGCGAACATCATCCCGTGCCCGATGAAGCCGCCCCCGATGAACACCGCGGCGGCCAGCGCGACCAAGGCAGCGATCGCGATCGGGACCGCGCCGGGGCCGAGCAGGCCCTGCACCACCGAACCCAACCCGATGCCGAGAGTTACCCCGACCATCATCTGGATGGCGCGCTGCGCGCGCAGCACGTTGCTCGTCGACAACGACACCGCGGCCGCGATCGGCGCGAAGAACGGCTGCGGATGCTCGAGGACATCGTGCGCGAGATACCACGACAGCCCCGCGGCCACGGCGGTCTGAATCAGGTTGAACCACACCAGTCGCAGCCGTTTGATGCCCGCACGAGCGGCGAGAACAACCGACGGCCGCGAGGTGTTCACGACACCTAGGTGCGCCGCAACTCGAACAGCGGGATGACCCGGCTGGTCTTGGATTGGTACTCGGCGAAGCCGGGCGCGGCCGCGGTGACCTTGTCGAACAGCGCGTCGCGTTCGGCGCGCGGCAGCTCGTGGGCGGCCACGTCGAATTCCTCGGTGCCGACCTCGACATGGGCCGCGGGGTTGGCCCGGAGATTGTGCACCCACGCCGGGCTGACGGGCGCGCCGGCGAACGAGCCGATGATGATCAGCTTGCCGTCGATGTCGAAGTAGGCCAGCGGCGACACCCGCGGCTCACCCGACTTGGCGCCGGTTGTGTGCAGCAGGAGCAGGTTGGCGCCCTCGAATTGGCCGCCGACCTTGCCGCCGTTGGATCGGAACTCGTCGATGATGCTCTGGTTGAACGCGTTGATGGTCTGGGTGTCAGGCATTTCGGTCATGCCCGGTCAACCTTCTCCGGTTTGGCGTCTATTCCGGACTCCTTGCGCTGCTGCTCGGTGATCGGTGCCGGCGCATTGGTGAGCGGGTCGACGCCGCCGCCGGTCTTGGGGAACGCGATCACCTCGCGGATCGAGTCCACGCGGGACAGCAGCGCGTTGATCCGGTCCCAGCCGAAAGCGATCCCGCCGTGCGGCGGTGCGCCAAAGGTGAACGCCTCCAACAGGAATCCGAACTTCTCTTCGGCCTCGGCCTGGTCCAGGCCCATCACGGCGAACACGCGCTCCTGGATGTCGCGGCGGTGGATACGAATCGAGCCCCCACCGATCTCGTTGCCGTTGCAGACGATGTCGTAGGCGTCGGCCAGCACGGCGCCGGGATCGGTGTCGACCACGTCGGCGTACTCGGGCTTGGGCGAGGTGAACGCGTGGTGCACCGCCGTCCACGCGCCCGAGCCCACGGCCACGTCCCCGGCGGCGGTCGCCTCGTCGGCGGGCTCGAACAGCGGCGGGTCAACAACCCAGACGAACGCCCACGCATCGGGGTCGATCATGCCGAGGCGGCTGGCGATCTCCCCGCGAGCGGCGCCCAGCAGGGCGCGTGACGGCTTGGGCAGGCCGGCGGAGAAGAAGATGCAGTCCCCCGGCTTGGCACCGACGTGCGCGGCCAGGCCTTCGCGCTCGGCGTCGGTCAGGTTCTTGGCCACCGGGCCGCCCAGCGTGCCGTCATCCCCGACGAGCACGTAGGCCAGCCCGCGGTGGCCGCGCTGCTTGGCCCAGTCCTGCCAGCCATCCAGCGTCCGCCGCGGCTGCGACGCGCCGCCCGGCATCACCACCGCACCCACGTACGGGGCCTGGAAGACACGAAATGTGGTGTCTTTGAAGAACTCTGTGCACTCGACGAGCTCGAGCCCGAACCGCATGTCCGGCTTGTCGGAGCCGAACCGGCGCATCGCGTCGGCGTAGGTGATCCGCGGGATGGGCGTCGGCACCTGGTACCCGATCAATCCCCACAGCGCGGTCAGGATCTCCTCGGAGATCGCGATGATGTCCTCGGCGTCGACGAAGCTCAGCTCCATGTCGAGCTGGGTGAACTCGGGCTGACGGTCGGCGCGGAAATCCTCGTCCCGGTAGCAGCGCGCGATCTGGTAGTAGCGCTCCATTCCGGCCACCATCAGCAGCTGCTTGAACAGCTGCGGGCTCTGGGGCAGGGCGTAGAACGAACCCGGGTGCAGCCGGGCCGGCACCAGGAAGTCGCGCGCCCCTTCCGGCGTCGACCGGGTGATCGTCGGCGTCTCGATCTCGACAAAGCCGTGGTCCGCCAGCACCGCGCGCGCGGCGGCATTCACCTTGGAGCGCAGGCGAAGCGCGGCCGCCGGGCCGTCGCGGCGCAGGTCGAGGTAGCGGTACTTTAGCCGCAGCTCCTCCCCGGCGGGTTCGTCGAGCTGGAACGGCAGCGGCGCGCTCTCGCCGAGCACGGTCAGGGCGGCGACGTTGACCTCGATCTCGCCGGTGGCGATCTCGGGGTTGGCGTTGCCCTCCGGGCGGATCTCGACGACACCGGTGACCGCGACGCAGAATTCCGCGCGCAACCGGTGCGCCTGCGCCAGCACGTCGGCGTTGCGGAACACCACCTGTGCGACCCCCGAGGCGTCGCGCAGATCGATGAAGATGACGCCGCCGTGGTCGCGGCGGCGAGCCACCCAGCCCGCTAGCGTCACCTGCTGTCCGGCGTCGCTGCTTCTCAGCGACCCGGCGGCGTGGCTGCGCAGCACAAACACTCCCTTTCCCGCGGTTGGAACGAGTGCCCAGTCTAGAGGGAGGTAATTTCGGTCCTATCGTCACCAACATCGCACTCGTAGGTCCCGGCGCCGTCGGCACGACGATCGCCGCGCTGCTACACCGGGCCGGGCATCCGGTTCTGGTCTGCGGCCGCACCCCGCGCGAAAGCATCGAATTGCGGCCGGACGGCGCGGATCCGATCGTGGTCCCCGGCCCGGTGCGCACCGATCCGGGGGACGTCACGGGCCCGGTCGATGTCGTGCTGCTGGCGGTCAAGGCGACCCAGAACGACGCGGCGTCGGGCTGGCTGGCCCGGCTGTGCGAACCGCACACGATCGTCGTCGTGCTGCAGAACGGCGTGGAGCAGGTGCAGCAGGTACAGCCGCACTGCCCGTCGTCGCCCGTGGTGCCCGGTATCGTGTGGTATTCCGCGGAGACCCAGCCCGAAGGCTGGGTGCGGCTGCGCACCGAGCCGACGCTGGTGCTGCCCAGCGGGCCCGCGGCGCAGACGATCGCCGAGCTGCTGCGCGGGGCCGGGTGCCGGGTGGATTGCGACCCCGACTTCATCACCGCCGCCTGGCGCAAGCTGCTCACCAATGCGCTGGCCGGGTTCATGGCGCTGACCGGACGGCGATCCGGCATGTTCCGCCGCGACGACATCGCCGAACTGTCGCGGCGCTACGTCGCCGAATGCCTCGCGGTCGCGCGGGCCGAGGGCGCCAAGCTGCCCGACGCCATCGTCGACGAGCTGGCCGACATGTTCCGGCACGCGCCGGAGGACATGGGCACCTCGATCCTGGCCGACCGGGAGCATCACCGGCGGATGGAATGGGACATCCGCAACGGGGTGATGATCCGCAAGGGCCGCGAACATAACCTGGCGACGCCGATCAGCGACGTCGTTGTGCCGCTGCTGGCCGCGGCGAGCGACGGCCCCGGCTAGATTATTTCCATGTTCCCCTGCGACCGCGTCGACCTGAGCTTCATCGACAGCGCGCCGTTCGTGTACCGCAACAGCGTGGACCTCGCCATCACCCCCGAGCAACTCTTCGAGGTGCTCGCCGACGCGGAGTCGTGGCCGCGCTGGGCGAGCGTGATCACCAAGGTCACCTGGACCAGCCCCGAACCGCGCGGCGTGGGCACCACCCGCGTCGTCGAGATGCGCGGCGGCCTCGTCGGCAACGAAGAGTTTTTGGCGTGGGAGCCGTTCAGCCACATGGCTTTTCGGTTCAACGAATGCTCCACGCAAGCCGTCGCAGCGTTCGCCGAGGACTACCGGGTCGAGGCCGTTCCGGGTGGTTGCCGGCTGACGTGGACCATGGCGCAGAAGCCCGCGGGCCCGGCGCGGCTAGCGATGTACGTGGTGGGACCGCTGCTGAATCTGGGGCTCCGCCGATTCCTGCGCAACCTGCGCAATTACACCGATACGCGGTTCGCCGAAACCGGGCAACGTTAGGAGCGGGCGATGAGCTTCAACGAGGGCATGCAGATCGACACCAGCACCGCGTCGTCGTCGGGCGGCGGTGGCATGGGGATGGCCGTGGGGGGCGGCGGCGTCGGGCTGCTCATCCTGATCGGCGCGTTGCTGCTGGGTGTCGACCCGGGCCGCGTGCTGAACCAGCAGCAGTCGAACACGGGCGGCTACTCGGCGCCCGGTTTCGATCTGAGCCAGTGCAAGACCGGGGCCGACGCCAACAAATACGTGCAGTGCCGCGTGGTCGCCACAGGCAACTCCGTGGACGCGGTGTGGAAACAGCTGATGCAGGGCTACACGCGGCCGCACGTGCGGTTGTTCACGGGTTCGGTGGACACCGGCTGCGGGCCGGCCACCACCGCGGTGGGGCCGTTCTACTGCCCCGTCGACCAGACGGCGTACTTCGACACCGACTTCTTCCAGGAACTGGTCGACAAATTCGGTTCCAGCGGTGGGCCGTTCGCGCAGGAGTATGTGGTGGCCCACGAATACGGCCACCACGTCCAGCAATTGCAGGGCATCCTGGGCCGCTCGCAGCAGGGGGCGAAGGGCGCCGGCGGCAACGGCGTGCGCACGGAGTTGCAGGCGGACTGCTACGCCGGGATATGGGCGCACTACGCGTCGACGGTCAAGCAGGAGAGCACGGGCGTGCCCTACCTGCAGCCGTTGAGCGATCAGGACATCTCCGATGCCCTGTCGGCCGCGGCCTCGGTGGGTGACGACCGCATCCAGAAGGAATCGACCGGACGGGTCAACCCCGAGTCGTGGACGCACGGCTCGTCGGAGCAGCGGCAGCACTGGTTCACCGTGGGTTACCAGACCGGTGACCCGAAGAAGTGCGACACCTTCTCGGCCGCCAGTTTGGGCTAGCCACAGAGCCTTTCCGTCAGTTCGGCGCCCGGCGGCGCTCCGTCATGCGCGCGCGGGGTACCTGGCCTAGACTTCTACCCCGCCGCACGACGCGAAAGGCGTGTATGTCGGATCTGACGCAGGAGCGCACCGACACCGCGGACGTGTCGGTCTGGGCGCCGTTGCGCAACCCGGTCTTCCGGGCACTGTTCGTGGCGCAGTTCGTCTCCAACGTCGGCACCTGGATGCAAAGCGTGGCGGCGCAATGGGTCTTGGTCGAAGGCCACAGCAGCGCCACCGTCGTCGCGTTGGTCCAGACCGCGAGCCTGGGGCCGACGCTCGTGCTGGCGCTGTTCGCCGGCGCGCTCGCCGACGTGTTCGACCAGCGACGGTTGCTGATCGTCCTGCAGTCGTATGCGGTGCTGGTGGCGCTCGCGCTGGCCGGGCTGACCTACTTCGGGCGCCTCACCCCGACCGCACTGCTGTTGTTCACCCTGGCGATCGGCGTCGCCTCGGCCATCACGGCGCCGGCCTGGCAGGCGATCCAACCCGAGGTCGTCTCCCGCGAACAGATCACGTCCGCCGCGACGTTGGCCAGCGTCTCGGTCAACATCGCGCGGGTGGTCGGGCCCGCGATCGGCGGCATCGTCCTGGCCGTGGCGGGTCCGGCGGCGGTCTTCGCGATCAACGCGATCTCGTTCGTAGGCATCATCGTCGCCCTGGCGGGGTGGCGTCGACCCAAGCAGATCGCGCCCATCGAACGGGAACACCTCGGCCAGGCGATCCTGACCGGATTGGGTTACGTGGTCAACGGTCCGATCTTCCGCAGGATCCTGTTGCGCGCGGCGCTGTTCGTCTTCCCCGCGTCGGCCCTGCTGGCCCTGCTGCCCGTGACGGCCGCCGACACCTGGCACCTGGGGGCCGGCGGCTACGGGGTGGCGTTGGGCGCAATCGGCGTCGGCGCTGTCCTCGCCGTCGCGGTTCCGGCGCCGCTGCGCCAGAAGGTGCCGCCCAACACGCTGCTGGCCGGGTGCGCGGCCGTGTACGGCGCCGCCACGCTCTCCGTGGTTTTTCTGCCGTTCGCCGCGGCGGCGCCCTTCCTGGTGTTGTCGGGGATGACCTGGCTGATCACGTTGACGACGTTGAACGCCGCGGCGCAGCTGCATCTGCCGCGCTGGGTTCGCGCCCGCGGGTTGGCGATGTACCTGCTGGTCTTCACGGGATCACAGGCGGTCGGCTCGTATCTCTGGGGTGTGGTCGCCACCCGCGAAGGGCTCGGCGTGGCGTTGACCGTGGCGGCGGCGTTGCTGGGCGTCACCGCGCTGACCGTCCTCCCCCTCGGGCTACGGCCGGAGACCGGCAAGCTCAGCCGCGACATCTCGCGCGCATGGCCGATGCCCATGGTCGTGTTCGAGCCATGCCCCAACGACGGTCCGGTGCTGGTGACCGTGCGCTATCGCGTCGCGACGGACACGCTGCAGGACTTCGTCGAGGCGATGAGCGCGGTGCGGCGCTCGCGGCTGCGAACGGGAGGCCACAGTTGGGGGCTGTATCACAGCCTGGAACATCCCGACACGGTCCTCGAGCGGTTCACCGTGCCGTCGTGGACCGAATTCGAACGCCAGCACACCGAACGCTGGCTGGAGTCCGACCACGACGGGGTGACGAGGGCGGTCGGCTACACGCTCGACCACACCCGGCGGCACGAGTATTACCTCGCGCTGCGGGTGCACCGCTAAGCGGCTCTACCGGTTCACCAGGGTCGTGTCGAGCAGGTCACGCCGGTGGTGGCGCTCTGCGTCACCACGACCTGACCGTCGACGGCGATCTGGCACTGGATCTGCGGCGTGTTCGACGAATCGCAGTCCGGCCAGTGACAGCCGCCGCTCGCGTTCACGAACGCCCACTGATTCGGGTCGTTCAGCGTCGTGTTGTACACCAGCGGCTGCCCCGCGGTGAACGCCGTCTGCACGCTGTTGAGGAACTGCGACGAGTTCGCGTTGAAGGCGGCCTGGCTGGGCGGATCGGTGTTCATGTACCGGACGTTGCCGGTGAGGTTGCCGGTGGCGGTGATGGTGTAGGTCACCTGGTGGCCGGCCGGGTCCGCAGATGAGGTCGCGGGCGTGACGGCCACCGCTGCGGCGGCCGCAAACGTCGCCAGCGCGACCCCCGTGGTCACTATTCGCACGTTCGTCATATCGAAAACGCTACCCAATTCGTTACGGCGCTACGCCTACCCGAAGGTCCCTAGGACGCATTTGCGCCCGGGAGACGGGATTGCCCGAGCCGCGCAGCCACTAACGCGCCCGTTCCGCGGGCGTTCACCCCGCTCGGGTATGAAGCATTGGTGGCCGACGATCCTGCACCGCCCCACGGCAGTGCTCCCGTCCCCGGCATCAGCCGTCGCAGGTTGTTGACCACGGGCGCGGCCTCGGCCGCCCTCGGGGCGGGCGTCGGGGGCGGCGCCGCCCTGGTGTGGTCCCACCCCAGCGCGCCCGCCTTGTGGTCCCAACCGAGCCGCACCGGCGTGCCGCCGGTGACCGGGCTGCACCTGCAATTCGGCCGGCACGCCGGCTCCGAGGTGGTGGTGTCCTGGCACACCGTCGACGCGATCCGCAATCCCCGCGTCATGTACGGCACGCCGGCGTCGGGCCTGGGCCGCACCGTCGCGGCCGAAACCCGCACCTACCGCGACGCCAAGTCCAACACCGAGGTCCGCGTGTATCACGCCCGCCTGACCGACCTGGTCCCGGATACCGACTACGTGTACGCCGCCGTGCACGACGGCGCCGAACCGGAGATGGGTACCGTCCGGACCGCGCCGTCCGGCCGAAAGCCGTTCCGATTCACCAGTTTCGGAGATCAGTCCACGCCGACCCTGGTGAAGATGCCCGACGGCAGCTACGGCACGGACAACATCGGCTCGCCCGCATCCGCCGACACCACGCTGGCCGTCGAGCGGATGGCACCGCTGTTCAACCTGATCAACGGTGACCTGTGCTACGCCAACCTGGCGCAGGACCGCATCCGCACCTGGTCGGCGTGGTTCGAGAACAACAGCCGATCGGCGCGCTACCGGCCGTGGATGCCGGCGGCGGGCAACCACGAAAACGAATTGGGCAACGGCCCAATCGGTTACGGCGCCTACCAGGCGTACTTCGCGGTGCCCGACTCGGGCTCCAGCCCCGAGACGCGCGGGCTCTGGTATTCGTTCACCGCCGGCCCGGTGCGCGTGATCAGCCTCAACAACGACGACGTCGCGTTCCAGGACGGCGGCAATTTCTACGTGCACGGATACTCGGGCGGTGAACAAAAGCGTTGGCTGGCAACCGAACTCGCCGCCGCTCGGCGCGACCCCGACATCGACTGGATCGTCGTGTGCATGCACCAGACGGCGATCTCGAGCGCAGACAAGCCCGCCAACGGCGCCGACCTGGGGATCCGCGAGGAATGGCTCCCGTTGTTCGACGAGTACCAGGTCGACCTGGTGGTGTGCGGCCACGAACACCACTACGAGCGCTCGCACCCCTTGCGCGGAACGCTGCAAACCGACACGCGCACACCAATACCCGTCGACACCCGCGGCGACGTCATCGACGCCACCAAGGGAACCGTGCACCTCGTCATCGGCGGCGGCGGCACGTCCGCGCCCACCAACGCGTTCTTCTTCCCCGAGCCGCGCTGCCGCGTGCTGACCGGCGTCGGCGCATTCGATCCGGGGCTCGGGCGCAAGGCGCCGATCTACGTCGTGGAGGACGCGCCGTGGTCCGCCTTTCGCGATCGCGACAATCCCTACGGCTTCGCGGCGTTCGACGTGGACCCGGGCCAGCCGGGCGGCAACACCTCGATCAAGGCCACCCACTACGCGCTGAGCGGGCCATTCGGCGCGGTCACCGAGGTGGACCGGTTCACACTGACCAAGCCCCGCCGCGACAAGCCGGCCTAGCTCAAAACAGCGTCGCCTGAAGGGGTTCCGGGGCAGCCGGTTCTGCCGCGACGGGCTGCCGGAACGATCGCAACTCGCCGCCCAGCCGGTATTTCGCGATCAGCGGCGCGGCGCGGCCCCGCAGCATCTCGCGGTAAGCCGGGGGCAGGTACGCACCCCGCCGATACAGCTCACGGTAGCGGCCCACCAGGTCGGGATGCGAGCGCGCAAGCCAGGCCATGAACCACCCACGGGTCGAGCCGCGCAGGTGTAGGCCGAAGACCGTGACACCGGTGGCGCCGGCCGCCGCGATCTGGCCGAGCAGCCGATCGAGGTGCTCTGTCGAGTCGGTCAGGTGCGGCAGCACCGGCGCCACCATCACATGGCAATCCAGGCCGGCCTCGCGGATCGCGGCGATCAGGCCAAGGCGCGCCTGCGGAGTCGGCGTGCCCGGCTCGACGTCGCGATGCAGGTCCGGATCGCCGACCGCCAGCGACACCGCGACCGACAGCGGAACCTGTTGCGCCGCATCGGCGATCAACGGAAGATCGCGCCGCAGCAACGTGCCCTTCGTGAGGATCGACAGCGGTGTGCCGGATTCGGCGAGGGCACCGATGATGCCGGGCATCAGCGCGTAGCGCCCCTCGGCCCGCTGGTAGGGGTCGGTGTTGGTCCCGAGCGCGACGGTCTCGCGCCGCCACGACGGCCGGCGCAGCTCGCGGCGCAGCACCTCGACGACGTTGGTCTTGACGATGACCTGGCTGTCGAAGTCGTTGCCGCAATCGAAGTCCAGGTATTCGTGCGTGGGCCGCGCGAAGCAGTAACGGCACGCGTGCGAGCAGCCGCGGTAGCCGTTGACGGTGTACCGGAACGGCAAGGCGGAGGCGTCAGGCACCTTGTTGAGCGCGGACTTGCACAGCACCTCGTGAAAGGTGATGCCCTCGAACTGAGGAGCCCGCACGCTGCGGACGAGGCCGATCCGCTGCAAGCCCGGCAGGGCCCCGTCCTCGACGGGCGCCCCGTTGACGGCGACCGCCTGATCCGCCCAGCGCATGACCTCTATTCGAACATCAGTTCGACATCGAGTCAAGCGCATTGCCGTCGAGTCAGCTGCGACCGGGCATGCCGCACTCTGCAGACGTCGAGCGTGATCGACGAGTCCGGTGTTTCAGTGGCGGCGTCTGAATCGAATGCCGACGCGCGAGTGGTCGAGCGCGAGTGGCAGCGGTCGGTGTGGGTCCAGTCTGGCACCGGTCGCCGCCGGGTTGCGCTCGCCGAGTAGGGCCGTCAATACGACGACGCCGATTCGCAGCGCAAGGTCGGCGCCCGGGCACGCTTGCGGGCCGTGACTGAAGAAGTTGAATGACCACGACGTCTGGGCGGCCCC
>NZ_LZJW01000178.1 GCF_001667885.1 Mycobacterium scrofulaceum | reverse complement strand
GGACCGCGGTGACCTGGACGGGCATGGGTTCGGCGCCGCACTGCCCGCTGCCGCGGCCGGCGATCGGGCCGGGCACCTACAACCTCGTCGTGCAGCTGGGCAACCTGCGCTCCCAGCCCGTCCCGTTCATCTTGAACCAGCCGCCTCCGCCGCCGGGCCCGGTGCCCGGCCCGATCGCCGGCCGCGGCAGCGGGCAGTGCGGCGCCGAACCCATGCCCGTCCAGGTCACCGCGGTCGTCACCTGCTCGCCCGGCGTGAAGGTCTTGATCAGCGTCTCGTTGGAGGGCGCGCAGTCCAGGTTCGACCACAGCCGCTTGTTGTCGAGCGAGTACACGTAGGCCGCCAGCACCGCGGCGCCGACGTCACGCTTGCAGGACACCAGGCCGATGTTGGTGACGACCATGGTGAACTTCGGCTGATCACCGATGAAGTACTGCGGCGCATTGGTCAGGCCCTTGACCGCCAGCGTCGAATCGGGGCAGTCGTCGCCCTCTTTCAGCACCGGCGGCGGCTGCACCGCGGCGGTCGGGGTGGGCATCTCCGGGTTCTGCCCCTGTTGCGGCACCACCGGCGTGGGCTGCTCACCGGGCGCGGCCGGCGGAGGCGCCTGGGGCGCGGCCGATCCCGGCTTGCCCTGAGCGGAGTTGGGCTTGTCGGCACTGGCGGGCTTGGCGCCCGAGGTGTGTCCCATGAAGGCGATGACCGCGGCGACCACGATCCCTACGACGACGACCGCGACGCCCACGGCCAGGCCACGGCGCCGCCAATAGATCTCGGTGGGTAGCGGGCCACGCGGTTCCAGATCCAGCACGTTTGCAGCGTAGGCCCAGGTCACGTCGAGTTGCCTGACCCGCCCCGGCGTGTCGCGGGGTTTGCTGGCTGACCGCCGTGTTAGTGACGGCCGCTTGGACCGCTATTCGCCGATGTCACCGACGTGGTCGACCAGTGCCGCCCGCCCGTCGGCCAGGTGATAGGTCGCGCCCGCGATCGCCAATGTGCCCGCCTCGATCCGCTCCGCGATCGCGCTCGAACGCGACACCAGCTGGGCGATCGTTTCGCGCACGTGCCGTTCCTCGAACTGGTCGACGCGGCTCAGGCCGTCGCGGCGGCCCAACAGGATCGACGGCGCGACCCGCTCCACCACGTCGCGCACGAAACCGCCCGGGATCGCGCCGTCATTGATCGCGCCCAGCGCGGCCTTGACCGCACCGCAGCTGTCATGACCCAGCACGACGATGAGCGGGACATCGAGCACCGTCACCGCGAACTCGATGGAACCCAGCACTGCCGAGTCGATGGCCTGCCCCGCGGTGCGCACCACGAACATGTCGCCCAGGCCCTGGTCGAAGATGAGCTCGGCGGCCACCCGGCTATCGGCGCAGCCGAATACGACCGCAGTGGGCTTCTGCCCAGCGGCCAGGCTGGCCCGGTGTTCGACACTCTGGCTGGGATGCTGCGGCTTTCCGGCGACGAATCGCTCGTTACCCTCTTTGAGTGCTTTCCACGCGGTTACGGGGCTGGTGTTAGGCATGGCTGACATCATGCCGCATCCGCCGGTAAACGGACGGCCAAATATTTCGGCCGACGAGTTACTCGAGTGGTACGAGCGATCCCGCCGGGACCTGCCCTGGCGAGAGCCAGGCGTCAGCGCATGGCAAATCCTGGTCAGCGAGTTCATGTTGCAGCAGACGCCGGTCTCGCGGGTGTTGCCGATCTGGTCGGACTGGGTGCGGCGGTGGCCCACCCCGTCGGCCACCGCGGCCGCCAGCGCCGCCGACGTGCTGCGGGCGTGGGGCAAGCTCGGTTATCCCCGACGGGCCAAGCGTCTGCACGAATGCGCGACCGTCATCGCGCGCGACCATGACGACGTGGTGCCCGAGGACGTCGACACCCTGCTGACGTTGCCGGGCATCGGCAGCTACACCGCCCGCGCCGTCGCCTGTTTCGCCTACCGACAATCGGTCCCGGTGGTGGACACCAACGTTCGCCGGGTGGTGGCCCGCGCCGTGCGCGGGCTGGCCGAGGCCGGTTCGCCGTCGGCGGTGCGGGACATGGCCGACGTCGCCGCGCTGCTGCCTGAGGATGAAACGGCGCCGCGGTTTTCCGTCGCCTTGATGGAACTCGGCGCGACGGTGTGCACGGCTCGAACGCCGCGGTGCGGGTTGTGCCCGCTCGCGCGGTGCGCCTGGCGGGAGGCCGGCCATCCCCCGGCCCAGGGGCCGGCCCGGCGGGTGCAGACCTACGCCGGAACCGATCGGCAGGTCCGCGGCCGACTGCTGGATGTGTTGCGCGCCAATGACTCCCCGGTCACCCGTGCGGAGCTGGACGTGGCGTGGCTGACCGATACCGCTCAACGCGACCGAGCACTGTTCTCGTTGCTGGCCGACGGCCTCGTGGCGCAGACGGCCGACGGCCGGTTCGCCCTGGCGGGCGAAGCGTAGTCGCGCCCGTCAGAGGTCGTTGCCGGCGTAGGACTGGTTGAAGCTCTTGTTGGCCAGTGGGAAGTCGGGGACGATGGTGTCGGCCATCGCGACGGGCAGCGCGGGCCAGTTGAACCACGACGGGTCGACGATCTTCGCGCGAGTAATTCGATTGGCGCGGTCGGTTTCGATGCGGTGGACGATGGTGCCGCGCCAGCCCTCGACGATGCCGATGCCACTGCGATGACCCTGGGGTGCCGGCACGGCTGTTACGTATTCCACTGGGCCGCTGTGTGATTCGATCAGGTGGCAGGCGAGCTCGGTGGAAGCCGCGAATTCGTCGCGGCGCACGGTGTAGCGGGCCAGCACGTCGCCCGCCGCGGCGGCGATCTCGGTGACGGGCAGTGCGGTGGTGGGGTGGTCGAGCCGGGCATCCGTGCGCACGCCGCTGGCGCGGGCGACATAGCCCAGGCATCCGAGCGCGTGAGCGTCCTCTTGATGCAGGACGGCGGTCCCGGCGAAACGGTCGTACACCATGGAGTTGTGCAGGGTCAGTTCGGCGACCTCGGCGACGTCGGCGGCGATGTGCCGCAGCGCGCGGGAATCCGGCAAAGCCCGCAGCGCGACACAGCCCGGGCGTATCGCGCCGCGCAGCAGCCGATGACCGGTGACCGCGTCGTTGAGTCGCAACAGTTGCTCGCGAATGCGTTGGCCGTGCGCGTGGGCGAGGCCGAACCCGACGTCGTTGGCCAGCGCGCCCAGATCGGCGGCGTGGTTGTAGAGCCGTTCGAGTTCGACGAGCAGTGCCCGCAGCCGGTGCGCCTCGTCGGGAAGTTCGATGCCGAGCGCGTCTTCGATGGCGAGGCAGTGGGCCAACGCATGCGCGACGGAGGTGTCGCCGCTGACCCGTTCGGCCAAGTCCACTCCGGCGTCGGTCGGCCGGCCCTCGAACAGCTTTTCCAGTCCGCGGTGCACGAACCATAGTCTGGCCTTGAGGCGCAGCACGGTTTCCCCGGCGACGGAGAAGCGGAAGTGGCCGGGCTCGATCAAGCCAGCGTGCACGGGGCCGACCGGGATCTCGTACACCCCGGGTCCCTCGACCGTGACGAACGGGAAGTGGCCGCCGCCATCAAGTTTGGGCGCGGGCGATGCAGCGCGTCGCATCGGATACCATTCCTCGGGCCAGTGCGCATGGCGCACCAGGCGGCGCGCTTTCGGATGCCCCACGCACCGGATGCCATACAGGTCCGCCATTTCGCGCTCGAATCGGCTGGCGGCAAAGGACATATAGGCCAGCGATCGGACAGCCGGATCGTCCTTCGGCGCTACGCATTCAAGCTCGACGCGCCGATCCGGCGAGCCGGCGAGAAACAAATAGACGACGCGGTAGGCGGCGGAGTCGTCGTGGGCGGCCACCAGAGCCAAGCGGAATCCCTTGCCCAGCAGGTCTTCCGCCGACACCGACAGCCTGTCCTGAGGCAGCCGGTGGCGCTGCCATTCGGGTCTCACCGCGGTCCCCCGACGTTACTGGCCGCGGTGGTGAACAAGCCGGTGAGCGGTCCGGCGGTGACGCCGAGCGCGATCGATGCGGCGATGCCGACGATCAGGGCGGCAGAAACGGTTCGGGGAACGGCGATTTCGCGCGCATCGGCCGGGCGGCCGAGCAGGATGCGGCCCGCGTTGCGTGCGAGCGCGGCGAAGGCGACCGCAACCAACAGCATGCCCACGGCGAGCACCCAGGTCAGCCGGGTGTCGGCGAGTGATCGGACGATGGCCAGCTCGCTGGCGAACATGGCGAACGGCGGCAGGCCGAGCAGCACGATCACACCCACGGCAATCGACACACCGATGAGCCGGGAGCGGCGCAGCACGGCGGCGATGTCGACGATCGCGGTGGAGTCGTGCGCCGCCTGCAGCGGGCCACTCGCCAGGAACAGGACCGTCTTGCCGATCCCGTGGGCGAGGACGTGCAGCAGCAGTGCGGCGATGGCCAGCTCGGTCCCGGCCGCGGCGGCGATCGCGATCAAACCCATGTTCTCCATCGATGAGTACGCGAGCATGCGCTTGAGATCCGGTGTCACGGTGAGCATCAGGGCCGCGACCAACAGCGTCGCCAGTCCGATCGCGAGCAGGCCCGACCGCATGAAGGCGGGTCCGGTGGCGGCGCCGATGATCGGCTTGAGCCGGATCAACACCGAGAAGGCCACCGACAGCAGCACGCCGCTCATCAGCGCGGAAACGGGTGCCGGCGCCTGGCTGTGGGCGTCGGCCAGCCACGTGTGGAATGGAAACAACCCCGCCTTGGCGCCGTAGCCGATGAGCAACAGCCCGCCCGCCAGCCGGGCGATGCCGGGGTCGAGCCCGCCAGCGTGCGCCGCCAGCACGTCGAGGTTCAACGCGGCGGCGGCCGGCGCGCCGGCATGCTCGGCGGCGTAGTACAGCAGCACGGTGCCGAAAAAGGCGACGGCGATGCCGACCGAGCAGATCACGACGTACTTCCAGGTCGCCTCGAGCGCGCTGCGGGTGCGGCGGTGCCCGACCAGGAAGGCGGTGATCACCGTGGTCGCCTCGATCGCGATCCAGATTACGCCGATGTTGTTGGCGCACACCGCAACAATCATCGCCGCCAGGAAACCGGCCGTCAGGGCGCCGTACACCCGAGCACCGCGCGGGTCGGTGTGGCCGTGCGCGAGTTCGGCATCTAGGTAGCCGATGCTGGCCCAGGTGGCCAGCGTGGCCACTACTCCGATGACGATCAGCATGGTGACGCTCAGCGCATCGAGCCGCAGCAGCCCGCCCAACGCGAAATGGGTTCCGGACCCGACACGGAACGCGAGCGCCGCGCCACACGCGAGCACCGTCACCGCCGAGAGCACGATCAGGGTCGCGGTCACCCGGCGCCATCCGGCGACCAGCACGGCGACCGACGCGCCGACCGGGGTGAGGATCGCGGCGAGCAATAGAGTGGTCATCAGTCGTGCAACTCCTGTAACGCGTCGAGGTCGGCGCCACCGAAGGCGTGGGCCAACCGCCCCGTCAGGACTCCGATCACGATGACCGCGAACAACACGTCCAGCGAGGCGCCGAGTTCGACGATCAGCGGCACCCCCGCGGTTAGCAGGAACGCTGCGGCGGCAATCCCGTTGTCCAGCATGAGAAATCCCGCGGCCTGCGAAATCGCGTGCCGACGGGTGACCATGACGAGCAGCGCGATCAGCACGACCGCGGTTGCGGCCGGGACCGCGGACGTGGTCGCGGCCGGCTGCAGGTTCACCAGGGGCCGAGTGGCGGCGAACGCGGCCAGCGTCAGCGCGGCCGTGATGAGCAGCGACGTGGCGGTGTTGATGACCGGGGTGGCTTCCCTGTGCGATCGCGACTCGGTGCCGCCGGCGCGGGCCAGCAGCCGCGGCAGCACCGCGACCCGCAGGGCCAGCACGGCGACCCCGACTCCCATGAGCGCGCCGTCACGGTCGTACACCCCGCGCAGCAGGGGGATGGCCGCCAGCGCGACGCCCTGCCACGCGAGCAGCCGGACGATCGCGGTCAGGTCGCGGCGCCAGACGATCAGCACCGCGGCCAGCAGCAGCCCGCCGGCGGCGAGGTCGACAAGTACCGAAAACGTGTTGTACGTCATGCCGGCACCACGAAGAAGTTGGCCGCGACGACCGCGAGCAGCGCCAGCAGGAACGATCCGGCCAGCAACTCGGGCACCCGGAACAGGCGCAGTTTCGCGACGAACACCTCGACGGTCGCCAGCGCTCCCGCCAGCACCGCGACCTTGGCGGCCACCGCTACGGCACCGATGGCCACGTCGACCGCGCCGGGCTGGTCTCCGGCAATGCCCCAGGGGGCGAACAGGTTTGCCAGCAGCGCCAGCAGCACGGTCAGCCGCATCCCAGCCGCCCATTCGACCAGGGCCAGCCGGGGCCCGGCGTATTCGAGGACCATCGCCTCGTGCACCATTGTCAGCTCGAGGTGGGTGGCCGGGTTGTCCACCGGTAGTCGCCCGGTCTCGGCGACGATCACGATTACCAGCGCCGCGAACGCCAGCACCGCGGCCAACGACACCACCTGCGCGGGATGGGTGAGCGTATGCGCCACCAGCGCACCGAGATTGGCCGATCCCACCGGCATTGACAGGGCGAAGACCGCCAGCAGGATAGTGGGTTCAACGAGCGCGGCGATGGTGATCTCGCGGCTGGCGCCCATGCCGCCGAACGAGGTGCCGGTGTCGATGCCGGCCAGGACCAGCGCGACGGTGCCCACGAACAGCAGTCCGACCACGGCGAACAGGTCGGCGCTGGCGTCCAGCGGCGACCCGGTCGCGACCAGCGGCGCGATCGCGGCGATCAGCAATGTCGATCCCGCGATGACCGCGGGTGCGGCCGCGAACACCGCTGTCGTCCCATGCGGGGTGATCTGTTGCTTGCCAAGCTGTTTGACGATGTCGCGCCACGGCTGCAGGATTCCGCCGCCGACGCGGCCCTCCCACCGGGCGCGCACCTGCCGGGTCAGACCGACCACCAGCGGCGCCGCGGCCATGACGGCGCCGACCTGGACCGCGCCCGCGATGTTAGACAACGCATTCATCGGGCCACCATCAGCACGATGAGCACACCGAGCGCGCCGTAGGCCAGATAGAGGTGCACGCTGCCGGTGTGGGCGCGCCGGGCCAGATCCGCCGCGGCCCCGACCGCCCGGATCACCGGGGTGTAGCAGCGTTCCTCGATGGCATCGACGATGCTGGTGCGGTAGATGATCCTGTCGGCCAGATATTGCGATTCGGCGGTGTGCGTGACTTCGATATCGGTGTCGGGGCGCAGGACGTCGTCGAACACCCGCTGCAGCGGCTCGGCGAACGACGTTGCGGTGTACTGCATTCTCGCGGTGAGATCGTCCGCGCCGCAAGCCCACAACGGCAACGTGGCGGGCGCCGGACGGCGGCTGCGGCGCCAGAGCGTCAGCGTCGCCGCGACCACCGTCGCCGCCACCACACCCGCGGCGATCACGCCGGGGGCGATCGAGCCCGCCATGCCGGGCAGCCGGACCACTGCGCCGAGACTGTCGAATCCGATTGCCCGGGCGGCCGGCAGCGCCGCGACCGCCTGGTGCAGCGCGGGCGCGATGACCGCGGGTGCAACCGCCAACGTCAGGCAGGCCGCCGCCGCGATCGCCATCGCGGCCAGCATCGTGGGCGGCACCTCTTGGGCGCCTGCGGCCTGGTCGGAACGTGGCCGCGCCAGAAACCCGATCCCGAACGCCTTGACCATGGCGGCGACACCCAGACCCGCGGTAAGCGCGACAGCGCCCACGGCGAGCGGCGTGGTCAGCGCCAAGACGGCGGAATGCACTCGAGCCGTGTGGATCAGCGACTGCACCAGCAGCCACTCGCTGGCGAACCCGGCTCCCAACGGCAGCCCGGACGCCCCGAGCGCGGCGACCCCGAACAGGGTGGTCGTCGCGGGCATCCGGCGGGCCAGACCGCCGAGCCGGTCGAGGTCGCGCAGCCCGGTCGCGGCCAACACCGATCCCGCTGCGAGGAAACCCAGGCTCTTGAAGGCCGCGTGCGCGACGAGGTGCAGCATGGCCGCAGCGGTGGCGACCGCGGCCGGGCCGCTCGCGCCCATGGCCGCGAACAGGGTGGCGCCCCCAAGGGCCAGCGTGATCAGTCCGAGGTTCTCGGTCGTCGAATAGGCAAGCAGCCGTTTGAGATCCGTGGCCACCGAGGCCTGCATCACGCCGTAGAGGGCCGACACCCCACCGACGGCCATCAGGGCCAGTCCCCACCAGCGGGGCCCCGGCCCGAGCAGCTGCAGATCGAAGCGGCATATGCCGTAGACGCCGAAGTTGATCATCGCCGCGCTCATCAGCGCCGACACCGGACTCGGTGCCTCCGGGTGGGCCCGCGGCAGCCAGGCGTGCAGCGGCACCAGGCCGGCCTTTGAACCGAATCCCGCCAGCGTCAACAGGAACACCGTGGTGCGGGCGCCTTGCGGTATGCGGTGCAAGTCGGCGAACCGGTCGGCGCCCCCCGCCGCCGACAACACCATCAGGCCGACCAGGATCGCCGCAAACCCCAACTGGGTCATCACCGCGTACAGCAACGCCGCGGAGCGAACCTCGGGGCGCGGGTGGTGCGCGAGCACCAGAACCAGTGAGGCGACCGCCATCAACTCCCATGCCAGCAGGAAGGTCGTGATCGATTCCGCCGCGGGCACCAGCAGCATCGCCGCGACGAACGCGGGCAACACCGCGAGCGGGACCGGTCCCAAGCGCTGGCGTCGGGCATAACCGATCGTGTACAGCCCGACGATGACCGCGACCGCCCCCGTCAGCGCCATGAAAAATCCGCCCAGCGGATCGAGACCCAGCTGGACGCCGGCCAGCGGAAGCAACCAACCGATGCGGATAGCGCGCGCTGATCCGAATATCCCCACGGCGCCCGCCCATAACCCACAAGCGCCCAGCAGCGAAGTCAGCAAGCCCGCCCATATTGGGCTGGAGGCGTTGCGGGCCAAGGTGTTTGGTGCGGGCGCCACTTTGGTCGCCAGTCCTGCGATCACTTGCCGGTCACCGACCGCAGTGCCGCGACGATCTGGCTCGGCGTCGGCGGGCAGCCGGGGATTTCCACATCCACGCCGACCATCTCCCCGACCGCGCCGGCCACCCCGTAGGCGTCGCCGAACACCCCCCGGTTGATGGCGCAATCACCGCAGGCGATCACCCGACGCGGCCGCGGCGTGGCCTCGAGCGTGGCGCGCAACGGGCCGGCCATGTTGTGGGTGACGACGCCGGTCACCAGGAGCACATCCGCATGTCGGGGGGAGGCCACCAAGCGGGCGCCGAACCGCTCGGCGTCATAGACCGGACCGAACGCGCCCGCGATCTCCACCTCGCAACCGTTGCACGATCCCGCGTCGACGTGTCGGATCTGCAGTGAGCCACGCACCCCGGCGGGCGGCTTGGTCACCGGCTCCGGCGCGGGTGGCGCGGGTTCGGCGATCCGGCCGACGCGCAAGGCTTTGCTGATCCAGCCCACGGCGCTACCCCGCACCGCCGGCGCGCAGGCCTTCGAGCATCGCCACGCGGTCGCTGAGCACCCCGGTGAGAACCTTGCGCGCCACCGTCAGCAGTTCGGCGATATCCGGGGAGGCGATTGAGTAGATCATCGTGTTGCCGTCCCGCAGCGCGTCGACGACCCCGGCTCGGCGCAGAACGCCGAGCTGCTGCGAAAGGTTCGACGCCTCCAGCCCCACCTCGGGCAACAGTTCGGCGACCGACTTCTCGCCCGTCACGAGCAGCTCCAGGATCCTGATCCGCGCGGGGTGCCCCAGGGTCTTGAAGAACTCCGCCTTGAGCTTGTAGAGCGGCTCCGTCACGATAAGTCTCCTGAAGACTCCAAAGTTTCTAGGGTTTAACAATTGAAGAATTTATCATATGATGCCACGGTCTTTACTCCGGGCCGTCGGACCCGACTCAGTCGGCGGCGGGCGGCGTCGCCAAGAATGATTCGACGGCGTCGCGATACACCTGCGACGCTTCGTCGTGGATCAAATGACCGGCCTCCGGCACATGCAAATATGTTGCCGCACAGCCTGTTTCGTGCATTTCCCGCATCTGACCCGGCGGGGTGACCGAATTACCGGCCTCGATGAGCAGCGCCGGGGCGCGCACCGCTCGCCATTGTTCCCAGTAGGCGCGGGTGCCCCATTCGGCGGCGATCTCGATCCACCGCGCGGTATGCCCGTGCAGGCGCCAACCCGTGGCCGTGCGGTCGAACGCCTCCAAGAAATACTGCCCGGCGACGGGACCGAACTCGTCGAAAACCCGTTGTGCGGAATCGAATTCCACCGGGAGGGCGTGCAGCCACGGCTCCCACGGACCGGTGGTGCGCCCGCGGAAATCCGGCGCCATGTCCTCGAGCACCAGCGCGGAGACCAGCTCCGGCCGCTCCGCGGCCAGACACCACGAATGCAGGGCGCCCATCGAATGCCCCACCAGCGTGACGGGCGTCTCCAGCGCGCTCACCGCGTCGGCCAGGTCGGCCACGAATCGTTCGGTGCCGATCGGGTGCGGATCGTCGACGCCGCGGCCGCGATGCCACAAGGCGTCATAGGTGTACACCGCGCCCAGCCGGGCCAGCCACGGCAGCTGCCGCGGCCATGTGCTGCCCCGCCCCATCAGGCCGTGCACCAGCACCAACGGCTTGCCCCGCCCCCCGCGGTAAGTCAGCAGATCACCCGCCATGTCACCATCCTGCGTGCCCCGCCCTGCAGTTGGACAGGTCGGGCGAAGGGGTAGCCTAGCGGCATGTCGCCAGTGGTGAAGATCAACGCAATCGAAGTACCCGCCGACGCCGGCCCCGAGCTGGAGAAGCGGTTCGCACACCGGGCGCACGCGGTCGACAACCAGCCCGGCTTCCTCGGGTTTCAATTGCTGCGCCCGATCAAGGGCGAGAACCGCTACTTCGTCGTCACGCAGTGGGAGTCCGAAGAGGCATTTCAGGCGTGGGCGCAAGGGCCCGCCATCCAAGCGCATGCGGGCGAGCGGGCCAACCCGGTGGCGACCGGGGCGTCGCTGCTGGAATTCGAGGTTGTGATGGACGTTGCCGGCAACAAGCAGGGTGGCTAGCGGGTTCTCGGCCCGGCGCCGCGCGGTGGCGTTGAGTGCCGCCGCCGCACTGGTAGTCACGTTCGCGCCCGGTTGCACCACCTCCCCCTCGCCGCAGGCGAACGCGGCCAATCCCGGCCGGCAGATCGACGTCCGGACGCCGCCCGGCATCCGGGCCCAGCAGACGCTGGACATGCTCAATTCCGACTGGCCCATCGGCCCGGTCGGGGTCGGCACCCTGGCCGCGCCCGACATGGTCAAATCGGTGCAGACCACCATGGAGGGGCTGTGGTGGGACCGCCCGTTCACCCTCGACGGCGTGGATCTGCGGGCCAGCGTGGCCGCCTTGCACCTGACGTCGTCCTACGGTGCGCGCCAAGACATCCGGATCCACACCGACGACGGCGGGTGGGTCGACCGGTTCGACCTCGAGACGCAGGCGCCGAAGATCGATTCGTGGCACGACATCGACGCGGTGTTGAGCAAGACGGGGGCCCGCTATTCCTATCAGGTCGCCAAGGTCGACAACGGGCACTGCGACCCGGTGGCGGGGACCAACACCGCCGAATCCTTGCCGCTGGCTTCGATTTTCAAGTTGTATGTGCTGCACGCGCTGGCGGGTGCGGTCAGGGAAGGAACGGTGTCCTGGGACGATCAGCTGACCGTTACCGACAAGAGCCGCGCGGTGGGCTCGTCCGGTTTGGCTTTGCCCGCCGGGGCGCAGGTCTCGGTCCGAACGGCCGCCGAGAAGATGATCGCGACCAGCGACAACATGGCCACCGACCTGCTGATCGGAAAGCTGGGCACCCACGCGATCGAGCAGGCGCTCGTCACGGCGGGCCACCACGACCCGGCGAGCATGACCCCGTTCCCGACGATGTACGAGCTGTTCTCGGTGGGCTGGGGCAAGCCGGACCTGCGCACCCAGTGGCAGCACGGGTCGCCGCAAGTCCGCGCGCAACTGCTCGCCCAGGCGAATGCGACTCCCTACGAACCGGATCCGACCCGAGCCCACACGCCGGCGTCGTCCTACGGGGCGGAGTGGTACGGCAACGCGGAGGACATCTGCCGCATCCACGCGGCCCTGCAGGCCGACGCCGTCGGGGCGGCCGCACCGGTCAGGCAGATCCTCTCCGCGGTGTCGGGCATCCAGCTCGACCGCACCGTCTGGCCCTACATCGGCGCGAAAGCCGGTGGCCTGCCCGGTGATCTGACCTTCAGCTGGTACGCGGTCGACAAGACGCAGCAGCCGTATGTGGTCAGCTTCCAACTCAACTGGCCACGCGACCACGGGCCCAACGTGACCGGGTGGATGCTGCAGGTCGCCAAGCAGGCCTTCGCGCTGATCGCGCCGCGCTGAGCGCCACCGTCACGGCTAGCCGGTTTGGGATACGGGCGACAGCGATTCCACGACAGCCACGAGTGCGTCGGCGCCTTCCCAATTCAGCAGATGGCCGGCGTCCGGCACGCTGACGAGCCGGGCGCCAGGTATCCCGGCGGCGAGACGTCGGGAGTGAATGGGCGGGGTGCTGCGATCTGCTGAACCGACCATGACGACCGTCGGAATCGAAATCTCCCCCAAGCGCGGGTACCGGTCCTCACGCCCGAACGCCCGCAGGATCGGGGTCAGGGGCCCATGCTCGCGCATGTGTCTGTCGAAGAACTCGATGAACACCGAAATCATTGCCGGGGAAGGGTTTTTCCCGCATTGCGCCGCGCCGAAAAGCACCCCGCCCACCCGCGTTCGTATCAGCCAACCCATGAGCCCCGACTTCATCAGCGGGATTTGCAGCCTGTTCTGCGGCGCTCCGTCGTGAATTCGGCCCGCCCATGTCGCGAACAGCACCAACCCCCGCAACCGGCCGGGGACGTCCTCGTGGTCGAGCACCGCGCGAACCGCGATGAATCCGCCCATGGAGTGGGCGACCAGGACGCCATCCTCAACGCCGAAGTGCCGCAGGATCTCCGCATAGTCTTCGGCCATGGGCGCCGACCCCACGCCCGCCGAACCAAGCGTGGAGCTACCGTGTCCTCGTTGATCGAAGGCAATGAGGCGGTAACCCCGGGCCACCAGCTGATCCCATACGATGTTCCACTCCCCGAGCGTGCCGCCGTAGCCGTGCGCGAAAACGACCGCGGGACCCGCGCCGGCGGTGACGGCGCGCAGCACCGTCCCGTCGGCACGGCTGATGAAGTGTTGTTCGCCGGGCTGTTCGGTGGCGAGGCGCTCACGAGGATAGGGATCGGGATTGCTCTCGATCCGCGCGACGGCCGATTGGGCGGCGTAGCGAGCGGCGAGCGCGAGTCCCCCGAACAGCGTCGCGACGCCGAGCGGCTTCGTCAGGGCGCGTGGGATCATAGGGGCCCCTTCTCGCTTACAATCCGGAGAATGTCTCCGGAACTATACGGAGGTAGTCTCCACTTGTACAGGGGAGGTGTGGTGTCGAATACGCGGAAGTTGCGCGCCGATGCGGCCCGCAACCGAGCGCTGATCCTTGACTCTGCACGTGAAGCGTTCAACAAGAGCGGGGTGACCGCCTCACTCGACGATGTGGCCCGCGCGGCGAACGTCGGACCAGGAACCTTGTATCGGCACTTCCCGACACGCGACGAACTAGTGCTTGCTGTGATCGACGAAGGACTCTCAGATCTTCACCGACTCGGCAACACGTTGATTGACGAGCCCGAAGCGTTGGATGCGTTGCGGCGCTGGCTGACTGCCTATATCGAGCAGGGCAGTACCTTTGAGGGCTTGGCCCGCACACTCGCCTGTCCGCCGCCGACGGCCGGGAAGAGCAGTGCTTGCCGCTTGGCCCGGGAGGCGGGAGCACAATTGGTCAAACGAGCAGTCGATGCCGGCCTGGTACGAAGCGACGTCGGGATCGATGATGTCTTGGACCTCGCGGCCGCCATCGCGTGGCTGGGCGAGCAGCCTGGCCGGACTTCTGATCAGCGCGCCCGACTGTTGGACGTGATGATGGACGGGTTGCGCTTGCCACGTTCCACAACCCTGAAGCGCAACCGTCGGAGATGATGACTTCCCTGCCAACACAGGCCAAGGACGCGTCGAAACACAACTGGTCCTAGATCGGGAGCAACGTCAGGCGACCGCGCAATCGGATTCTCTACACGCCACGCTTTAGTTGTTCGTCGGCGGTGGTTGGGGCTGGAAGGGGTCGTACCACCACCAGTCGGCGCGCTCGCCGGTGGGCCCGGGGCAGGGCGCCACCGCGGGCCAAGGCTTTGTCGGTGGCCGCGCCAGCGATGCCGGGCTCAACGCTCGGCCGGCGCTGTCGATGACGGTAAGG
>NZ_LZJW01000177.1 GCF_001667885.1 Mycobacterium scrofulaceum | reverse complement strand
GTGCAGCGCCTGCGCGTACCGCGTCTGGATGACCCCGTCGTTGAGGAAGACGTGATAGAACGCGCTGTCGACGACCGTGTCGAAGCGGCCCTCGAATCCTTCCAGTTTGGTGGCGTCGGCAACCTGGAAGTCGACCTCGACGCCCGCCCGCTCCGCGTTGCGTTTCGCTTGCTCGATGGCCGAGGGCGAATCGTCGATTCCGGTCGTCGAATACCCGTGCGCGGCAAAGTGAATGGCGTGATGGCCGGGGCCAGTGCCGGGGTCGAGCACCTCGCCGCGGATCCCGCCGTAGGCTACTAATTGCTGCACCGCCGGCTGTGGTCCGCCGATGTCCCAGGGGATCCGGCGGCCGGCGTGTTCGGCCTCGTCGTACAGCGGTTCGAAACCGGCGACGTTCGCGTCAGTCATTGTTTTTCGCTTCCTCGCGATTCCCGACGGGGGGCTACCGGTGCAGCGTAACGAGGAATGCGGTTGTCTACCGCGTAGTCAGCTCAAAGATGCAGATCTTGGTCGCGGATCGCCGCCGTGGCGAGCACGCTGATGACGGCCGTCGCCACCAGATAGCCGCACGCCAACCATGGCGCGCCGCCCAGCGCCGCGATCAGCGCGGTCACGATCATCGGGGTGATTCCGGAGGCGAAAATTCCGGAGAACTGGTAGACGAACGACAATCCGGTGTAGCGGGTGCTGGTGGGATACAGCGACGAGTACAGCGTGCCCTGCGCCCCGTAGAACAGCGCATGGACCACCCCGAACACGACGATCAGCGCCACGGCGAACCAGACCAGGCTTTTCGTGCCGAACAGCGCGAAGGCGGGAAACGCCGCGATGCCGTAGCAGGCCACCCCGGCCAGATACACCCGGCGCGGGCCGAACCGGTCGGTCAGCGCCCCGGACACCGGCAGCAGCACCGCCATCAGCAAGGCCGCGACGGTCACCACCACCAGCACCGACACCCGGTTGAGGCCGAGCGCCCCGGTGGCGTAGCTGATGGCGAAGACGCCCCAGGTGTTGAACGCCGAGCCTTCGGCCCAGCGAGACAGCAAGCCCAACACGGTGTTTCGCCGTGACCCGGGTTCGCGGACGATCTCGCGGATCGGCACGGTCGCGGTGGCCTCGAGGTCGCGCAGCTCCTGGAAGGCCGGCGTCTCCTCGACCCGCAGCCGCACGACTACGCCGATCACGACGAGCACCAGGCTGAGCAGGAAACCGATGCGCCAGCCGTAGGCGAGGAATCGGGCCGGGCCCAGGGCGATCTGCAGGAAGGCGAAAATGCCTGTGCCCAAAGCCAATCCGAGCGCCAGGCCGACCTGGGGAATCGCCCCGAACCGGCCGCGGCGGCCTTCGGGGCTGTGTTCGACGGCCAGCAGCACCGCACCCGCCCATTCACCGCCGAGGGCGAACCCCTGCAGGATCCGCAGCGCCAACAGCAGCAGCGGCGCCCACACCCCGATCTGGGCGGCGGTGGGCAACACCCCGATCAGCGCCGTGGCGACGCCCATGATCAGCATGGTCAGCGCCAGGCTGCGCTTGCGGCCGATCCGGTCGCCGATGTGGCCGAACACCAGCCCGCCGACCGGCCGCATGACGAACCCGACGGCGAAGGTGGCGAACGCCAGCAGCGTGCCGACCAGCGAGCTCTCGCTGGGGAAGAAGACCTTGTTGAACACCAGGCCCGCCGCCGTCGCGTAGAGGAAAAAGTCGTACCACTCCACGGTGGTGCCCAACAGGCTGGCCGCGACGACGACGCGCAGGCGGTGGCGTTGCTGGGCGTCGGTTTCGTCGACCGCCCCGGTGACTGCGCTGATCCCCGCCCCGGTCGAGGGCGCCGGCAAGGTAGCCGCCATGGCCTTAGTGGGCCGAGGCGACCGCGAACGGCGTCGCCGATACCGGGTGGGCTTGACGGTTCGGGTGCTGCCACAGGCCCATCCGCTCCAGCAGCGGCAGCACGCCCTCGCCGAACCAGTAGGCCTCTTCCAGGTGTGGATATCCCGACAGGATGAAGTGGGTGATGCCGAGTTGGGCGTATTCGGCCAGCCGCTCGGCAACCTCGGCGTGCGACCCGACCAACGCGGTGCCCGCTCCACCCCGCACCAGGCCCACGCCCGCCCATAGGTTGGGGCCGACCAGCAGCCGGTTGTTGTTGCCGCCGTGCAGGTCCAGCATGCGGCGCTGACCCTCGGATTCGCTGCGCGCCAGGCTGGCCTGCACCCTCTCCACGTCGGCCGGGTCGACGGCGGCCAGCAACCGGTCCGCCTCGGCCCACGCCTGCTCGGAGGTGTCGCGACTGATGACGTGAATGCGCAAGCCGTATTGCAGGATTCGGCCGGCGTCGACCGCCAGCCCCCGGATCCAATCCAGCTTCTGGGCGACCGCCTTGGTCGGCTCTCCCCAGGTGAGATACACGTCGGAATACTTGGCCGCGACCGGGCCGGCCGATGCCGACGATCCGCCGAAGAACACCGCCGGGATCGGGTCGGGCGGATTGTTCAGCTGCGCGCCCTCGATGCGAATGTGTTCCCCGGCAAAGGTCACCGGCGTCTTCGACGTCCACAGTTGGCGCACCACGTCCAGGAACTCGGCGGTGCGCGCGTACCGCGCCTCCTTGTCCAGGAAGTCCCCGTAGGCCCGTTGCTCGTGCGGTTCGCCGCCGGTGACGACGTTGAGCAGCAGCCGCCCACCCGAGTGGCGCTGGTAGGTCCCGGCCATCTGGGCCGCCAGGGTGGGGCTGAGCAGCCCCGGCCGGAAGGCCACCAGGAACTTCAGGGTCTCGGTCGCCTCGACCAGCATCGCCGTCGTCAACCAGGCGTCCTCACACCACAACCCCGTGGGCGTGAGCACCGCCTCGAAGCCGTTGTCCTCGGCGGCCGCGCAGATCTGGTGCAGGTAGCGCAGCGTGGCGGGCCGATCGCCGGACATCGGCGTGCCGTGTCCGCCCGCCACCAGGTTCCGGGAATCGCCATAGGTCGGCAGAAACCAGTGGAACGCCAGACTCATCCTCAATCCTCTTTCAATCCACGACGCAAAGCACGAAAGCTCCATCCTGCGAAACTTGCCTCCGGCCCGCGAGGGTTGAAACCGTCGAGATTGCATCCCCGGCCGGCGGCGGCCACACCGGGGCGAGCGCGCGGTGCGCATGGCTCACCCGGCCGCCCGCCGCGGCGCCGTTTCCGCCGCTTGTTCCCCTGCGGCGCAAGGGGATACGACGGGTCAGATCCCGCGATGGCGCGACGGCCGCGGCCATGATGATGGGCCTATCACGAGGCCGCAACTCGGCCTGCCGGAGCCGCCCGAGGCGGCGAATCGGTGCACCGCAGGTAACCGGTTGGAGACCGACAGGTCACGCCAGATCACACAATGCTTCCATTTCGGCGTGGCTCGGCAGGTAATCACCGGTCAGGGCGGCATCATTGCGATCATGCCTGACCTGACCCGCCGGGCGGTGCTGCGAATGGGAGCCAGCGCCGGCCTGGGAGCCGCTGGCGTGTTCGCCCTGAGTGGCCTGCTCGATCCGGTCAGGACGCAGGCCGCGACGCTGCCGCAGGCACCCGCCCCGTTCGAGCCGTCCGCGGCGAGCAGCAACCTGCCGGCCAAGCTCACCGGTTCGTTCGTCTCCGCCGCCCGCGGGGGCGTGAAGACCAATTACGTGATCGCCCTGCCGCCCGGCCAAACCGGGACGCTGCGCCCCGTGATCGCCCTGCACGGCAAGGACGGCGACGCGAACATGATGCTCGACTGCGGTGTCGAGCATGGCCTGGCCCAGCTGGTCAAGGAGGGCAAGCCGCCGTTCGCGGTGGTGGGCGTCGACGGCGGCAGCGACTCCTACTGGCACAAGCGGGCCGACGGCACCGACTCCGGCGCGATGGTGCTCGACGAGCTGCTGCCGATGCTGTCCACGATGGGCTTCGACACCTCCCGGGTGGGCTTCATGGGCTGGTCGATGGGGGGCTACGGGGCGCTGCACCTGGGCGCCAAGCTGGGGCCTGCGCGGACCGCGGGGATCTGCGCGATCAGCCCGGCACTGTACAGCTCGTTCGCCGACAGCGCTCCAAAAGCGTTCGACAGCAACGACGACTGGACGCAGAACAGCGTGCTGGGTGTGCCTGCGCTGTCGCAAATTCCGCTCCGCGTGGATTGCGGCACCTTCGACCGGTTCTATCCCGCCACCCGCCAATTCGTCAGCCAACTCAAAACGCCACCGACAGTCAGCTTCACGGTCGGCGGACACGACATGACCTGGTGGCGTCTCATGTTGCCCGGCGAACTCGCGTGGATGGCGACCTAGCGGAGACCCCATGAGCGTCCGGCCGAGCGAACTCACCACCCGCCAAACCGAGCGGGCGGTGAAGCGGACCGGATTTCGACCCGACATCGAGGGCCTGCGGGCGGTCGCGGTCATCGCGGTGGTGCTCTATCACGCGGGCATCCCGGGGGTCACCGGCGGATACATCGGGGTGGACGTGTTCTTCGTCATCTCCGGCTACCTGATTACCGGTCTGTTGTTCCGCGAGGTCGCGTCCACGAACGCCGTTGCGCTGGGCCGGTTTTACGGGGCGCGGGCCCGTCGCCTGCTGCCGGCCGCCGCGGTCGTCGGCGTCCTGACCGCCATCGGCGCGGCCGTCGTCCTGCCGCCGCTGCAGGCGCGCAGCGTGTTCCTCGACGGCGTCGCCAGCGCCCTCTATGTCGGCAACTACCGGTTCGCCGCCCAGGGCACCGATTACCTGACGCCGCACCAGGAGTCGCCCTTCCAGCACTACTGGTCGCTGGGCGTGGAGGAACAGTTTTACCTGGTGTGGCCGGTGCTGATCATCGGCACGGCCTGGCTGGTGCGGCGCGTCCCCGCGCTGCGCAACTTAGCGGGGCGCGCGACACCGTATGCGGTGGTCCTTGGCTTGGTGGGGGCGGCGTCGCTGGCGGCGGCCGTGCTGTGGAGCCGGACTTCACCGTCCTGGGCGTTCTTCTCCCTGCCGACCCGCGCCTGGGAACTGGCCGCGGGCGGGCTGCTGGCCCTGTCAATCCGGCAGTGGCGCCACCTGTCGCTGCGCACCGCGTCGGTCGCCGGGTGGGGCGGGCTGGCGCTGATCCTGCTGACCTGCACCCAATTGGACGCGCACACCCCCTACCCCGGCACCGCGGCGCTGATGCCGGTGCTGGGGACCGCGCTCGTGATCGGCGGCGGCAGCGTCACCCGCGGCCTGGGGGCAGGTCGGCTGCTGTGCCGGCCGTCGATGCGCGCGATCGGCCGGATCTCCTACTCCTGGTACCTGTGGCACTGGCCGGTGCTGCTGCTGATGCCGGCACTGCTCGGGGAGCCCGCCGGCCTGCCGGCCCGGCTCACCGCGACGGCCGTGTCCGCCGGGCTCGCGATCATCACCCTGCACCTGGTCGAAAACCCCGGCCGGTTCGCCGCCGCCCTGCGCCGGTCGGCGCGGGCCAGCCTGGCCGTCGCCGGGGCCGCCAGCGCCGTCGCGGCCTGCGCCTGCGCGCTGTTGCTGAACGTGGTGCCCGTGCCGGTCGGCCATGGGGCGGCCGCGCCGCGGGCCAACATCGTGGCGGCACCGACCGGCGCCGCGCCCACCGTCAGCGCACCGGAGGCGGCGGTCCGCGCGGCGTTCGCGCAGGCGCGCGCGGCCGTCGCCGCATCGGCGGACCTGAAAGCCATTCCCGCCAATCTCGATCCCCCGCTCGCCAAGGCGCCCGCCGACAAGGCGGCCGTCTTCGTCAACGGATGCGTGCGCTCATGGCGCGAGGTAGGTCAAAACGATTGTGCGACGGGAGATCTGGCCTCGCCGACGAGGGTCGCACTGATCGGCGACTCGCACGCCGCCATGTGGGACCCCGCCTTTGCGCAGGTTGCCGAGCAACGTCACTGGCGGTTGGAGACGTTGGCCAAAGTGACCTGCCCCATCCAGGATCTGCGCATCGTCAGCCCGTACCTGGGCCGGGAGTACAGCGAGTGCGAACAGTGGCGTGGGCAGGTCATGGCCCGGGTGGCCGCCGAGCATCCGCGCCTGGTGGTGGTGGACATGAGCCGGCGCTACGCCGCGGACTTCGGCTTCACCTCCTACGACCCGGCATGGATCGACACCTTGGGCCGCACGGTCGCGCAACTGCGCGGCACCGGCGCGGCGGTGTTGGTCCTGGGGCCCGCCCCGGATCCCCATTCGTCGGTGCCCGCCTGCCTTTCCGGGCACCTCGACGACGCCGGCGCCTGCGCGCCGACGCGGTCCGACGCGGTCAACGACGACGGCATCGCCACCGAGCGGGCGGCAACCACGGCCGGGGGCGGCCAGTACGCGGATCTCACCGACCTGTTCTGCACCCCCGACCGCTGCCCGATGATCGTCGGCAACACCCTGGTGTTCCGCGACGACAATCACGTGACTACCGAGTACGCGCAGTTGCTGGCGCCGGTGATGGGCGCGCTCGCAGACCGTGCGCTGACGGGTGGGTGAGTGGCGATGAACTTCTGGTGGTTGACGAACGTCATATCAGCGAAGGGTTTTGGGAGGTTGTAGGGGATGACTCCGCTGCTGCTGGCCTGCATTGCGGCCGCCGCTCCAGTCGCCGGGTTCGGCTTGCTGAATTTGCAGGCTCGCCTGGAACGATGGGACTACGAGCGACACGCCGAGGACTGAACGTCCTTCGTAAATCCGCGCGGTCGCAGCCGAACTCTGCGCGCTTTAGCTGATGTTTTGCCGCTGGCGTGGCCGCACGCTGGCTAACATGATCGACATCGATTCGTCGGCGGACATGCCGCTGCTGGACTGGAGCGAGCAGAGCTTGAGCGAGCTGCCCACTGGGACGGTGACCTTGCTGCTTGCCGACGTGGAAGGCTCGACCCGGCTGTGGGAAACGCAGTCCGACACCATGCCGGCGGCCCTGGAGCAGCTGAACCAGACCGTCAATGACCTGGTCGCCGCCCACGGCGGGGTGCGGCCCGTCGAGCAGGGCGAGGGCGACAGCTTCGTGCTCGCCTTCGCCCGCGCCAGCGACGCCGTGGCCTGCGCGCTACAACTTCAACTGTCCGTGCTCCCGCCGATCCGGATCCGGATCGGCCTGCACACCGGCGAGGTCCAGCTGCGCGATGCCGGCAACTACGCCGGGCCCACGATCAACCGGACGGCGCGACTGCGCGACCTCGCCCACGGCGGGCAGACGGTGCTTTCCGGCGCGACCGAACCCTTGGTCATCGACCGGCTGCCTGCCGACGCCTGGCTGACCGAGCTGGGCGTCCACCCGCTGCGCGATCTGCCCCGACCGGAACGCGTCGTGCAACTCAACCATCCCGGACTGCGCAACGATTTCCCGCCGCTGCGCACCGCGAATGACGCTGTGGCCTCTCATCTTCCGGCCCAGTTGACCAGCTTCGTCGGCCGCGCGGCGCAGATCGGCGACGTGGCCCAGATCTTGAAAGAGAACAGGTTGGTGACCTTGACCGGCGCCGGCGGCGTCGGGAAGACGCGATTGGCGGTGCAGGTCGCCGACCGCGTGGCCAACGGGTTCCCCGGTGGCGCCTGGTTTGTCGACCTCGCACCCGTCGCCAATCCCCTGCTCGTGCCCGTCGTGCTGACGCGCACGCTCGGTCTGGCCGACCAGCCCGGCCGCTCCACCATGGAAGCGCTGACGAAGTTCGTGCGCGACCGCACCCTGTTGCTGGTGCTCGACAACTGCGAGCACCTACTGGACGCCAGCGCCGACCTGGTGACGGCGCTGCTCGACGCGGGCCCGGACGTGACGGTGCTGGCGACCAGCCGGGAGCCGATCGGCATCGCCGGGGAGCTCACCTGGCGGGTGCCGTCGCTGTCGGTGGATGACGAGGCCGTCGAACTGTTCGTCGACCGTGCCCGCCGGACCAGGCCGGATTTCCGCCTGACGGAAGAGAATTCGCCGGTGATCGCCGAGATCTGCCGGCGTCTCGACGGCATGCCGCTGGCGATCGAGCTGGCCGCCGCGCGGAGCCGCACCCTGTCACTGACCCAGATCGTCGACGGCCTGCACCACAACTTCCGCCTGCTGGCCGGCGGCGCGCGCAATGCGGTGCGCCGCCAGCAGACCCTGCGGGCGTCCATCGACTGGTCGCACGCCATGCTCACCGAACCCGAACGCGTCCTGTTTCGGCGCCTGGCCGTGTTCATGGGCGGTTTCGACCTTGCCGCCGCCCAGGCCGTCGGCGCCGACACCGACGCGGAGCACTTCCAGCTCATCGACCTCCTTGGCCTCCTGGTCGACAAGTCACTCGTCGTCGCCGAGGAAGTCGACGGCGTCATGCGCTACCGCCTGCTGGAGACCGTCCGCCAGTACGGCCTGGAAAAGCTCGCCGAGTCGGGCGAAGCCGAGCCCGTCCGGACGCGCCACCGCGACCACTACACCGTCGCCGCGGTCGCGCTGGAAGCGCAGTCGGGTGGCGACGGGAAACCTCTGATCCCGTGGGCCGAACTGGAGATGGACAATTTGCGGGCGGCCCACGCGTGGAGTTGCGATGCCGCCGAGTTCGGGCCTGCACTGCGGCTGGCATCGGCCCTGCAGCGGGTATGGGTTACGCACGGGCGATACCGCGAGGGCGTGGCGGGATTCGGCACCGTCTTCGGCGACGACCGCTACCGCGACTCCGACGTCCCGACCGCGGTGTGGGCCAGGGCGGTCGCCGACGCCGGACTGCTGGCGGTCTGGTTTTCCGTCCCGGCCAGCGTGGAGCGCGCCGAAGAAGCGCTGGCGGCGGCCCGCCAACTCGGCGATCCGGCGCTGATCGTGCACTGCCTGATCACGGCGGGCATGCTCGCATTCAACGACATCGGGCTTGCGACAGACTATCTCGCCGAGGCGGCCGACCTCGCTCGCGCGTCCGGCGACCTTTCCGCCCTGTGCCGCGTCCGCGCCTACCAGTGCTTCACCACCAACACCGGAGGCGACCCGATCGCGTCTCAGACGGCCGGCGAGGAGGGCCGAGACCTCGCCGACGCGCTCGGCGATAGCTTCATGTCCCGGTACTGCCGGACGTTCCTCACCGGTTCGTTGGTGTTGCAGGGCAAGCTGACCGAGGCTCTCGCGGTGGGGCGCTCGCTGGTCGAGGAGGCGCGCGCGGCCGGTGACGCGCCGATGCAGGCATTCGGTCTGCAGGCCATGGGGCCTGCGCTGTCCTTCTGCGGCGAAGCCGCGGCAGCGCGCGACACGGCCGGAGCCGCGCTGGAAATCGCGGCTACCCTTGGTGGTTTTCACGAGGACACCGCTTATGCGGCCCTGTCCCTTGCCGAACTGGCCGCTGGTGACCCCGCCGCCGCGAAGGACGCCTGCGACGCCGCCCTGCGGCACACCACCCCCCTGAAGGAACTGTACGTCCGCAGCACCGCGGCGCTGGCCGACGCAGCCATGAGTTGCGGTGATCTCGTCGCCGCCCGCCGCCTTGCCGACGAAACCGTCGCGCACGTACCGGGTTGTTATCGGGTGATGGCACTGAACGCTCGGGCCCGGGTCGCCTTGGCCCAGGGCGAGCCACAGCAGGCCGAAACCGACCTCCACGACGCCGTCGCGGTCGCGGACCGCACCGGCGGATACGTTTATCTCCCAGATGCCCTCGAAGGCCTCGCAGCACTCGCTGCCGACACCCAACCCGAATATGCCGCAAGGCTTTTCGGCGCCGCCGACGGGTTCCGTCAGCGGCACGGGGCGGTGCGCTTCGCGGCGTTTCAAGCCGCCTACGACGCGGCACTGGCGACAGCACGAGAAGGATTGGACGAGAACGCATTTGAAATAGCGTGGACCGAAGGCAACGCGCTGTCCGCCGGCGAGGCCATCAACTACGCGCGGCGGGGTCGCGGTGCGCGTGGGCGACCGGCCAGCGGTTGGGAGTCGCTCACACCGACCGAGCTCGACGTGGTTCGCCTGGTCAGCGAAGGGCTGCCCAACAAGGACATTGCCGCGCGAATGTTCATCTCCGCGCGCACCGTCCAATCCCATCTGACGCACGTCTACGCCAAACTCGCCGTGTCGTCGCGGGTGCAGCTCGCTCAGGAAGCCGCCCGGCACGCCTAGGTCGACAGCTGGGTCTGGATGAGCGGCGCGATCTTGTCCGCCATGTATTGATGCCCCGCGTCGTTCGGGTGCACGCCGTCCGCTCCGATCAGGTCGGGCCTGCCGACGAACCAGCGTTCGGCGATCGGGTCGACCCACGTCGCCCCCGCGCCCGCGGCCGCGGCGGCGAGCGCATCGCGAATCTGCAGAATCGGGAGGGGCACGTCGGCCGTCGGCCACGGCGGCCCGATCACCAGGAAGCGCGCGGACGGCGCCAGCCGGCGGGCCAAATCGAATGTGCTGCGGGCTTTTTGACCGATCACACCCGCATCGATCGGCTCGTCGTTGCGGGAGCCGAAGAACACCACCAGCACATCGTCGGGCTGCACGGCCCGAGAGGTCAGGTCCTCGAACACGCTGCCGTGGTCGCCCGGCATGCCGTAACCGGCCCTGCCCTCGGCCGCGACGTCGGCCGAGACGCGCTCGCCCCGCGCCGCGAGCCCGTCCCACGCGCGTGCGGGCCACGACCGCGGTCCCAGGCCGCCCTCGCCGGTGCCGGTCGTGTAGGAGTCCCCGACGACGGCCAAGTGGTTCAACCGGAAATCCAGGGTCAGCGTGTCGTAGGTGCGCACCTGGGCGGGATAGGCGATGCCGATGCCGACCAGAAAGGTCAGACCGATGGCGAAGGTGGCCAGACGACTCACTGCTGCCTCCCTCCCCTGTCAACGGCATCGTCATGTGCCACTGCGTTTTCATCGATTATCGCCCGCGATTCGCGGCGGGGCGTTAAGACAACGTCACACGGCGCGCGCTGAAACCTTTTCCAGCGAGCGGTCGATCGGATGGACCTTGCCACCCGCGACCTCTTCGGGCTCGCTTTTCGCGCTGACGGCTTTGACGTCGACCATCTTGCGCATCCACCGGCGGGCGGGTTCTTCGACGAAGTGATACATCACGATCGAGATCAACACGGCGATCGCAAGCAAGCCGATGACGTTCCATTTCCACGGATTGTCCTGCGGCCTCAGCTCGAATTGCTCGACGGACCAGCCCCAGGCCGTGTGCACCAGCTCGTGAACCATGTACAGGCAGAACGAGATCTGCCCGCCGTAGACCATCAACCTCGTTGAGAGCACCCTCGGCAGGCTGCCGACGCCGATCGCCAGCGTGATCACCAGCGGAATGAATAAGATGTCGACCACGCCGCCGCTGTCGTTTTCCACGACACCGGAGATCGGGTGCGCGTCAAACCAATACAGGACACCCACCATGGCGGCCAGGAGAAGCAGCGACAGGTACCCGGCGACGCGGCGGCCCCGATCGGTCAACCGCAACCTGCGCACCGCGGCACACGCCAGCGCGCCGGCGACGAACTGGGTGACGATCCGCGGCAGCCAGCTCCACGGGGTGTAGAAGTGGCCGCTGGCCAGCAGCATGATCACCGGCGGCAACGCCGCCGCGAACGCCAGCACCATCAGGCTGCGCGCCCGCGTGGCCTGCTTCATCCGCAGGATCACCAGCACCAGGAGGCCGAAGAGCAGGTACGCCAGCCATTCGGCGCTGATCGACCAGGCCGGCCCGTCCCAGCTGGAGTCGTCGAAGAAGGGCACGAACCACAGCTGCACCAGCAGGATCTGGCGGACATAGCTCATCGCGGTGAGCTGACCGGCGTCGGGCGACGGCACATGGCCGACGTGCAGGGTGAAGATCACCCACAGCGCGGCGAGGTGCAGGGTGACCAGGTACACCGGCCACACCCGGGCCAGCCGCAGCCACAGGAAGTGCAGGGTCGCGCGCGTCGACCACGACCGGCCCATCCGGTCCAGGTAATTCCAGGTCAGCACGAACCCGCTCAGGATGAAGAAGAGGTCGACGCCCTGGGCCCCGCAGTTGAGCACCGGCGCGAGGGCGTCGCGGAAGTCGGGCCCCACGTCGCCCAGCATCGGCCGGAAGTGGAACAGCACGACCCACAGCGCGGCGACGATGCGCAGTCCCGTCAGGGCTTTGATCTCTCCCCTGATCTCTGCGCCGCGCACGATGCTCTTTCCGCCTGGACTCCACGTTCGCCTGGTAGCTCGGCTGACCGGGCGACCTCGCGCTGTCCCCCGCCTCGCAACCGGTAGCCCTGGCAGCCTAGCAGCGCGATCGCGCTGATGCGCGGACGGTTGTGGTGTGGCACGCGGTCTTTCGCCACGAGTGGGCGCCGGGCGGACTTTGCTCGCAGTGGCGCGAAATGGCGGCGGGGACCCCTTCTTAACAAAAAGTTAGATGCGGCTTTCACCCTCCTTAACCTTGCGGTTTAGCGTCAAAGCCATAGCGAGCGCCACGGAGAGTGAGGGGTGCCCATGACGATCGCCGATGTGCTGACACGGGATGAGAACGGCATCTTCGAGTGCGGCGGCGCGTGGGTTCGGGGTCACCGCCGCCAACTGGCGACCGTGGTCACGATCCGGGGTGAAATCGACGCGTGCAATGCCGACACGATCGGCGACCACATTCGGCGTTTCATCGTCGGAGAGGACCGCGTGGTGCTCGACATGGGCGGCGTAACCGAATTTGCTACAGCGGGCATTTCACTTCTGGAAACCTTCGACGACGCCTGCCGCGCCGAGGGGGTGCAGTGGACCTTGGTGGCGAGCCCGGCGGTCGCCGAGCTGGTGGCTGACGGCGGTTTCTCCGACAATTACTCGGTGCCCGAGGCGCTGCACGAGCTGGCCGACGCCATCGCCAGGCGCCGCCGGATGGCGTTGCCGCTGGTCAGGTTGTCTTAACGCGCCGCTCACGGCGCAGCCTGGCGATTCCCACGACCGCAAGCACCCCGGCGCTGGTCAGCAGCAACAGGGTGAGCAGCAGCAGCTGCGGGTCGTACACCGTCGACGTGGTGAACGGCTGGCCGTCCGCGATGGGCGCCACCGCCACGGTGTGGTGCGACCGGGCCCAGCTGACGCCGGCGCCGATCAGGGCCGCGCAGGCCAGGGCGAGTTCGACCCACGCCCTGGTGCTCCGGGAGCGGGCGCTCACGGCGCGGACCCGGCGTCGTCGTCACGGTCGAAGTCGGTGACGTCGGCGGGTTCGACCCGCTCCTGGACCAGCGGGGTCAGGGCTGCCCGGAGCTCACGATGCCGGCGCGCCCACGCCTGCGCATAGCGCGCTCCGGTCAGCTTTAGACCGATGCCGATCCGGCCGCGGGGCACCCCGACCAGTTCGCCGAGGGCCCGCGCCGACTGCCACCGCGCCAACTCCTTGCCGGAGGCCTCGTGGTTCTCCGGTTCCGGAAACACCTTGAGGATCTCGCGCACCAGGATGGTCTCGGTGCCTTGGCGCAGGGCGTCTTCGGTGAGTTCGACCGACACGTGAATGCGTGCCGCCTTGACCTGCAACCCGACGAATCCCGACACCAGCACCAGGAAGATCAGCGGGATCAGGAACGACACGGGGGCGCCGCTCCAGATTTCGATCAGGATCATCGCGCCCGCGGCGACCGGGCCCCACAGCACCCAAATCCAGCTGGCGCCCGGTTCGTAGAACAGCGGCTTGCGGTCCGCGGCCGTCGACTCGGAATTCACAGCAAGCCCCACCTCACGAAAGCCAGCCCGCCACGTCGGCGGCCCAGTAGGTCAGCACGATATCGGCTCCCGCCCGGCGGATGCTCGTCAACGACTCCAGCGCCGCGACCCGCTCGTCGATCCAATTGTTGGCGGCCGCAGCGCAAATCATCGCGTACTCCCCCGAGACCTGGTAGGCGGCCACCGGCACCGGCGCCACGTCCGCCGCGGCGGCCACCACGTCGAGGTATCCCAACGCGGGCTTGACCATCAAGATGTCCGCGCCTTCGTCGATGTCGAGCCGGATCTCGCGCAGCGCCTCGCGGAAGTTGCCCGGCTCCTGCTGGTAGGTGCGCCGGTCACCAGACAGGCTCGAGCTGACCGCCTCGCGGAACGGGCCGTAGAACGCCGAGGCGAACTTCGCGGCGTAGGCCAGGATGACCACGTCGGTGTAGCCCGCGGCGTCCAGCCCGTCGCGGATCGCGGCCACCTGGCCGTCCATCATCCCGCTCGGTCCCACCACATGTGCGCCCGATTCCGCTTGTGCCACAGCCAGTTTCACGTAGCGGGACAAGGTGGCGTCGTTGTCGACCCGTCCCCTGGCGTCCAGGACGCCGCAGTGGCCGTGGTCGGTGAATTCGTCCAGGCAGGTGTCGGCCATCAACACCGTCGCGTCCCCGAGGTCCTTGGCCAAATCGCGCAGGGCGAGGTTGAGGATGCCGTCGGGGTCGGTGCCGGCCGACCCCGTCGCGTCCTTGTCCTCGTCGCGGGGCACCCCGAACAGCATCAGTCCACCCACCCCGGCGGTGACGGCGTCGGCCGCGGCGCTGCGCAGCGAATCGCGGGTGTGCTGCACCACGCCGGGCATCGACGCGATCGGCCGCGGCTCGTCGATCCCGTCGGCGACGAACATCGGCAACACCAAATGCCTTGGCTCCAAAGATGTTTGCGCCACCAACCGACGCATCGCGGGGGTCGAACGGAGCCGGCGCGGACGCTGCCGCGGGTAGGCACTCACGAGCGG
Source organism: Mycobacterium scrofulaceum (assembly GCF_001667885.1). Classification (GTDB taxonomy): domain Bacteria; phylum Actinomycetota; class Actinomycetes; order Mycobacteriales; family Mycobacteriaceae; genus Mycobacterium; species Mycobacterium scrofulaceum_C. The sequence continues at coordinate 115,475 of NZ_LZJW01000177.1, read as the reverse complement.
CGACCCGTCCCCCGCAAGCGGGGGGTGCCCCCAGCGCCCGGCTCCGCAGCGGGTGCGGTCACCGCGGCCGCGCTTGCGATCGCCGCGGGCACTAGCGCCTGCGGCTCTTCTTACGCGGCGGCGGCAGCGCACCCTCGGCGCGCAAGCGGGCGGCATGCTCGGCCAGAGCGTCGACCAGGGGACCGACGGCGGCCGTTTCGGGCTGCACGTCCACCCGCAGGCCGAATTCCGCTGCGGTCTCGGCGGTTTTGGGACCGATGCAGGCGATGATCGTCCGGGCGTGTGGCTTGCCAGCGATGCCGACCAGGTTGCGCACGGTGGAGCTGGAGGTGAAGCACACCGCGTCGAAGCCGCCGGTCTTGATCATCTCCCGCGTCTCCGCCGGCGGCGGCGCGGCGCGCACCGTCCGGTAGGCGGTGACGTCCTCGATCTCCCAGCCGCGTTCGCGCAAGCCCTCGGCCAGCGTCTCGGTGGCGATGTCGGCCCGCGGTAGCAGCACCCGGTTCACCGGGTCGAAAATGCTGTCGTAGTCCGGGAAGTCGTCGAGCAGACCGAGTGAGGACTGCTCGCCGGCCGGCACCAGCTCGGGGCTGATGCCGAACGCCCGGACCCGGTCGGCCGTCGACTCGCCGACACACGCGATCTTGACGCCCGAGAACGCCCGCGCGTCCAGCCCGAACTCGCCGAACTTCTCCCACACCGCGCGCACCGCGTTCGTGGAGGTGAACACCACCCACTGGAAGCGCCCGTCGACCAGACCCTTGACGGCCCGCTCCATCTGGGCCGGGCTGCGGGGCGGCTCGACGGCGATGGTCGGCACCTCGATCGGCAGAGCACCGTAGGAGGTCAGCCGCTCGCTCATCTCGCCGGCCTGGTCCTTGGTGCGGGGCACCAACACGGTCCAGCCGTACAGCGCCCGGCTCTCCCACCAATTCAGCTTCGCCCGGCTGGCCACCGTCTTGCCGATGGTCACCACCAGCGGGCCGGTCAACGGGCCCGCCGGGTCCGTGCCGCCCAGCACGGCGGAGTCGGTCAGACCGCCCAGCGTCGTCTCGATCGACCGCTGCTGGCAGGTGGTGCCGTGCGCGGTCACCACGCACGGCGTGTTCTCCGCCAGCTCGTGCTCGATCAGGGTGCGCGCCGCGTCGGCCAGATGCGACGTCGTGGCCTGCAGGATCAGCGGGCCGGGCGCCGCGGCCAACGCGTCCCAATCCACCTGCGGGTCGCGCACATCGGCGACCGTGTGCGACGAGCCCAACGGCAGCCCCGCGTAGGTGGGCACTGCGCCGGTCGGCGAAAGGCCCGGCACGATCTCGATGTGCAGGTGGCTCCGCGCGACGGCGTTCACCTCCGTGATCACCGAGTCCACCGTCAGCGGGTCACCCGCCACCAACCGCACCACGTCGGCGCCGGTACGGGCCTCGGCGGTCAGCGTCTTGGCCACCTCGGCCGGCTCGCCCAGCGCCGGGCGGACATCGGGCCCCGCCGATATCACCGCGGGCTGCTCGGTTCCGCCGGTGGTTCCGTCGCCGTTGCCGGCGGCGGCGTCGGCGGGCGCCGGGCCGGAAACGGGTGGTAGGTCTTTGCCGATCAGCGCCAGCACCGCCTCCGGCACGTCGGGGTCGGTGAACACCAGGGCGGCGTTCGCCAAGACCGTGGCGGCCCGGGTGGTCAACAGACCCGGATCGCCCGGCCCGGAACCCACGTAGGTGATGCGGCCGGGTCTCGGCTTACGCCCTCGCGTCGTCATTGTCGCTCCCAGTCACTCGCAATTAATTTCCTCGGTTCGGGTCCTGCCGCGCTTCGGCCATCAGGTCTCGGGCGCCGAGTTCGAACAACTCCGCGGCGACCGATACCCCCAGCTCCCGCGCCCGGTCGGCGGTGCCGATCCCGGACGCGCGTATCACGTCGGACCCGTCCAGCGCCGCCACGCAACCGCGCAGCGACAGCTCTTCGAAGACGCGGCCGTCCTCATCGATGGACTCGACCACCTCGGCGATCGCGCCCACCGGTGCGGAGCAACCCGCCTCCAGTTCGGCCAGCAGGGCTCGCTCCGCGGTGACCGACGCGCGCGTGTCGGCGTCGTCCAGCTCCGCCAGCACCGCCGCCAACCCATCACCCGCGCGGCATTCGACGGCGAGCGCGCCCTGAGCCGGTGCTGGCAACATCTGCACCGGCTCTAGCGTCTCGGTCACATCGTCGAGGCGACCGAGCCGGGCCAGTCCGGCCCGGGCCACCACGATCGCGTCGAGATCACCATTGCTTACCCTGTTCAACCTGGTATCTAGGTTGCCTCGTAGGGGGCGAATTTCCAAACCGAGACCCAATGCTCTAAGCTGCGCGGCCCGGCGCGGGGACGACGTGCCCACCAGCGAACCCGGCGGCAACTCTCCCAGCACCAGCCCGTCGCGGGCCACCACCACGTCGCGGGGGTCGTTGCGGGGCGGTATCGCCGCGATCGTGAACCGCGGGTCGTGCGCCGTGGGCAAATCCTTGTGCGAGTGCACCGCGGCATCCACCCGGCCGTCGTTGATGGCCTCGCGCAGCGCGGTGGTGAAGGCGCCGACGCCCAGGGTCTCGATCGGCGCCGACGACCGATCGCCGGCGGTGGTGATGATCACCAACTCCGCGGGGTGGCCGTTGGCGATCAAGGCGTCCCTGACGACGCCGGCCTGGGTGGTGGCCAACAGACTGCCCCGGGTGCCTATCCGGATCACATTCGCCAATCGGCTACTCGGCGGCAGGTTCTTGCGTTCCGGCGTCGAATCCCGTTGCGATGACGGGCAATTCGCCCGCAGCGACGGCGTCGACGGCGGTCTGGTCGAGTTCGAAGAGTTCACGCAGGGCCTCGGCGTAGCTGTCGCCGCCGGGCGCGCTGGCGAGTTGCTTGATGCGCACGGTCGGCGCATGCAGCAGCTTGTCCACCACCCGCCGGACGGTGCGCGCCACCTCCTCACGGTGGGCGCTCTCCAGGCCGGGCAGCCGGTTGTCCAGGCGCAGCAGTTCCGCCTCCACCACGTCGGCGGCGCGCTGGCGCAGGGCGGTCACCGTGGGGGTGACCTCGGCCATGCGCTGGCCGGCCAGGTAGGCGGCCACCTCGGCCGCCACGATGTGGCGCGCGGCGTGGACGTCCGAGGCCGCGGCGTGCGCCGAGGGCTCGTGCTGCACGCGGTCCACGTCGACGACCCACACACCGGGCAGCCCGGCGACCGCCGGGTCCACGTCGCGCGGCATGCCCAGGTCGCAGATGACCAGCGGACGGGTCGACTCGTCGCGGCGCGCGGCGGCCAGCGCGTGGTGCACGTCGGCCAGCGTGACCACGGGGCTCACCGCGCCGGTGCAGCTGACCATGACGTCGGCTTCGGCCACCGCGTCGGCCAGGCGGTCGAGGGACATCGCGTCGGCCTGCACACCGGATTCGCGGATCTTGCGGGCCAGCCGCTGCGCCCGGGACAACGACCGGTTCAGGACGTGCACCCGCCGGACGCCGGAGCGGGTCAGGTGGGCCGCGGCCAGGGCGCCCATCGCGCCGGCGCCGACCAGCGCGGCCGTCTTGCCTTCCAGGCCGCCCAGTCGGCGTTCGGCCATGTCGAGGGCGACCGACACCACCGAGGCGCCGGCCGCGTCGATGGCGGTCTCGGAGTGCACCCGCTTACCCACGGACAGCGCCCGTTGGGCCAGCTCGTGCAGCACCCGGCCGACGGTGCGATTGCCTTCCGCGGTGGCGTACGCGCGACGCACCTGGCCGAGCACCTGCTGCTCACCGATCACCGCGGAGTCCAGGCCGCTGGCCACCGCGAACAGGTGCTCGACGGCGGCCTCGCTGTAGCGGACATACGCGTATTTGGTCAGGTCCCCCATAGACATGCCGGAGTGATCCGACAGCACCTGCCCGATGGCCGCCAACCCGCCGTGGAACGCGTCCACCACCGCATAGACCTCGACCCGGTTGCATGTCGACAGCACCATCGCCTCGGTCACCAGCGGCGACTGCAACACTCGGTCAACGATCTTGCCCTGATCGGATTCGTCGATGCTGAGTTGTTCCAGGACGGAGACCGGCGCACTGCGGTGCGAAACCCCGAAGAGCAAGACGCTCACGGCAGCATCACCTGGCCAGCTCCCTTGCTTCCTCCAGTAACTGAACTGGTTTCCAAGGTAATCGTTTATCAGGTGGGCTACCAAATAATTGCCCAGCGTCACAGCGGCCCGCTGCCGGCCGCACGCTCATCGACCGAGATCCTCGCGCAGCCGCGGCTCGTCGAGGTCCCAATAGCTGTGCTCGCGGCCGTCGAGCAGGATCACGGGCAGCCGGTCACCGAATTCGGCGCGCAACGCGGGGTTGCCGGCGGCCGCGGCGGCGTCGACGTCGGTGGTTGACAGGTCGAAACCGAGCTCGGGCGCCAGTTCCCTGAGCCGGTCATACACCCGCACGCAGATGGTGCAGCCGTCGCGGGTCAGCAGTTCCACCTGCGGCCGTCGGGGGGCGTCGGTCATGGCCATCAGTCTGGCACCGGTGACTTGTGGGGGCATCTAGCTGGCGTTATTTTCCGGTTATGGCCGACGAGACCGTGCGGGTTGACCCGGTGGTGATGCAAAGTCACGCCGCTTCCATCGCTGGCGCGGCCGAGCACCTCTCGAGCCGCCTCGCCCAGCTGGACGATCAGGTGGGGCAGATGCTGGGCGGCTGGCAAGGCGCGTCCGGGACGGCGTATTCCTCGGCGTGGGAGCTCTGGCATCGGGGCGCTCGCGAGGTGCAGCTGGGGTTGTCGATGTTGGGGCATCTGGTGGGCCAGGCCTCCGAGGGCTATCAGGCCAACGAGGCCGGGTCCGCCGCAGCCGAGCGGGCGGTGCTCGGTGGCTGAGGCGTTTCGGGTGGATCCGCAGGCGTTGGCCGACTCGGTGCAGCGAATGGCCGATTTTCAGCGCTACGCCGAGGACATGATCACCGAAATCGATTCCCGCGTAACGCGTTTGCACACCACATGGACAGGTGAGGCCGCGGCCGCGCACGCCGAGGCGCATCAGCACTGGGTGCGCGGCGAGGCGATGATGCGCGAGGCGCTGGCGCAGTTGAAGAAGGCCGCCGCGACCGCGCACGGCAACTACACCGGGGCGATGTCGACGAATCTCGGCATGTGGTCGTGACCAGATGGCGCCGCTGGCGTGTGATCCGACCGCGCTAGACCGCGCCGGTGCCACGGTGTTGGTCACCGGCGAGTCACTGGGATCGGTGATTTCGGCGTTGACGGCGGCGCTGGCCGGTAGCGCGGGCATGGCCGGCGACGACCCGGTTGGCGCGGCGTTGGGCCGCTCGTACGACGGTGCGGCGGCCAAAGTGATCGAGGCGATGGCCAGCACCCGCAACGGGCTGTGCAGCATCGGCGACGGGGTGCGGGTGTCGGCCCACAACTACGCGGTGGCCGATGCGCAGTCGGATGTCACCGGGAGGGCCGCGGGCCTGCCGACGCCGCAGGTGACCGCGCCGTTGACCGTTGGGGCGAAGCCGCCGTCGGCGGTGGGCGCCGGCACCGGCGCGCCGGCGGGATGGGGCTGGGTGGCTCCCTACATCGGAATGATTTGGCCCACTGGCGATTCGGCGAAACTGCGGGCGGCCGCGGCGGCGTGGGCCAGCGCGGGCGCGAGCTTCATGGCCACCGAGACCGCTGCGGGCGGCGGCACGATGGCCGCCATCGCCGCCCAGCAGATCCCGGAGGGAGCCGCCATCGACAAGGCGTTGACGGACGCCTCCGAGGCGACCATCAACGTCGCACGCCAGTGCCAAACGATCGCCACCCAGCTCAACAACTACGCGGCCAAGGTCGACAAGGTACACGCGGCGATCCTGGATCTGCTGTCTCGCATTTGCGATCCGCTGACCGGGATCAAAGAGGTTTGGGACCTACTCACCGACGAAGACGAAGACGAGATCAAGAGGATCGCCGACGACATCCGCACGGTCGTCAACAACTTCGCTCAGGAAGCCGAGACGCTGGGCCATCAACTTAGCGCCACCATGACGGCCGCCGCCGCGGCAGCCGAAGCCATGGGCCGGTGGGCGGGAAAGGAGTGGGACCACTTCCTACACGGCACCGAGGTGGGCAGATTCCTCGGTCACGTCGGCCGGTCCCTTAAAGGCCTCGGCGTGGAGGGCTACGACTATCTCGAGGGCCTCAACCAATTCAGCCCGACCCGCCTCCAATCCGATCCGGTGGGCTTCATCAAAGACACGGTCGGAATGGTCGAAGGGGAAGCCACGCTGGCGGGACTGGGCCCCGACGGTCTGCACGGTGCCGGCCAAGCGTGGAAAGCGTTGGGTAAAAACATCGTCCACTGGGACGATTGGGCCTCACACCCGGACGAAGCGTTCGGAAAGACCCTCTTCGACTTGGCAACCTTGGCGCTCCCCGGGGGACCTCTGTCCAAGCTTGGGAAGTGGGGCCGCGACGCCGCCGCTGCGCTCAAGGGCGCACGGCTGCCGGAAGGCGTGAAACCGCCTTCGGTGAAGCCGCCGACGGAGCCACCGCCGGCCGGCCCCAAGCCGCCGGAATCGGGACCACCCGCGACCCCAGGCAAGCCGGAGCCGGGCAGGCCTGCACCTCAAGCCTCGGGCAAGCCCGCGCCCGGACCCGCTGACGGCCCCCTTCCGCACAGCCCGACGGAGTCGAAGCCACCGGTCGGCGCGGCACCCCCGGCCGCTGAGCCGGGGGCGCCACCCAAGCCGTCCGCGACGCCGCCGGAGTCCGTGGGCAAGCCGGTTGGATCCGCGCCCGTCGAGCAGACGCCGCTACCCCACTCGACACCGGCCGAGCCGGCGCCCGCCCATGTGCCGCCGTCTCCCGGCGGTGAGCCGACCCCACGCGCGGGCTGCCCATCCCCGGCCGAAGCACCGCACCTGCCGACGCCGCCGTCCGTGCCCATGGGTGCAGCAGCACCCGCCGAAACGACGGCCGTTCTCGGCGAAATGCCCCACGGCGGGGAGCCGGGTGGACACCCGCCCGAAATGCCTCGCTCGCCAGATGGCCCCGCCCACCCCGCCGAAGGCGAGAGGCCACCGTCGGACCCGACACCCGGCGACGCCAACCCGACGGAGCCGTCGTCACCAAGCGAAAGTCCCAAAACGGGCAGCGGCGATCATCCGTCAGAAGGAACACCTCCCCTTCCCGTAGATGCCGCCGATCAAGCGACGCGTGATCTCGTGATTAGCGGCCACGGGGGGTACAACCCCATTCACGGTCCAACACTCGTGCCCCGCGGAACCACGGTCACCACCTACGCCGAGCACGGGTCATCAATCACTGACGACCTCGGAAATCTCATCGAGACTCGCGGTGACACGTCTCGCGTCTTTTCGCAAGTTTTTCATGCGGGCGAATCGATACCCGACTACACGATTGGCCCACCCGACGGCCTGAATATTCTGGGGGAACCGCGGACGGTGCTAATTCCGACGCGGCTGAGCGAATTACTACAAGAGGATATGGGCAATGTGCACCTAGCAGTGTGCACTTACGACGGCACCTGCCCGACCGGGAAGCTATATGATGTAGAAGGTATATGGGACGAAAATACGGGAGAATTAAGCCCCTACGAAAGGCCCAATTCAGGTGGCAACTAGCGACAACGTCGACGAATTGATAAGCACTGCCGCTCGCACACACGCGCAGGACGATCTCAGGGAGGCAGTCCGGGCCTTGAAATCTCGCGAAGTTTTCATGCCGTTCAAAGCGGTTCTTCGAGATGGCAAGGAAGTCAAGACCGTTCCGCTTCTTTTGCTTCCGGATGGCACCCATGCCATGATGACGTACACCAATAATTCGCATCCGGATCTGCCGGATTCATTCGCAGGGGCAACGTTCGAGTCAGCGCTGAAGGCCGCCCTCAGAATGCCCGAACTTGATTGGGTAATAGTCACGAATCGGACTTCGGACTGGGTCTCAATTCACAAATCTCAGATTCAAGCATATCTTGATTCTCTCGACAACACGCATTTCGACGCACCGTTGCCCGAAGGCGGTGTTGGCTTTGACGCGGTCGAAGAACTGGTGAGCCGCGCGGTTGGCTCCGAATCCATGAGTTCGGTTTCTGCGGTGACTGCCGCGCTCGAGGACCGCGAAATATTCCTAGAGATGAGCAGCTATACGAGCGATGACGGTCGTCAGAGTATGAATTCTTTCTTAATTGAGCCGCTCGGGTCGGTAGTCCGTGCGTACACAAGTCGGCTTCGTCCCGGTATTAGATACGGAGGTCTTCGTTGGTCTGCGCTCCGGGAAATGATGCGCGCATTGCCGGAGATCAAAGGTGTCCAGTTGATGAACAATGCGGACGATTGGGTAGTTATCGATAGGAAAGCCCTAGGGCTCGACGGACGCGGCGAACCAGGCGATTAATCCCCGACTATGTCACGCCAAGCGTGAACGCGGCGTGGGTTCGCGACGCCGAATCAGTTAGGCGCTCGACCATGCTGACAATTTGCGCATCAATTCAACGCTGTAATGAAGCTGTTCCTGGAGCGGGTAGCTGACCCAAGGGCGAATTAAGAATGGACGCACGAACTGACAGTCCACCGAACCCTTCGGAACGTGAAACACGCCGCTCACGCGGGATCGGGAGCTGTCTTCACACTCGACGGCACGCGATACGCCGGCACATCCACTACCCCTCCCCGATAGGGTTGGATACCGGGACCCGCTGGGTCGCCAGGCAACACAGCGATCTAGGAGGTTTGGCGATGACTTCCTCTGACCCGGTCGACGGAGACGTCAGTCGCGCTGACCTGGAGTCGCTGGCCGCCGACGCCAGCGCCGCCCGCGCGCTGGAAGGCCTGCAAGCCGAAAAGGCCGCCACCGACGAGGGTCGCCCCCAACCGCCGGTCGACCTGACCGCAGCAGCCTTCTTCGACGTGGACAACACCCTGGTGCAGGGCTCCTCGGCGGTCCACTTCGGTCGCGGCCTGGCCGCGCGAAACTACTTCACCTACCGCGATGTCCTCGGCTTCATCTACGCCCAGGCCAAATTCCAGATCCTCGGCAAGGAGAACAGCGACGACGTCGCCGCCGGCCGCCGCAAAGCGCTCGCCTTCATCGAGGGCCGGTCGGTCGAACAGCTGGTGGCACTCGGCGAGGAGATCTACGACGAGATCATCGCCGACAAGATCTGGCCCGGCACCCGCGAGCTCACCCAGATGCACCTCGACGCGGGCCAGCAGGTCTGGCTCATCACCGCCACGCCTTACGAACTCGCCGCGACCATCGCGCGGCGCCTCGGCCTGACCGGCGCCCTGGGCACCGTCGCGGAGTCCGTCGACGGGGTGTTCACCGGCCGGCTCGTCGGCGACATCCTGCACGGGACCGGCAAGGCGCACGCCGTGCGATCGCTGGCGATCCGGGAGGGCCTGAACCTCAAACGCTGCACCGCCTACTCCGACAGCTTCAACGACGTGCCCATGCTGTCGCTGGTGGGCACCGCGGTCGCCATCAACCCGGACGCGCGCCTGCGCACCCTGGCCCGCGAACGCGGCTGGGAGATCCGCGACTTTCGCACCGCCCGCAAGGCCGCCCGGATCGGGGTTCCGTCCGCCCTGGCGCTCGGAGCGGCCGGTGGCGCACTGGCCGCGGTGGCATCGCGGCGGCAATCGCGCTGATAGGCTGCGCCGCTGAGACCTATTCGAGCGGAGAGCGACAGCGGTATGACAATCCCCAAAGGAGCCGAAGGGCTCATCGGCAGCCATTACCGGGCGCCGGATTACTTCCTGGTCGGCCGCGAGAAGATCCGGGAGTTCGCGCTCGCCATCAGTAACGACCATCCGACGCACTTCAACGAGGCCGACGCCGCCGCCGCCGGGTATGACGCGCTGGTGGCCCCGCCGACCTTCCTCGCCATCGCGGGTCGGCGCGTGCAGCTGGAGATCTTCACCAAGTTCAGCATTCCGATCAACATCGCGCGCGTCATGCACCGCGACCAGAAATTCAAATTCCACCGACCGATCGTCGCCGGGGATAGGCTTTACTTCGACACCTATCTAGACTCGGTCATTGAGTCCCACGGCGCCGTGATCACGGAGATCCGCAGCGAGGTCACGGACGCCGACGGCAAACCGGTCATCACCAGTACAGTCACGATGCTGGGGGAAGCCGCCCAACACGAAGCCGACCACGAAGCAACCGTCGCGGCAGTCGCGTCCATATCAGCGGGAAAGTAGGTTCGATTCAATGACGTCACAGGGGGAAACCGGCAGCACCCAGCTGAAGCCGCCGGTCGAAAAGGTCCGGTCGCACTACGACAAGTCGAACGAGTTCTTCAAGCTCTGGCTCGACCCGTCGATGACCTACAGCTGCGGCTACTTCGACGAAAATCCGGACCCCCAGAACCTGACCAAGACGCTGGAAGAGGCGCAGTACGCCAAGCGCAAGCTCGCGCTGGACAAGCTCAACCTCGAGCCCGGCATGACGCTGCTCGACATCGGCTCCGGGTGGGGCTCGACGATGCGGCACGCGGTGGCCGAGTACGACGTCAACGTCATCGGCCTAACCCTCAGCGAGAACCAGTACGCCCACTGCGTGGCCGAGTTCGACAAGATGGACAGCCCGCGCCGCAAAGAGGTGCGCATCCAGGGCTGGGAAGAATTCCCCGGCGACGTGCCGATCGACCGGATCGTGTCGCTGGGCGCGTTCGAGCACTTCGCCGACGGCGCGGGTGACGCCGGGTACGAGCGGTACGCCACCTTCTTCAAGAAGTACTACGACCTGCTGCCCGACGACGGCCGGATGCTGCTGCACTCGATCGTGGTGCCCTCCGCCGAAGAGGGCAAGAAGATGGGCCTGCAGGTGAACATGACCCTGCTGCGGTTCATCAGCTTCATCCTCAAGGAGATCTACCCGGGCGGGAAGCTGCCGCAGGTCGACCTGGTCGACAAGTACGCGACCGACGCCGGTTTCAAGATCGAGCGGCACCACTTCATCGGCAAGAACTACGTCCCGACGCTGACCGCCTGGGGCGACGCGCTCGAGGCGCACAAGGAAGAAGCGATCGCCCTCAAGGGCCAGGAAACCTACGACATCTACCTGAAGTACCTGCGCGGCTGCTCCGACCTGTTCCGCGACGGCTACACCAACGTCTGCCAGTTCACCATGGTCAAGTAATTCCGCCCGAAGAAACGCCCCGGAAGCCATTGGCTCCGGGGCGTTTTCGCGTCGACGCCCGGCCGCATAGCGAAGCGGGCAGGGTCAGTAAACGAAGAGCTCAGCCGAAGAAGATGTTGCGCCGGCCGGCGAGCAACCGGTACAGCGTCTGCTGAATGGTCTCGCGCACCTGGTCGGTCAACTCGAAGGTGACCATCGGGTCCTCGGCGTCGGATGCGGCGTAGTCGTTGGTGTAGATCGGCTCACCGAACGCGATGCGCCACTTCGACGGCAGCGGCACCAGCCCCGCCGGCCCCGCCAGCGGGAACAGCGGCGTGATCGGGAAGTAGGGCAGCCCGAACAGCCTGGCCAGCAGCTTCACATCGGTCAGCATCGGGTAGATCTCTTCCGAACCGACGATCGAGCACGGGATGATCGGCGCCTTGGTGCGCAGCGCCGCCGTGACGAACCCGCCGCGGCCGAACCGCTGCAACCGATAACGGTCCTCGAAGCGCTTGCCCAACCCCTTGTAGCCCTCCGGGAACACGGCGGTCAGTTCACCGGCGGCGAGCAGCCGGTGCGCGTCGGTGGTGCAGGCCATGGTGTGGCCGGCCTTGCGGGCGGCTTCACCGACGACGGGCAGGTCGAACACCATGTCGGCGGCGAGCAGCCGCAAATCGCGCTGCGCGGGATGCTCGTCGTGGACGGCCACCGACAGCATCAACCCGTCGAACGGCAAGACCCCGGCGTGGTTGGCCACCACCAGCGCGGCCCCCTCGCTGGGCAGGTTTTCGACTCCGCTGACCTCGACCCGGAACCACGACCGGAAGAAGAACCTCAGCAACGGCCGGACGATCGCGCTGTTGAAGTGCGGATCGAAACCGAATTCGTCGACGGTGTAGTCACCGGTGATCCGCTGGCGCAGGAAGCCGGCCACTGCGGCGACGCGCTGGGCGAGGTCGTTGAGCGGCGCGTCCGACGACCCGGCGCCCGCGGCACGGCGGTGCTCATCGATCTCGCGGACGACGGCGGCGATCTGCTCGGCCGACGCCCGGCCGTGCGGATCCGAAAGTAAGGAGGGATGCTGGCGAGCTGACTCCGCGCGCTGATCGGCTCTCCGGCGTGCTGCTACCCGACCCCGATTCGTATGCAGCGGAATAACATTCGCTCTGCTTTCACCCGCCACGATACCTACCTGACCCCACCCCACGGAATTGGATTTCGGCTGCCCCAGCGCTGAGCTAGGGATATGGCGCGACCTTCCAAGGAGCGTACCCGATGCGGATCGATAATGGGAGTCATGCCGCGGCCGCGAACGTAGTCGTCGAAAGCCTCGGCCGTCGTCCATTTCGGCTGATAGCCCAGCTCCGCGCGCATCCGGGTGGTGTCCATGACGCGGCCGTAACTGAGGTAGGCAAACTGATCGCGGCTGATCTCGTTGTAACGGTTAGCCCGTCTCAGCGAATCGAGGGCCCACACCCCAAAACCGGGCACTGGCAACGGAATCCGGCCGGCCCGGCGGATCGCCTGCGACAGCATGATGATGCCGTCGGCGCCGATGTTGAACGTGCCGGCCTTGCCGGCCATCGCCGCGCGCTCCAGCGCGCCCAGCGCATCCTGCTCGTGCAGCAACTGCAGTCGCGCGTCGCGACCGAACATCGTGGGCACCAGCGGCCCGGCCAGGTACCGCGACAGCGTGGTGTCCATCGCCGGCCCGATCATGTTGGCCAGCCGCAGGATCGTCACGGCGATGTCCGGCCGGCGCCGCCCCAGTCCGCGGGCGTACGCCTCGATGTCGAGGCTGTCCTTGGCGAAACCGCCGCGCAGGGGCCGACGGCTGGTGCTGTCCTCGGTGAACATCACCGGATCGTGCGCGCTGGACCCATACACCTCAGACGTCGACTTGAGCACCACGCGCCGCACCGAGGGCGCCTTCTGACAGGCGGCGAACAGCTGCATCGCGCCCATCACGTTGATTTCCTTCAGCGCCGCGGTGCCACCGGACCGCGGGGCGTACGACGCCGCGGCCGCGTGCACCACGGTGTCCACTTCGCCGTTGCGAATCACCTTGGCGATGAACGGGTTACGGATGTCGGCGCGGACGAACTCCGCGCGCCCCATCCGGCGCAGCATGTCTTTGCTGGGCGCAATGGCGTCCACCGCGATGACCGAGTTGATCATCGGGTTCTGCGCGAGCCGCGCCGTCAGGTAGCCGCCCAGGAACCGGCAGGCACCGGTGACCAGCACCACCTTGGGGTAGTGCACCGTGTTGCTCGCGGTGTCGCCGGTTCCGGCGCCATCCCCGCTCGACTGATCCACCCAAACAGCCTATCGACTCGGCAGAGACCGCAGCACGACGCCGCGGGCGGGCCTTACTTGCCGAGTTTTCTGCGCTGCACCCGAGTGCGACGCAACAACTTGCGGTGCTTCTTCTTCGACATGCGCTTGCGCCGCTTCTTGATTACTGAACCCATGAACTCCGCTATCTGACCCGTGACCTGCTTGCAGGATTGACCGGGACACTTTACCCGGCGGGACGCACCGAACACCAAACCGGCGTCGGGACCACCGAGCGAAGAGCGACGTGCGGTTTCGGGTCAGCCCGCGTCGAAGTACGACGTCTCCAGCATGTCGTGCACCGCCTTGGCGTGCACCCGGAAAGACCGCCCGACCCGGACCGCGGGCAGCTCGCCGTTGTGCACCAGTCGGTACACCGTCATCTTGGAGACCCGCATCAACGCCGCCACTTCGGCGACGGTCAAGAATTGTGTCCTGCCCTGCTGGCCTTCGCCGGAACCGGTGTCCCGCTTACCAGCAGAATCGCGCGCCGATGGCCCGTTCGTAGACGTCATCGCAACCCAATCGTGTCAGGCACCCGCAATGCCAGCGGCTTCCCCTCCGCTGGCCCCACACGTGCATACAAAGAGGAGAATAGCGGGACTAATGGGGTTACTGGTACTGGTGGGGGACAATCAGTTCAAAATTCTTGGATTACTCCGATGTAATTCTTAGCTGCTCAGAGCGCGTTTTGGCGGCCTGAACGGCCGCGTCGACGGCCGCCCGCAGGCCGCCCCGTTCCAATTCGCGCAGCCCCGCGGCGGTGGTGCCGCCGGGCGAGGTGATCGTCGCGCGCAGCTGCGTCGCCGTGGCGTCCACGCGCAACCCCGGCGCCTCGCCCTCCCCCGGCCGCCCGTCGGCGTCCATCCGTTCCAGCAGCATGGCCGCGGACCCGGCCATCGTCTGCGCCGTCAGGTCGGTGGCCACCTCCCGGCTCAGCCCGGCGGCCACCCCGGCATCCACCAGCGCCTCGACCATCAAGAAGAAATAGGCCGGGCCCGACCCGGACAGCGCGGTCACGGCGTCCATCTGGGCTTCCGGCACGGTCAGCACGCCACCGACGGAGTCGAACAGGGCCGACACCCCCTCGAGCTGCGGGGCGGTGACGAACCGGCCCGTGGCCAGCGCGGTCACCCCCGCGCCGACGAGCGCCGCCGCGTTGGGCATCGCCCGGACCACCGGCGTCCCGGCCGGCAGTTTCGATTCGAAATACGAGATGCCGATGCCCGCCGCGACGGTGACGAACACCTGCTCGGCGGTGTCGCTCTCGGACGCGGCCGCCACCCGGCTCAGCTCCGCCAGCACCGGCTCGACGTCGGTGGGCTTGACCGCGACCACGACGAAGGACGCGTTCTCCACCGCGTCGGCCACCGAGGTGATCAACACCGAATAGGTGTCGGCCAGGTACTGGGCCCGTTCCGGCACGCGCTCGGCCACCACCAGGTCTTTGACCTGCCGGCCCGCGCGCAGCAGACCCGAAAGCAGTGCCTCCCCGATGCTGCCGCCACCGATGATCGCGATTCTTGCCATGCCCGACAGCATCGCAGACACCGGCGCCTAACCAGCGGCAGGGACCAACGCCAGTTGGCGGGCTTGCACGACGAGGCGGCCCAGGCTGTCGACGACGGTGTGGTCCTCGTCGAACCAGTCGTGCCCGATCTCGGTGCAGGTCGCGATGATCCGCAGCCAGCCGTCGGCGGGCAGGCCGCGCAGGAAGGCGGTCAGCTGGACGGTGGGCGCCCAGCCTGTGCGTTCCACGGCGAAGGTCACCGGGGCCGACAGATCCCCGCACATCAGCGCGAACAGGGCGTCCGGGGCGACGTCGCGGGGGCGCGCCCACATCTGGATCACCGGCGGGCCCCCGTCGGCCGTCGGGCCCAGCGTCGACAGCACCGGTCGCACGTCGCAGCCCTCGCCCAGGTGCACCAGGCCGGCCAGCGGGTGCCCCGGTCCGATCGGCGCGATGTCCTCGGGCGGCACGGGCGCCATCAGACCCACCACCGGGTTGGCCGACAGCAGCGGCTTGGCGTCACCGTCGGGCGGAAAGTGTTCCGGCTCGCCGAGGTTGACCACGGCGTGCACCGCGGTCCGATCCCCCTGGATGAGTTCGACGTCGACGACGCTGATCCGGCGGCCACGCTTGCGGATCGAGGTGGCCAGCCGCATCGGGCCCGGGTCCGGGGCCCACAGGAAGCTCGCCGACACCGCCACCGGCTGCTGGACGGGTTCGAACTCGCTCGACGGCCCGCCACAGGCGGTGCGGGCGGCGTTGGCGCAGAGCGCCAGCATGGCGCCGCCGTGCACCTTGGGACCGATGGTCCAGTGCTTGTCGAGCTCGGCTTCAAAGACGCCGGGGTCGACCTCCCGCAATGCCATTGCGGTGGTGAATAACGCGGTCATGGTCTCCTGGGTGGTCAGCGCAGCAGGTGCGTGCGGGCGAACTGCAACGATTCGGCGAGCATGCTTTCGCGCTCGTTGGCTGAACGCGCGCTGGACGTGGAAACTTCCAAGATGACGTGGCCGGCGAAGTGGCTGCCGGCCAGCATCTCGCACACCTCGGCCGTGGGCTGCGTGCCGCGCCCGGGCACCAGGTGCTCGTCGGCGGGCAGACCGCTGCCGTCGCACAGGTGCAGGTGCACCAGCCCATTGCCCATCCGCTGCGCCATGTCCAGCGAGTCGCTGCCCGCGGTCGCGGTGTGGGACAGGTCCAGCGTGTAGTGGGCGTGGTTGCCGTCCAGCGGGTCGTAGGAGGGCGCGAACGCCGATATCGCCGGACCCGGGCCACCGCCGCGCCTGCGCATCCGCTCCAGCGATTGGCCCGAGCCGAAGAACCGATCCGCCCGGAACGGGAACATGTTCTCCACCGCCACCAGCACGTCGCTGGAGGCCTCCAGCGCGGCGACCTGGTCGCTGAAACCCTCGGCGTAGCGGCGCTGCCAGCGAAACGGCGGGTGGACGACGACGGTCTGCGCGCCGAGCTGTTCGGCCGCCCGCACGCTGCGGTCCAGCTTCGGGATCGGGTTGGCGCCCCACACCCGCTGCGAGATCAGCAGGCACGGCGCGTGCACGGACAGCACCGGGACGCGGTAGCGCCGGGACAGCTTCTGAATGGCGTCGATGTCCTGGCTGACCGCCTCGGCCCACACCATCAGCTCGACGCCGTCGTAGCCGAGCCGGGCCGCGTACTCGAACGCGGCCTCGGCCCGCAATGGGTAGACCGAAGCCGTTGAGAGTCCGACTTTGATAGCTGGGCGCAACGGTCTGTGTGGTCCCCGGTCCGCCTAGCCCGACTGCAACGACAGCGCCAACGGGCCCAGGGTGATCAGCGCCCCCACCGCGACCGCGATCAACGTGCTGGCGATGTCCTCGGTCTTGCGCACCACCCGGACGCCGACGACCAGGCCGAGGATCACCAGCACCGAGAGCACCAGCGCCACGATGCTGTTCCAGCGCCACAGCTCGTCGAAGGCGACGAACAAGCCGGCGCCGAAGGCGACCGCGAGGATTGACTGGAAGACGACCAGGCTGCCGCGCCACAGCGCCTCGAGCCGGCCTGGGGCGTGGACGTCGGCGGCCGCCGCATCGGGCGCGCCGTCGAGGTGGTCTTCGTCGCGCTCCTCGTGGGGCAACAAGCCGGCGGCGAACGGGTCCTCCGCGCCGTCTTCGTCCTCGTCGGTCTCGGTCTGCAGATAGGAGCGCACGTAGGCGGAATCCTCCAGCGCGGGCTCCGCTTCGCGCACCTCCGAATCCATGACGTCCACCGGCAGATCGGTGTAGTGGTCCAGCGGGTCGGGATTCATGTCCTCGGCACCCGATTGCCCGGCGCCGTTGGTTTCCCCCGCCTCGCCGTGGCTCAGGGGCCGCGGGTAGGCGCTGCGCTCGGGGCCGGAGCTCTTTTTGGGCTGCGACGGCGACTTGGGCCAGCGCGGCTCGGGCTGCGACCAGTAGGCGGCCGCGGGCTTTTCCTCGGTTTGCTGCTCGGGCTCGGTTTCCTCGGCGGCGGGCGGCCGTTCGGCCGTGCGGGGGTCCTCGTCGTCGTCACGGATGATCGGGATCTCGCCGGTCAGCTCGGCGACGGTCACGGCGTCGCTGTCGCCGCGCCGCCGGCGCCTGCGCCGCGTGACCGCGGGGGCGCCGATGGTTCCGTTCTTGGCCAGAAGTTCGGCCACCGAGATCGGCCGTGTGCCGGGGCTCTCGGTCTCGGAGTGTGGTCCGGTCATGCTTTGTCGCCTCTCGATCGGTTGCCGTCCCGATCACCTGCCTGGCCTCCAGCATCGCGCACGGATCGCTTCATGAGGGGCGTTCCGTCGGCTTCGCTGTCGAGTTTGCGCAAGATGAGACCTTCCCGTAACGCCCACGGGCAGATATCCACCGATTCGATCGACAGCGCTCGCATACTCGCCTCCGCTACCAGCGCACCCGCCACGATCTGTGGCGCGCGCTCGGCGCTCACCCCTTCCAGTTCTGCCCGGTCGGCGGTCGTCATCCTAGAGATGAAAGATATGAGTTGCCTGAGGCCGTTTGCTGTGAGTGTCCGCTTCACCCGCGGTCCGGCCGCCGACGGCGCCGCGCCGGTGAGCCGCGCGAGCGAGCGGAACGTCTTCGACGTCGCCACCGCCAGGTCGGGCGCGCCGGCCTCCAGGACGGCCACGGCGGCGTCGGCCAGCTCGGCATCCAGCCAGTCCCGCAACATCCCGACCCGGCGCCGCCCGGGCGGGTCGTCGGGCAGCCATTCGCGGGTCAGCCGGCCCGCGCCCAGCGGCAGCGACAGCGCGACCTCGGGCTCCTCGTCGACACCGCTGGACATCTCCAGCGATCCGCCGCCGATGTCGAGGTTGATGATCCGCCCCGCGCTCCAGCCGTACCACCGGCGCACCGCCAGGAAGGTCAGCCGCGACTCGTCGACGCCGCTCAGCGCCTCCAGCTCGACGCCGGTTTCCTTGCGGACGCGGGCCAACACGTCGTCGGAGTTCACCGCGTCGCGGAGCGCGGAGGTGGCGAACGCCATCAACTCGGCGCAGCCGGAGCTGTCCGCGATCTTGGCGAACTCGTCGATGGTGGAGATCAGCTTCTCGGCGCCGCGCTTGGTGATCTTGCCCGAGCTGTCGATCGACTCGGCCAATCGCAGCGTGGCCTTCGTCGAACTCATGGGCGTGGGATGCCCACCACGGTGCGCATCAACCACCAAGAGGTGAACCGTGTTGCTGCCCACGTCGAGCACGCCCAATCGCACGGGAAACAACCTAGTCGGATCCGGGTGGCCCCCGCGTTGCGGCCCGCTGCGCAGGTTGCCCGATCTCGTTCCGCCGGGCCCCGAGTGTCAGCAGGCCGAAGAGCCGGATTCGTCGACTAACGTGGACGGCGTGGCGGATTCCTACCCTGAGCCGGGACAAGAGGTCGAACTGGACTTCGCCCGTGAGTGGGTGGAGTTCTATGACCCGGACAATCCCGAGCACCTGATCGCGGCCGACCTCACCTGGTTGCTGTCGCGATGGACCTGCGTGTTCGGCACGCCCGCCTGCCACGGCACGGTGGCGGGCCGCCCGGACGACGGCTGCTGCTCGCATGGCGCGTTCTTGTCCGACGACGACGACCGCGCCCGGCTCGACGACGCCGTGCAGCAGCTGACCGACGAAGACTGGCAATTCCGCGAGAAGGGCCTGGGCCGCAAGGGATATCTGGAGCTCGACGAGCACGACGGGCAGCCGCAGTACCGCACGCGCAAGCACAAGGACGCCTGCATCTTCCTGAACCGGCCCGGCTTTCCCGGCGGCGTCGGATGCGCACTGCACAGCAAGGCCCTCAAGCTCGGCGTCGCGCCGCTGACCATGAAGCCCGACGTCTGCTGGCAGCTGCCGATCCGGCGCAGCCAGGAGTGGGTGACCCGGCCCGACGGCACCGAGATCCTCAAGACGTGGGTCACCGAATACGACCGCCGCGGTTGGGGTTCCGGCGGCGCCGACCTGCATTGGTATTGCACCGGCGACCCCGGCGCCCACGTCGGCGCCACGCAGGTGTGGGAGAGCATGGCCGACGAGCTCACCGAGCTGCTGGGCGCCAAGGCCTACGCGGAGCTGGCGGCGATGTGCAAGCGCCGCAGCAAGTTAGGGCTCATCGCGGTGCATCCGGCTACTCGGCTCGCCGAGTAGCACCAGTCTTCTTGTAGGACAAGAGCATTCGCTGCGCGCTGGCGTGCAGGTATGCCTCGACCGCCGCGGCCGCCCCCGCCTCGTCGCCCGCCAGGACGGCCTCGGTGATCGCGCTGAGGCCGGCCAGCACGGGCGCGGCGTCGTCATAAGCGGCGGTCAGGTCGTGCTCCCGGCCACCGAACGCGTCCTCGACCCAGCGATACAGCAACACCAGCGCGCGATTGCGGCTGTGCGAGATGAGCACCCGGAAGTAGGCGAGGTCGGCCGCCTGCCGCGCTTCGGCGCTACCGGCGTCGCGGACGGCGGCCAGCGCGGCGCGCAGGGCCTCGGCATCCTCGGGCGCGCCGCGTCGCGCCGCCGATCGGCCGATCAACGGTCCCAGCGCCGCGCGGATCTCGAACAGCTCCACCAGGAATTCGGGCCCCAGCTTGCGCACCAACGCCTCCACCACCGCGGGATGGGTGAGCCCGTGCGGGTCGGTGACCACGTTGCCGCTGCCGTGCCGGGCCTCGATCAGACCCATCTCCTGCAGCCGGGCCAGCCCCTGCCGCAGCGACGTCCGGTTGACGCCCAGCTGTTCGGCGAGATCCCGCTCGGGCGGCAAGGCCGTACCCGGCGGAAACGCGCCGTCGAGGATCGCGTCGGTGATCGACGCGGCGATCTGTTCATCGACGCGTTGGCGGTCGGGCGGGCGCAGCGGACTTGACTGGTTCATTGGCTCAACCAATATAGTGGACGGACCCACGGAAGGTGAGCAATGGACGGCGACACGCGATTGGCGGCGGCCCCACGCTGGCGCGGCAAGCCCGGCCGCCTGGAGGTCTGGTACGCCACCCTGTCGGACCCGGCGACGCGTGCCGGGTTGTGGGTGCACTGCGAGACGGTGGCCCCGCTGCGGGGCGACCCCTACGCGCACGGCTGGGCCACCTGGTTCCCGGCCGACGGTCCGCCCCGCACCGAGCGGTTCGGTCCGGCCCCCGCCCAGCCCGCGTCGGGCACCTGGTGGTTCGACGCCGCGGGCGCGCGGGTGGGCGACAAACGGCTGAGTGGGCGCGCCGGATCGCTCGCCTGGGAGCTGTCGTGGACCGACACTGGCGCACCGCTGTGGACGTTTCCCCGCGCGGCCTGGGAGCGCGAACTGCTGCCGGGCGCCCAGGTCGTTCTCGCCCCCACCGCCGACTTCGCCGGCTCGCTCACCGTGGCCGACACCGCTTTGCGCCTCGAGGGGTGGCGCGGCGGGGTCGCCCATATCTACGGGCACGGTAACGCCAAGCGCTGGGGATGGGTGCACGCCGACCTCGGCAACGGCGACGTGGTGGAGGCGGTCAGCGCCGTCTCGCACAAGCCGGGGCTGAACAGGCTGGCCCCGCTGGCGTTCGTCCGGTTTCGCCTCGACGGAAAGGATTGGCCCGCAAGCCCATTGCCGTCCCTGCGAATGCGGACGACGCTCGGCCTGACCCACTGGCAGCTGGAGGGGCGCATCGGCGGTCGCCGGGTGCTCATCCGGATCGACCAGCCGGCGCAAAAGTGCGTGAGCCTCGAATACACCGACCCCGACGGCGCTAAGGCGGTGTGCACCAACACCGAACAAGCCGACGTCCACGTCGAGATCGACGACCGGCGCTGGTCGGTGCTGGGCACGGGTCACGCCGAGGTGGGCCTGCGCGGCGATGCGGCACCGGATGTCAACGAAAGGATCCCGACATGAGCTTTCTGCTCGACCCACCCTTGCTGTTCGCCTCCGGTGTGCTCATCGAGCGGCGCCTGCCCGCCGACCGGCGCGACGTCGCCGAGGCCGCCACCCTGGGCGTCTTCTTCGGCGGGTCGTTCGGGCTCTACAACAACGTGCCCGGCCTCGGGGTGCTGTGGCGGCCCTTCCGCGCCCGCAACGGCCGCGACTTCATGTGGAACAGCGGCGTTTTCGGCGTGGACACCGCGAAGGCGGAATGGCCGCTGCACGCGGCGGCGGGCGCCATCTTCGCCACCTACCCGTTCTTCATCAAGATGGGCCGCCGCCTCGCGCGGTTGATATGAGCTTGGTCGCCTCGTTCGGCGCCGCGCTGCTGCCCGAGGAGTACGGCGGCCCGGCGGCGCCCGAGCTGGCGCAGCGCGTCGAGCGCTACCTGCGGCAGCTGCCGGCGACGTCACGGGTGGCGGCGCGCGCCGGGCTGCTCACCCTGGCCGCCGCGAGCTACGTCACCACCGGCCGGTCAATGTCGCGGCTGGGCCCCGACCGACGTGAGCAGGTGCTGCGCCGGGTCGCCGCGCTGAGCCCGGACGCCGGTGCGGCCGTCGAGGCCATGAAAGCGATCGTGTTGCTGGCCAACGGCGCGGAAACGTATGCGCCCGAGCTGCTTTCGCATGCGGCGCAGCACGGGACGGCCCGGCCCGACGCGGCGTTGAACATCGTCTCGTCGGCCGAGAGCCGCTCCGTGGTCACCGCCGATGCGGTGATCGTGGGGTCCGGCGCCGGCGGCGCGATGGTGGCCCGCGCGCTGGCGCGGGCCGGACTGGAGGTCGTCGTCCTCGAGGAGGGACGGCGGTGGTCGGTCGGGGAACTGCGCACCACCCACCCGATCGATCGCTATGCCGGGCTGTACCGGGGCGCCGGCGCCACGGTCGCACTGGGGCGCCCGTCGGTGGTGTTGCCCATCGGCCGGGCGGTGGGCGGCACCACGGTGGTGAACTCCGGCACCTGCTATCGCCCGCCTTCGGCGGTGCAGCGGCGTTGGCGCGACGAGTTCGGGCTCACCCTGGCCGATCCCGACCGGCTGGGTGAGCGCCTCGACGACGTCGAGCGCACCCTGCGGGTCGCCCCGGTGCCGCTGGAGATTATGGGCCGCAACGGTCGGCTGCTACTGGACGCCGCCGCCACGCTGGGCTGGCGGGCCGCGCCGATCCCGCGCAACGCGCCGGGCTGCGAAGGGTGCTGCCAGTGCGCGATCGGTTGCCCGCGCAACGCCAAGTTCGGCGTACACCTCAACGCGCTACCGCAGGCGTGCGCGGCGGGCGCGCGGATCATCTCCGAGGCCCGCGTCGAGCGGGTGTTGCATCGGCACGGACGCGCCCGCGGCGTGCGGGCCCGGCGGCCCGACGGCACGGCGCTGGACATCCTGGCCGACACGGTGATCGTGGCGGCCGGCGCCACCGAGACGCCAGGGTTGTTGCGGCGCAGCGGGTTTGGATCACACCTGCGGCTCGGCCGCAACCTGGCCCTGCATCCCGCGACGATGCTCGCCGGGCGCTTCGACGACGACGTCGTCGCCTGGCACGGGGTGCTGCAAAGCGCCGCGGTACACGAGCTGCACGAATCGCACGGCGTGCTGATCGAGGCCACCTCCACCCCACCAGGGATGGGCTCGATGGTGTATCCCGGCTACGGCGCCGAGCTGCTCGGCTGGCTGGACGCCGCGCCCCGGGTGGCCACCTTCGGCGCCATGGTGGCCGATCGCGGTGTCGGGTCGGTGTCCACGGTGCGCGGCGAGACGCTGGTGCGCTACAACATCGCCCCCACCGACGCCGGCAAGCTCGTGGTGGCGATCGAGGCGATGGGCCGGCTGTTGTTCGCCGCGGGCGCGACCGAGGTGCTCACCGGACTGCCCGGCGCGATGACGGTGACATCGCTGCCCGCCCTGCGTGATGCGTTGCGGCGCAGCGACCCCCGAAGCCTGCACCTGGCCGCCTTCCACCCGACCGGCACGGCCGCCGCGGGCGCCGACGATCAGTTGTGCCCCGTCGACGAGGCGGGGCGGTTGCGCGGCGTGGACGGCGTGTGGGTGGCCGACGCCTCGATCCTGCCGAGTTGCCCGGAGGTCAACCCGCAGGTGTCGATCATGGCGCTCGCGCTGGGCGTGGCCGACGAGGTGCTGGCCGCCCGGTAGTGCGCTCAGGGCTTCGCGAGTGCGTCCACGGCGGGGAATCGGCGAAATCTGCGCCATGGGCGCACGCCGAAAGCCGTGAGCGCACAACCGTTGCCGAGGATGAGCGACCGGTGATCGTTGCCATCAACGCCCGCTGGAAGGTGCGCCCCGGCGCGGCGGCGTCGACGCGCGTATCCGGCGGCGACGGCGGCGACCCGGCGTGCGGGGCGGACGTCGTCCAGGCCGCGGGAACCGACAGCGGACCGAGTGCGGCCGCGTCGCCCATCCCGGCGGACGGGGCGCCGACCCCGCACGCCGGGTGAAACGGCCACGCGGGCCGCGCGTTGGGGTGTGTCGGCACGTCCCTCATCCGACGCTGGAAACCGTTTGCGCCCAGTCCAATAGCTCATCCACATCGAGTTGCGGCTGAATTCCGGCGGTACCCGCCAGTCCCGGCGCGGCCAATCCGGCCAGCGGGGCCCCGAGGGCGCTCGACGGGCCGGGTAAGGGGGTGACCGTGACGATGCTGACCGTTCCGAAGACGTTGGTGACGGACGCGCCCGCGGGACCGGCGATCGCGGTGGCCGTGTTGCCGAGGGTTTGGACCGCGACCTGCTCCGCCCCGACGACGGGGAGTGTGGCGGAGCCGTTGACGAGGGTGACCAGAACCTCCTGGAACGAGCCGGGGGTGAGGACGAGCGGGCTGGCACCGGCGGTGACGTCGACGCCGCCGGGGACCAGGACACCGCCCTCCGAGCAATCGATCAGCGTGTGAATTGTGCTGCCGGGGTTGACGATAACGGAGCCGAAACTGATCAGGTTGGTGCCGGAACCCGTGATCGAGATCGAGCCGCTGTTGAGGTACATGCCGGTGTTGGCGCCGAGCGTGATGGTGCTGCCCGGCGGGGCGGCGACCGTCTCGCCGGGCGCGACGGGCGTGACCGCATTGGCGGTGTGCATCGTGACATTGGTCGAAGCGAGCTGCCGGGTGGTGTTGCCGGTGGCCTGCGCCGACAGCGTCTGGGCCTGAGCGCCCTGCCCGGTCGAGTTCGTGGTCCGCGGCGGTTCGTCGAACGGGGCCAGCGTGGCGGCCGTCTCGCAGGCGGCGGAATAGCCGTACATCGCGGTGGCGTCTTGCACCCACATCTGCAGGTATTGCGCCTCGGTCGCCGCGATCGCCGGGGTGTTCTGCCCGAAGAAGTTGGTCGCGATCAGCGCCAGCAATTGCGCCCGATTGGCGGCGATCACCGGCGGCGGCACGGTCATCGCAAACGCCGCCTCGTAGGCCGCCGCCGCCGCGTAGGCCTGGACGCCGGTCTGCGCGGCCTGGGCGGCGGCGGTCGACAGCCACTGGACATAGGGTGTGGCAGCGGCGGTCATCAGCAGCGACGACGGGCCGGACCACGCCTGGCCGGTCAACCCCGCCAGCTCGACGGCGTAGCCACCGGCCGTGGACTCCAGCTGACCCGCCAACGCTTCCCAGGCCGCCGCTGCTGCCAGCAACGGCGCCGCCCCGGGACCGGAATACATCAGCCCGGAGTTGACCTCCGGAGGCAGCGACGCAAAGTCCATGTCGTCAGTCCTCTCCGCGCCGGGCATGGGCGATTTTCAACGGCCATAGAATATTTTTTCAACGGCGATAGAATAACGCGCAGGGTGGTCGAGCACCAGCAAATGGCGTAAACGGCGCGTGACGATCAGGCAGCGGTCCGCCGCCGCGAAATGCCCGAGGAGCTAGACGGTTACGTCCGCGATTCCGACGCAGCCGCGTGCCGCGGCTGGTACAGCAGCGCACGAACCAGCGGACGCGGGCCGACGGACCGAAGCATCTGGCTCGCCGGACGGACCCGTACCCGCTTCGGCCACCAGAACCAGCGGCCCATCAGGGTCATGATCGACGGGGTGATCAGCGATCGCACGACGAAGGTGTCGAACATCAGGCCGAGCCCGATCGTCGTACCGAACTGACCGATCGCGCGGAGATCGCTGGAGAGCATCGTGGCCATGGTCACGGCGAACACCACACCGGCCGCGGACACCACCGGGCCCGTCACGCCGACGCCGCGGATGAGTCCGGTGTTCAGGCCGGCCCCGATTTCCTCCTCGATCCGCGACACCAGCATCAGGTTGTAATCAGACCCCACCGCCAAGAGCACGATCAACGCGAATTCCGTTGCTACCCAGTGCAACTGGAAGTGGCCCAGGTGTTGCCAGATCAATGTCGAGAATCCGAACGCTGCGCCTAGCGACAGCACGATCGTGCCGACGATGACACCTGCTGCTACCAGGGCGCGGGTGACGATCACCATGATGATGAAGATCAGCACGATCGACGCCACCGCGGCGATCAGCAGGTCGTACCAGGCGCCGGTGGCGATGTCGTTAAATGTCGCGGCGGTGCCGCCGAGATAGATGTCGGCGTTCTCCAGCGAAGTGAGCTTCAGCGCCTCCTTGGCCGCGTTGCGCTCTTGCTCGACGGACTTGATGCCTTCCGCGGTTGCCGGGTCCAGGGAGTGAGTGATGATGAAGCGCGCGGCCTTTCCGTCGGGCGACACCATCAGGCTCAACCCGAACTGGAAATCGGAGTTCTGGAAGATCTCCGGCGGCAGGTAAAACAGGCTTTCCACCCGAGCGTCGTTGAACGACTTACCCATCACAGCATTGGTGTCGGTGAGCCGGTCGAACTGGTCGATCAGACTGTCGAACGAGCTGTAGATGGTCAGCGTCGTATCCCGGATCGCCTTCGACACCGCGATGTTCTCCGGAATGATCGCCAACAATTCGCGCGTGGCCGCGGCCGTGTTGGTGAGATCGCCGGTGAGGGCGTGGAACTTCTCGGCGAGCTGATCAAACCCGTCCAAGGCATCGAACAGGCTACGCAGCGACCAGCAGATCGGGATGTCGTAGCAGTGCCTCTCCCAGTAGAAGTAGCTGCGGATCGGTCGCCAGAAGTCGTCGAAATCGGCGATGTGGTCGCGAATTTCGTCGGTGATGGCGGCGGTCTCCGCCGTGGTTTTTGCGCTGTCGTCCGTCGCGTTGGCGAGCTTCTGGGTGATCGCGTATTGGCGTTCCAGCAGGGAGATCTGGGTGTCGAGGAACCCGGTGATCTTCTTGATGTCGCCGACGCGGTCCCTCAGGTAGTTGAGGTTGTCACGGATCGGCGCGGTTTGCACGCTGAGCTGGAACGGAATTGACCCGTCTTCGATCGGTGGGCCGAGCGGTCGGGTGATGCTCTGCACCCGTTCGATGCCCGGCACCCGGAAGATGGCACCGGCAACCTTGTCCAGCACCAGCATGTCTCGGGGATTGCGCAGATCGTGGTCCGATTCGATCATCAGCAGGTCCGGGTTGAGACGGGCCTGGGTGAAGTGGCGATCGGCCGCGTCGTAGGCCTGCACCGAGGCGGCGCTATGCGGCAGGTAGTAGAGGTCGTTGTAGCGCGGGGTGAAGCCCGCGAGACCAAGGGCGCCAACGATGGCAAGAATGACGGAAACGGCGAGGATGGGCGCCGGCCAGCGCACGATGGCCGTCGCCAGGCGGCGCCACCGGGTGTAGTTGAACTTGCGCTTGGGGTCCAAAAGACCGAAGCCACTGGCGACTACGATGAGAGCGGGCGTCAGCGTGACCCCGGCCGCCACCACCACCAGCAGACCTATCGCGCACGGGAACGCCAGCGAACTGAAGTAAGGCAGCCGGGTGAACTTCAAGCAGGCCAGCGCCCCAACAATGGTCAGACCCGAGCCCAGGACCACCTTGCTGACACCGGCGAAGGTGTCGTAATAGGCGGCTTCCCGGTCCAGACCGCGTTCACGGCCCTCCTGGTAGCGGCCCACCATGAAAATCGCATAATCGGTACCCGCCGCGATCGCGAGTGAGGTCAACAGGTTCACGGCGAAGGTCGACAACCCCATGACGCCGGTTTCGCCCAGCAGCGACACCACGCCGCGGCCGGCCGCGAGCCCCACGAAGAGGATCACCATGGTCAGCAACACGGTGCTGATGGACCGGTAAACGAACATCAGCATGATCGCGATGATGACGACCGTGATGATGGTGATCTTGGCCAGGCTCTTGTCACCGACAACGATCACGTCGGCGGTCAGCGCTCCCTGGCCCGCGACGTAGGCCTTGACGCCGGCGGGCGGCTTGGAGTCCGCGACGATCTTGCGCACCGCGGCAACGGATGCGTCGCCGACCGCCCCTCCCTGATCGCCTTTGAGGTTGACCTGGACGTAGGCGGCCTTGTGGTCGTAGCTCTCCACACCCGAGGACGTGAAGCGCTGTCCCCAGAAGTTCAGCGCGTGCTCGACGTGTTCGTGGTCGGCCTGGATCTTTTTGACCAGGTCGTCGTAGAACCGGTGCGCGTCCTCGCCGAGCGGCTTATCACCGACCAGGGTGACCAGGACGAGGTTGTCCGAGTCGTACTCCTTGAACTTCTCGCCGATGTGCTTCATCCCGGTGACCGATGGCGCGTCGGAGGGCGAGAGCGGAACGGAGATCTCCTCGGCAACCTTCTCCAGCTGTGGGACGAAGACGTTGACGCCGACCGCGATCAGCACCCAGCAGACGACGATCGGCAGCGCCAGGACGCGGACGGCGCGGGCGATGCGCGGCTTGTGCTCGACTTCGGTGGGTTGTGCGACGGGTATTTCGTCGGTGTCGCTGGTGTTGTCGGTCATGCGGACTTGTCCAGGCAGGAGACCTGCGCATTGCGCGTCTCGGCTTGCCGTTGATCGACCAATTTGCCGTCGACCGTGATCCGGCAGCCGATGGAGGGGCTGTCACCTTGCGCGACGACGTAGGCGAAGATGCCGGGCATCTGGGCGACGATCGTCGTCGACCACGGCAACGTGGTGAAGTTGGCCTTCTGCGGTTGCGCGTCGGCATCCATCCAGTTGACGACGCCGGTGGTCCCCGGTGGCCCCAGGATTTCGTAGACGGCGGTCTTGGCGGCGTAGGGCGGGGTCGCATCCCGCGGATCGGGCTTGGGCAGGCCGGGCCCCGGGAAAACGCCGTTGAGGCGGTCCACCGCGACGCCGCCGATGATCACCGCCACCACGACGACCACGGGAACCCATGCCCGCTTGAGAAGCGTCAACACCGTTCCCCCCGATCACGGTCGACCAATCGGCTGATGCTAAGACAGTTCACCCGTTCGAGCATTTCGTCGCGCGCCACGGCTACCCCGAACGTCATGGCTGCCGA
The DNA here is from genome assembly GCF_001667885.1 of Mycobacterium scrofulaceum. Taxonomy (GTDB): domain Bacteria; phylum Actinomycetota; class Actinomycetes; order Mycobacteriales; family Mycobacteriaceae; genus Mycobacterium; species Mycobacterium scrofulaceum_C. Next base: position 86,804 of record NZ_LZJW01000177.1, on the reverse strand, counting down.
ATTAATTCCTGCGGTGCGCAGTGTGTTCGCGGCCACATCGTCGCCCGGGCCCCGTGACCGCACCGCTTGCCGAAAGCCGCCTGGGGCCACCCGCCGATGCCGGCCGGCATCACAGCCCCGGAATGGCCTGCGCCGCAGGCGATTTCGCCGCCCAGTGCCGATCTGGCGCCTATTTGCCTGCCGCCCCGTCGAATTCATCGGGATGGCCGCACCGGTCGTCTCGAACCGCGGCGCGGTCGACATCGGCCGACGGCCGAATTAGTTACAAAAAGTAATTCGCTGGCGCCGGCGATTTCCGGTTGAATTGCACACTTGGCGACGCCGCGAAATGCAGAAACGGGCAGCGACTGAGCGCCTCTGCGCGTACCCTGACGACATGGCTACCAAGGTCAAGACCTGCGTGCATTGCGGCCACACGTTCGATCCCAATGACCGACCGCGCGACCTGTCCGACCCCGATTGGCTTCCGGCCGCGTCAATTTATTGTTCGCATGAATGCAGCGACCGGTTCCATTGTGAAATGACGCATTGCTGCTCAACCCACGCGAAAAAGAAGGGTCATCGCGAAGCCGCCAAGGCGGCGCGGTAAAGCGAGCTTTTACCGACTCGGCCTAGCCCTCCAGCTTGTAGCCCAGTCCCCGCACGGTGACCAGGTGGACCGGGTTGGCCGGGTCGGCTTCGATCTTGGACCGCAGACGCTTGACGTGGACGTCGAGCGTCTTGGTGTCGCCGACGTAGTCCGCGCCCCACACCCGATCGATCAACTGCCCGCGGGTCAGCACCCGCCCGCTGTTGCGCATCAGGTACTCGAGCAGGTCAAACTCCTTGAGCGGCAACGTGATCGTGTCACCGTTGACCGAGACGACGTGACGCTCGACGTCCATCCGCACCGGTCCGGACTCGAGCACACCGTCGCTGATCTCGGAGTCGTCGTCACCGCCGCGGCGGAGCACCGCCCGAATCCGGGCGATCAACTCGCGCGCCGAATACGGCTTGGTCACGTAGTCGTCGGCGCCGAGTTCCAGCCCGACGACCTTGTCGATCTCGCTGTCCCGCGCGGTCACCATGATCACCGGCACGCTGGAACGAGCACGCAGCTGCTTGCACACGTCGGTCCCCGACATGCCGGGCAGCATCAAGTCGAGCAGCACGATGTCGGCACCGCCACGGTCGAACTCGGCCAGTGCGGCCTGTCCATCCGTCACAACGGTGGCCTCGAAGCCCTCCTTGCGCAGGAGGAATGCCAGCGGATCGGCCAGCGACTCCTCGTCCTCCACGATCAGCACACTGGTCATCAGCGCGACTCCTTCTCATCGCGACGCTCTGCATCGTCGTACGCGCGGGTCATCTACTTAGTTCTTCCTCTCGTTGTGACCTGTTGGGCCGCACCTCGCGGCCCGGCGGTTGCTCGGGTTCTTCGTCGGTGTCCTTGTAGGCCGGAATCGACAGCGTGAATGTGGAACCCGTGCCCGGCTTGCTCCACACCCCGATGCTGCCGTTGTGATTGGCCGCGACATGTTTGACGATGGCCAGGCCCAGCCCGCTGCCGCCAGTGGCGCGCGAGCGTGCCTTATCCCCCCGGAAGAACCGCTCGAAGACCCGCTCCTGATCCTCCAGCGCGATCCCGATGCCCCGGTCGGTGACGGCGATCTCGATGTTGTCGCCGCGGCGGCGGCGGCTGATCGAGACCGGCGACCCGGGTGGCGAGTAGGCGATCGCATTGGACACCAGGTTGGCCAGGGCGGTGACCAGAAGCGTCTCGTCGCCCAGCACCCGCAGGCCGCTGGGCGCATCGGTGCGCACCTCGATCTGAGCATTGTCGGCGGCCACCTTGTGCCGTGAAATCGCTTCGGACACAACGGTATCCACGTCGACCTCGGTCACGTTGGGCAACCGTTCGGCGCCCTGCAGCCGGGACAGCTCGATCAGCTCGGCGACCATGTCCCCCAGCCGGTTGGCTTCGACGAGCACCCGCTCGGCAAACCGGCGGACGGTCTCGGAGTCATCCGAGGACGCCAGCAGCGCCTCGGCGAGTAGGGCCATGGCGCCCACCGGGGTCTTGAGCTCGTGGCTGACGTTGGCCACGAAGTCGCGCCTGGTCGCCTCCATGCGCGCGTAGTCGGACTGGTCGTGGGCGAACACCACCGCGAAGCGGCGGTCTTCCTCACTGAGCAGGCGCGCCTGGCCGTGCACCGACAACCCGGACCGACCGGCGGCCCGTTTGGCCGGCCGCAGGTCGAATTCGACGTCGACGCCGCCGAGCGCCTGCTGTGCCGCCTCCCACGCCTGGTCGTCGAGCTGGCGGTCGCGCACCAGCCCCAGCTCCCTCGCCCGGTCGTTGAGGTAGACGACGTCGCGGTGGGAATCGACCACCGCCACCCCCAGCGGCATCAGCGCGACGATGCGTTGCAGCATCTGCGCGACGGTGATCCCGGTCCATTCGGTGCTGACCCGCTCCCTGCGGTGAGCGGCTTTCGGCGACAGCCGGGTCCCGGCTGCTACCCCAATGGCCAGCCCCAGCACGGACAAGACCCCGGCCAGCAACAGCGCCGAGAACACAGTCACATAGCAAATCCTACAAATCTTCCTGAACGCCGCCCTAGCGGAACGAGGCCAAAATCGGACAAGTCACACTTTCCGCTTCAGGTGTTCCACTCCCGTTTACGCGATGTTCGGCTAACGGGCCTTTGAAACTCGCTTTCGGCCGGTGGCCCGTTTTACCGGCGCCCCTGGCTGGCAACGGCCGCAGCACCCGCCGCGGCCGCCTCCGGGTCGAGGTAGGTGCCGCCCGGGACGACCGGCCGCAGGTCGGCGTCGAGGTCGTAGCGCAGCGGGATTCCGGTCGGGATGTTGAGCCCGACGACGTCGTCGTCCGACATCTGGTCGAGGTACTTGACCAGGGCGCGAAGCGAGTTTCCGTGCGCGACGATCAGCACCGTCTTGCCGCAACGCAGGTCCGGGACGATGACGTCGGTGAAGTACGGCAGGAATCGCACGACCACGTCGGCCAGGCATTCGGTCAGCGGGCCGCCGCCGATGTCGGCGTAGCGGGGGTCGGCGTCCTGGCTGAACCGGCTGCCCTTCTCGATCGGCGGCGGCGGCGTGTCATAGCTGCGCCGCCAGATCATGAACTGCTCCTCGCCGTAGCGGTCCTTGGTCTCCGCCTTGTTCAGGCCCTGCAGCGCCCCGTAGTGCCGCTCGTTGAGCCGCCAGCTGCGCCGCACCGGGATCCACAACCGGTCGGCGGCGTCCAGCGCCAGGTGCGCGGTGGTGATCGCGCGGCACAGCAGCGAGGTGTATAGGACGTCGGGCAACAGGTTCTGCTCGGCCAGCAGCTCGCCGCTGCGCACCGCCTCGGCCCGGCCCTTCTCGGTCAGGTCCACGTCGACCCACCCGGTGAACTGGTTGCTTGCGTTCCATTCGCTCTCGCCGTGGCGGAGCAGCACCAACGTGCCGGTATCTGACATGCCGGCTAGCTTATTCGTCGTCTTCGTCGATCAAATGAGCGAACGCCTGCAGGTTCTTCAGCGACTCGCCGCGAGACACCCGCCAATCCCACTCTTTCTGGATCGACGAGCGAAATCCCAACTCCAGCAACGTATTGAAGTCCGCATCCACGGCTTCGAGAACCTGTCCGAGCACCCGGTCGATCTCGTCGGCGTCCACCGACGCCAGTGACATGCGGCCGACCAGATAGATGTCGCCGACGTTGTCCAGGGTGTACGCCACGCCGTAGAGGCGGCGGTTCCGCTTGAGCAGGAAGCGGTAGACCCCCTCGTGGTTCTCGTCGGGCTTGCGGCACACGAACGCCTCGACGCGCACCGAGTGCTCGCCGACGCTCAGGATGGTGTTGGTCTTGAGCTTGCGCTCGCCGGGCAACTCCACCACCAGCCCCGACAGGCCGCCGTGCGCGCCATCGTGTTTCGAGTAGACGAGGCCACTGGCCCGCAACGCGTCCTCGATCACGCGCTCGACAGTGGCGCTCACGCGCCGACCCCGCGGCGCTCGGCGGTGTACTCGCTGATCGCGCGGCGATAGCTGGTCAGCAGCGCGTCGGTGGTGTTCTCCCAGGAGAAGGTCGCCGCGTGCGCGGCGGCGGCCCGGCTCATCGCCTCGGCCTGCGGCGCCGGCAAGCGCAGCATCTTCTCCAGCGCGTCCGCCCACCGATCGACGTCGTGGCCGGCCACCAGCATGCCGGTGATCCCGTCCCGCACGGCCACCGGCAGGCCGCCCACCGCGGCGGCCACCACGGGGGTGCCACACGCCTGGGCCTCGACGGCGACCAGTCCGAACGACTCCGAATAGCTCGGCACCGCGACCAGGCTGGCGGCCTGGAACAGCGTGGCCAGGTCCGGGCGGGACTGCGGGGGCAGGAAGGTCACCCGCGCGGCGATGCCGAGTTCGTCGGCGAGCCGCCGCAGCCCGTCCGGCGCGGCCAGGCCGCTGCCCGACGGCCCGCCGGCCACCACGATGCGCACCCCCGGCAATTTCGCGGCGGCGCGCAGCACGATGTCGGGCGCCTTCAGCGGCTGGATGCGCCCGACGAACGCCACCACGTCCTCGTCGAGCGGCAACCCCAGCGCGGCGCGGGCCGCCCGGCGATCGCCCGGGCGGAAGACCTCGAGATCCACGCCGGGGTGGACCACGTCGATGCGGGCCGGGTCGGCGCGGTGAATCGAAATCAATTGCCTGGCTTCGTCATCGGTGTTGACGATCAGCCGGTCCGCCTCGTCGACCACCTGCTGCTCGCCGACCGTGCGCAACGGCGGCTCGGGCGCGTCACCCGCGGCCAGCGCCGCGTTCTTGACCGCGGCCAGCGTGTGCGCGGTGTGCACCAGCGGCACCGCCCAGCGGTCGCGGGCCAACCAGCCGACCTGTCCGGACAGCCAGTAATGGGAATGCACGATGTCGTAGTAGCCCGGCTCGTGCGAGGCTTCGGCGCGCAGCACCCCGGCGGCGAACGCGCACAGCTGGGTGGGCAGGTCGTATTTGTCCAGGCCCTCGAACGGCCCCGCCACCACGTTGCGCACCAGCACGCCGGGCGCCACCCGCGCGACCGGCGGGTCGGCCGACGCGGTGGCCCGGGTGAAGATCTCCACCTCGATGCCGCGGCGAGCCAGGTGCAGCGCGGTCTGCAACACGTAGACGTTCATGCCCCCGGCGTCGCCGGTGCCCGGCTGCGCCAGCGGTGAGGTGTGCACCGCCAACACTGCGACGCGGCGCGGTTTCAGCCGGAAGACGTCGTCGTGCCGCACTCTTTCATCTTTACAGGACGTCCGACCCGCGAGCCCAACGCCCAGGACACGGCTTCGCGTTAAGCGGAAGACTCGTCGGCAGCCACGCCGCGCAGCCGGGGGCCCAGCGCCCCCGCGCGGCGCATCGCACCGAGCGGGTCGGCGTACAGCCCGCCCAGCGACACCGTCCCCGCGCCGGCCTCCTGCACCCGGTTCCCGAAGACGGTGACGCGGATGTCGCGTGGCGGCAACACCGAGTGCTCGGCGAACGCCGCCTCGACGTTCTCCATGCCCTCCGGGAATTCGGTGAAGGCCTGGCCACCGACCACCAGCTCGTCGGGGTTGAGCATGTCGCGCAGCAACGCCACCGCCTGCCCGAGGACCCGGCCCCGCTCGCTCAGCAGCTCTTTCGCATGCTCGTTGCCACCGCGGGCCAGGCGCAGCAGGTCGTTGATGCCGGCGGTCGACGCGTTCGGGCGGCCCGCGGGCGCGAACGGCAGGATCCGCAGCCGGCGGGCGGCGGCCAGCACCGCCTCGTCGCTGACCGTGGATTCCAGCTGGCCGGTGCCGCCGAGCAGCTCGGAGTGGGCGGGCAGGGCGGCGATGGTGCCCGGGCCGCTGGTCGGGCAGTGCACGCGCCCGCCGATCACCAGCGCGTAGCCCACGGTCTCGCGGGCGTACACGTACAGGATGGTGGGCGAGCTGGGCAGGAATCGCCGCATGCCGAGCAGCAGCTCGGCCCCCGCCATGGCGTCGACGTGTGAAGCCACCGAGACGGGCAGCCCCAGCGCGTCGGCCAGCACGGGGCCGACCGGCGCCTGCCGCCACCCGAGCCGCGGGTGGTCGACGTGACCGGTCGCGCTGTCGACGGTGCCACCGATCGCGACGCCGACCCACAGCGGGCGCCGCCGATGCCAGCGCTGCAGGTAGCGGGCCGCGCTCTCGGCCAGCGTCGCCAGGGCGGGCCCGGCGGGGCTGAGCGGTGTCGGCGTCTCGACGGTGTCGAGCGTGCGGCCGAACAGGTCGGTGGCCACGATGCTGGTGGTGCGGGCCCCGATGTGGATGCCCAGCGTCACGAACGGTTCGTGGTTGACCTCGACCGGCACGCGGGGGCGACCGATCGCGCCGGAGACGGCCAGGTCGGCGCGTTCCCGCAGCAAACCGGCCTCGAGCAGGGCGATGACCTGGCGGTTGACCGTCGCGATGCTCAGCGAGGTGACGCCGGCGATGACGTCACGGCCGACGGGGCCGCGCAAGCGAACGGCCCGGAAAACCGATGCCGCCGCCGAGTCGGCGATGTGCAGGGCCGGCGGCACGATCTGACGGCGTGCCGACCGATGGCCGCGGTAGGTGGCCCGGGTGGGCGAATGATGAGTCTGGGTGAGGGTATTCGAGCGCACGAGCGTCCTTTGTCCGAGTCCTTGTTGGCCGTCACTGGCCACACCTGAAAGTCAGGAGCGGCAAAGTGCGCGACAACAACACGCACCCGCCGCGCAAAGACACGCGGTGGTGGTGCTGGACAGGGCGCTGAGGTGCACGTCCAAAATTTAGCACGTTCACTAAGGTTGTTTCGATGGCTGGAAATGTCAGGAATGAACGCGTCGCCGTCGTCACGGGGGCCAGCTCCGGAATCGGCGAGGCGACGGCCCAGACCCTTGCTGCGCAGGGCTTTCACGTGGTCGCGGTCGCGCGGCGGGCCGACCGCATCAACGCCCTGGCACGGGAGATCGGCGGAACCGCCATTGTGGCCGATGTCACAGACGACGCGGCTGTCGCCGCGCTCGCCGAGGAGCTGAGCCGCGTCGACGTGTTGGTCAACAACGCAGGCGGCGCCCGCGGCCTGGCGCCGGTCGCCGAAGCCGACCTCGAGCACTGGCGGTGGATGTGGGAGACCAACGTGATGGGCACGCTGCGGGTCACCCGCGCGCTGCTGCCCAAGCTCATCGCCTCCGGCGACGGGCTGATCGTCACCGTGACTTCGGTTGCCGCACTTGACGTTTACGACGGCGGCGCGGGGTACACGGCGGCCAAACACGCACAGGGGGCGCTGCACCGCACGCTGCGCGGCGAGCTGCTGGGCAAGCCGGTGCGGCTGACCGAGATCGCGCCGGGCGCGGTCGAGACGGAGTTTTCCCTGGTCCGCTTCGACGGTGATCAGCAACGCGCCGACGCCGTCTACACCGGCCTCACGCCGCTGGTGGCCGCCGATGTCGCCGAGGTGATCGGTTTCGTGGCCTCGCGGCCGCCGCACGTCGACCTCGACCTGATCGTCATGAAGCCGCGCGACCAGGCGTCGGCCACCCGCTTTAACCGCCGGGGCCAGTCGCCGGGCTAGACGACGTGGTGGTGGTCGTCGTCGGCGTGCCGGACAGGCTCGGGGCGGTCGACGGCGTCACCGGCGCGGTCACCGGAATCTGCGTGGACGGCGGGTGCGCGGTGGGTGGCGGCAGCGCCGACATGGCGACCCAGGTGTCCCAGTCCACGGCCCAGTCCCAGATGTCGCCGTCGGAGTAGGACAGCTGGATCGTGCTGCCCGTCACCTCCACCGGGTCGCCGTACATCGCCGACTGGAAGTACTGCTCGGCGTCCCCCGTCGACAGGTTGATGCAGCCGTTGGTGACGTTGGTGTTGCCCTGCGCGCCGGCGCTCGCCGGGTTGGCGTGGATGAACTCGCCGTTGTTGGAGATCCGGACGGCCCAGCGCTCGTGCACGTGGCTGTAGCCGGCCGCGGGGTTGGACATGTAGAAGTCGGCGTACTTCTCGGTGACGACGTGGATGCCGTTGCGGGTGACGTTGCGCGCCTTGTCGGCCTCGCCGTAGCTGCACGGGAAGTCCATGATGACGCCCTCGTCGCGGACCACCTGGATGCGGTGCGACGAGACCTCGGCCTTGACCACCTGCCGGCGGCCGATCTGGATGTTCAGCGAGATGTCCTCGGCGCCGTAGGCGCTGTCGCCGAACGGCAGCCCGTACAACTTGGCGTCGACGTTGACGGTGGTGCCCGCCGGGTAGTACTCGCGGGTGCGGTAGTGCACCCGGGCGCCCTGCGCCTCGTCGGGCAGCCAGGCCCAGCTGCCCTCGACGGGCGGGTTCGTGGTGACGGTCAACGCCTTCTCGACGGCGGCCTTATCGGTGATCGGCGCGTCGAACTGGATGATGATCGGCGCCGCGACCCCGACGGTCTGGCCGTCGGCCAGCTGGAACGCCCCACCGATCTTCTTGGTGGGAGCGACCGTGGTGAACTTGCCCGTCACCGGGATCGCCTTGCCGTCGTGCCCGACGGCCGAGCCGCTCCACGTGTAGGTCGCGTCGTAGCCCAGCGGCTCGGTGGTGCTGTAGACGGTGCGGTCGGAGTTGAACTTGCCCGCCACGGCCTTGCCCGCGGAGTTCGTCAGCGCCACGTGCTGGAACCAGCCGTCGCTGATCTCGACGCTGACCGGCGCGATCGGCACCACGTTCTCGGTCGCGTCGGCCGGCTGGAACTTCAGCTTCGCCGCGGGCTGCTCCTTCTTCTCGGCCTGCTTGGCCGACGGCCCGCCACACGCGGCCAAGACGCTGGGGGCGAACACCCCCAGTCCGAGGGTCGCCAAAGCCGCGCGCCGGTTGATCGGCTGCGGGTTACGCGACGTGCTCACGAAAGTCAAAGATACCGGGCAAAATCCACCGACCCCGCCGCGACAATTCGGGCGTCGAGGGATTCGGAGCTACAGCCTGCAGCCGAGCAGGACCGGCTCGGGTTTCAATGTGACACCAAACACATCACGAACCCCGTCGCGGATGACGCGGGCCAGCGCGATCACCTCTTCGGTGGTGGCGCCGCCGCGGTTGGTCAACGCCAGCGCGTGCTTGGTGGACAGCCGGCACCGGGCCGCCGGATCGTCCGGATAACCCTTGGCGAAGCCGGCCCGCTCCACTAGCCAGCCGGCGGCCAGCTTGACGCCGTCGGGGGCCGGGTAGTGCGGAACCGGCCCGTCGACACCGCCGGCCAGCCGGTCGTACACCTCGGGCGCGACCACCGGGTTGGTGAAGAACGAACCCACGCTCCAGGTGTCGTGGTCGTCCGGGTCGAGCACCATCCCTTTGCGGCCCCGCAGCGTGAGAACCGCCCGGCGGACCGCGCGCGGGTCGGCCCGCTCGCCGCCGCCGGCCCCCAAGGCGTCCGCCAGCTCGCCATAGCGCAGCGGCGCGCTGCGGCCGGAGGCGTCCAGCGCGAACTCGACTTCCAATACCACCCAAGGGGTTTCGGGGCCGGCCTGCTTCAGCACGCTGGTGCGGTACCCGAAGCCGAGCTCGCCGCCCGGCACCCAGCGCACCTCCCCACTGGCGCGGTCGAAGATCCTGACCCGGGTGATGGTGTCGGAGACTTCGGCACCGTAGGCCCCGACGTTTTGCACCGGGGTGGCCCCGGCCGAACCGGGGATGCCGGAGAGGCATTCCAGCCCACCCAGACCGCGCTCGATGGCGGCGACCACGACGTCGTCCCACACCGCGCCCGCCTCCGCGCGTACCAGGGCGCCGTCGACCGTGATGCCGCTGTTGGCCAACCGCACCGCGGTCAGGTCGGTGAGGGTGTCGGCGATCACCAGGTTGGAGCCGCCGGCGAACACCAACACCGGGGAACGTTCTCCCCCACCGCTTTCGGCGTCCAGCTCGCGCAGCACGGCGACCACCTGCTCGGTGCTGGTGCAGGTGATCAGGCGGCGCGCCACCGGCCCGACCCGCAACGTCGTCAGCGGCGCGAGCGACACCGCTTCGGCGACCCGCGCGCCGGCGAACGTCGGACCGGCGTCGCTGGATTTCATGGCCCGTAACGGTAGCCTCACCTGCTATGCCGCGTTCATTCGACTTGTCGGCCGACTACGACGGCAGCGTTGAAGAGGTTCATCGGGCCTTCACCGACGAGAGTTATTGGCGGGCACGGCTGGCCGGATCCGGTGTCGACGTCGCCACGCTGGAATCGATGCGGGTCGGCGGCGAAACCGGGGACGACGACACCGTCGAGGTCGTCACGGTCCAGGTCATCCACAGCCACAAGCTGCCCGGGATGGTCACCCAGCTGCACAGCGGGGATCTGCGGATCCGGCGCGAGGAAGTGTGGGGCCCGGTCGCCGACGGCACCGCGCAGGGCACCGTCCTCGGCTCGATCCTGGACGCCCCGGTCAACCTGACCGGCACCGCGACGCTGCTGCCGATCCTGGAGACGGGCGGCGCCCGGCTGACGTTCCGGGCCACCGTCCAGGTGCGCGTTCCGATCATCGGCGGCAAGTTGGAGAACATCATCGGCACCCAGTTGGCTGAGCTGGTGGCGGCGGAGCAGCGGTTCACCACGGAGTGGATCGCCAAAACGGTGTGAGGGCGCCGAGCCTAAGCTGGCGCCCATGCGAATCGCGTTGGCCCAAATCCTCAGCGGGACCGATCCGGCCGCCAACCTAGGGCTGGTCCGCGAGTACAGCGCGCAGGCGGCCGACGCGGGCGCGAAGCTGGTGGTGTTCCCCGAGGCGACCATGTGCCGGTTCGGCGTTCCGCTGGCGCCCGTCGCCGAGCCGGTCGACGGCCCATGGGCCGGCGAGGTGCGGCGGATCGCGACCGATTGCGGGATCACGGTGATCGCCGGCATGTTCACCCCGTCCGGGGATGGCCGGGTGAAGAACACGCTGATCGCCGCCGGTCCGGGCAGCCCCAACGACCCGGACGCGCACTACGACAAGATCCACCTCTACGACGCCTTCGGCTTCACCGAGTCGCGCACCGTGGCGCCCGGCCGCGAGCCGGTGGTGATCACGGTCGCCGGCGTCCGCGTCGGGTTGACCGTCTGCTACGACATCCGCTTCCCGGCGCTGTACACCGAGCTGGCCCGCCGCGGCGCCCAGCTGATCGCCGTGAGTGCGTCGTGGGGCGCCGGGCCCGGCAAGCTCGACCAGTGGACGCTCCTGGCGCGGGCGCGCGCCCTCGACTCGATGAGTTACGTCGCCGCGGCCGGCCAGGCCGACCCGGGCGCCGCGCTGGGCGGGTCGGGCGCGCCCACCGGCGCGGGCGGCAGCCTGGTGGCCTCCCCGTTCGGCGAAGTCGTCGCGTCGGCCGGGTCCGGGCCGCAGCTGGTGGTGGCCGACATCGACGTCGACCGGGTCGCCAAGGCCCGCGAGAGCATCGCGGTGCTGCGCAACCACTCAGATTTCGCTCAGCTGGATAGGGCAGAATCAGTCGGGTGACGAACCCACAAGGACCACCGAACCAGGACCCTTCGACGTGGGGCCGTCCCGGCAACCAAGGCCCGTTCGGCCAGCCCCCCACGGAGCGGCCGACCGAACGGATCAACACCGGTGGTCCGGCGCCCGCGCCGCCGCCGCCGGCCGCCGGTCCGCCGCCGGGTCAGACCGAACGGATCGCCACGCCGCCGCCGAACATGCAGCGGCCCGACTACGCGCCGCCGCCTCCGCCCACCCCGCCCGCGGGGCCGACGGAGAAGCTGCCCACCCCGGGCGAGGAGCCGGCGCAGGGCAAGAAGAAACGTCGCTTCCTGCGTGACCCGCTCTCAGTGGTGCTCGTCTGCATCATCGTGGTCTGCCTGGTGATCGCCGGCCTGGTCGGGGCGGAGCTGTACGTCCGCCACGTCGCGAACAGCAAGGTCGCCGAGGCGGTGGCCTGCGAGGTCAAGGACCAGGCCACCGCGTCGTTCGGGGTGGCGCCGTTGATGCTGTGGCAGCAGCTCACCAAGCACTACACCAACATCTCGGTGCAGACCGCCGGTAATCAGATCCGCGACGCCAAGGGCATGAAGCTGGACCTGAACATCAGGGACGTGCAGCTGAAGGACACGCAGGACTCCAAGGGCACCATCGGATCCCTCGATGCGACCATCACCTGGACGTCCGACGGGATCAAGGAATCGGTCCAGAACGCGATCCCGGTGCTGGGGCCGTTCGTCACCAACACCGTGACCACCCACCCCGCCGACGGGACCATCGAGCTCAAGGGCATGTTGGACAACCTGACCACCAAGCCGGTGGTGTCGGGCACGGGCCTGCAGTTGCAGATCGTCAGCTTCAACGCGCTCGGCTTCACGATGCCCAAGGAGTCGGTGCAGTCGACGCTGGACGACTTCACCGCGCAGTTCACCAAGAACTACCCGCTGGGCATCCACGCCGACAGTGTGCAGGTCACCAACGACGGTGTGACCAGCCACTTCTCGACGAGGAACGCGAGCATCCCGACGGGCAACAACAACGACCCCTGCTTCGCCAACCTCTGACGGCTAGCCGTCCGGTAACGATGCGCGCCGGCACGGCGCGAGGAGGCGCCGGACAATTCAGTCCAGCCCGTCGAGCACCGCTCGGGTGCCCGACAGGCCGAGCCGGGTGGCGCCGGCGTCCAGCATCGCGAGCGCGTCGGCGACGGCGCGGATGCCGCCGCTGGCCTTGACGCCCAACCGGCCGCCGACGGTCTGGCTCATCACGGTGACCGCACGCACCGAGGCGCCGCCCGCGGGGTGGAACCCGGTCGAGGTCTTGACGAAGTCGGCGCCGGCGTCCTCGGCGGCGCGGCACACCCGGACCAGCGTGCTGTCGTCCGTCCCCGAGAACAGCACCGCCGACTCGACGATCACCTTCAGCACGGACCCGGCGTCGACGGCGTTCATCGCGGCCCGCACGGCCGCGATGTCGGCCCGCACCGCGTCGATGTCGCCGGCCAGCGCGGCGCCGATGTCGATGACCATGTCCACCTCGGCGGCGCCGGACGCCACCGCCCGTTCGGCCTCGTGCGCCTTGACCGACGAGACGTGCTTGCCGGACGGGAAACCCGCGACGCTCGCCACCCGGACGCCCCCGGTGCGCACGGCGACCGGAACCATCGACGGCGACACGCACACCGCGTAGACGCCCAATTCGGCGGCCTCGGTGACGAGCGCGGTCACGTCCGCCTCGGTGGCCTCCGGCTTGAGCAGGGTGTGGTCGACCATCGCCGCCAGTTGCGCCCGGGTGGGTTTGCTCGCCACTAGAACCTTTCCTCGGGGCCGCCGGGATTGCATCCCGACGCGACCATCTCGGCGTCGTCGACGACCGGGCGCCACGGCTCCAGGTTCCAGCTGGTCTTGCCGGGCTGGGCCACCTCGGCGAACTGCCAGTGACAGATGAATTGCGCGCGCATCCCCGGGGTGTCCGCGTCCGGCGACAGCGTCAACACCTCACCCCACGCCTCGTCGGCCAGCGCCGCGTCTCCGGGCTGCCCGGCGGCGGCCGCCCGCCCCGAGGGCGTCGGGAAGACCCGCAGGCTGCTCAGGCCGTGCCACTGCCCCCACTCGGTGTGGTCGATGAACGGCGGGGACGCCGTGACCGGACTGGCCGCCGCGGTGCCCGCCGGGCCCCACAGCGCGACAAGCACCGCGGCCGGCGCCGTCAGCAGCAGCTTCACCGGCTAGCGCGACTTACCTTGAATTTCCAGAAGTTTCGGCCGCACGTCGACGAGATAGACGCCGGCCGCGCACGCGGCGATCGCCATCCCGAGTACCCCGAAAACAAAACTCAGGATGGATGTCAGCGCGACAGCCAGTCCGAGGATTACCAGCCACACCGGCTTGGTCAGCTTCTCCGCGGCCGTGTACGCGTCGGGCCGCTGCAGCGCGGCATGCACGAACGCGTACACCGCCGTGACCAAGACGGCGATCTGCAAGACCAACATGACGGTTCCCACGAGGTGGCTCACGCGTTAAGCGTATGCGGGCGCCGTCGGAAACGTCGACTCAGAGTTGCCCGAAGGACAACTCCGAGTCGACCGTCGGACTTACTTCTGGGTGACCTTCTTGGCGGACGCCTTCTTGGCCGGAGCCTTCTTGGCCGGAGCCTTCTTGGCGGGCGCCTTCTTGGCCGGCGCCTTGTCCAAGGCCTTCTGCGCCTTCTTGGCCGTCTCGTCGGACTTCTTGGGCAGCTCGATGCCGACCAGCTTGGCCGCACGCTCGCCGACCGCGCGGGTCTGCGATGCGACGGTGCCCAGCGCTTCCTGGGTCAGCTCGACGGCCTGGTCCACGTAGCCCTCGGCGCGCGCGGAGGCGTCGTCCAGGCCCGTCTGGCTGCGCAGCCGCTGCAGCGCGGCCTCGCCCCGCTCGACCAGCTCGTTGTAGCGGTTGGTCGCGGCGTCCAGGTAGCCCTCGGCCGCCTTGCGGAGCTCGTCGCTGGTGAAACGCTCACGCAGCTCGCCCAGCTGGTCGGGCAGGTCTTCCTGCAACTTGGTCAGGCGAGCGCGGCTCTCCTCCACCCGGGTCCGGGTGTCGGCGCGGGTCTCTTCGGCGCGATCACGCAGGTTGGCGATCAGCTCGTTGACCGTCGCCAGGGCCAGGTCGGCCGCTCCGAGGGCCGCGAGCAGCGGAGCCCGCAGATCTTCGATGTTGGTGTTGTCCGCCATGGTGATTCCTTTCGTTACGGCGTTCTTGGGTGTGTGTTGTGCACGCGAGGGGAGCGTCCCTCCACCGGCCAACGGGGCGAGCTCACTCGCCGCCGGTGGATTCGGTGGAACACCCCTCGTCGCTCGGTTCACTTATTTCGTTTTGCTGAGTGAACGATGTGTAGATGTCGAGCAGCACCTGCTTTTGGCGCTCGGTGATCGCGGTGTCGGTGATGATGGCGTCGCGCACTTGGCTCTTGTCGCTGGGCTCCAAAATCCCGGCCCGCACGTAGAGAACCTCGGCGGACACCCGCAAGGCCTTCGCGATTTGGTTGAGCACGTCGGCGGACGGCTTGCGCAGTCCGCGCTCCACCTGGCTCAGATACGGGTTGCTGACCCCGGACTTTTCGGCGAGCTGGCGCACCGAGACCTGCGCCAGTTCGCGCTGGCTGCGGATGAAGCTGCCGATGTCCGAGGCCATGTCGGAGGCGGCATTGGACACCTTCGCGGAGAGCTTCTCCTCGGGTGCCATGGCGTGCTCCAGGGTCGGATGGTCGATGGTGACGGCCATCAGACTACTACAAGTGCTTGCTATTGCAAGCACTTGTTAGCACTACTAGAAAAGTACTTGCGCGACGGCGTAGATCACCAGGCCGGCCAGCGAGCCCACCACGGTCCCGTTGATCCGGATGAACTGCAGGTCACGGCCGACGTGCAGCTCGATGCGGCGGCTGGCCTCCTCGGCGTCCCAGCGCTCGATGGTGTCGGTGATGATCGCCGTGATCTCCACCCCGTACTGCGACACCAGGTGCTGGGCCGCCCGCACGATCCAGTTGTCGACCTTGTCGCGCAGCTCGGCGTCGTCGCGCAGCGACTCCCCGATGCGGACCACCGTGTCGGCGATCCGGGTGCGCAGCGTGCTCGACGGGTCGTCGACGCCCTCGAGCACCAGCCGTTTCAGCGTCTTCCAGGCCGTCGCCGCGGCGTTGGCGATTTCGTCGCGCGCCATCAGCTGCTCTTTGATGGCATCGGCGCGCGCGATGGTGTCCGCGTCGTGCTGCAGGTCGTCGGCGAACTCGAACAGGAACCGGGTCGCCGACCGGCGCAGCTCGTGGTCGGGATTGCGGCGCACCTTGTCGGTGAAATCCATCAACTCGCGGTGGATGCGGTCGCCCACCAGATGGTCGACGAAGCGGGGCGACCACGTCGGCGAGTCCCGCTCGACCACCCGCTGGATCACCTCGCCGGCGTTCAGCGACCACTGGAAGGCCCGGTCGGCCAGCAGTTGAATCAGCGCTTCCTGCCGGTTTTCGGCCAGCAGCGTCGCCAGGACCCGCCCGACCGGCGGCCCCCATTGCGGCTCGGCGATGCGGCGCACGATCATCCGGTCGATCACCTGCTGGACGTCCTCGTCGCGCAGCAGCTCGACCAGCACCCGCAGCACCGTCGCCGTCTCGCTCGCCACGCGCTCGGCGTGCGAGGTCTCCGACAGCCACTTGCCCAGCCGTCCGGGTACCTGGGCGTCCCGCAGCTTGGTCTCCACCACCGCGGGCGACAGGAAGTTCTCCCGCACGAAGGTGCCAAGCCCCTCGCCGAGCTGATCCTTCTTGCGCTTGATGATCGCCGTGTGCGGGATGGGGATGCCCAGCGGATGCCTGAACAACGCCGTCACCGCGAACCAGTCGGCCAGAGCGCCCACCATCCCGGCCTCGGCGGCGGCGCCGACGTAACCCACCCAGGCGCCCAGGTGGGCGTGGGCCTGGGCCCAGCGGCAGCCGAGGAACAGGCCGGTGGCGCCGATCAGAAAGCTCAGCGCCACCGCCTTCATGCGGCGCAGCGCCACCCGGCGCTCGGCGTCGGCCTGCGGGTCGGCGCCGGCGAAGGATTCGGCGAGCGACGGGTGCGGGCGCCCGGTTTCACTCACCGGAGTCGTCGATGCCGGGCCCGTCGTGCGGGGGCCCGGCGCTTCGCCTCGGGGCGAGGCTCTGTGTACCACCACTCCATCATTCATCGTCGCGGGCGTTTGGTGTGACCGCACTGTTCACAAGCCCGCACGGGCGCGCGGTCACCGTTCGAAACAGGCCCGCACGCCGTAGTATCGAGGGCGTCTAGTGAATGGGATATCGGCGACAGTGGCAGAGCGAACGTTGGCGGTAGCGGCCAAGACGGATGGTCGCAAGCGGCGCTGGCACCAACACAAGGTGGAGCGCCGCAACGAGTTGGTAGACGGCACGATCGACGCGATCCGGCGGCACGGCGGCACGTTGAGCATGGATGACATCGCCGCGGATATCGGCGTCTCCAAGACGGTGCTGTATCGCTACTTCGTCGACAAGAACGACCTGACGACCGCCGTGATGATGCGGTTCACCCAAACCACCCTGATCCCCAACCTGGCCGCCGCGCTGACGTCCAATCTGGACGGCTTCGACCTGACCCGCGAGGTCATCCGGGTGTACGTCGAAACGGTCGCGAACGAACCCGAGCCCTACCGCTTCGTGATGTCGAACAGCTCGGCCAGCAAGAGCAAGGTGATCGCCGACTCCGAGCGGATCATCGCCCGCATGCTCGCGGTGCTCATGCGCCGCCGCATGCAACAGGCGGGGATGGACACCGGCGGGGCGGAGCCGTGGGCCTACCTCATCGTCGGCGGCGTGCAGCTGGCCACGCACTCCTGGATGTCTTTCCCGCGCATGAGCCGCGATGAGTTGATCGACTACCTGACGATGCTGAGCTGGAACGCGTTGAAGGGCATCGTCGAGGTCGGCGGGTCGCTGGAGAAGTTCCGCGAAGAGCCCCACCCGTCGCCGATCGTTCCGCCCCGCGGGCAGCAGGATCGGTCCCCGCGGTAGGGGCCCGGTGCTGCCGAGTGACGGGGCTCATTTTGTGAATTCATCCCGTCTCGTGTGACGCTATGACCCGCTAGTGAGAACGACGTGCATCCCCCGGAGCGACTAACATGCAGGGGGTGCATCGGGGGCGACGCCCATGCGCCGTGCTGGCCGGGCGTCTTTGTCTCCGCGTAACGAAAGGCTCTTCTCGACATGTCTGTGCAGCTCACGCCGCATTTTGGAAACGTGCAAGCCCACTACGACTTGTCCGATGATTTCTTCCGGCTGTTCCTGGACCCCACCCAGACGTACAGCTGTGCCTACTTCGAGCGCGACGACATGACCCTCGAGGAGGCGCAGCTCGCCAAGATCGACCTGGCGCTGGGGAAGCTGAAGCTGGAACCGGGCATGACGCTGCTGGACATCGGCTGCGGCTGGGGCGCGACCATGCGCCGGGCCATCGAGAAGTACGACGTCAACGTCGTGGGCCTGACGTTGTCGGAGAACCAGGCCGAGCATGTGCAGAGGGCGTTCGACGAGATGGACACCCCCCGCACCCGGCGCGTGCTGTTGGAGGGGTGGGAGAAGTTCCACGAGCCCGTCGACCGCATCGTCTCGATCGGCGCCTTCGAGCACTTCGGCCGCCAGCGCTACGGCCGCTTCTTCAAGATGGCCTACCAGGCGCTGCCGTCCGACGGGATCATGTTGCTGCACACCATCGTTCGCCCGTCCTTCAAGGAGGCCAGGGCGCGGGGCATGACGCTGACCCACGAGATCGTGCACTTCTCCCAGTTCATCCTCACCGAGATCTTCCCGGGGGGCTGGCTTCCCACCCCGCAGACCGTCGGCGAGTACGCCGTCACGGCCGGCTTCGAGCTGACCCGGGTGCACTCGCTGCAGCTGCACTACGCGCGCACGCTGGACATGTGGGCGGCCGCCCTCGAGGCGAATCGCGAGGAGGCCATCGCCATCCAGTCGCAAGAGGTCTACGACCGCTACATGAAGTACCTGACCGGTTGCGCGAAGCTGTTCCGCCAGGGCTACACCGACGTCGACCAGTTCACGCTGG
This sequence comes from Mycobacterium scrofulaceum, assembly GCF_001667885.1. Lineage (GTDB taxonomy): Bacteria > Actinomycetota > Actinomycetes > Mycobacteriales > Mycobacteriaceae > Mycobacterium > Mycobacterium scrofulaceum_C. The sequence continues at coordinate 68,295 of NZ_LZJW01000177.1, read as the reverse complement.
AAAAGTAGAAGCGCCGGGCGGCTTCGCCGTCAGCAGGCGCTTCGCCGTCAGTAGGTGTAGAAGCCCTGGCCGGTTTTCTTGCCCAGCCGGCCCGCCTCCACCATGCGCAGCAGCAGCGGCGGAGGACCGTACTGCGGTTCCTTGAATTCCTCGAACATCTTGTCCGCGATCAGCTTCAGGGTGTCCAGGCCCACCAGGTCGGACAGCCGCAGCGGGCCCATCGGGTGGGACAGGCCGGCGACAACCGCCTTGTCGACGTCTTCGATGGTGGCGAAACCCGCCTCCACCATGCGAATTGCCGACAACAGATAGGGCACCAGCAGGGCGTTGACGACGAAGCCCGACCGGTCCGAGCAGCGCACCACCTGCTTGCCCAGGACGGCGCTGGCGAATTCCTCGGTCCGCGCGGCGGCGGCTTCGTCGGTGACCAGCGTGCTGACCAGCTCGACCAGCGGGAGCACCGGCACGGGGTTGAAGAAGTGCAGCCCCAACACCCGCTGTGGGTTCTTGGTGGCCGCCGCAATCTTCATGATCGGAATGCTGGACGTGTTGGAGGCAAGCACGGCGTCGGGATCGGTGATGGCCCGGTCGAGTTCGGCGAAGATGTCCGCCTTGACCGACTCGTCTTCGATGATCGCCTCGATGACCAACTGGCGGTCGGCGAGGTCCTTCAGGTCGGTGGTGAAGGTGAGCTGGCTGAGCGCGCGGTCGCGTTCCCGCTCGGTCACCTTGCCCGCGCTGACCCCGCGCTCCAGCGACTTCACGATGCGGTTGCGTCCGGCCGTGATCAGGGCCTCGGTGGTCTCGAACACCGTCACGTCGACGCCGGCGCGGACCGAGACTTCGGCGATGCCGGACCCCATCTGGCCGGCCCCGACCACCCCTACCCGCTGAATCGCTGCGTCGCTCACTGTCATCTCTTTCGGTGTCGTATCGTCTTGCACCGCAATAGGCCCCGCCCAGGTTCGCTGGGCGGGGCCAATGCTACTTCACGGTGAGCGGCCGGAAACTCGCACGATCTGGATCGCAGCGGTGCGGTTCCCCGGCCGCTCGGCTCCGGAGGGTCAGTGGCTCAGGCCACTGGTTTTCACTCAGTGACTCAAGCCATCCGGTTTCACTTCGTCCTCGCGGGCCGAGGCCCGCTCGTCCTCAGTGAAACTGACCCTCTTCGGTGGAGCCGGTCAGCGCGGTGGTCGACGAAGTGGGGTCGACCGTGGTGGCGATGCGGTCGAAGTAACCCGCACCGACCTCGCGCTGGTGCTTGGTCGCGGTGTAACCGCGCTCCTCGGCGTCGAACTCGCGCTCCTGCAGCTCGACGTAGGCGGTCATCTGGTTGCGGGCGTAGCCGTAGGCCAGATCGAACATCGAGTAGTTCAGCGCGTGGAAGCCGGCCAGCGTGATGAACTGGAACTTGAATCCCATTGCGCCCAGCTCTTTTTGGAACTTGGCGATGGTCGCGTCGTCGAGGTGCTTCTTCCAGTTGAACGACGGCGAGCAGTTGTAGGCCAGCAGCTGGTCGGGGAACTCGGCCTTGACGCCCTCGGCGAACTTCGCCGCCAGCTCGAGGTCCGGGGTGCCGGTCTCCATCCAGATCAGGTCCGAGTACGGCGCGTAAGCCTTGGCCCGGGCGATGCAGGGCTCGAGGCCGTTGCGCACCCGGTAGAAGCCCTCCTTGGTCCGCTCACCGGTGATGAACGGCTGGTCGCGCTCGTCGACGTCCGAGGTGATCAGCGTGGCCGCCTCGGCGTCGGTCCGGGCGATCACGACGGTCGGCACGTCGGCGACGTCGGCCGCCAGGCGGGCCGAGGTCAGCGTGCGGATGTGCTGCTGGGTCGGGATCAGCACCTTGCCACCGAGGTGGCCGCACTTCTTCTCCGAGGCCAGCTGGTCCTCCCAGTGCGAACCGGCGACACCGGCGGCGATCATCGCCTTCTGCAGCTCGTAGACGTTCAGCGCGCCACCGAAGCCCGCCTCGCCGTCGGCGACGATCGGGGCCAGCCAGTTCTCCACCGAGGTGTCGCCCTCGACCTTGGCGATCTGGTCGGCGCGCAGCAGCGCGTTGTTGATCCGGCGCACGACCTGCGGCACGGAGTTGGCCGGGTACAGGCTCTGGTCGGGGTAGGTGTGGCCGGACAGGTTGGCGTCACCGGCGACCTGCCAACCCGACAGGTAGATGGCCTTCAGGCCGGCGCGGACCTGCTGGACGGCCATGTTGCCGGTCAGCGCGCCGAGCGCGTTGACGAACTCGAGGTCGTGCAACTGGCTCCACAGGACCTCGGCGCCGCGCCGGGCCAGGGTGTTCTCCTCGACCACGGTGCCCTGCAGGGCGACGACATCCTCGGCGCTGTAGGTGCGGGTGACACCCTTCCAGCGCGGGTTGGTGTCCCAGTCCTTCTTGATCTCTTCGGCGCTCTTCGGGGTGCCAACGGCAGACATTGGGCATGCTCCTTAACGAATCTTCACTACTTCTGAGTTGGTGAACGCGTCACCGGCGGTAGCTAGCGGCTCAACTTCGCTGGTGTGCTAATTCGAAGATGGCACAGCTTGACCACGCATTTCCACCCATTTCATTTGCCAATTTCGGCAACGACTCGGCGGTATTTAGCAAATCTTGCAAAGATGAACGGGAACTGAACCGTTCCAGAAACTACCGGCTGGTAACAAGAATCCGCAGGTCAGCGGGTCATTTACCGGGACGCTTGTCCTGTTAGCGGTTGAAGAGCGCGGCGACCGCTTTGGTCTCGTCGCCGACCGCATATGTGAGCGTTGTAACAGGCCGATCGACGAGCCCGGGACCGAACTGGTCGGTCGATCCGGCCGGGTGGATGTGCGAGATGATCTCCAGCTTGTCGCCCAGCGCCACCGGGGCCTCGTGCTCGATCGTCACGCGCAGGGGCCGCGCCATCAGGGCCAGGTGCGACGCGAGGTAGTCCTCGATCACGCTCCAGTACACCGAGTTGTTCATGTGGTCGAACAGGTCGATGTCGGTGACCCGGACGGGAAACTCGTGGATCTCGACCGCGTCGTCGCGGCTGCCCGGCTTCAGGTAGCCCTTCCACCGCAGCCGGTCGACCGAGGTGGTCTTGTGCAGGCCGGCGAGGAAGTCGTCGGAGATGCGCGACGGCATCTGGGTCTCCCGGTTGATGTTGATCCAGAAGGCCTCGGACTCGATCAGGCCGCCCTTGCGTCCGTCGACGCGGACCCGCATCTCACACCACCGGTTCGACGTGCCCGAGCACCACCGCCGGCAGCGCAGCATGTCCTGAAACTCGATGGGACGGATCAGGTCGAGCATCGTGCGGCGGACGATCCACAGCGGGTGGGTCTCCTCGAAGCCCATCTCGCGCAGCTGATCCTGGCCGATGTCCTGGATGTGCCGGCACGCCGCGTCCAGCCGCAGCCGGCCCGTCCGGTCGATGTCGGCCACCCGAAGCGGCCATTCACGGTCGAACACGTCGGGGTGGCCGTCGGGAACCGGCATCAGTTCTTTGTCCAGGCTCACGGCTTCGCTCCCCGTTTCCTCCTTGTGGGCACTCACGCTGAGGCCTCCGTTGCGAATCATGCCAACGACCACTGTCAAAAACCAATCGCGACGCGTTTGCGCCCGCTGCGAACCCTGCCAACTTCGGCTTAGCAACCCGGTATCCTGGCAAAGTGTCCAAGACCTTCGTCGGCTCCCGCGTCCGTCAGCTCCGCAACGAGCGCGGCTTCTCCCAGGCCGCCCTGGCCCAGATGCTGGAGATCTCGCCGAGTTACCTCAACCAGATCGAGCACGACGTCCGGCCGCTGACCGTGGCGGTGCTGCTGCGGATCACCGAGGTGTTCGGCGTGGACGCGACGTTCTTCGCGTCCCAGGACGACACCCGGCTGGTGGCCGAGCTGCGCGAGGTCACCATGGACCGCGACCTGGACATCGACGTCGACCCGGCCGAGGTGGCCGAGATGGTCGGCTCCCATCCCGCGCTGGCCCGCGCGGTGGTCAACCTGCACCGGCGCTACCGCATCACCACGGCGCAGCTGGCCGCCGCCACCGAGGAGCGGTACTCCGACGGCAGCGGCACCGGATCGATCACCATGCCGCACGAGGAGGTGCGCGACTACTTCTACCAGCGGCAGAACTACCTGCACGAGCTGGACACCGCCGCCGAGGACCTGACGATCAAGATGCGGCTGCACCACGGCGATTTGGCGCGCGAGCTGAATCGCCGGCTGACCGAGGTGCACGGCGTGCACATCAACAGGCGGATCGATCTCGGTGACACGGTGCTGCACCGGTTTGACCCCGGGACCAAGACGCTGGAGATCAGCAACCACCTGTCGCTCGGCCAGCAGGTTTTCAAGATGGCCGCCGAATTGGCCTACCTCGAGTACGGCGACCTGATCGACACCCTGGTGGAGGAGGGCAAGTTCACCAGCGAAGAGTCGCACACGCTGGCCCGGCTCGGGCTGGCCAACTACTTCGCCGCGGCCGCGGTGCTGCCGTACCGCCAATTCCACGACGTCGCAGAGAATTTCCGCTACGACGTCGAACGGTTGTCCTCCTTCTACTCGGTCAGCTACGAGACCATCGCGCACCGGCTCTCCACGTTGCAGCGGCCTTCGATGCGTGGCGTGCCGTTCTCCTTCGTCCGGGTGGACCGGGCCGGCAATATGTCAAAACGTCAGTCCGCCACGGGTTTTCACTTCTCCTCCAGCGGCGGCACCTGCCCGCTGTGGAACGTCTACGAAACGTTCGCCAACCCGGGCAAGATCCTGGTGCAGATCGCCCAGATGCCCGACGGCCGCAACTACATGTGGGTGGCCCGCACCGTGGAGCGCCGTGCCGCGCGGTATGGTCAGCCGGGTAAGACCTTCGCGATCGGCCTGGGCTGCGAGCTCCGCCACGCGCACCGGCTCGTCTACTCGGAAGGACTCGACGTCTCCGGAGGACCAGGAACAGTGGCCACACCGATCGGGGCAGGTTGCCGTGTCTGCGAACGCGACAACTGCCCACAGCGGGCCTTCCCGGCCCTGGGGCGCGCGCTCGATCTCGACGAGCACCGCAGCACCGTCTCCCCGTACCTGGTGAAGCAGCCGTGACCGCGGGGCAAGGGGGCCGGATCCCCTCCGGGCGGTTCCGCGAACTCGGGCTGATCAACTGGATTCTCGCGAAGTCGGCCGCCCGCAAGGTCGGCGCGCCCGAGATGCACCTGTTCACCACGCTGGGCCAGAACAAGTTCCTGTTCCTGGTGTGGAGCATCTACAGCGGCCGCGTGCTGCGCGGCCGCCTGCCGGCGATCGACACCGAGCTGGTGATCCTGCGGGTCGCGCACCTGCGCGCCTGCGAATACGAGCTGCAGCACCATCGCCGGATGGCCGCCCGCCAGGGGCTCGACGCGGACCTGCAGGCCGCCATCTTCGCGTGGCCGGAGCGCCTGGACCGGGTGGAGGCGCGCCTGACCGTGCGCCAGCAGGCGCTGCTGACCGCGACGGACGAGTTCGTCAAGGACCGCACCGTCACCGACGCCACCTGGCGGCAGCTCGCCCAGCACCTGGACCGGCGTCAGCTCATCGAATTCTGTTTGCTGGCAAGCCAATACGACGGCCTGGCCGCGACGATGTCGGCCCTGGCGATCCCGCTGGACAACCCGCGCCAGAGCGGCCCCGCCTAGAGGTAGACGTTCGCCAGGACGGCCAGCGTCAGCAGCAGCGGCGGCACGGGCAGCCCGAACCCGAACCCCGACCACGCGTAGTTGCGCCGCCGCCGCAGAAACGACGCCCACATCGTGGCGCAGACCGCCAGCGCGAGCGACAGCAGCAACACCGTCGGGGCCCACTGGCCCACGGCCGCGTTGTCGTCGGCGATCGAGAAGGCCACCAGCCACAGGACATAGCCCGCGGCGAGGCCGCCGATGGCCCCCAGAACGATGTCGCTGCGCATGGGAACCTAGAAGTTGATCATGTGGCCGGTCAGGCCGTGGAAGCACTCCTGCAGCGCCTCGGACATGGTCGGATGCGTGTGCACGTTGCGGGCCAGCTCGGTGGCGGTCAGGTCCCACTTCTGCGCCAGGGTCAGCTCGGGCAGCAGCTCGGACACGTCGTGGCCGATCAGGTGCCCGCCCAGCAGCTCGAGGTGTTTCGCGTCGGCGACCAGCTTGACGAAGCCGCTGGGGTCGCCCAGGCCGTGCGCCTTGCCGTTGGCGGTGAACGGGAACTTGGCCACCACCACGTCGTAGCCCTCGTCCCGGGCCTGCTGCTCGGTCAGCCCGAAGCTGGCCACCTGGGGCTGGCAGAACGTCGCGCGCGGCAGCATCCGGTAGTCACCCAGGGCCAAAGTCTCTGCGCCGGCAATGGTTTCGGCCGCCACCACGCCCTGCGCCTCGGCGACGTGCGCGAGCTGCAGCAGCCCGGTGACGTCACCGATGGCGTAGATGTGCGGCACGCTGGTCATCATGTAGTCGTTGACGCCGATGGCCTTGCGGTCGGTCAGCGCGACGCCGGCCTTCTCCAGGCCGTATCCCTCGACGTTGGGCGCAAACCCGATGGCCTGCAGCACTTTTGCGGCCTTGAGTTCCTGGGCGTTGCCGTCCTTGCTGACGACGACGGTGACCTCGGAACCGTTGTCCGAGATCGACTCGACCTTGGTGCCGGTGAGGATCTTGATACCCAGCTTCTTGAACTGCTTCTCGATCTCCTTGGACACGTCGGCGTCCTCGTTGGGCAGCGCGCGGGGCAGGAACTCCACGATGGTCACGTCGACGCCGTAGTTCTTCAGCACGTAGCCGAACTCCATGCCGATCGCACCCGCACCGGCGATCACGATCGACTCGGGCAGTTCGCGCGAGAGGATCTGTTCCTCGTAGGTCACCACGTTTTCCGACAGCGACGTCCCGGGCACCAGCCGGGTGCTGCTGCCGGTGGCGATGATGGCGTTGTCAAACGTCACGGTGTCGGTGCCGCCGTCGTTAAGCTCGACCGAGAGCGTGTTGGCGTCGGTGAACCGGCCGTACCCCTGGATCTCGGTGATCTTGTTCTTCTTCATCAGGAAGTGCACGCCCGCGACCCGGCCCTCGGCCACCTTGCGGCTGCGGTCGAAGGCCACGCCGTAGTCGAAGGTCGCCTCGCCGTTCATCCCGAACGTCGCGGCCTCCTTGGTGAAGATGTGCACCAGCTCGGCGTTGCGCAGCAACGCCTTGGACGGGATGCAGCCGACGTTGAGGCAGACACCGCCCCAGTACTTCGGCTCGACGACTGCGGTGTTGAGGCCAAGCTGCGCGGCGCGGATGGCTGCGACATATCCGCCGGGACCGGCCCCGAGGACGACGACGTCAAAATGGGTCACGGCCCCTACCCTAGTGGCCGCCCGGCCGGGGCGTTAATACGGAATGAGGCCGACGAGGCAGTGGCCCACCCGCGCGCAGTGGTAATAGCCGAGCAGCGGCGCGGAGGCGGCCAGGGAGGCGAAGGGTCCCGACATCACCGCCAGCGACAGCGCCGAGACCAGCGGCCTGCCCTCGACCATCGCGAGCAGCACGCCGGCGACTGCGCACGCCACCACGTAGACCAGCACCACGTAGAGCGCCGGGGTCGCGTCCGCCGAGTGGTACCACCACGAGAACAGGCCGAGCCCGACGACGGCGGCCACCGACCACACGCCCAAAGCGACCAACAACAGCTTCCACCACCTCAGGTAGAGGTAGCGCCCGGGAACGGTCACCGGTTGCACCGGCACGGCGGCGGATTCGGCGGCCGCATCGTCCTCGCCGGCGGGCGGCTCAGACGTTTCCGGCTCGTCGTCGTGGGCGGCCACCGGGCGAGCGCCCGTGTCCTCGTCGGAATCCGAGAAATCCGGCGTCCACGACTGGGTGCCCGGGTCGTCGTCGGAATCCGAGAAGTCGGGCTTGAACGCTTGGGTGCCCGGGCTCGACGGGGTGTCGTCGTCAGCCACGGGACGTCACCTGGAGGGCGACCAGGACACCGAACCAGCCCGGGGCCACCGCCAAGGCGAACGCGCCGACCATCGTCACCCACCGACGCCCGGAGAACAGGATCGTCACCAGCCCGGCGACGCTCGGAACCCCGACCACCAGCGCCAGGGCGAAGGCCGGGCGGATGCCGCCGTGGACGGTCCCGGCGAATCCCACGCCCGCCAACAGCCCGACGGCGGCGCCGATCAGCATGGCGCCGGCCAACAACCGCGGGCGCGGAAGGGGGATCACGCCTTCGAGGTTACTGCCGTCACCGACCCGGAGGGCACGTTCGCAACGCCGTGTCAGTCACCACCTGACCGCGCGCCGAAGGGCGCTCGCCGCGTTGATAATCGGCGCCGGTGATGACCGGCGCGGCGCGCAGCTCGGCCTGTTCCTCGTCGGTGAAGACGCGGCCGCGGGACAGAAAGCGCAGCCCTTCGGGGGCTTCCACGCTGAACCCGCCGCCGCGGCCCGGGACCACGTCGATGACCAGCTGGGTGTGCTTCCAGGCCTCGTACTGCGGACCCGAGATCCATACCGGGACCCCGTCCCCGACGTCGAGCACGCCGAGCAACACGTCGCGGTCGCCCACCAGGAAGTCCCCGGACGGGTAGCACATCGGCGACGACCCGTCGCAGCAGCCGCCGGACTGGTGGAACATCAGCGGGCCGTGCCGGCCCTGCAGGCGGGTCAACAGTTCGGCGGCCCCGGCGGTGATGACGACACCCGGAACCATCAGAAGAAGCCCTGCGCCTTATCGGAGTAGGACACCATCAGGTTCTTGGTCTGCTGGTAATGGTCCAGCATCATCTTGTGGTTCTCCCGGCCGATGCCGGACTGCTTGTAGCCGCCGAACGCGGCGTGCGCGGGATAGGCGTGATAGCAGTTGACCCACACCCGGCCGGCCTGGATGTCGCGACCGGCCCGGTAGGCGGTGTTTCCGTCGCGGCTCCACACCCCGGCGCCCAGGCCGTAGAGGGTGTCGTTGGCGATCGAGATCGCGTCGTCGTAGTCGGCGAACGACGTCACGGTGACGACGGGACCGAAGATCTCCTCCTGGAAGATCCGCATCTTGTTGTTGCCGGCGAAGATGGTCGGCTGCATGTAGTAACCACCGGACAGGTCGCCGCCCAGCTCGGCGCGCTCGCCCCCGGTGATGATCTTGGCGCCCTCGTCCTTGCCGATCTCGATGTAGGACAACACCTTTTCCAGCTGATCGTTGGACGCCTGCGAACCCAGCATCGTCTCGGAGTCCAGCGGGTCGCCCTGCCGCACCGCCTTGGTCCGGATGGCCGCCAGCTCGAGGAACTCGTCATAGATGTCGGACTGGATCAGGCTGCGTGACGGGCAGGTGCACACCTCGCCCTGGTTCAGGGCGAACATGGTGAAGCCCTCGAGGGCCTTGTCCTGGAAGTCGTCACCCTTGGCCATCACGTCGGAGAAGAAGATGTTGGGGCTCTTGCCGCCGAGTTCCAGCGTGACCGGAATCAGGTTCTGCGAGGCGTACTGCATGATCAGCCGTCCGGTGGTGGTCTCGCCGGTGAACGCCACCTTGGCGATGCGGTTGCTCGACGCCAGCGGCTTGCCGGCTTCGGCGCCGAAGCCGTTGACGACGTTGACCACGCCCGCCGGCAGCAGGTCGCCGATGAGCGACATCAGGTAGAGCACCGAGACCGGTGTCTGCTCGGCGGGTTTGAGCACCACGGCGTTGCCGGCCGCGAGCGCCGGCGCCAGCTTCCAGGTGGCCATCAGGATCGGGAAGTTCCACGGGATGATCTGCCCGACCACCCCGAGCGGCTCGTGGAAGTGGTAGGCGACGGTGTTCTCGTCGATCTGCGACAGCGAACCCTCCTGCGCCCGAATCGCGCCGGCGAAGTAGCGGAAATGGTCGACCGCCAACGTGATGTCGGCACCGAGCGCCTCGCGGATCGGTTTGCCGTTGTCCCAGACTTCGGCGACCGCCAGCGCGGCCTTGTTCTCCTCGATGCGGTCGGCGATCTTGTTCAGGATCAGCGCCCGTTCCGCGGGAGCGGTCTTGCCCCACGCCTTCGCCGCCCCGTGGGCGGCGTCGAGCGCCTTCTCGATGTCGGCCTCGTCGGAGCGGGCCACCTCGCAGAACGGCTGGCCTGTCACCGGTGTCGGGTTCTCGAAGTAGCGGCCCTGCGCCGGCGGCACCCATTGCCCCCCGATGAAGTTGTCGTAGCGGGATTCGTACGACATCAAGGCCCCAGCGGAACCGGGACGTGCGAAAACAGTCATCTGCTCGGCCCCTCGCTCGTCGGTGTAATACACCTCACACTACCGCCGGAGGCCACAATGGCGTCCATGACGTCACACGCCGCCGCCGACCGCGAAGATGCCCAAGACCCTTACCTGTGGCTCGAGGACGTCACCGGCGACGAGGCGCTGGACTGGGTGCGGGCGCGCAACGAACCGACGCTGGCGGCGTTCCGCGGCGCGGAATTCGAGCGGATGCGCGCCGAGGCGCTCGAGGTGCTCGACACCGACGCGCGCATCCCGTACGTGGCCCGCCGCGGCGAGTACCTGTACAACTTCTGGCGCGACGCCGCCAACCCGCGCGGGTTGTGGCGGCGCACCACGCTGGACAGCTATCGCACCGATGCGCCCGAGTGGGACGTGCTGATCGACGTCGATGAACTCGGGCGAGCTGACAACGAGAAATGGGTGTGGGCAGGCGCCGGCGTCATCGAACCCGAATACACGCGCGCGCTGGTCGCGCTGTCCAGGGGCGGCTCGGACGCGTCGATCGTGCGCGAATTCGACATGGCGACACGCCAATTCGTCGACGACGGGTTCGTACTGCCGGAGGCGAAATCGCAGGTCGCCTGGGTGGACCTCGACACGGTCCTGGTCGGCACGGATTTCGGCGCCGACTCGCTCACCGACTCGGGCTATCCCCGGGTGATCAAGCGGTGGCGCCGGGGCACCCCGCTGAGCGATGCGGAAACGCTGTTCGAGGGGGCCCGCACCGACGTCCGCGTGTCCGCCTCGGTGGACCGCACCGAAGGCTTCGAGCGCACGCTGCTGGGGCGGGCCCTGGACTTCTGGAACGAAGAGGTCTACGAACTGCGGGGCTCGCCAGGAAACACCGAGCTGATCCGGATCGACGCGCCCACCGACGCGAGCCTGTCGATACACCGCGAATGGCTGTTGATCGAGCTGCGCTCCGACTGGTTCTACGGCGCCCAAAGCTACCCTGCCGGTTCCCTGCTGGCGACCAAGTACGACGAATTCCTCTCCGGCACAGCAGAATTGGTCTCTCTGTTCACCCCCGACGAGCACACCGCGCTGAACCATTACGCGTGGACGCGGGACCGGTTGCTGATGGTCACCCTCGCCGACGTGGCCAGCCGGGTGGAGATCCTCACGCCCGTCGTGCGGGGCGACTGGCGCCGCGAGCCGGTGGCCGGCATCCCGGAGGCGACCAACACCGTCGTCGTCGCCGCCGACGACACCGGCGACGAGTTCTTCCTCGACTCCAGCGGATTCGTCACACCCTCGCGGCTAATGCGCGGCACCGGCGCCGGCCCACTCGAGCAAGTCAAGTCGGCGCCCGCCTTCTTCGACGCCGGGAACCTCACCGTGGCACAGCATTTCGTGAACTCGGAGGACGGCACGCCGATCCCCTACTTCGTGGTGCGGCCGGCCGACGCGGAAGGCCCGGGCCCGACCATGCTGTACGGCTACGGCGGCTTCGAATCCGCGAACACCCCCGCCTACAGCGGCGTCCTCGGCCGGCTGTGGCTGGCCCGTGGCGGCACCTATGTGCTCGCCAACATCCGCGGCGGCGGCGAATACGGCCCCCGCTGGCACACCCAGGCCATGCGCGAGAACCGGCACAAGGTGGCCGAGGACTTCGCCGCGGTCGCAACGGATTTGGTGAACCGCGGCATCACCACCGTCGACCAGCTCGGCGCGCAGGGCGGCAGCAACGGCGGCCTGCTGATGGGCATCATGCTGACCCAGTACCCTGAACGATTCGGCGCGCTGGTGTGCAGCGTCCCGCTGCTGGACATGAAGCGCTACCACCTGCTGCTCGCCGGCGCCTCGTGGATGGCCGAGTACGGCGACCCGGACAACCCGCAGGACTGGGCATTCATCTCCGAATATTCGCCCTACCAGAACATCTCGGCGACGCGTCACTACCCGCCGGTGCTGATGACCACCTCCACCCGCGACGACCGGGTGCATCCGGGCCACGCCCGCAAGATGACCGCCGCGCTCGAGGCGGCCGGGCACCCGGTCTTCTACTACGAGAACATCGAGGGCGGCCACGCGGGAGCGGCCGACAACCAGCAGGTGGCGTTCAAGTCGGCGCTCACCTATTCGTTCCTGTGGCGGATGCTGGCAGGCCCTTTGACCGGGTCATAAGATCGTCGACGTGTCCGCGGCCCAACGCATCGAACTGACCCTGCTGGCGACCGGATTGATCTTCGTGCTCGTTTCGGCGGCGCAGGCGCGCTACCGGTTCATCGGTGACCGCCGGGCGGGCCGGCGGTTCTACTGGGCGACCGCGGCCATCGGCACCGTGTGTTTCGCGATCGGCACCGGCAAGCTCTGGCCCAACGCGGTCTGCGTGGCGGTGATCTTCACCGGCCTGGTCGTCATGTCGGCGTACCTGACGACGCCGTATCTCAAGATCGGTGACCGCATCTACGCGTCGTCACCGGAAAACCGCCAGCCCGACCCCTAAGGAAGCCATGCCAGGTAGCGACTTCGAGACGCTGCTGTACACGACGGCGGGCCCGGTGGCCACCATCACGCTCAACCGTCCGGACCAGCTGAACACCATCGTGCCGCCCATGCCCGACGAGATCGAGGCGGCCGTCGGGCTGGCCGAGCGCGACCCGCAGATCAAGGTCATCGTGCTGCGCGGCGCGGGTCGCGCCTTCTCCGGTGGCTACGACTTCGGCGGCGGCTTTCAACAGTGGGGCGAGGCCATGATGACCGACGGCCGCTGGGACCCCGGCAAGGACTTCGCGATGGTCACCGCGCGGGAGACGGCGCCGACGCAGAAGTTCATGGCCATCTGGCGGGCGTCCAAGCCGGTCATCGCCCAGGTGCACGGCTGGTGCGTCGGCGGTGCCAGTGACTACGCGTTGTGCGCCGATCTGGTCATCGCCAGCGACGACGCGGTGATCGGCACCCCGTACAGCCGGATGTGGGGCGCGTACCTGAGCGGGATGTGGCTCTACCGGCTCAGCTTCGCCAAGGTCAAGTGGCATTCGCTGACCGGCCGGCCGCTGACCGGCGTCCAGGCGGCCGAGGTCGAGCTGATCAACGAGGCGGTGCCGTTCGAGCGCCTGGAGGCCCGGGTCGCCGAGATCGCCGCCGAGCTGGCCCGCATCCCGCTGTCGCAGCTGCGGGCGCAGAAGCTGATCGTCAACCAGGCCTACGAGAACATGGGGCTGGCGTCCACCCAGACGCTCGGCGGCATCCTCGACGGCCTGATGCGCAACACCCCCGACGGCCTCGACTTCATCAAGACCGCCGAGACCCAGGGCGTGCGGGCGGCCGTCGAGCGCCGCGACGGCCCCTTCGGCGACTACAGCCAGGCGCCGCCGGAGCTGCGGCCCGACCCCACGCACGTCATCGTGCCTGATCGGGACCAATGCTGAGACAAACTAGGAACCTGGCCGCCGCCGCTGGAAAAGTGTTACCGTTACATCTATGTCTCGGCTGAACACTGGCTTGCGCGCAGGCGCCGCCTTCCTCGCCCTCGGCATCGCCGCGGCCGTCTTCCCGAAGACCGCCGTCGCCGATTCCACGGAGGACTTCCCGATCCCGCGCAGGATGATCAACACCACCTGCGACGCCGAGCAGATCATGGCGGCCACCCGCGATACCAGCCCGGTGTACTACCAGCGCTACATGATCGACTTCAACAACCACCCGAACGTCCAGCAGGCGACGATCGACAAGGTGCACTGGTTCTACTCGCTGTCACCGGAGGACCGCCGCACCTACTCCGAGAACTTCTACAACAACGACCCGCTGTGGTACGCGTGGCCCAACCACATGAAGCTCTTCTTCAACAACAAGGGCGTCGTCGCCAAGGCGACCGACGCGTGCGCCCAATACCCGCCCGGCGACATGTCGGTGTGGAACTGGGCCTAACGCCTCTAAAAAGTCCGCGCGTCCGAATGGGACGCGCGGATTTTTTTGGCCCGCAAGCGGTCTCGGTAGCGCCGGTAACCGACCCGTGTTGGCCGCCCCGCCGCAGGCGGCCTCGCGGGATCAGCGCGGCTGCACCACACCGCCCGCCGGGTGTTCCTCGACGTTCTTGAGGAGCAACTCGCGCACGGCGGGACGCGGTCCGTACGGCCGCAGCATGGTGCTCGCCGGCCGTGGCCGCACGTGCTGCGGCCACCAGAACCAGCGCCCGAGCAAGGTGGCCAGCGACGGCGTCATGAACGACCGCACAATCAGGGTGTCGAACAGCAGACCCAGCGCGATCGTCGTACCCACCTGGGCCATCACCAACAGCGGGCTGAACATGAACGTCGCCATGGTCGCGGCGAACACCAGACCCGCGGACGTCACCACCGAGCCCGAACCGGCCATCGCGCGGATCGTCCCCGTCCTGAGCCCGGCGTAGATCTCCTCCTTGAACCGCGAAATCAACAGCAGGTTGTAGTCGGAGCCCACCGCCAGCAGCAGGATGATGGCCATCGCCAGCACCATCCAGTGCAACTTCATGCCCAGGATGTACTGCCACAGGAGCACGGAGAGTCCGAATGAGGCGCCCAGTGACAGCAACACCGTGCCGACGATCACGAAGGCCGCCACGACGCTTCGGGTGATCACCAGCATGATGATGAAAATCAGTGTGGCCGCGGCGATTCCGGCGATCAGCAGGTCGATGTTGGAGCCGTCGTGCATGTCCTTATACGTCGCGGCGGTACCGCCGAGGTAGACCTTGGAGCCCTCCCACGGCGTGCCCTTGATCGCCTCGTGCACGGCCTGCTTGATCGGTTCGATGTGGCTGATGCCTTCGGGGCTCGCCGGGTCGCCTTCATGGGAGATGATCAACCGGACCGCGTGCCCGTCCGGCGAGATGAAGTTCTTCAGACCCCGCGCGAAGTCCGGGCTCTTGAACGCCTCGGGCGGAAGGTAGAACGTGTCGTCATTCTTTGCTTTGTCGAAGGCATCGCCCTGGGCGGTGGCGTTGTCGGACTGCGCTTTCGCCTGTTCGTTGAGACCCATCGTGGTCGCGTAGTTCGACATGATGGTGTCAAGGTTGCGCTGCTGGCTTTCGATCTGCGGCGGTATCAGCGCCACCAGCTTCGGCTGGATCTGATCCAGCTTGTCCAGGTTCGCGCTGAGTTCCACGATGTTCTGCGCCACCTGGTCGATGCCGTCGAGCGCGTTGAACACCGACCGCAGCGCCCAGCAGACCGGAATGTCGTAGCAGTGCCTCTCCCAATAGAAGAAGCTGCGGATCGGCCGTAAGAAGTCGTCGAAGTTGGCGATGTCGTCGCGCAACGCCTCGGTGATCTTCACGGTTTCCTTGGTCAGCCTGGTGGTTTCGTGCGTCGTGTTGCTGAGGTCCTGGGTGACCTGCATCTGCTCATGCAGGGTGGCCATGGTCTTGCGCAGCTCGTCGGCCTGCTTGAGCAGGTTTGCCGCCTGCTCGTCCTGATAGTGCTGGGTCTGGATCCGCCCCGCGGCTTGTGCGCTCATCTGAAAACCTAGGGTGCTGTGGTCGAGCGGCGTGCCCAACGGCCGGGTGATGGTCTGCACCCGCCCGATGCCGGGGATGTGGAAGACCGCCTTGGCGACCTTGTCCAGGACCAGGAAGTCGGCCGGGTTGCGCAAGTCGTGGTCGGTTTCGATCATCAACAACTCGGGATTGAGCCGCGCCTGGTCGAAATGCCGGTCCGCGGCGGCGTACCCGACGTTGGCCGGGGTGTCCGCCGGCAGGAAGTGGCGGTTGTCGTAGTCCGTCTTGTAACCGGGCAGGGCCAGCAGACCAACCAGTGCGACCCCGATGGTCACCGCGAGAACCGGTGCGGGCCAGCGGACGATCGCGGTGCCGATGCGGCGCCAGCCCCGGGTCGCCAGCGTGCGCTTCGGATCCATGAGCTTGAAGAACGAAGCCACCGTCAGCACCGCCGGACCCAGCGTCAAAGCCGCCAACACCGCGACCAGCATGCCGACCGCGCACGGTATGCCGAGGGAGGAGAAATACGGCAACCGGCAGAAGCTCAGGCAGTACATCGCGCCGGCGATGGTCAGCCCAGACCCCAGCACCACGTGGGCCGTGCTGTGGAACATCGTGTAGAACGCTTGCTCACGCGTCTCGCCAATACCGCGGGCCTCGTGGTAGCGCCCGACCACGAAGATCGCATAATCCGTCCCGGCGGCGATCGCCATCAGCACCAGCATGTTGTTGGCGAACGTCGAGAGCCCCATGATCCCGTAGTTTCCGAGCGTCGCAACCACACCACGGGCCGCCGCCAACTCGATGAAGACCATCGCCAGCATGATCAGCATCGTGATGACCGAGCGGTAGACGAACAGCAGCATCACCACGATCACCAAGAACGTGATGAGCGTGACGACCATGACGCCCTTCTCGCCCGCATGGGACTGATCGGCGAACAGCGGACCCGCGCCGGTGACGTACGCCTTGATTCCCGGCGGCGCGGGCACCGAGTCCACGATCTTGCGGACGGCCAGGGCAGACTCGTTCGCCAGCCCGCCGCCCATGTTCCCGGCGAGGTAGACCTGGACGTACGCGGCCTTTTGATCGTGGCTCTGGGAACCCGCCGCTGTCAGCGGATCACTCCAGAAATCCTGCACGTGCTGAACGTGCTTCTTGTCCTGCTCGACGCGCCTGACGATCTCGTCGTAGTAGCGGTGCGCTTCGGCCCCGAGTGGCTTGTCGCCTTCCAGCAAGATCATGGCCGAGTTGTCGGAGTTGAACTCTTTGAACGTCGATCCGACCTTCATCATCGACTGAAAGGACGCGGCGTCGGTCGGACTCATCGACACCGAGTGGGTTTTGGCGACGACCTCCAGCTGGGGGGCCACGGTGTTGGTGACGAACACGATGCCCAACCAGATCAGGACGATCGGCAGGGCCAGCCGGTGGATCATCCGCGGCAGGAACGGCGGGATCAGCGGCTGATCGACGCGCGGCGGAGCCGCGCCTGGCTCGCTCATGCGGACTTGTCCAGGCAGTAGACGAAGGGGTTGACGGTTTCGTTGGAGTCCGAACGGTTCGGAGCCTTGATCACGTCACCGTGCCCATCGTGGTTGTTGACGACGAACTGGCAGGCGATCCAGCTGCCGTCTCCTTGCGCGATCAGGTTTGCCGGGATGCCCGGCTTCGTTGAACTCAATACTTTGCTCCAGGGCAAGGGCACGTTGAGGGCCTGCTGCGGATGGGAGTTTTCGTCGAGGTAGTTGATGGTTGCCGTGCTGCCCGGCGAGCCCCAGACCTGGAGCGTGATCGTCTTGGCGTTGAACTCGTCGAGGACCTCGCCCGAGGTGCCACCGCCGAACGAACCCTTGTGAACGCCGAAGACGCCGTGCAATCGGTATACGACGAATCCCGACAGCGCGACGACGGCTGCGATCGTGAGCACCAACCAATAACGAGCGAACAGCCCCTTCTTCTTGGGGCGCTGCGGAGCGACCATGTTGCCCTCCCCGCCGCCGGAGCCCTGCTTGCGCAGCGGCTCCGTCCTTGGCTCAGTCGTCGTCATGGGCGCTCCAAGTCCTTCCCGTTCACCGGTCGCAGTTCGCCAAGCCACAGCCCCCCGGCCTCCTCTCCGCGTTCATTGCGATCCCGAGATGAGCCCCACGCACGTGGCGGTCAGCAAGCGAGTCAGGGCGAAGGTGAAGTCCAGGTTCCACTCGGGGGGAACGACTTCGGGCTCCTCGGCATACGCGTCGGTGAGCCGTTCGGGCGGGTTGGCGACCTGCCATAGCGTCGCGGCCAGCGAGTACGCAGCCAGCAGGATGTCGAGCGACCCCGACCGCCCGAGCTCGGGCAGCGCCGTCTCGATCGAGTCGGCGAGCGAGAGCGTGGCCGCGGTGCTGATCCGCTTGACCTCGATCACGCGCTCGGCGTCCACCTCGTGTTCGAGGTGCAGGTGCAGGTTGGCCAGCAGGTCGCAGAACAGCGGGTCCTCGGCCAGGGCATTGGCCAGCGTCTCGGCGATTTGCGACGGCGACTTCGGGCCGGGTTCGGCCAGCTTTTCCGACACCGTGTTGGACCAGCGCACCCAGCCCTCGGCGGACAGGTGCAGCAGCACTTCCTTGTGCGAGGTGAAGTAGCGACGGACGGCGGAGTAGTGAATGCCGGCCCGGCTGGCGACGGCGGTCAACGTGACCGAGGCGACGCCGGTCTCGAGCGCCAGCGAACGCGCGGCTTCCACGAGCGCCTCCGCACGTTGGCGCTTCTTCTCCTCGGTGCGGGCGCGTTGGAAGGTTAACTGCGCCACCGATGGAGCGTAACGCACATTGTGTGATTTGTATAACGCACGGAACGTGATTTGTGCCAGGTCACCTGAACCATCTCGGGCAGGTAAAGGTGTATGTAGCTATGCACACCATCGCGCTCGTCGGATTCCTCGGCGGCCTCATCACCGGCATCTCGCCGTGCATCCTGCCGGTGCTTCCGGTGATCCTGCTGTCCGGTGCGAGCAGCTCCCGGGGCATCGGTTCCGCGGCGCGGCCCTATCTGGTGATCGCCGGCCTGGTGTGCAGCTTCTCCGTGGCGACGCTGATCGGCTCCGCGTTGCTGACGGCACTGCACCTGCCGCAGGACGCGATCCGGTGGACGGCCCTGGTGTTGTTGGTCCTGATCGGCCTCGGGTTGATCTTCCCGCCGCTGCAGCACCTGATCGAG
Source organism: Mycobacterium scrofulaceum (assembly GCF_001667885.1). Classification (GTDB taxonomy): domain Bacteria; phylum Actinomycetota; class Actinomycetes; order Mycobacteriales; family Mycobacteriaceae; genus Mycobacterium; species Mycobacterium scrofulaceum_C. The sequence continues at coordinate 49,464 of NZ_LZJW01000177.1, read as the reverse complement.
CGGCCGTTCGCCTACCTGCCGCAGCGTCAAATCGGCGCCAACGCAGACGGTTTCGGACTCGGCCTGACGCTGGGCGCGCTGTACGTGCCGTGCGCAGGACCGGTGCTCGCCGCGATCGTGGTTGCCGGTGGCACGCAGTCGATCGGGCCGGGCGCGCTGGTGTTGACCGGTACGTTCGCCCTGGGCAATGCGTTGCCGCTGCTTGTTTTCGCGCTGGCCGGGCGGCGCGTCGCCGAACGCGTCGCGGCGTTCCGCCGCCGTCAGCGCGCGATTCAGATCGCCGGCGGGATCATGATGGTCGTGCTGGCGGTGGCGCTGGTCTTCAACCTGCCGGCGATGTTGCAGCGCGCCATCCCCGACTACACGACGGCGATGCAGAACAAGATCGGCGCCGACGACATCCAACGCACGCTCAACCCCGCACCGGCGGCGCCACCGGGGGCCAGCGGCCTGCAGCTGGGCCCGGACGGGGCCAGCGTCAAAGGCGCGCTCACCGACTGCATGGACGGTGCCACCCAGTTGCAGCAGTGCGGCCCGGCCCCCGCCATAGCCGGAATCGCCGGGTGGCTCAACACCGCGGATGGCAAACCACTCGACCGGGCCGCGGTGCGGGGCAAGGTGGTCCTGATCGACTTCTGGGCCTACTCGTGCATCAACTGCCAACGGGCCATCGCGCACGTAACCGATTGGTACGGCAGGTATCACGATGCCGGGTTGGTCGTCATCGGGGTCCACACGCCCGAATACGCCTTCGAACGGGTCCCCGCCAACGTCGCCAGCGGGGCCGCCGCACTGCACATCAGCTACCCCGTCGCGTTGGACAACGACTACACGACGTGGAACAACTTCTCGAACCTGTATTGGCCGGCTGAATACCTGATCGACGCGAACGGCGTTGTCCGGCACACGAAGTTCGGCGAGGGCGATTACGACGGCACCGAGAAGCTCATCCGCGACCTGCTGGTGGACGCCCACCCCGGCACCCAGCTGCCCGGGCCGACGCAGTCGCCCGACACCACCCCCCAGACCCGGCTCACGCCCGAGACCTATCTGGGCGTCGCACGGGCCGGAAACTACGGCGGCACAGGCGATTACAAGGCCGGCGCCGCGACGTTCGACTACCCGGCGTCGTTACCCGGGGACAAGTTCGCGTTGCGCGGCCGGTGGAAGCTGGACGAGCAGGGCGCCACCGCCGACGGCGACGACGCCGCCATCCGGCTGAACTACACCGCCAAGGACGTCTACGTCGTCGTCGGCGGCACGGGCACCCTCACCGTGTCCCGGGACGGCAAGACGACCACCACGGCGATCGGCGGGGCGCCCACACTGCACCCGATCGTTTCCGATGAGGCGGCGCGCAGCGACCAACTCGACATGCGGGTCAGCCCTGGGCTGCAAGTCTTTTCGTTCACCTTCGGCTAGCCGGCCGGTTTCCTGCGCAGGCTGCCCAACGCCGCGACGACCACGCCGCCGATCACCAGCGCGACGCCGACGAGCAGCGTCAGGTTGAGCCATTCGTGCAGGCCGGCCTCGGCGTGGCCGACCATCACCTCGGCGATGCGGCGGATGTCGTCGGTGGTGCGGTTCAGCGCGTCGCCGACGTCGCGGCCGGCGACCTCGATGGCCGCCCAGCCGGCGGCGCCGACCAGCAGCGCGGAAACCCCGAGGCTGGTGAGCGCCTTCCCGCGGCGGCGCGCGGTGGCCAGCAGCAGCACGGCGCAGACGACGCTGAGGGCGACCGCGCCGACGCTCACCCACGGGCCCCACGTGGCGAGCGGGCTCAGCCGCCCCGGCCGCAGCGAACCGTGGGCCGAGGGCGGCGACGCCGTCAACGGAACCGTCAGCCTCGCAGGCACTTTCACGTTGTGCCGGCTCAGGATCCGCTGCATCGAGGCGTCGTTCAGCATCGGCGCCACGTCGATCGCCCACGACTCGCCGGCACCGTCGACGGTGAACAACCAGCGGTGCGCTGCCCGATTCGCCTGGGCGAACAGGGCCGGAAACGCCGGCCCGGCCGTGAACGCGACGGCGGCCAGGTGCACCTCGGCGCCCTCGACCGGCTGCCGTCCGCCGTTGTGCTCCGCGATGAGCGCCATCGCGCGGTTGGCCAGCTCGTCGGCGGCGGCCGACTGCAGCGCGGGGTCGCCGGCGGCCCGCTGGGCCAGCGCCACGTACCCGCCCTCGCTGACCACGTTCAGCTGCAGCCACGCCGCCGGGATCGCCACGGCCAGCGCGACGGTGGTTGCCAGCCACAGCACCGCCCTGAAGACGGCGGCCAGGATTCGCACGCCGGAAGACCCTTAGGGCGCGATCCCGCGGACGTAGGCCGCCTGCCCGAGGTGTTGGGCGCAGTCGTCGATGATGCTCACCAACCGGGCGCTGGCCGTCACCGGCGGGTCCCAGTTGGTGTCGACCACCCGCTCCAGCTCGGCCGCGGTCACGCCGGCGATGTATTCGAGCGTGAGCTTGTGCACCGCGTGGTAGTAGCCGGACAGCAGATCCACGGGCGCCTTGACCTTGGCGACCTGCTCGGGGCCGTGCCCGTAGCCGGTGTCGTTGCGCGGCAGGTCGAGGGCGAACCGGTCCACCCAGCCGTCGCGCAGCCAGACCTGCTCGACGCCGGCGACGTCGGCCAGCTGGATGTCCTGGACGCGCGCGCTGTGCCAGATCAGCCAGGCGATGCTGTTGGCGCTCGGGGTCACCCGGTACTGCGCGACCGCATCGGTCAGGCCGTCGGCGATGTCGTCGACGTGTTCGATCAACCGGGTGAACGCGTCGCGGAGCAGTTCTTGGACGGCGGCGTCGGGGCTCGAGGTGTTGGCCATACCAGCGACACTAGATCCTGGCACGACCGGCGGGCGCGGTCGTAGATTATTTGAATGACCTACGACCTGATCATCCGCAACGGCACCATCGTCGACGGGCTCGGTGGTGAGCCGTACGTCGGCGACGTCGCGGTGCGCGACGGCGTTATCGCGGCCGTCGGCCGGGTCAACGGCGAGCGCGCCGACCGGGAGATCGACGCCACCGGCCTCCTGGTCACCCCGGGCTTCGTCGATCTGCACACCCACTACGACGGCCAGTCCATCTGGTCGGAACGCCTGACGCCGTCGTCGGCGCACGGCGTGACCACGGTGGTCATGGGCAACTGCGGCGTCGGCTTCGCGCCGTGCCGCCAGGAAGACCACGACGTCCTGGTCGACGTGATGGCCGGGGTCGAGGACATCCCCGGCGTCGTCATGACCGACGGCCTGCCCTGGACGTGGGAGACGTTCCCCGAATACCTGGACGCGCTGGACGCCGGCAAGCGGGACATCGACGTCGCCGCGTACCTGCCGCACTCACCGCTGCGCGTCTACGTGATGGGCCAGCGCGGCGCCGACCGCGAGCCGGCCACCGCCGAGGACCTCGCCAAGATGCGGGCGCTGGCCAAGGAGGCGGTCGAGGTGGGGGCGCTGGGGTTCGCGTCGTCGCGGCTGACCATCCACAAGACCGAAAGCGGTTCGCCCATCCCGAGTTACGACGCCGCCCGGGAGGAGATCGAGGAGATCGCCCGCGGCGTGGTCGACGGCGGCGGCGGCCTGCTGCAGTTCGTGCCGGATATCCCGGCCGGCGGCTACGAGCACGTGCTGCAGACGGTGTTCGACGTGGCCGAGGACGTCGGCCTGCCGCTGACCTTCACGCTGGTGGTGGCCAACTCGGGCGACCCGACGTGGGAGGACGCCATCACGATGATCGAGAAGGCCAACGCGGCCGGCGGTGACATCACCGCCCAGCTGCTGCCGCGCCCGATCGGGCTGATCATCGGGCTGCAGCTGTCGGCCAACCCGTTCGTGCTCTACCCGAGCTATCGCGAGATCGCCCACCTGCCGCTGGCCGAGCGGGTTGCCGAGATGCGCAAGCCGGAGGTGCGCGCCCGGATCCTGGCCGACAAGCCCGGCCAGGGGCACCCGATCCTGTACGTGGCCCAGATGTGGGACTGGATCTACCCGCTGGGCGACACCCCCGACTACGAGCCGGACCCGTCGACCTCGATCGGGGCGCGGGCGCGGGCCCGGGGGGTGAACCCGATGGAGGAGGCCTACGACCGGCTGCTCGACGACGACGGGCGCGCCATGCTGCTGGTGGCGACCAGCAACCTGCAGGGCAATTCGCTGGACACCGTGGGCCAGCTGCTGCACCGCGACGACGTGGTGCTCGGGCTCGGCGACGGCGGCGCCCACTACGGAATGATCTGCGACGCCAGCTACTCGACGTACTTCCTCACGCACTGGGCGCGCGACCGCAAGTCGGGGCGGTTCACCGTGCCGGAGGCCGTCCGCGAACTCACCTCGGTGCCGGCCCGCATCGCCGGGCTGGGCGACCGGGGGCGCATCGGCGTCGGCTACAAGGCCGACCTCAACGTCATCGACCACGCCGCGTTGCGCCTGCACAAACCGGTCATCACCTACGATCTGCCGGCCGGGGGCCGCCGCCTGGACCAGACCGCCGATGGGTACGTCGCGACGATCGTGGCCGGCGAAGTGATCGCGGAGAACGGCGTGCCGACCGACGCCCGTCCAGGCAAGTTGGTCCGTGGTCGGCAACCGCGGCCGGTAGCCGCGCAATAACGCCACCAAAACAGCCAAATCCCGGGTAAGTTGAGCCGGTGACGAGCCCGCATTTTGCGTGGTTGCCGCCAGAAGTCAACTCGGCACGAATCTTCTCGGGTCCCGGAGCCGGGCCGCTGCTTGCTGCCGCGGAAGCCTGGGACGGCCTGGCCGAGGACCTGGCATCGTCAGCATCGTCGTTTTCTTCGGTTACGTCAAATCTTGCCAGCGGATCCTGGCAGGGGCCATCCTCGGCGGCGATGATGGCCCTGGCCACGCACTACGTCAGCTGGCTGAGCGCGGCGGCGGCCCAGGCCCAAGCGGTGTCGAGCCAGGCCTCGGCGGTGGCGGCTGCGTTCGAGGGGGCGCTCGCGGCCACGGTGCAGCCCGCGGTGGTCGCGGCCAATCGCGCGCTGGCGCAGGCGTTGTCGGCCACCAACTGGTTGGGCCAGAACACCCCCGCGATCGCCGACATCGAGGCCGCCTACGACCAGATGTGGGCGTCGGACGTGGAGGCGATGTACGGCTACCACGCCGACGCGTCGGCGGCCGTCGAGAAACTGGCGCCCTGGCAGCAGGTGCTGCAGAACCTCGGTTTCCACTTCAGCAGCAGCGGTCAGCTCACGTTCGGCCTGCCCGCGGCGCGGGTTCCACGCACGCTGTAGCTGCCAGGCCCGCGCCTATCCTGAGGTCATGCGCACCAAGAAGCAGGTGGACGTCGAGCGCCTGGCCGCCGCCCTTCCCGACTACCCGTACGCCTACCTGGTCACCGTCGACGACGACTACCGCGTGCACACCGTCACGGTCGAGCCGCGGCTCCGCGAGGCGACCCTGGACGTCGGCCTCATCGGCGGCCGCACTCGGCAGAATCTGGCGCAGCGCCCCGACGTCACCCTGCTGTGGCCCCCACCCGAGCCGGGCGGCTATTCGCTGATCGTCGACGGCACGGCCGAGGTCAGCCTTGAAGAACCCGGCGGGGACGCCGTTCGCCTGGCCGTCGTGCCCACCCGCGCGCTGTTGCATCGCGAGGCCGACCCCGGCTCCCCCGGCGCGGCGAAGGGGTGCCTGCACGACTGCGTGGTGTTCTCCCGGTGAGCCGCGTCGCCTTCTGACCCGGACCGTGACCTCTGGGCCGACGAGTGTGGGCGCTATGCACGCGAAACGCCTGGAATCCGGCCATAGGCCCCACGCTCGACGAGCTTCGCTTTGACGCGTTCGACAATCACCTGCGGTCGAGACAACATCTCGGCGCTCACCCTGACCACCGCCCAGCCGGCCGCCTCCAGTAAGGCGATTCGCTCGATGTCCCAAGACCGTTGATAGCGGTCCTCCCAGTGCTGGATGCCGTCATACTCGACCGCGACCTTCCATACACGCCATCCCATGTCGACCCGGATGCGTAGGTCGGGAAACTCGATCTGCGTCTCCGGCTTTGGCAGACCAGCTCGCACCAGAAGCAGCCGCACCCGGGTCTCCTGAGGTGATTCCGCCCCGCCGTCGACCAGATCCAGCGCGGCTCGCAACCGGACACTGCCGCGGGCTCCGCGGTGGCGGTCCACCAAAGCGACAACCTCGGCGGGCTTGATACCGGTCGCGTTGAGCAACGCGTCCAGGATGGGGACGGCCCTGATAGCGGGCGAGCCCCGCCCGATGTCGAAAGCTGTTCGGGCCGCGGTGGTCACGCGCATTCCGGCGATGACGCGCACCTCGTCAGCGGCGAGCTGATAGCTGCGGACAACCATGCCCCGCTGACTGTGCCGGTCGAACCGCACGATCTCCGCGGGCGCCGACGCATCGACCCATTTCGTGCCGAGGACCGCGGCGGCAGACAGTCCGGCCAGAGTCGAACCCGTCGCCAGCCAAGCTGCGCGCGCCTTGGCGGCGGCTGTCAGGTCCGCGTCCCTGCCGATGTACACGTCCCGGAAGACCGCACGATATCGGGTGCGCAATTGACTGCGGGTAACCGCGCCGTTCCTTAGCGCATCGCTGCCCCGGAATGGCTCCATTCCGGCATATTTGCCGCGACAGCCCATCTGCGTATGCGCCGAGCGTGGGTGATGTGGACGAATTCGCGGGTGTTGACGCGCATATCCCCCACACTCGACACGGCGGGCAACGAAAAAGCCCGGCCCCCAAGGGGACCGGGCTTCTTCGTACGGGACTTAGAAGTCCATACCGCCCATGCCGCCGGTCGGGTCGCCCGCGGGAGCGGCCGCCTTCTCCGGCTTGTCGGCGACGACGGCCTCGGTCGTCAGGAACAGCCCGGCGATGGACGCCGCGTTCTGCAGCGCCGAGCGGGTGACCTTGACCGGGTCGGCAACGCCGGCCTTGAGCAGGTCCTCGTACTCACCGGTGGCGGCGTTCAGGCCGGTGCCGGCGGGCGAGTTGCGGACCTTTTCGGCGACAACGCCGGGCTCCAGCCCGGAGTTGAAGGCGATCTGCTTCAGCGGGGCCTCGAGCGCAACGCGCACGATGTTCGCGCCGGTCGCCTCGTCGCCGGTGAGCTTCAGCTCGTCCAGCGCCGGGGTCGCGTGCAGCAGGGCCACGCCACCACCGGCGACGATGCCCTCCTCGACGGCGGCCTTGGCGTTGCGCACCGCGTCCTCGATGCGGTGCTTGCGCTCCTTGAGCTCCACCTCGGTGGCCGCCCCGGCCTTGATCACCGCAACACCGCCGGCCAGCTTGGCCAGGCGCTCCTGCAGCTTCTCGCGGTCGTAGTCGGAGTCGCTGTTCTCGATCTCCTGGCGGATCTGGGCCACGCGGCCGGCGATGGCGTCGGGGTCACCGGCGCCCTCGACGATCGTGGTCTCGTCCTTGGTGACGACGACCTTGCGGGCCTTGCCGAGGAGGTTGACGTCGGCGCTCTCCAGCGACAGGCCGACCTCCTCGCTGATGACCTGGCCACCGGTGAGGATCGCCATGTCCTGCAGCATCGCCTTGCGGCGGTCACCGAAGCCGGGGGCCTTGACGGCCACCGACTTAAAGGTGCCGCGGATCTTGTTGACGACCAGGGTGGACAGGGCCTCGCCCTCGACGTCCTCGGCGATGATCAGCAGCGGCTTGCCGGCCTGGATGACCTTCTCCAGCAGCGGGAGCAGGTCCTTGACCGTCGACACCTTGGAGCTGACCAGCAGGATGAACGGGTCCTCGAGGACCGCTTCCTGACGCTCGGCGTCGGTGACGAAGTAGCCCGAGATGTAGCCCTTGTCGAACCGCATGCCCTCGGTGAGCTCGAGCTGCAGGCCGAAGGTGTTGGACTCCTCGACGGTGATGACGCCCTCGTTGCCGACCTTGTCCATCGCCTCGGCGATCAGGTCGCCGATCGACTGGTCGCCCGCGGAAATCGCTGCGGTGGCGGCGATCTGCTCCTTGGTCTCGACCTCCTTGGCCTGCTTCAGCAGGGTCTCGGTGACCTTCTCGACGGCCTTCTCGATGCCGCGCTTGAGGCCTAGCGGGTTCGCGCCGGCCGCCACGTTGCGCAGGCCCTCCCGGACCAGCGCCTGGGCCAGCACCGTGGCCGTCGTCGTGCCGTCACCGGCGACGTCGTCGGTCTTCTTGGCGACTTCCTTGACCAGCTCGGCGCCGATCTTCTCGTACGGGTCCTCCAGCTCGATCTCCTTGGCGATGGACACACCATCGTTGGTGATCGTGGGGGCACCCCACTTCTTCTCCAGGACGACGTTGCGGCCCTTGGGACCCAACGTCACCTTTACCGCGTCGGCGAGGGCGTTGAGCCCCCGCTCGAGGCCGCGACGGGCCTCTTCGTCGTACGCAATTGTCTTGGCCATTGCGAAGTGATTCCTCCGGATCGGGAATGACACCGGGTGACCACGTGTGGCCACCCCATTACTTACGCTGGCCGGGTGCAGTGCCCGCGACGGACGACCCCAGGTGTCTGCTGGTCTCACCGTCCCGACCTAGCACTCACCTGTCGCGAGTGCCAACGTCATTCTTAGCACTCGCCTATGCCGAGTGCAAGAACACGGCAGGCCTTATCGCTGCACGCGTAAACCGTCGATGACGACGTCGGTCGCCCGCGCGGCCAGCGCCGAGTCGTAGGCCTGCATCGCCTGGCAGCCGACCAGGATCGCCTTGAGGTCCCGCATGTCGATGTCGCGGCGCGCGGTGCCCGCGTCCTGCGCGGAGCGCAGCAGCTCGCCCAGCATCGCCTTGAACGCGTCCTCGGCGTCGGGAGCGGCGCAGGCGATGTCGATCCCGTACCCGGCGAGGGCGTCGACCAGGCCGCGGTCCGCGGCGCCCCATTGCAGCACCATCGAGCGCAGGAACGCGAACAGCGCCTCCCCCGGTCCCTCGGACTCCAGCAGGGCGTGCCCGTCGTCGACGAGGCGCCGCATCCGGTCCTCGATCACGGCCGTGAAGAGCGCTTCCTTCGTCGGGAAGTGCCGGTACACGGTGCCGGCCCCCACCCCGGCGCGCCGCGCGACGTCGTCGATGGGCACCGACAGGCCTTCGGCCGCGAAGGTCTCGTAGGCGACGTCCAGCACGCGCGCGCGGTTACGCGCGGCGTCGGCGCGCAACGGCCTCGCGGGCCCGGCCAAGTGTTCACCACCCATCGGTTGACAAAACGGGGCGCACGTTCCGTATAGTCGAATCAACCGGAGCGCTCGCCCCGTTTACCTTACTACTCCGAGGAGCTCGCATGGCTACTTCCCAGGCCAAGTGGACCGCACAAGACATTCCCGACCAGGCCGGACGGGTCGCCGTCATCACCGGTGCCAACACCGGCCTCGGGTACGAGACCGCCGCCGCGCTGGCCGAGCACGGGGCGCGCGTCGTGCTCGCGGTGCGCAACCTCGACAAGGGTAAGGACGCCGCCGCGCGGATCACCGCCGCCAGCCCGCACGCCGACGTCGTCCTGCAGGAGCTCGACCTGACGTCGCTGGAGTCCGTCCGCGCCGCGGCCGACCAGCTCAAGGCCGACTACGACCGCATCGACCTGCTGATCAACAACGCGGGCGTCATGTACACGCCGAAGGAAACCACCAAAGACGGCTTCGAGATGCAGTTCGGCACCAACCACCTGGGCCACTTCGCGCTCACCGGCCTGGTACTGGAGCGGCTGTTGCCGGTCCCCGGATCGCGGGTCGTGACGGTGAGCAGCATGGGCCACCGCATCCTCGCCGACATCCACTTCGACGACCTGCAGTGGGAGCGCTCCTACAACCGGGTCGCGGCCTATGGGCAGGCCAAGCTGGCCAACCTGCTGTTCACCTACGAGCTGCAGCGCAGGCTCGCCTCGCACGGCACGACGATCGCGGTCGCCGCCCACCCCGGCGGCTCGAACACCGAGCTGGGCCGCTACACGCCCACGGTGTTCCGGCCGCTCGTCAACGTGTTCTTCAACGTCATCGCCCAGGACGCGGCGATGGGCGCGCTGCCGACGCTGCGGGCCGCGACCGATCCCGGGGTACTGGGCGGCCAGTACTACGGCCCCGACGGCTTCGCCGAAACGCGCGGCTACCCGAAGCTGGTGTCGTCCAGCTCGAAGTCGCACGACGTCGACCTGCAGCGGCGGTTGTGGGCGGTGTCGGAGGAGCTGACCGGCGTCACGTATCCGTGAGGTCGAGCAGCTGCTCGTAGAAACCGCCGAAGCCGCGGACCCGGTCGGCCAGATGGATTTCCAGGATCCAATGGCACAGGCGGCCGGCCGGGTCCCTGCGCCGCATCGGCTTGTTCGACCCGGGCGCGATGTACCACTGGACGCCGGGGCCGGCGATCTTCTTGTGCGGGAACTCCCCCACCAGGTGACCGGCGATGGGACTGGCGAACTCGAAGCCCTCGGCGTGGGCCACGCCGACGACGAAGTCGAACAGCTGGGCCCCGGTGACGGCCGGGCGCGCGTCGAAGTACTCGCGGCCGGCCCGCCACACCCGGGGCAGCGCGTCGCGCAGCGCCGCCTTCGCCGGGTCGTCGCCGAGCACGAAGGTGCGGCCGAAGTCGGCCTCCCACTCGGCGAAGATCGGCCCGAAATCCAGGAACACGATGTCGCCGTCGGTCACCACCCGGTCCGGCGGGCGCTCGCTGAAGGGCTGCAACGTGTTCTCGCCGGCCCGCACGACACGCCGATGCCAGTGCCGGGTCACGCCGAACAGTTGCGCGGCCAGGCGGTTGATCTCGTCGGACAGCTGACGTTCGGAAACGCCGGGGCGGACGACGCCGCGCCGCTCGACCTCGTCGAACAACCGCGCCGCCTTGTCCTGGGCGTCGAGCAGCCGTTGCGCGCGAACCTCCTCCGTGGCCTCCACTCCCGCGATGCTAACTGGCAGGCTGGAAACCATGTCGCTCGTCGTGCCGCCCTATCCGCCGCCCCGATACACCGAGGACGAGCCGGAGGTCAGCGCCTGGCTCAAACGCGCCGACACGCCTCCGGACTACGAGGCCGGGGGCGTCCGATATCACTACCTCGCCAATCAGCAGGCCACCGACGGCGACTACGGGCTGTACCGGGTCGACATCCCGCCGGCCGGCGGCGGCCCCGGGCCGCACTTCCACCGGGCGATGTCCGAGGCGTTCTTCGTGCTGTCCGGGACCATGAAGCTCTACGACGGCACCCAGTGGGCCGACGGGCATCCGGGTGACTTCCTCTACGTGCCGCCGGGCGGCGTGCACGGCTTCCGCAACGACGCCGACGAGCCGGCGTCGATCCTGATGCTGTTCGCCCCGGGCGCCCCGCGCGAGGCCTACTTCGAGGGCTTCGCGGCGCTGGCCGACATGACCGACGAGGAACGCCGGGAGTGGTTCGTCCGGCACGACAACTATTGGGTGCCGCAGTCGGGTTAACGGTGAACGAACATTCCGGGCCGCTCGCCGATGCGCGGCGCGGCCGCGACGTAGGGTTTGTCGGTGCAGGTGAGGACGAAGCGCGCCGCGGCGTGGTTGCGGATGAAGGTCGAGACGGCGTACAGCGCCCCGGTCAGGACCGCTGAGCGGGTCAAACGTCCGAGGCGCCCGGGCCTGAGGCGCGTGCCGAGCGCGTCCGCCAGGGTCCGCGGGCGGCGGCTGCGGCCGCCGACCGGTCACCGGCCGAAGCGGTAGTCGGCGTCGACCAGCTCGCGGGTGCGTTCGAAGAACGTCCGCCCGCTGTACGGCAATTGGGTGACCACCTTGCCGCTGGGATGGCGGAAGTAGTTGTCGCACGCGAGCCAGACCTTGCCCACCATGGCGGCTTGGATCTCGTCGTTATAGCGGCGCTGCGCGTCGGGGGTCACCTGCACCGTGCGGGCGTTGCGGGCGGTCATCACGTCGAGGATGTGGCGGACGAACGTGGTCTGCGCCTCGTGGATGTAGATGATCGAGTTGACGCCGTTGGTGTTGGGGCCGTACAGGGTGAAGAAGTTGGGATAACCCGCCACCAGTGTGCCCAGGTAGGCCTCGGCCCCGTCGCTCCAGTCGTCCGCGAGGCGGCGCCCGCCTGACCCGTGGACGTCGACGCTGGCCAGGTAGTCGGCGGCCTTGAACCCGGTGCCGTAGATGATGGTGTCGACGCGGTGCTCGACGCCGTCGACGGTGCGCACGCCGCGCTCGGTCAGCTCCGCGATGGCGGTCGTCTCCAGGGTGACGTTGGGCAGCGCGAACGTCGGATACCACTCGCGCGACATCAGCGGCCGTTTGCAGCCGGCGGGATAGTCCGGCATCAGGTTCGCGCGCAACTCCGGGTCGACGACCTTGCGCATCAGGTAGCTGCGGGCCAGCTCGGTCGCTTCCCGCGTCTGCGCGGCGTCGACGTCGAAGCTGGACGACTCGTAGACGTCGAAGGCCTCGTCGCGCAGCTTGAGCGCCATCTCGGGGTGGCGTTCGAACAGCTCCTGCTGTTCGGGCGTGAACGGGAAGTCGAAGCGGGGCGCGATCCAGATCGGGGTGCGCTGAAACACGGTCAGGTGCGCCGTTTCCCGCGCGATCGCGGGCACGTACTGGATGGCGCTGGCGCCCGTGCCGATGGACGCCACCCGCTCACCGGCCGTGGACTTGCTGTGATCCCAACGGGACGAATGGAATTGGCGGCCGCGGAATCGGTGCGCGCCGGGGATGTCCGGGACGTGGGGCACGTCGAGCATCCCGACGGCGCTGACCACCACGTCGACCTCGTGCTCGCGGCCTCCGTCGTCGGTCAGGGTCCAGCGGCGTCGGGTGTCCGACCAGCGCGCGGCGGCCACCGCGGTGTTCGCCCGCAGGTGCGCGTCCAGCCCGTGGTCGCTGGCGACCTTTTCCAGGTAGGCCAGGATCTCGGGCTGGTTGGCATACGTCTTGCTCCACCGCGGGTTGGGCGCAAAGGAATAGGAGTACAGGTGCGACGGGACGTCGCACGCCGCGCCCGGAAAGGTGTTGTGGCGCCAGGTCCCGCCGAATCCGTCGGCCCGGTCGAAGATGGTGAAGTCGTAGCCGCCCTGCGCCAGCTGGATGCCCATGGCGATGCCGCCGGCGCCGGCGCCGATGATCCCGACGCGCGGCTTCAGTCCCATTGGGCGAAGTAGGGTCGCTGCGGCCGGCTCTTCTCCACCAGGATGAACACCACGCCCCACGGGTCGGCGAACCAGGTGGTGCGCACGCGCGCGACCTCCGCGATCCCGCTGACCAGGAAGCGCACGCCCTTGCTTTCCAGTTCCGCCCGAGTCGCGTCCAGGTCCTCGCAGATCAGCCCGACGTGGGACAGCCCCGGGTCGGTGAGGGCGCGTTCGGCGGGGTCGGTGCCGTCGGCGTTGAGGTACTCGATCACCTCGAGCACCCGGTCGCCGTCGCCGTCGAGCCCGACGATGGCCGCCTTCATGCTGGGGTCCGCGACCAGCTCGCCCATGTCGTCGCGAATGGCGTTACCGGTCATGACGTACGGCGGCGAGAGCACATGCAGGCCCAACACGTCGCGGTAGAACGCCACGGCCGCCTCGCAATCCGGAACACACACCCCGGTGTGGGCCATCCCGGTAATCACGTTCTCGACTCTACGTCGGCCCGAACCGTCGGCGGGCCGATAATGGCCCGGTGCGGTCGGTCCAAGAACATCAGCGCGTCGTAGCCGAACTGATCCGTGCCCGCCCGGCGGCCACCGCCGCGCTGGCCGAGGCGCAGGGGCTGGTGCTGGCCGACGACGTCATCGCGCGCCTGGCGCTGCCGGTCTTCGACAACTCCGCGATGGACGGATACGCAGTGCGCGCCGAAGACACGTCCGGCGCCACACCCGAGCACCCGGTGACGCTCAAAGTCGCCGAGGACATTCCGGCCGGGCGCACCGACGAGCTGACGCTGCAACCCAACACCGCGCACCGCATCATGACCGGCGCGCCGCTGCCCGCGGGTGCGACGGCCGTCGTGCCGGTCGAAGACACCGACGGCGGCGTGGATGTCGTGTCGATCCGCGCGGCCCGCGAGGCCGGCAGGCACATCCGGCGCGCGGGCGAGGACGTCGCCCCCGGCACGACGGTGTTGCGGCGCGGCCAGGTGGTGACGCCGGCCGTGCTCGGCCTGGCCGCGGCGCTCGGGATGGCCGAGCTGCCGGTGCTGCCCCGCCAGCGGGTGCTGGTGATGTCGACCGGGTCGGAGCTGGTGGCGCCCGGCAATCCGCTGCGGCCGGGGCAGATCTACGAGTCGAATTCGATCATGCTGGCCGGGGCCGTCCGCGACGCCGGCGCCGACGTGATCGCGGTGGCGACCGCGGAAGACGATGTGGCGCAGTTCAGTTCGATCCTCGATCGCTACGCGTCCGACTGCGACCTGATCATCACCAGCGGCGGGGTCAGCGCCGGCGCCTACGAGGTGGTCAAGGACGCCTTCGGCCGCGAGGGCGACCAGGGCGTCGAGTTCGTCAAGGTGGCGATGCAGCCCGGCATGCCGCAGGGCATCGGACGGGTGGGCGGCGCGACGATCGTCACCCTGCCCGGCAACCCGGTCAGCGCCCTGGTGTCCTTCGAGGTGTTCATCCGCCCCGCGCTGCGCCGGGCCATGGGCCTGCCCGATCCGGAGCGCCCGCCCCGGGCGGCCGTGCTCACCGAATCGTTGACCTCGCCGCGCGGCAAGCGCCAGTTCCGCCGCGCGGTGCTGGACCGCGACACCGCCACCGTCACCAGTTACGGCCCGCCGGCCTCGCACCACCTGCGGTGGCTGGCGTCGGCGAACGCGCTGCTGGACATCCCCGAGGACGTGGTGGAGGTGCCCGAGGGGACCGAGCTGCAGGTCTGGGACCTGACCTAGCCGGCGGGGGCGGCGACCTGCCGATGGAAATCGTCGGCCCGGTCGAACGCGGCTGCGCAGCGGATGGCGACCGCGATGACCGACATCAGCACCGGAATCGTCACCAGGGCGGCCGACAGGCCGACCCGGTCGGCCAGGTGCCCGATCAGCGGCGGCCCCAGCAGGTAACCCAGCCAACCCGTCGCGGCGACGATCGCGATCGCCGAGCCCGCCCCGCCCGCGCCGTAGGCCGCGCTGAACGCGGTCGGCACCAACAGCGCCACGCCGACCCCCAGGGCGGCGAAACCGGCCAGGGCGACAACGGGATTGGCGGTCGCCAGCGTCACACCCATGCCCGCCGCGGCGAACAGGGCGAGCGCCGGCAGCAACCGGCGGGCCGACACCCGCGAGTGCAGGCGTATCGCGCCCAGCCGGGTCAGGACCATCGTCAGCGTGTAGGCCGCATAGCTCAGCGCCGCCACCCCGGGCCCGGCGCCGACGACGTTGCGCAGGTAGTTGGCCGACCAGTCGGTGGCGGCGCCCTCGCACAGGAACGACACGAAGGCCACCGCCGCCAGGATCGCCACCGTCGGCGTCAGCCACGCCCCTTTGGCGGGCGACGCCGCGGCGCCGGCCGCCGGGTCCGGGACCAGCCCGCGCGCCAGCGCCCCGACGACGAACAGGACGACCAGGCCGACCACCGCCAGCTGCGGAGTCAGCCCGATGCCGGCCCCGACGCACGCCGCGCCGATCACGGCGCCCAGCAACGCGCCGAGGCTCCACATGCCGTGGAAGCGGGCCATGATCGGGGCGTGCGCCAGCCGCTCGACCGTGGCGGCCTGGGTGTTCATCGCGACGTCGAGGCCGCCCTGGAACGTCCCCCACAACGCGAGCGCCACGAACAACTCCGGCCCGGAGCGGGCCAGCCCGACCGTCGTCCCGGCGAGGGCGTAGCCGGCGGCCGTCACCGGGATCAGCCGGTGACTCCCCCAGCGCGGCAACGCCCAGTGACTGGCCACCGTGGCCAACACCGAGCCCAGCGGCGCGCCGAACAACGCCGACCCCAGCGCCGCGTCGGACAGGCCGAGCCCGGCCTTGACCGCCGGAATGTGCGCGGCCCACGACGAGAACCCCACGGCGTGGGCGATGAACACGGCGGTGACGGCGATCTTCGCGCGGCGCAACCGCGGCGCCCGGTCCTCATTCGGATGCATGTCGAAGGTGAACGTTCCCGCTGCGGGCCCGAACCAACCGGCCGCCGCTTTCGTAAGATGGCCGCGTGGCACGACGCCCCCGCCCTGTCGGCCCTACGGCCGAGGACCCATCCTTCAGCCCGCAGCACGCGTTGGAGTTGGTGCGCTCGACCGTTCCGCCGGTACATCCGGCCGGCCGTCCGTTCATCGCGGGCGGCCTGGCGGTCGCGCTGGCCGGCCGCCGCCACCGGTGGATCCGGCGGGCCGGCCTGCTGGCGGCGGGCGCCTGCGCCGGATTCTTCCGCCACCCGCCGCGCGTGCCGCCGACCCGGCCGGGCGCCATCGTCGCACCCGCCGACGGGCTGGTGTGCGTGATCGACGCCGCCGCCCCGCCGGCCGAACTCGGGATGGGCGACGCGCCGCTGCCCAGGGTCAGCATCTTCCTCTCGCTGCTCGACGCCCACGTGCAGCGCGCCCCGGTGAGCGGCGAGGTGATCGCCATGCAGCACCGGCCCGGCCGGTTCGGCTCGGCCGACCTGACCGCGGCCAGCACCGAGAACGAGCGCACCAGCCTGCGGATCCGGACGCCCACCGGCGCGGAGGTGGTGGCGGTGCAGGTCGCCGGGTTGCTCGCGCGCCGCATCATCTGCGACGCGCGCGTGGGCGACAAGCTGACGATCGGCGACACCTACGGCCTGATCCGGTTCGGCTCCCGGCTCGACACCTATCTGCCGGCGGGCGCCGAACCGCTGGTCCGCGAGGGCCAGCGGGCGATCGCCGGCGAGACCGTGCTGGCCGAGCTGCCATGATCAGCAAGCCGCGCGGCAGGCCGTCGGTCAACCTGCAGATCCTGCCCAGCGCGATGACGGTGCTGTCCATCTGCGCGGGCCTGACCTCGATCCGGTTCGCCCTCGAACACCAGCCCAAGGCGGCGATGGCGCTGATCGCCGCGGCGGCCATCCTGGACGGGCTGGACGGCCGGGTGGCCCGCATCCTGGACGCCCAGTCGCGGATGGGCGAGGAGATCGACTCGCTGGCCGACGCGGTGAACTTCGGCGTGACGCCGGCGATCGTGCTCTACGTGACGATGCTGACGAAGTCGCCGGCCGGTTGGGTGGTGATCCTGCTCTACGCGGTGTGCGTCGTGCTGCGGCTGGCGCGGTACAACGCGCTGCAAAGCGACGGCAGCCAGCCCGCCTACACCCACGAGTTCTTCGTCGGCATGCCGGCGCCGGCGGGCGCGGTGTCGATGATCGGGCTGATCGGGCTCAAGCTGCAGTTCGGCGAGGGCTGGTGGACGTCCACGACGTTCCTGTGCATCTGGATCACCGGGACGTCGATGCTGATGATCAGCAAGATCCCGATGCGCAAGATGCACGCCGCGGCGGTGCCGCCCAGCTGGGCCGCGCCGCTGCTGGCGCTGCTGGCTATCTGCGCGGCCGCGGCGGTGCTGGCCCCCTACGTCCTGATCTGGGTCATCATCGTCGCCTACCTGTGCCACGTGCCGTTCGCGGTCCGCAACCAGCGCTGGCTGGCGGCGCACCCCGAGGCGTGGGCCGACGAACCCAAGCAGCGCCGCGCCGCGCGCCGCGCGATCCGCCGGGCGCAGCCGCACCGCCGGTCGATGGCGCGGCTCGGGCTGCGCAAACCGGGCGGGCGCCTGCCATGAGCCGGCCGGGCGAGGATGCGGCCCGTCAGCTCACGCTCACCGCGCGGTTGAACACCTCCGCCGTCGACTCGCGCCGCGGCGTCGTCCGGCTGCACCCGAGCGTGGTTGCGGCCCTTGGCATTCGGGAGTGGGACGCGGTGTCGCTGACCGGCTCGCGGACCACGGCGGCGGTGGCGGGCCTGGCCGGGCCGGACACTCCGGTCGGCACCGCGTTGCTCGACGACGTGACGCTGTCCAACGCCGGGCTGCGCGAGGACACCGCGGTGATCGTTCGCGCGGTCACCGTCTACGGCGCCCGGTCGGTGACGCTGTCCGGCTCGTCGCTGGCCAGCCAGTCCATCTCGCCGGTGACCCTGCGGCAGGCCCTGCTCGGCAAGGTGCTGACCGTCGGCGACGCCGTGTCGCTGCTGCCCCGCGATCTGGGCCCGGGCTTCTCGACGGCGGCCGCCACCCGCGCGCTGGCCGCCTCGGTGGGCATCAGTTGGACCTCGGAGCTGTTGACGGTGACCGGCGTGGACCCGCCGGGGCCGGTCAGCGTGCAGCCCAACTCGCTGGTCACCTGGGGCGCCGGCGTGCCGGCCGCCGGCGCGACACTGCCGACCGACCTGGTCGACGTCGCCAGCCCGGAGACGGTCCTCGAGGAACTGAAGGGCTCGCAGCCGCAGGCCGCCAAGCTCACCGAATGGCTCAAGCTGGCGCTCGACGAGCCGCACCTGCTCAAGTCCCTGGGCGCCGGCGCCAACCTGGGCGTGCTGGTGTCCGGCCCGGCCGGGGTGGGCAAGGTGACGCTGGTGCGCGCGGTGTGCGACGGCCGCAGGATGGTCAAGCTGGACGGCCCGGAGGTGGGCGCCCTGACGCCGGAGGACCGGCTCAAGACGGTGAGCTCGGCGGTGCGGGCGGTCCGCGACGGCGGCGGCGTTCTGTTGATCACCGATGTCGACGCGCTGCTCCCGGCCACCCCCGAGCCGGTCGCCGCCCTGATCCTGGGTGAGCTGCGCAGCGCCGTGGCGACCGAGGGCGTCGCGTTGATCGCCACCTCCGCGCGGCCCGACCAGCTCGACGCCCGGCTGCGGGCGCCGGACCTGTGCGATAGGGAGCTCAGCCTGCCGCTGCCCGACGCCGGCACCCGCAAGGCGCTGCTGGAGTCGCTGCTCAAGTCGGTGCCCGCGGGCAGCCTCGACCTCGATGAGATCGCCGCTCGCACACCGGGTTTCGTGGTCGCCGACCTGGCCGCGCTGCTGCGGGAGGCGGCGCTGCGGGCGGCGTCGCGGGCCAGCGCCGACGGGCGCCCGCCCGAGCTGAACCAGGAGGACCTCGTCGGCGCGTTGACGGTCATCCGGCCGCTGTCCCGCTCGGCCAGCGAGGAAGTGACCGTCGGCAACATCACCCTCAACGACGTCGGCGACATGGCGGAGGCCAGGCAGGCGCTGACCGAGGCCGTGCTGTGGCCGCTGCAGCACCCCGACACCTTCGCCCGGTTGGGTGTCGAACCGCCCCGCGGGGTGCTGCTCTACGGGCCGCCCGGCTGCGGTAAGACCTTCGTCGTGCGCGCCCTGGCCAGCACCGGGCAGCTGTCCGTGCACGCGGTCAAGGGCTCCGAGCTGATGGACAAGTGGGTAGGCAGCTCGGAAAAGGCCGTCCGCGAACTGTTTCGGCGCGCCCGCGACTCCGCGCCGTCGCTGGTGTTCCTCGACGAGATCGACGCGCTGGCGCCGCGGCGCGGGCAGAGCTTCGACTCGGGCGTGACCGACCGGGTGGTGGCCGCGCTGCTGACCGAACTCGACGGCGTCAACCCGCTGCGCGACGTCGTCGTGCTGGGCGCCACCAACCGGCCGGACCTGATCGACCCGGCGCTGCTGCGCCCGGGCCGGCTGGAGCGGCACGTCTTCATCGAACCGCCCGACGCCGCCGCCCGCCGCGAAATCCTGCGCACCGCGGGCAAATCGGTCCCGCTGAGCGACGACGTCGACCTCGACGAGGTGGCCGCCGGGCTCGACGGCTACAGCGCCGCCGACTGCGTGGCGCTGCTGCGCGAGGCGGCGCTGACCGCGATGCGGCGCTCGATCGATGCCACCGACGTGACGGCCGCCGACATCGCGGCGGCCCGCCAAATCGTGCGCCCCTCACTGGATCCCGCGCAGGTGGACTCGCTACGGGCGTTCGCCAAAGCTCCGTAGCACCGCCAACGCCGACGCGGCGACGTCGTCCTCGAGCCAGCGCGGCATCGGATCGTCGTGGGCGTGCCGGCGGACCACGGCATAGGGCAGGTCCGCGACGGCCCGCGCGACGGCGTCGACCGAGCGGGGTCTGCTGTTGCCGTACAGCTGCCGGGCCAACGCCGCGACCCGCTCGGTCAGCGGCGCGTTCATCGTCGCCAGCGTCTCCCGGAACTGCGCGTCGGGTTCGTCGTCGAGCAGGTCACCGGGCCGGATCGTCAGCAACAGCCGGGCGTCCTCGGGCAGCTCGCGCGCGAAGCCGACGGCGGACACCGCCATTGCGACGGCGGTGTCCATGGGCGTCGGGCCGTCCGCGGCCAGGGCGCGCGCCTGGAAGCGTTCGAGCGCGCGCAGCCACGCCGCCGTCAGGATCCCGTCGCGGTTGCCGAACCGGTGATACAGGGTGCCCGCGGGCGCGCCGCTGGCCTTGGCGATCGCCGCGACGCTGGCCGCGCGCGGACCGCCGTCGAGCACCAGCGCCCGGGCGGCGTCGAGGATCACATCGGTTTCATGCTTCCGCGGAGGTGCCACGATCTAGTATGGTCCTTCTATATGGAACGATTACCCTATATCGATGAGCATGCCATAACCATCGACGCGAATCGCGCCGACACGTGGTCGGCGCTGCTGCGGGTGCTGTGCCGCAATCCGGACGACCCCGCCACCGTGCCAATCGGTTTCGTCCTCGACGAGGCAAGGCCGCCGGAGCGGCTCGCGCTGAAAGGCCGTCACCCGTTCGCGGTGTATCGGTGGGTGTTCGAGCTGGATGAACAATCGCGGGACCGCACCCGGCTACGCGCCACGACGTGGGCGGCGTTTCCCGGCCTGCACGGACGGATCTACCGCCGCCTCGTCATCGGCACCGGCGGTCACGCGGTGGTGACCCGCGCGACGCTGAAACGCGTTGCGGCTGCGGCGTTTAACGAGCGGTCCAGCGGGACAGCGTCCGACTACACCGACGTCTTCGAGGCCACGATCCAGCCCGGCGACACGCGCTCGGCCGAGCAGATGTTCCGCGACGCGCTGGGCCGCGAATCCGGCGGAGGCGCCGTGCGGTGGATCCATCGCCACGTCCTGAGTTTCGACCTCGCGCCGCATCCGTCGACCGACCACCCGATCGGCTGGTCCGTCGCCCGCTCGGATCACGACGAGATCGTCCTTGCGGCGAGCGGGCCGCTCATGCGAGGTGAACTGGCGCTGCGACGCGAGGACGGCCTGCGGGCCACACTCACCACTCGCGTGCACTACCACCGCAGACTCGCGGGCCGAGCGGTCTGGGCCGTCGTTGGTCCCCTGCATAGGGCCATCGCACCGCAGCTGGTGCAACGGGCCGCCCGCGACGGTGGACGACGGGCACACGCGCACCACAGCTGATTCCCGGTCGGGTTGTAACCCCGTCGAATACATCTTCTCGAAGAAGGTTGCCGGATCACCGGATTCGGCGGCCGTCGAGGGAGGATTCATATGAACGACGACGGCGGCCGCACCGTGAGACCGACATGATCGCAATGCAGCCGTCTCCTGGGGTCGTTCTGGCCGCGCCCGCGGCCCCGCTGCCGAAGCTGAGGAACGTCGCTCCGACGACCCGGGTCATGGTCGTGGCAACCATGGTCTCGATGGTCGCCTTCCTCGACACGACGGTGGTGAACCTGGCGCTGCCGGCCACCGCGCGCGACCTCGGCGGCGGGCTCTGCCTGCAGCAGTGGATCGTCGACGGTTATCTGCTGGCGCAGGCGGCCACGATCCTGCCCGGCGGCTCCCTGTCCGACCTGTTCGGGCGGGTGCCGGTGATCCGCCTGGGACTGGTGGCGTTCGGGACGGGTTCGGTGCTCGCGGCCGGCGCCCCCACGCCGGTCATGCTGATCGCCGGGCGCGTCGTCCAGGGTCTCGGCGCGGCGTTTCTGGTGCCCGGGTCACTGGCGTTGATCAATTCGACGTTCGATCGCGCGGAGCGCGCGACGGCCATCGGCACCTGGACCGCTTGGACGGGCACGGCGTTCGCGCTCGGCCCGCTGCTGGGCGGCCTGGCGGTGGACTTGCTCAGTTGGCGATGGATCTACGTCTTGTCGGCCGTTCCGATGGTCATCGGTTTCGCGTTGACGTTCTGGCTGCATTCGACGCCGCGGCCGGCCCAGCGCGTCCGCCTCGACGTCGCCGGTGTCGTCCTGTCGGCCGTGGGGCTGGCCGCCACGGTGTATGCCCTGATCGAATCGCGCGAGCACGGCTGGTCGGATCCCCGCGTCGCCACCTCGCTGTGTGTCGGCGTCGCCGCGCTGGTCGCGTTCGCCGCCTGGCAGCGCCGTGCCCCGCACCCGCTGGTGCCGCTCGGGCTGTTCCGGATTCGCAATTTCGCGGGTGCCAACGTGACCACCGGCTTCGTCTACGGCGCCATCACGATGGGCGCCCTGGCGGTCGCTCTGTACACCCAGGAGGTCGCCGGTTATTGCGCGACCGTCGCGGGATTGGCCACATTGCCCACACCGATCATCTCGTTCCTGTTCGCCAAACGCGTCGGCAGGCTGGCCGCGCGCATCGGGCCTCGGATCTTTTTGACGACGGGCCCGCTGCTGGCCGGGTTGGGGCTGCTGCTCATTCGTCCCGGTCACGGGTTCAACATCCTCACGCACCTGCTGCCCGGGACGATCGTGGTGGCCATCGGTTCGGTGCTCACCCTGACGCCGCTGGCCGCGCTGAATCTGTCCTCGGTCGACGCGGCCCGCAGCGGCGTCGCGGCGGCGCTGCAAAACGCCGTGGGCAGAACGTCGGCGCTCAGTTCCGTTGCCTGCGTGGGCCTGATCGCGGCCGGCACCATGACCGACGCCAGTTTCGCGCGCCTGCTACACGTCGCCGCCGGCCTGTACTTCGTCGGCGCGCTGGTGACCGGCCTAGTGGTCACCGGCCGCATCCATCCCGTCGAAGAGGTCCCCGGCAAAGTCGCCGTCGGCGTGGCCTGACCGCATACACTCTGGCCGCATGATCGAACGACGCACCGCATCCGATGTCGTCGAAGGAATCGACCTGTCCGGCAAGACATGTGTGATCACCGGCGCGTCGAGCGGGCTGGGCCGCGAGTCCGCCCGAGCGTTGGCCGCCGCCGGCGCGCACGTCGTCCTCGCGGCGCGCAACCATGCCGCCCTGGCCGAATCCGTCGGATGGATAGCGCAGGACGTACCCGGCGCATACACGTCGACCGTGCGGCTCGACCTGACCGCGCTGTCGAGCGTTCGCGCGGCGGCCAGGGCGAGCGCCGACGTCGCGCCGGCGATCCACGTCTTGATGAACAACGCCGGCGTGATGTTCACCCCGTTCGGGCGGACGGCGGACGGCTTCGAAACCCAGATCGGCACAAATCATTTCGGCCATTTCGAGCTCACCCGGCTGCTGACCCCTCAGTTGGCCGCCGCGCAGGGCGCCCGGCTGGTGGTGCTGTCCTCCGGCGGGCACGTCATGGGCGACGTCGACTTCGACGATCCCAACTGGGAGCGCCGCGACTACGACAAGTTCGTCGCCTACGGGGCGTCCAAGACGGCCAACATCCTGCACGCCCGGGAGGCCGACCGCCGCCTGCGCGACGCGGGTGTTCGCGCCTTCGCCGTCCATCCCGGCACCGTGGCCACCTCGCTGGCGCGCTACATGTCCCGCAAGGATTTTTCCGACCTGCGCAGGCTCGTCGCCGCCAACAGCGCGGCGCACGGCGAACCGAGCGACGGCCACCTCCACTTCCTCACACCGGACCAGGGTGCGGCCACACAGGTCTGGGCCGCGGTCGGCCCCGAGCTCGACGGCCGGGGCGGGCTGTACCTGGAAGACTGCCGGATCAGCGACGGGCTCGCCCCACACGCCCGCGATGACGAGCGCGCGGCCGACTGGTGGACGCTCTCCGAGCGGTTGTGCGCGAGCTGATCGCCCACCCTTACCGGCTCGGCGGCAGCGGCTCCCACTCGCGGGACACCTTCGAGGTAAACCGCGGCGGCCGCTTCTCGACGAACGCCGCCACGCCCTCGGCCGCGTCGGCGGTGCCCATCACTCGTTGGTGCAGCTGGGTTTCCAGCGCGGCGACCTGCCGCGGGGCATAGCCGTTGATCGCGGTGTCCCAGAGCAGCCGCTTGCACAGCGCCGCCGACATCGGCGCGACGTTGACCGCGATGTCGCGGGCCACCGCCACCGCGTGGTCGAGCACCTGGGCGGCGGGCAGGGCCCGGTTCGCGATGCCGAGCGTCACCGCCTCCGCCCCGCCGAAGGTGCGCCCGGTCAGCAGGATGTCCGCGGCCACCCCCAGCGTGGTCAGCTGCGCCAGCGTCCAGTGCGCCATGCAGTCGGGGAGCACTCCCCGGCGGACCTGCACCACACCGTATTTCGCGTCGTCGGCGACGATGCGCAGGTCCGCCTGCAGGGCGATCGTCAAGCCGATGCCGATCGCGTGGCCGTTGACGGCGGCGATCACCGGCTTGCGCAGCTCGAAGGCGGCCGGGGTGATGGGCGACGCCGAGAACTGCTCGCCGGGCGCGTCGAAAGGGCTTGTCTCGCCGGAGAAATCCGCGCCCGCGCAGAAGGCGCGCCCGGCCCCGGTCACGACGATGGCCCGGACGTCGTCGTCACCGTCGCAATCGGAATACGTCCGGCTCAGCAGCGCACCCATCTCGGCGGTGTAGGCGTTGAGCCGCTCGGGCCGGTTGAGCGTGAGCACCGCGACGCCCGCGTCGACGTCGACGGTGAGATCGGGGCTCATCGCAGCGCCGGGACGCGGTGCAGGGCGCCGATCAGGTCAGCGATGTCCGCGGCGGCCGGCGTGTAACCCGGGAAATAGCAGCACACCTCGGCGGCGCGCTCCCCGAACCGGGCGGCGATCTGCCGGGCGCATTCCTCGGGGGTGCCGACGATGCCGATGCGGGCCACCATGTCGTCGCTGATCAGCCGGCGCATCTCGGGAAAGCGGCCCTGTTTGGACAGGGCGTTGAGCTCGGGCTGGACGTCGGCCCAGCCCTCGGCCTCGAGCACGGGCAGGTAGGCGGGCGTGGAGCCGTAAAACGAAATCAGCGACGCCACACCGTCGATCGCGGCGGCCAGGTCTGCCTCGTCGCGGCCGACGGCCACCATCGCCGCGACGATGATCTCGAAGTCCTCGGCGGATCGCCCGGAGCGCCGCAGCCCCTCGTCCACGGCGGGGAGGGTGCGTTCAGCGAAGTGGCGGGCGCTGTTGAACGGCATCACCAGCAGCCCGTCGGCCACCTCCGCGGCGGTGCGCGTCATCACCGGGCCCAGCGCTCCCAGCAGCACCGGCGGCGGCCCGAACGGGTTGGGACCGGGGTTGAAGTTGGGCGCCATGATGGTGTGGGTGAAGAACTCTCCGCGAAAGTCCAAGCGGCCGCGGCCTTCCCAGGCCGCGAAGATCGCCTTGATGGCCGCGATCGTTTCGGCCATCCGGGCCGCGGGCCGCTCCCACCTACTGCCGTAACGCTTTTCGATGTGGGCCTTCACCTGCGAGCCGAGGCCGAGCCGAAATCGTCCCCCGCTGTAGAGCTGCAGGTCGTAGGCGGCGTGCGCCAGGTGCAGCGGGCTGCGTGGCGGCGCGATCGCCACATTGGTCATCAGGTCCAGGCGGGTGGTGCCGGCGGCGAGGACCAGCGGGAAGAACACGTCGTGCTGGCCCTCGAAGGTGAACAGGCCGTCGGCACCCGTCGCCGCGATCTCGGCGGCGCTGGCCGTCGCGTCCACCGGTGAACCGCTGACCTGCAGATGTACCTTCATCCGGTCCCCTGTCGAACTATTCGGAAAGCTGGAACTCGACCACCTCGGCGAGCGCGTCGACCGCCTCGCGCAGCGCCGCCAGGCGCTCGCCGGCCGACGGCGCCGACAGCACCGCGTAGAGGTCGGCCGTGCCGATCGGGATGCGAGACGCCAACACGTACAGGCGTTGTCCGGGGTCAGCGGCCGGGTCCTCGCCCAGCAGCGCCGCCCGGTCGGGCAGGTCGATGCCGCGCGCGTCGGCGATGCGCTCGAACAGGGCCATCACCTTGTCCTCGACCTCGATCAGCTGGGCGGCGGTGACCTCTTCGCCCGGCTCGTCGGGCCACGTGGTCACCGTCGCCCTTGGGTAGGGATCGTCGGGCAACCATTCGGAGACCCGGATCCGTTCCCCGGTCCGGCAACGCATGGAGTACCGGCCGGCGCCGTGGTCGACGCATTCGGTGATCCGCGACAACACCCCGACGTCGCAGCGCCCCTCGCCGCCGCCGACCTCACGCCCCCGCGAGATCAGCACCACGCCGAACGGGTCGCCGGTGTCCAGGCAGTGCCGGACCAGCGCGCCGTAGCGCGGCTCGAAGATCCGCAACGGCAGATCCTGGTCGGGCAGCAGCGCCGACTCCAGCGGGAACATCGCCAACTCCATCAGATCTCCAGCTCGGCCACCAGCGCGTCGACCACGGCCCGCAGGTCGCCGTCGTTTTCTTCGGCCACCCGGCGCTGCCGCTGGTACGAGGCGCCCAGCCTTGGGATGTCGGCCACCGCGGCCAACTCGTCGACGCAGTTCAACGATTTCGCCACGGGCTCAAGCCGATTCAGCACCTCGTCGAGGTCCTCGGTGACGAGCCGCTCGTTGCTGTCGGCGTCCTGAATGATGATGGCGTCCAGCCCGTAGCGGGCGGCGCGCCACTTGTTCTCCTGGTTGTGCCACGGCGGCATCGTCGGCAACGTCTCGTCGGCTTCCAGCCTGCGGTCCAGGTCCACCACCAGGCAGTGCGTCAGCGCCACCAACGCGCCCAGCTCGCGCAGGTTGGACACGCCGTCGCAGATCCGCACCTCGATGGTGCCCAGGTGCGGGGAAGGCCTGATGTCCCAACGGACTTCGTCGACGTGGTCGATGATGCCGGTCTTCTTCTGGTCGTAGACGAAGCCCTCGAACTCCGCCCAGGTCTGGAACTGGAACGGCAGGCCGGCGGTCGGCAACTGCTGGAACATCATCGCGCGGTTGCTGGCGTAGCCGGTGTCCACGCCGGTCCACCACGGTGAGGACGCGGACAGGGCCAGCAGGTGTGGGTAGTACTTCAGCAGGGACGTCATGATCGGCATCACCTTGTGCGCCGAGGAGATTCCGACGTGCACGTGCACGCCCCAGATCAACATCTGCCGGCCCCACCACTGCGTGCGCTTGATCAGTTCGGCGTAGCGGGGCGCGTCGGTGAGCTTCTGGGTGGACCACTGGGCGAACGGGTGCGCGCCCGCGCTGAAGAATTCCATGCCGCGGTCGCGGACGATGCGCTGCGCCGGGCCGAGCGTTTCCCGCAGATCCTCCATCGCCTCGGGCGCGGATCTGCAGACACCGCTGACGACCTCGACGGTGTTGCGCAGCAACTCCTTGTGCACGCGCGGGTTTTCGCCGATCTCGGCGATCACCGCGGTGGCCTCGTTGCTCAGGTCGCGGGTCTGCGCGTCGACGAGCGCGAACTCCCACTCCACACCGAGGGTCGGCCGCGGTGACCGGGCGAAGTCGATGCGCGCGTTGGCCCTGTTAGCCGGCACCGATCACACCGCACGCGACCCGCTTGCCGGCGTCACCGGTGCTCATCGTCATCTGGTCGGGGCCGGGGGTGCCGTTGGTCTGGTTGTACCGCTCCGGCGGGATGTTGGCGAAGTTGTCCGCGGCGGCGTGGATGATGATCGCCGTCTTCTGCCCGCTGAGCAGGTCGTCCATGGCGAAGGCGTCCGTGGTGGTCATCAGCATCCCGGACCCGTCCTTGCGCACCTGCAGCGAGGTCAGGTCACCGCTGGCGGGCTCGGCGGCGTGCCCCGGCGCCTGGAAGTGTCCCCCGGCGGACAGGAAATCGCCCGGCGCGCCACCGGTCGGGGCGACGGAGTTGGGCTCGCACTTGCCGACCTTGTGGATGTGCACCCCGTGGAAGCCGGGCGAGAGCACGCCGTTGGCTGTCGTCTCGATGGTGACCGTGGCGTAGCCGTTGTTGAACTGGAACGTGGCGGTGGCGACCTGGGTGCCGTCGGGCGCCTTCAGGTGGGTGACGATGCTCGGCCCCGACGGCGCGGCAACCGGCCCGCCCTCGGGCGTCCCGGTTCCCGCCGGCGCCGGCGAACCGGTCCACACCGCCGGCGTGGTGCCCGGCGAGGTCGAGGCGTGCTGCGGCGACGAGCACGCGCCGAGCAGGGCGACCGAAGTTGCTGCGGAGAGCGCGGAAACGGTGACGGCGGCAGTGCGGTAACCAGCGAGCTGAGGCATAGCGGAAGCCTAGCCGCTGACGGGTCAACCCGTAACGAGGACAATGACCCCGGGCGGTTGTCCGCTCAGGGCCGGGATGCGCGGTTCGACCGGCGCGCCCAGGATTTTGCCGACCGCGTCGGCGGTGGCGTGCTCGTCGTCGGCGTCGGTGTAATACACCGTGGTGGCCGAGACGTCGGGCACGGTCAGGTTGTCGACCTTGGTGACGTTGAAACCGCCGGCCGTCAGCTGGTCCTTGGTGCGGGAGGCGACGCCCTCTTTGGTCGAGATGTTGTAGACCTGCACCTCGGACCGGCCGGCCGCGGGCTTAGCGCTCGTCGGCGTGGCCGAGGTGCTGGTGGACGTGGACGTGGAGACCGCCGACGCGGAGTCGTCGTCGGAGCTGCCGGACGAGCCCAGCGCCTGCCAGCCGAGCAGCAGGAAGATGACGCCCAAGAACAACAGCACCATCACCATCGCCCGCAGGGGCAGCCCCGTGGAGTCGGGGACTCGCTCTTTCATCGAGCCCACTGTAGCGAGTCAGGTCACCTCGAAGCCGAGGCGCCGCGCCGCCCGCGCCTTCTGGCGGCTGGCCCGCAACCGGCGCAAGCGCTTCACCAGCATCGGGTCGGCGGCCAGCGCCTCCGGCCGGTCGACGAGCGCGTTGAGCACCTGGTAGTAGCGCGTCGCCGACATTGAGAACAGCTCTTTGATCGCTTCTTCTTTTACGCCCGCGAATTTCCACCACTGACGTTCGAAGGCGAGGATGTCGTGTTCGCGGCGGGTGAGGCCATCTGCGATCTCGGCATCGTCCCCCGATCGATTTGCCCGCGCCATGGCGCTGTCCATATAGCTTCCCCTGGACCCTTCCGGCGATTCTCGGCTGCTGTAGATGACTTGACTTACCTGAGGGCGTGTTTCGGCGAATATTGAACCACGGCGCAAACCCTCAAGCCGTCATCCAGACCCGCGAGTCGGCCGATTGGCTCAGATTGCCCGAGGAGAACATGGCCGGCCTGGGCGCGCGGCGCGTGCGGTAGCTTAGCCGACCATGGCAGTCGTACCGATCCGGATCGTCGGTGATCCGGTCTTGCACACCCCGACGCAGCCGGTGCCCGTCGGCGCCGACGGCTCGCTGCCCGCGGACCTGGCGGAGTTGATCGCCAACATGTACGACACCATGGACGCCGCGCACGGAGTCGGCCTGGCCGCCAATCAGATCGGCGTCGGCTTGCGCGTGTTCGTCTACGACTGCGCCGACGACCGGGGCAGGACGGACCGGCGCCGCGGCGTGGTCGTCAACCCGGTGCTGGAAACTTCCGACATACCGGAGACCATGCCCGACCCGGACAACGATGACGAGGGCTGCCTCTCGGTTCCCGGCGAGTCGTTTCCCACCGGCCGCGCCACCTGGGCGCGGGTCACGGGTGTGGACGCCGACGGCAAGCCGGTCGAGATCGAGGGCACCGGCCTGTTCGCGCGCATGCTGCAGCACGAGACCGGGCACCTGGATGGCTTCCTGTACCTGGACCGGCTGATCGGTCGCCACGCCCGCAGCGCCAAGCGCGCCGTCAAGGCGCACGGCTGGGGTGTGCCGGGGCTGTCGTGGCTGCCGGGCGAAGGGCCGGACCCCTTCGGTCACTGATGTTCTCGTGGCCGGAGTTGGGCACGCGGGTGACGCTGCGCTACCGGCGGCCCCCCGGCTCGGTCCCGCCCCTGACCGACGCGGTGGGACACCTGGTGGCGGTCGACCCGGTGGTTCGGGTCCGGACCAAGACGGGCGCGGTCGTCGAGGTGTCACCCGAAGACGTGGTCGCGTTGCGCGTTTTGACCGACGCGCCGGTGCGCACCTCCGAGATCCGGGCCCTCGAGCACGCGGCCGCGGCGGCGACCCCCGGCGCCGAACGGGTGTGGCTCGAGGGTTGGCTGCTGCGGGCCGGGGACGGGGTCGATTACGCCGTCCCGCTGGACGTTTCGGCCCGGGCGGGCACCGTCGCGGCGATCGCGGACTGGTACGAGCGCCGCGGCCTGACGCCGCGACTGGCGATTCCCGACCGCTTGTTGCCGCTGCCGCCGGGGCTGAGCGCCGAACGCACGGAACGGGTTTTGGTGCGCGATGTCGCGGCACCGGCGCCGGACGGGCCCGAACCCTGCCCCACGACGCTCGCCCGCGCGGCCCTGAGCGACGCGCCCGACGGCACGCGCTGGGTGGGCCTGTCGGCCGCCGGGAACGACCCGGCCACGGCGGCCACGTGCGAAGCGCTGTTGGCCGGGGCCGCGGCGCGCGGCGCGACGCGCGCCTATCTGGTCGCTGACGGCACCGGCGTGCTGCCGCTCGCCGACGCCCTGGGTTTCCGGGCGCACCACAGCCGCCGCTACTTTGCTGCCCGTTCGCCCGCCTGGGATACCGTCTAGCGATGCTTGATGGCGGCGACCCGCAGCGCCCGGCTTCGCCGCGCTCGCGATCGCCGCTGATTGACGGCGGCGACCCGCAGCGCCCGGCTTCGCCGCGCTCGCGATCGCCGCTGGTTGGCGGCGGCGACCCGCAGCTTCGGCTGGCCACCTGGAACGTGAACTCCATTCGCAGCCGCCTGCCCCGGGTCCTCGACTGGCTGGCCCGCGCCGAGGTCGACGTGCTGGCCATGCAGGAAACCAAATGTTCGGACAGCCAATTTCCCGCCCTGCCGTTTTTCGAACTCGGCTACGAAGTGGCGCATGTCGGCTTCAACCAGTGGAACGGCGTGGCGATCGCCTCTCGCGTCGGCCTCGACGACGTGCGGATCGGCTTCGACGGCCAGCCCAGCTGGAGCAGCAAGCCGGAGGTGGCCGCGACGGCCGAGGCCCGCGCGCTCGGCGCCACCTGCGGCGGCGTCCGGGTCTGGAGCCTCTATGTGCCCAACGGCCGCGCGCTGGGTGATCCGCATTACACCTACAAGCTGGAATGGCTTGCGGCGCTGCGCGATACGGCGGCCGGCTGGTTGCGCGACGACCCCGCCGCGCAGATCGCGCTGGCCGGCGACTGGAACATCGCCCCGACCGACGACGACGTCTGGAGCACCGAGTTCTACGTCGGCTCCACCCACGTCTCCGAGCCGGAACGCCGCGCGTTCGGCGCCATCGTCGACGCCCAATTCACCGACGTGGTAAGGCCTTTCGCGCCCGGCCCGGAGGTGTACACCTACTGGGACTACACCCAGTTGCGGTTCCCGAAGCGGCAGGGCATGCGCATCGACTTCATCCTGGCCTCACCGGAATTGGCCGCCCGCGTCACCGACGCTCAGATCGTCCGAGACGAGCGCAAGGGAAAGGCCGCCAGCGATCACGCACCCGTGCAAATCGACATTAGGCGAGACTAAATCGGATTGACTCGTTCACGCCGCACCCTTTACCAGGTTAAGCTCAGGCAAATTAAATGCGGCTGCTCGTTGTCTGCGGGTTTGCAAGGTGGCAGGCTTTGATTTTGTCAGAGGCGACAAACGTTGTTTTTTTGCTGTTAACGACGCGTTCAGCGGGTACACCTCGCTAGTGGCGCGGGTTCGCGGCAAGGGCAGGAAAGCCAAGGAGTCATGATGAGTGTCATCGGCGGGGCAGTCCGAGGGGTGGGTCAAGCGGTGAATCGCGCGGCGAGCGCGACGACCGCCGCCGCCGGCGCCGTGGGTGGCGCGGCGGTGAACGGCGTCGTCGGCGGCGTCACCGGCGCCGCCGAGGGCGTGAAAAAGGGCATCAGCACGGGCAGCCACTCGACGCCGGCGGCCGCGGTGGCCCTCGGCGCGCTGGGCGTCGCCGGCCTGGTCGAGTGGCCGGTGCTGCTGGCGGTCGGCGGTGGCTCCCTGTTGCTGCAACGGCTGAGCCACCGGAACGGATCGGGCCCTTCGGCGCCGAAGGCCAGCCTCAAGGCCGTGCCCGCCGAACCGGCGGAGCAGAAGCCGGCGCCGCAAAAGTCCTCGGCGCAGAAGACGGCCGGCAAGTCGACGGCCAAGAAGGCCGCGGGGCGCCGGGCCGGCGGCACCGCGCTGCGCAGCACCAACTAACGGGTCTGTTCGACTCCGCTTTGAGCATTGCGACCGCGATACAACGATCTATGCCGTTGCGCGCCGTCGCGACGGGCATCCAGGCCACCACCTCGCTCGTCGAGGCCGGCATCACCATCGCCGCGATTCCGCTGCGCGAGGGCGCGCGGGCGATCTCGGGCGAACTGCCCCAGCAGAGCCCGGCGACACTGAGCCGACGGTGCTGGCGCGGCGCCGAACGCGCCTGGATCGAGGTGCGGGGGCTCGACGGCGCGTCCGGTGACGAACTCGGACGCGCGGTGCTCGACGCGCTGCTGGCCCATCCCGGGGTCGCGTCCGCCGGGCTGAACTACCCGCTGTCGCGCGTGGTGGTCACCGTCGGGGGCGCGGACACCTCGCTGCGCGACCTGTGCCGCATCGTCGACGCCGCCGAGAAGCGTTGCGCGCCAAACAAACCCGCGAAGCCACTGGCGCCCCCGACGAGCCTGCCGGGCGACGGCGTGGTGCTGGCGACCCGGGCCGCCACCGCGGCCGCCAGCGCGGCCGGGCTGGGCATCGCGTTGACCGGCCGCGCGCTGCGCTGGCCGCGCATGCCGATCGTCGTCCTGGCGGGCGTGGTCGCCGTCGACTATCAACCGTGGCTGCGCCGCGTGCTCGAGGACCGCATCGGCCGACCCGCGACCGACACGATGCTGACCCTGGCCCTGACGGCCGCGGAAACCGTCACCCAGTCCCCCGCCTCGTTGTCCGTGGGCCTGCTGATGCAATCGCTCAAGGCCGCCGAATGCCGCGCGGAAGCCCGCGCCTGGGTGCGCCACGAACCTCAGCTGGCCGGCCACGCCGACCACCCGCGCGTCGACCCGTCGGCGGCGGCCAAGCCGCCGCGCGGCCGGCCGAACGACCACCACGCCGGCCGGTTCGCGCTCGTGCAGGCGATCAGCGCCGGGATCGTCGGCGCCACCACCCGCAACCTCAACCAGGCCGCCCTGGCTGTCCTGGTGACCACGCCCGCAGCCAACCGCACCACGCCGGAGGCGTTCGCCGCGGCGCTGGGCCAGGGGCTGGCCGACCGGCACGCGGTCCTGTCGCTGCGGCCGGAGGCGCTGCGCCGCCTGGACCGGGTCGACGCGATCGTCATCGATCCCCGGGTGTTGTGCACCAAAAGCCTGCGGGTGTCGCTGATTCGCGGCGCGCGGGAAGCCGAGCTGCCCGCCGCGTGGTCGCGCGCCCAGCTGATGCTGGAAAAGAGTGGGCTGCGCCCGGGCTGGCACCCGGTGCCCGCGATATCGCCCAGCAAGCCGAACACGGCGGTCGAGGCGCTGTTCTGCTTCACGCACGATCCGCTGGCGTCGGCCGTGGTCGGCGAGGCGCACCGGACGGGATCCGAATTGGTGTCGGTCGAGGACGATTCACTGGGCGAACTGCGGCCGGCCTTCGACGAGATCCGGCCGCTGGGGCGGGGTTCCATCGACGATGCGCTGGGCCGCGCCGTGGCGGACCTGCAAGAGGCGGGCCGCACCGTCGCCGTGCTGTCGTCGCCGGGGGCGCAAGCCATCTGGTCGGCCGACGTGGCGCTGGGCATGATGCCCGAGCCCGGCGACGGTCCCCCGCCGTGGTACGCCGACCTGCTCCTGCCCGACCTGGCCGCGGCCTGGCGGGTGCTGCACGCGCTGCCGGCGGCCCGGGCCGCCGCCCAACGCGGCGTCGGGATCTCGGCCGGCGCAACGGCGATGGGCTCGCTGCTGATGATCCCCGGCGTCCGCGGCATCGGGCGCGGCCCGGTGGCCAGTGGCGCGGCGGCCGGCGCGCTGTCGGGATACCTGTTGGCGCGCGGGATCATCCGGGCGGACACCCCCCGCCCGGCGCCCGTGCAGGAATGGCATGCGATGGCCGTCGAGCACGTCCGGCGGGCGCTGCCGCCGCCCGACTCGGAGCCGGCCGGCGACCCGAGGCGCCTGGCCCTGGCCACCCTGGGCGCCCCGCAGCCCGAGTCGCGCGCGCACGCCTTCCTGCAATTCGTGGCCGCCGTCCGCGCCGAGCTGACCGACCCTCTGACCCCCGTGCTGGCGCTCGGCTCGGCGGCCAGCGCGGTGCTCGGCTCGCCGGTGGACGCCGTGCTGGTCTTCTCCGTGCTGGCCGGAAATTCCATGCTGGCGGCCAGCCAGCGGCTGCGGGCCGAAAACCGCCTGAATCACCTTCTAGCGCAACAGATTCCACCCGCTCGCAAGGTCCTCTCCGACGGTGCGGGGGAACGGGCGTACGCCGACGTCATCGCGGCGCAGCTACAGCCCGGCGACGTCATCGAGGTGCGCACCCACGAGGTGGTGCCTGCCGACGCCCGAATCATCGAGGAGGTCGACGTCGAGGTCGACGAGTCGACGCTGACCGGTGAGTCGCTGTCGGTGGAGAAGCAGGTGGAGCCGACGCCGGGCGCCGCGCTCGCCGAACGCCGCTGCATGCTGTACGCGGGGACGACCGTGGTGGCGGGCACCGCGGTGGCGGTGGTGACCGCGGTCGGGGCCGACACCCAGGAGCGCCGCGCCGCCGAGCTGGTGTCCGGTGACCTCCCGTCCGACATCGGCCTGCAGCATCAGCTCAGCCAGCTCACCAACCGCGCCTTCCCGGTCAGCATGACCGGCGGCGCGCTGGTCAGCGTGCTGGCCCTGCTGCGGGGCTCGGTGTTGCGCCAGGCGGTGGCCAGCGGGATCGCCATCGCCGTCGCGGCGGTGCCCGAGGGCATGCCGTTGGTGGCGACCCTGGCGCAGGCCGCGTCGGCGCGGCGGCTCACCAAATTCGGCGCGCTGGTGCGCGTCCCGCGTTCGGTCGAGGCCCTCGGCCGCATCGACGTGGTCTGCTTCGACAAGACCGGAACGCTCAGCCAGAACCGGTTGCGGGTGGCCGAAGTGGTTGCGGCGCCGGGCACTTCGCGCGAGGAGGTGCTGCGCTGCGCCGCGCACGCCGCCCCGCCGTCCAACGGCGGCCCACACGCGCACGCCACCGACGTCGCGATCGTCGAGGCAGCCGCGTCCGTCCCGTCCCCTAATGGCCACAGCGCGAGCGCGCCCGTCGCGCACCTGCCGTTCCGCTCCGGCCGGTCGTTCTCGGCCTCCGTGACGGACACCGAGCTGGCCGTCAAGGGCGCCCCCGAAGTCGTGCTGGCCGCGTGCGGGGGTGTGGGGCCCGCCCTTCAGGGGACGGTCGCGCAGATGGCCGGCCGCGGCCTGCGCGTGATCGCGGTGGCGCGGCGGCAGCTGAGTCCCGATCAGGCCCAGGCCATTCGGCAGGAACCCGACGACATCGCCGACTTCGCCCGCGACGGGCTGACGCTGACCGGGTTCCTCGGCCTCTCCGACACCCCGCGCGCCGAGGCGGCGGACCTGCTCGCGGATCTGCGCCGGCTTTCGGTGGGCGTCAAGCTGATCACGGGTGACCATCCGATCACCGCCCAGGCCATCGCCGAGGAGCTCGGGCTGAGCGTGACCGCCGCGCAGGTGATCAGCGGCGCCGAGTGGGATGCGTTGTCCCGCAAGGACCAAGAGCGGGTCGTGACCGAGCGGGTGATCTTCGCCCGGATGACGCCGGAGAATAAGGTCCAGGTCGTTCAGACCCTGGAGAGTGCGGGCGTGCGCACCGCGATGGTCGGGGACGGGGCCAACGACGCCGCCGCCATTCGGGCCGCCACGGTCGGCATCGGTGTCGTCGCCGGCGGCAGCGACCCGGCGCACATGGCCGCCGACGTGGTGCTCGTCGACGCGCGCATCGAGGGCCTGCTGCACGCCATCCAAGAAGGACGCCAGCTCTGGCAACGGGTGCAGGCGGCGGTGTCGGTGCTACTCGGCGGCAACGCCGGCGAGGTGTTGTTTGCCATCGTGGGCAGCGCGATCACCGGGACCTCGCCGCTGAACACCCGCCAGCTGCTCTTGGTGAACATGATGACCGACGCGCTGCCCGCAGCGGCCCTGGCGGTGAGCAAGCCCAGCGGCCCGGTCGACCCGGGCATCCGGGGCCCGGATCAGCCCGCGTTGTGGCGCGCCGTCGCCATCCGGGGCGTCACCACCGC
Source organism: Mycobacterium scrofulaceum (assembly GCF_001667885.1). GTDB lineage: Bacteria > Actinomycetota > Actinomycetes > Mycobacteriales > Mycobacteriaceae > Mycobacterium > Mycobacterium scrofulaceum_C. The sequence continues at coordinate 13,336 of NZ_LZJW01000177.1, read as the reverse complement.
CGCCGCGACGACGGCGGCGTGGGCGATGGGCAGCGTCACCGGCCGCCCGCAGCGCGCGTCGACCGTGGCGCTGGTCGCCCTGGTGGGCGCCGAGCTGGGTCAGACGCTGCTCGATTCACACGCCCCGCTGGTGGTGTTCACCGCGGTGGGCTCGCTGGCCGCGATGGGAACGCTGATCAGCATCCCCGTGGTCAGCCAACTGCTGGGATGCACACCGCTGGGTCCAGTCGGCTGGGCGCAGGGGCTGGGATCCGCCGCTGCGGCGACCGTCGCGATCGGGATCGCGAATCGTGCGCTGACGGGTCCGGACAAATCTGGCGCGGCGCCCGTCGGGGCGGGTGAACCTCTACGACCCCGGCCCGCCACAGCAGCGCATAGAGTTCCTGTAACGGCACCTTCAGCACCCGAGCAATAGAGGAAACTAGCGGATCGCCCCCGGCGTCGGTCATCGTCGACATAGGTCCGACGGTGGCCGCAGCACCCGGCGAGGCGGCAAACCCTTCGTTACTGAAAGGCAAATGATGGCGGAAAAGAAGTCGCGCAGGGGGACGTCGCAGCGCGAGGCGGTGGAAAAGATCCGCGAAGGCGAGACGTTCGTCGTGAACCTTCCGGTCGTCGGCCAGATGGAGATTCCCCGGCCGGAGCAGTTGGCCTATTTCGGGGGCCTGGCCGCGCTGGCCGCGTTCGAACTCATCGACTGGCCGGTCGCCCTGGTGATCGCCGCGGGGCACTTCCTGGCGGCCAACCACCACAACAAGCTGCTGGAAGAGCTCGGCGAGGCGATGGAGGAGGCCTAACCGCGCCTAGGGCGTCGGGACGACGCCCTCGAACCGCAACGTGACCCGGGTCCCTCCCGCGGTGCGCAGCGTGTCGACGTGATCGGCCAGCCCGCCGATCAGGGTCAGGCCGCGGCCGCGGCGGCGGCTGCGCAGGCTGGCCGAGGAATCGCCCACCCAGCGGCCGGTGTCGCTGACCGTGACGGCCACCGTCCGCTCGCGCAGGAAGGCCTCCACGGACACCGTCCGGCGCGCCTCGCCGTCGCTGCCGTGCTCGATCGCGTTGGTCACGGCCTCGCCGGCCGCCAGCAGGATGTCCATCTCGCGCTTCGGGTTGACGGCGATGCCGGCCAGCCACTTGCGCAGCCGTTCGCGGGCGACGGGGATCTGCCCCGGCGCGGCCGTCACCACGGTGGCGAAGCTGCGCGGGGTTTCGTGGCTCGCGCGCAGCGCGAGCAGGACGACGTCGTCGCGGTAGCCGGCCGGCGGCGCCATTCGGGACAACAGCTCGGCGCAGACCGACTCGACCGGAAGGTCGACGCACTCCGCGGCCGCGGACTGCAGCCGGGCTAGGCCGTCGTCCAGCGTCTCGCCGGCCCGCTCGATGAGTCCGTCGGTGTACAGCAGGATCAGGGTTCCCGGTGGCACATTGGCCGTCGCGGTGGCGTCGGACGGGTAGTTCTCGGCGTCGTGTTCCTTGATGGCGACCGGGAGGCGCCGGCCGGCCGTGAGGAACACCGCGCGACGGTCGGGAAACACCAGCAGCGGGTAGGGGTGGCCGGCGCAGCTGTAGCTGACGGTCGCGCAGCCGGTGTCCGGTTCGGTCTCGACGAGGGCGTAGGCCACCGTCGCGCAGCGTGCGCCCGCGACGCTGGCGCCGTAGCGGTCCAGCGCGCCCAGCACCGCGCCCGGTTCGCCCGCCGTCAGGGCCGAGGCCGCCACCGCGGCGCGCAGCCTGCTCATCACGATCGCGGCCGCAAGCCCGTGCCCGACGACGTCGCCCACCGAGATCCCGAGGCGGTGGGTGCGATCCAGCGGGGTGACCGAGTACCAGTCCCCGCCGACGCGCATCGCCTCACCCGCGGGTTGATACACGGCGGCCACCACCGCGGCCGTCGAGTGGCGGTCCAGGTCCAGCAGCTGTTCCTGGAAGTCGACCGCGATCCGGTGTTCGCGCGCCATGACGCGGACCCGGTCCAGGGCGGCGGACGTCAGGTCGGCCATTCGGCTGAACGCGTCCAGTTCGGCGGCGTCGAACTCGCGCGGCGTCGGCCACAGCAGCAGCAGCACGCCGACGACACGGCCGGAGTGATCCCGCAAGGGGTGGGCGACGCAGGCGCGAACGCTGTCCGCGGTGTCCTGCACCGCGTGCTGATAACGCGCGGGCAGGTCCAACGTGTCGGTGACGACCATCGACTCGCCGGTGCGCACCACGTCGGCTCCGATGACCGGCGAGTCAAGCGTGGTCACGTGGTAGCGGTCGCGCAGTTCGCCGGGCAGGTGACCGGCGTATTCAAACCGGATGTGGCGTTCGCCGTCGAAGACGCCGATCGTGACGGTGGCGGCGTCCGCGGAGCCGAATGACGACTGCAACAAGGCATCCAGGATCCCGGCGACCGAGTCGGTGGCCTGCAGGGCGGAGTCGAGTAGCACCAGATCCGAGGCCGCCGCGCGCCGCTGGCGGTCGCGCTCGCGGGCCACCGCGGCCAGCCGCGACTTGACCCGGTCGACCAGTTCCTGGGAGCGGAACGGCTTGGGCAGGTAATCGTCGGCGCCACCGGCATAGCCCTCGTCGACCGCCTCGGCCCCGGCCCGTGCCGACAGCATGAGGACCGGCGTGGCGGCCAGGTCCGGGTCGGCGCGGATGGCCGCCACCAAGGCGAACCCGTCGATGCCGGGCATCATGACGTCGGTGACGACCGCGTCCGGGCGCAGCTGTCGGGTCGCCGCCAGCGCCGACTCCCCATCGGCGGCGAGCACCGTCTCCCAATGGGCCGACAGCACCCGATCGAGGTGGTGTCGCATGTCGGCGTTGTCGTCGGCGATCAGCACCAGCTGGCGCGATCTCTCGGGCGCGGGGGGCGGCCCGCCGCGGCCCGAGACGGGCGTCAGCCATTGCCGGGCCTCGGCCACGTACGGGTTGGTCTCGTCCAGCAGGCCGGCGGTCGACTGGTCGGCAGCGGTGCCGATCGACTGCGGCAGCCGGACGGTGACCGTCGTCCCGCGGTCCAGTTCGCTGTCGATCTCCACGGTCCCGTTGTGCAGCTCGACGAGCCCGCGCACCAGCGAGAGCCCGATGCCGGAGCCCTCCACGCTGCGGCCGCGCAGGTTGTCCGCCCGGTAGAAGCGGTCGAACAGCCGGTCGAGGTCCTCGGCGGCGATCCCGACCCCGGTGTCGCGCATGGCCACCACGCAGTACCCCGGCTCGGCGCGCACCTCGACCGAAATCGAGCCCTGCAGCGTGTATTTCACCGCGTTCGACAGCAGGTTCAGGATGATCGTCTCCCACATGCCGGGGTCGACGTCGGCCAGCACCGGGGAGCAGTCCACAACGAGTTCGAGCCCCGCCCGGCGGCAGAGCTCGGTGAAGGATGAGGCGATGTGGGCGGTCAGCGCGCCGACGTCGGTACACGCCAACCTCGCGTTCGCTCGGCCCGCTTCGATGCGGGAGAAGTCGAGCAGCGAGTCGACCAGGCGCTGCAGGCGCCGCGCGTTGCGGGCCGCCGTGCTCAGCCGGTCCGCCAGCGCGCTTTCCGGCGCCGCTTCGGCGAGCGCGTCGTCGAGCGGCCCGAGCAGCAGGGTCAGGGGCGTGCGGAATTCGTGGCTGACGTTGGTCAGGAACGCCGTCTTCGCCCGGTCCAGCTCGGCCAGCGCGTCGGCCCGCTGCCGCTGCTGCTCGTAGGAGAGGGCGGAGGCGAACGCGGCGGACAGTTGGTCGGCCAGCAGTTGGCAGAATCCGCGGTACATCGAATCGAGGGGGCGCCGCGGGTTCGCCCCGATCACCACCGCCCCGGCGTTCGACGTTTCACCCAGCGGCAACACCAGCGCCCGCTGGGGACAGTTCTCGCCGAATCGCTCTGTGATGCCAGGGATTACGTCTTCAAGCCGGTCGATGACGCGCGCGGTCCGGGCGCGTGGCGTCGTGCCCCAACCGCTGAGTTCGGACAGCGAGCGGGGCAGCAGCGGCAGGATCGACGGCGTGGCCCCCCGCAACGTGCTGTCGCGCGCGGCCTCGTCGTCCGCCATGTAGACGGCGATGAACGGCAAGTCCAGTGGCTGCGCCCCGCATATCGCGATGGTGCTGCTCACCGCGTCGTCGATGGCGTGGGTGTCCATCACGGCGGTCGCCACCGCGTTGAGCAGGTGGAGCCGACGCTCACTCAACACCCGGTCGGTCGTTTCGATCACCGCGCAGAAAACGGCGGTGACCGCACCGCCGCCGCCGATGATGGGACTGTAGGTGAAGGTGAAATACCGCTCCTGGGACTGACCGCCGGTGATGAGCGGCAGCATCAGGTCGTCGGACCAGGTGGCGACGCCGGTCTCCATCACGCTGGTGAGCATCGGGGAGATCTGCTCCCAGATCTCCCACCACACCTGTTCCGCGGGGCGACCCAGGGCCGCGGGGTGTTTGTCCCCCAGGATCTGCGCATAGCCGTCGTTGTACATCAGGAACAGGTTCCCGGGCCCTAACCAGAGCACGATGGGGAACCGCGAGGTCAGGGCGACCGCCACGGCAGCCCGCACTTCGACCGACCATTCCCGCGGGGAGCCCAACGGGTGGGCGGCCCAGTCGAATTCGGCGAACCGGCGGCCCATCTCCCCGCCCAACGCGGCCGCAGCCGCGAGGTCGGCCGGCAGCGCCGGGTTCATTGCTGTCGCTTGTTTTGCAGCGCCTCGGACATGGTGGGGTAGATGTCGAAGATGCGGTCCAGCTCGGTCACCTGGATCGGGCGGAGCACGGGGTCGTGGTCCGCGACCAGCCGGACGCCGGTGCCCGCTTCCTTGCCGTCGTCGTGACACTCGAGCACCGCGTTCAGCGCGGCGCTGCCGAAGAAGTCGACCGCTTGCAGGTCGATGACGACCAACCGGGCCGGATGGGCCTCGGCCAGCTTGAGCGCGGCGTTCAGGTGGGCGGTGACCTCACCGACGGTACTTGAGTCGACGCCGCCCTTGACGCGCACCACCACCGCGTCATCGAGAGCCTCGTGTTCCACCGCCAACAACTTCCTTCTGCCTTTCGCAGCCGTTCCGGAGGCGGCGCGCGCCGCTCGCAGTGTCTAGGAACACTAACTGTTTGCGGGCTGCCCCGTTCGCGTATTCCTATGGTTACCCAGAGGACTCGTCGGATATCCGTTCATGCACCGTCAGCAGCACGTGATCCAACTGACTCTGCAGCGCGGATGTGGCGCCGTCCAAAGAAGTGACCTCGGCGAGTAGTTGCCGGGCCAGCGACCGCAGCTTCACGTTGGTCTCCTGCGACCGCCACTGCAGCACCCGGAAAGCCTGCGCGGCGCTGACCCGGTACACGTACATCAGCACCCCCTTGGCCTGCTCGATCGCCGCGCGGCTCTCGAACAGATCCGGCAGGGCCTCGTCGAGCACCTCCTGCCGGGTCTCGTCGAAGGTGTTCGTCAGGTCGATGTAGTAGCCGGCCGTGCCCACCACCGCGCCCGACTCGTCGTGCATGCGGTCGGCCACCACGATCGCGTCGTGCACGTTGCCCGCGGTGTCGACGAACCGGTGCCGGCTGGAGAACGACTCCGCCGACTGCAGGGCGTAGTCGAGCACCTCCTGCACGTGCTGACGGTCCTCGGGATGCTTGTGCGACAACAACAGTTTCGTCGTCGGCTCGACGGTCCCCGGTTCGTAGCCATGCATCCTGGCCACCTCGTCGGACCATTCCCAGCGCTCACCGATGAACCAGAACCGGAAGGCGCCGACGTTGAGATGACGGGCGACCGCCTCGACCGGGCCCAGCGTCTGGCCGCGGGCACCGGCGGGTGCCGACCCGTCCATCTCCTCCTGCTCTTGCACGTTTGCATTTTTCCATTCAGGGGATACACCCGGCTACCGGCCCGGGAGATTCGCCGCCCGCCTGCCGAGTGGCCCGGGGTGGGGGTAACGTCGCGTGCGGAACATCCACATACGCGGGAGCGCACGTCGAATGCGCTGAGAGGACGGCTTGCGGCCGTCGACCGTACGAACCTGACCGGGTAATGCCGGCGTAGGGAGATGAAGAAATGACCTTGGCAAAAACCCCCGTCCTTTCCAAGGCCGTCGACGCGTCCGTCACCACCGGACCCATCGCGGGCAGCAGCAAGGTCTACCGCGAGCTGGAAGGCGGCGCGCGCGTGCCCTTCCGGCGCGTGCACCTGTCCACCGGGGACCACTTCGATCTCTACGACACCTCCGGCCCCTACACCGACCCGGAGGCGGTGATCGATGTGACGGCGGGGCTGCCGCCGCGGCCCGGGGTGGTCCGCGACCGCGGCACCCAGTTGCAGCGGGCCCGGGCCGGCGAGATCACCGCCGAGATGGCATACATCGCCGCCCGCGAGGACATGCCCGCCGAGCTGGTGCGCGACGAGGTCGCCCGCGGCCGCGCGGTGATCCCGGCGAACCACAACCACCCCGAGAGCGAGCCGATGATCATCGGCAAGGCCTTCGCGGTGAAGGTCAACGCCAACATCGGCAACTCCGCGGTGACGTCCTCGATCGCCGAGGAGGTCGACAAGATGGTGTGGGCCACCCGCTGGGGCGCGGACACCATCATGGACCTGTCCACCGGCAAGAACATCCACGAGACCCGCGAGTGGATCCTGCGCAACTCCCCCGTGCCGGTCGGCACCGTGCCGATCTACCAGGCGCTGGAGAAAGTGAAGGGCGACCCGACCGAGCTGACGTGGGAGATCTACCGCGACACCGTGATCGAGCAGTGCGAGCAGGGCGTGGATTACATGACCGTGCACGCCGGCGTGCTGCTGCGGTATGTGCCACTGACCGCCAAGCGGGTGACCGGGATCGTGTCCCGCGGCGGCTCGATCATGGCCGCCTGGTGCCTGGCCCATCATCGGGAGTCGTTCCTCTACACCAACTTCGAGGAGCTCTGCGACATCTTCGCCCGCTATGACGTCACCTTCTCGCTCGGTGACGGGCTGCGGCCCGGGTCGATCGCCGACGCCAACGACGCGGCGCAGTTCGCCGAGCTGCGCACGCTGGGCGAACTGACCAAGATCGCGAAAGCCCATGGCGCGCAGGTCATGATCGAGGGGCCGGGGCACGTCCCGATGCACAAGATCGTCGAGAACGTGCGGCTGGAAGAGGAGCTGTGCGAGGAGGCGCCGTTCTACACCCTCGGTCCGCTGGCCACCGACATCGCGCCGGCCTACGACCACATCACGTCGGCGATCGGCGCGGCGATCATCGCCCAGGCCGGCACCGCGATGCTGTGCTACGTGACCCCGAAGGAACACCTGGGGTTGCCGGACCGCAAGGACGTCAAGGACGGGGTGATCGCGTACAAGATCGCCGCCCACTCCGCCGACCTGGCCAAGGGTCATCCCCGCGCCCAGGAGCGTGACGACGCTTTGAGCACCGCTCGCTTCGAGTTCCGCTGGAACGACCAGTTCGCCCTGTCGTTGGACCCCGACACCGCAAGGGAATTCCACGACGAGACCCTGCCGGCCGAGCCGGCCAAGACGGCCCACTTCTGCTCGATGTGCGGGCCCAAGTTCTGCTCCATGCGGATCACCGCCGACGTTCGCGCCTACGCCGCCGAGCACGGGCTCGACAGCGAGGAGGCGATCGAGGCGGTCATGAACGAGGGCATGGCCGAGAAGTCGCGCGAGTTCGCCGAGCACGGCAACCGGGTGTACCTGCCGATCGCACAGCAGTGATCGCAAGCGCAACGCGGCCCCGGTGACGTTTCTGCCTGTGCCGCCGCCGGGCGCCACCCCGCTGCGCGTGCTGTCCATCGCCGGGTCCGACTCGGGGGGCGGCGCCGGCATTCAGGCCGACATGCGCACCATGGCACTGCTGGGCGTGCACGCCTGCGTCGCGGTGTCCGCGGTCACCGTGCAGAACACCGTGGGCGTCAAGGGCTTTCACGAGGTGCCCGACGACGTGGTGGCCGCCCAGATCGAAGCCGTCGTCACCGACATCGGCGTCCAGGCCGCCAAGACCGGGATGCTGGCGTCGTCGGGCATCATCGCGGCGGTGGCCGCCACCTGGCACCGGCTGGGTCTGACGGTGCCGCTCGTCGTCGATCCGGTGTGCGCCTCGATGCACGGCGACGCGCTGCTCGCCGCATCGGCGCTGGATTCGCTTCGCAGCCAATTGTTTCCGTTGGCCACGCTGGTGACGCCGAACCTCGACGAGGTGCGGCTGCTGGTCGGCATCGACGTGGTGGACGCGGGGTCGCAGCGCCAGGCGGCCAAGGCGTTGCACGCGCTGGGGCCGCGGTGGGCGCTGGTCAAGGGCGGCCACCTGCGGTCCTCCGATCGCAGCTGCGACCTGCTCTACGACGGTGCGTCCTTCTACGAGTTCGATGCCGAGCGACTGCCCGGCGGTAACGACCACGGCGGTGGCGACACGCTGGCCACCGCGATCGCGTGCGCGCTGGCGCACGGATACACCGTGCCCGACGCGGTCGGCTTCGGGAAGCGGTGGGTCACCGAGTGCCTGCGCGCCTCCTATCCACTGGGCCATGGGCACGGCCCCGTCTCACCGCTGTTTCGGCTGTCATGAGTTTGAACCTGGACCAGATCGCCGGTGTGGCGCACGAACCCGACGCGCCGCCCGCCGGGGTGGTGGTCCTCACCCACGGCGCGGGTGGCAACCGGGATTCACCGCTGCTGCAACAGGTTTGCGACGAGTGGGCGCGCCGCGGCTGGCTCGCTGTCCGGTACAACCTGCCCTACCGGCGGCGGCGCCCCAGCGGACCGCCGTCCGGCTCGGGGGCCGCCGACCGGGCCGGAATCGTCGAGGCGATCACATTGTGCCGGGGTCTCGTGGACGGTCCGTTGATCGCCGGCGGCCATTCCTACGGCGGCCGGCAGACGTCCATGGTGGTGGCCGACCGGGAGGTGGCCGTGGACGTGTTGACGCTGTTCTCGTATCCGGTGCATCCGCCGGGGAAGCCCGAGCGCGCCCGCACCGAGCACCTGCCCGACATCAGGGTGCCGACCGTCTTTACGCACGGGACCTCGGATCCCTTCGGCACGCCCGACGAACTGCGTGCCGCCGCCGCGCTGGTCACCGGCACGACAGCCGTCGTCGAGATCGCCGGCGCGCGACACGATCTGCGATCCAAGACCCTCAACGTGGCGGCGCTGGCGGTCGACGCCGCCCTGCAGCTGCTCGGGCGAAATTAGACAGTTTGGACTGATCAGTTTAGACTGTCATTGTGGACGGCGTGACAGAGTCCGCGGCGGCGGCGGCCCGCGACCTGCGGGTGATGTTCAGCCGGCTGCGGCGTCAGTTGAGGGAACTCGCCACCGACGACGACCTGACCCCCTCGCAGACCGCGGTGCTGAACCGGCTCTGGAAGGAGGGGGCCTCATCGGCGAGCGTCCTGGCTTCGGCCGAACGGGTGCGTCCACAATCCATGGCCACGATAGTGGCCGCCCTCGAGCAGCGGGGGCTCATCGAGCGCACGCCCGATCCGGAAGACGGCCGACGACAATTGATTTCGTTGACCGCGGCGGGCCGGCGGCGCGCCGAGAGCAACCGCCAGGTCCGTGAGGAGTGGCTGGCTCGCGCCATCCACGAGCGGTATTCGGAACCCGAGCGTCGAGTCATCCTCGATGCGCTAACGCTGCTCGAGCGCTTGACCGAGTAATGAAAGGGCAAGAGCTGCAATGGAACTAGGAATCCACTTCATCGATTTTCTGCCCGGCAACCCGGCGGCACTGGGTCCGACACTGGCCGACGCGGCCAAGGCCGCCGAACAGGGCGGCGCAACGCTGTTCACACTCGCCGACCACTTCTTTCAGATGGAAGCCGTGGGGCGCGCGGAGGACCCGTTCCTCGAGGGCTACACGTCATTGGGCTTTCTGGCCGGACAGACGACCAAGATCGACCTGAGCCTGCTGGTCACCGGCGTCACCTATCGCTATCCGGGACTGCTGGCCAAGGCGGTCACCACGCTGGACGTGCTGTCACAGGGCCGCTCGGCGCTGGGGCTCGGCGCGGCCTGGTACGACCGCGAACACGCCGCCCTGGGCTTCCCCTATCCGCCCGTCAGCCAGCGCTTCGAGATGCTCGAGGAGACGCTGCAGATCTGCCGTCAGATGTGGAGCGCGGACAACGGGCCGTACCGGGGCAAGCACTACCAGCTGGCCGAGACAATCTGTGAGCCGCAACCGATTCGGCGCCCGCCGATCCTGATCGGTGGCGATGGCGAGAAGAAGACGCTGCGACTGGTCGCGCAGTATGCCGACATCTGGAACAGCACCGTGACCGAGCCGGACGAGCTCCAGCACAAGATCGAGGTGCTACACCGGCACTGTGACACCGTCGGCCGGGACCCAGGCGAAATCCGCAAGACCGTGGGCCTCTTCGTCAATCCGTTCGATGACCTCGACGGGTACTTCGGGACGGTCGAGGCCTTCGCCGGACTGGGCGTCGAGCTGGTCAACGCCGGTCCGTTCCCCGGCAATCCCGATCCCGTCGGCTTCATCCGCCGCCTCGGCGACGAGGTGATTCCCAGGCTCGCCGAAATCGGTTGACCCCGGAGGCTTTTCGGTCAGCCCGGATAGCGGGAGTAGCAGGCGTCCATGTTGCCGGCCACGCCGCCGCGGAAGGCCGCTATCCGGGTGAAACCGGCGGGCACGCTGGTGCCGTCCGCGTCGCTGGCGACGAGGTGGTTGGTGAGCAACCCGGCTACCGCCTCGTCGAGATCACCGGCCGTCAGCAGCAGCTGCTTCTGCGACGACAGCTCGATGGGTTCGGCCATCTTGCGGTGCACCACGCCGGTCAGGCACGCCGTGCGCAGCGCGGTCCACGGGCTCTGCATCACCAGCCCGCGCTCGTGCTGCACGGCGAGCGCGTAGCGCGACATCACGACCGACAGGGCGGTGTCGTCGCCCTGCGGCAGGGTTTGTTCGTTCTCGTCGGCGACCTTGCCCATCGTGGCGAGCTTGGGCAGGTCGATCACGATCGTGTTGGTGGCCGGGCAGTAGGACGCCGGCGGGCTGGGCTTGGCGTCGGGGCAATCGGCGGGCTGGTAGGACAACGCCGGTGGGTTCTTCGGGGAGAAGATCTTTCCGAGCAGTTCCATCAATGTCGACAAGGTGTCCTGGTCGATCGGGACCTCACCGGTCTCGGGGTTTCCGGTGCTGCTGTCGACGCGCAGCGCGTTCGGCAGATCGCCGCGGCGCTGCTCGATTTCCTTCTTGTCTATCCCCGCACATGCCGAGGCTCCGTCGATGAAACCCATTTGGAAGGCGCTGATTCGGTCCAGGGCGGACCCGTGTTCGTCGTCGTTCTCGCTCTCGCTGTCGATCACGGGGTCGCGGGTAGTGATGATCCCGGCCAGCACATGGTCGAGCCCATCGGCGGTGCTCAGCGTGAACCGCGGCGACTTGCCGTCGGCAACCCAGAACAGGTACACGCCCGCGAAGCAGTCGGCCTGCTGCTCGTGCACGATCGTGGGGTCGCGTTTGGTCACCAGATGCGCCATGTTCTGCAGGGCGTGACCGAATTCGTGCGCCAGCACGCCGTTGACCGACATGTCGCCGAAGTACCGCTGCGCGACGGGCATGAACACCCCGCGGTCCCAGGCGATCAGGTTGCAGCGCGAGGTGTAGAAGGCGTTGACGAGCTTGTAGGTGTCGTTGTGGCAAACGATGGGGCTGGACGGATCCTTGGAGTTGTACGACACCATCTTGCCGACCGGGACGAAACTTCCCTTCAGGGATTGCCCGTACACCGACTTCCAATAGTCCTCGATGTCGTTGATGGACAGCAACGACAACTTGTCGATCGCGCCATCGTCCGTGTTGACCACCGTGCCGGTCGCCGCGGGTGCGTTCGAGCGAATGCCGCTGGGCCCGTCGGTGGCGGGCAAGCCACCCACCCGGAACGGATCGTTGAGCATCGACAGCGCCCGCCCGTCGACGAAGGATGTGCACCCCGCCACCACGATTGCCGCCGCCGCGCAGCCCAACGCCGCCCTCAGCAAGGCGGCCGCCCTGCGCGGGCGGCCACCGGCCGGCTGACGTCGAGTGCGCGCACGGCTCTTCATACCAACCTCATCCCGACCGGCTACAGGGCAGACCAAAGCGTCTCATTCTAGAGCGGTCGGCTAACTATGACAGGCCGAATGAAAACCCGGTCGGACGCCCGCGCCGCCCGCGTGGGCGCGCGGTTGCGCGCGGCTTACCGGTTGCCGAACGAGAAACGCCGGACGGGTTGTGCCACGGCAATAGCGAATTCCACGACGCCGCCGGAGGCGCTGTCCGCTAGGGGCGCGGCGCCGTCGGTGCGGGCGTCTGCTGAGGCCCGACCGGGCCGACCGTGCCCCCGGGGCCCATCCCGCCGGGGCCAATCCCGCCGGGGCCCATCATTCCGCCCGGGCCCATCATGCCCGGACCCATCATTCCGCCCGGCTGCATCATCGGGCAGGTGCCGGCACGCCCGCCGCCATAACCGTGGCGCCAGCCGTAGTGATCACCCGAGGACCAGCCCAAGAACAGCCCGGTGAAGAAGATGGCCCCGACCACGAACACGACACCGGCCACGATGACCACCCAAGCGGCCACGTGGGCCAGCCGGCTGCGCGCGTACGGGTCCCCGTGATGGCCTGCCACGGTTCCCACGCTGGTTTCAGGAGTTTCCGTCATACCCCGAACGATGTCACAGATATACCCACCGGGGGTAGGGACCATTGGCCCTAGAAAGGGATTTGCGGGTCTGGTCAGCTTGGCTTGTTGCGTGGAACCTGCCCTGGAGGGACGTGGCGATGGCTAATTGGACGCGGCGCGCGGCGCTCACCGCGTTCGGCGCGCTGGGCGCGGGCGGCATCTTGGGTCTGCGATACGTCCGTCGCGGTGTCTTGCCCGCGACGGCAATCCGGCTCACCGACTGCGGCGGCTTCATGGGCGCTGGTCAGATGGACATGAGCCGCTACATGGAGATGTTCATGCGGCACAGCGAGATCAGCCGGGTGGTCGAGGACATTCCCGGTGGCGTGCGAACCACCACCGAATCGGCATCCCCGGACCTGGCCGCCCAGCTGCAGGAGCACGTCTCGAGCATGTACGCCCACCTGGACCAGGGAAGCGAAATCACTTGCATGAGCCAAACGCTGCCGACGCTTTTCCGCCGCGCCGGCGGCTACCGGCGCCAGCTGACTTTCACCGCCAAAGGTGTGATCGCCGAGGAGACCACCGACGACCCGGCCCTCGCCGACGTCATTCGTGCGCATGCGCGCGAGGTCACCGGCTTCGTGGAGCAGGGCATGCCCGCCATGATGGGCTGCGGGCGAATGATGAACCCGCGCAGGCCTTGACAGCGCCGGCGCCCTAGAAGGGTGGGGGGTCGTCGTCGGGGGGTGC
>NZ_LZJW01000176.1 GCF_001667885.1 Mycobacterium scrofulaceum | reverse complement strand
ATGAGCCACACGATTCCGCCGGAGAAGCTGGCCGCCCAGGCCCGCATCATGGCCGACGCCGGTTGCCAGTGCGTCTATGTGGTCGACTCGGCCGGCGCGCTGGTCCTCGAAGGGGTGCGCGACCGGGTCGCCGCCCTGGTTGCCGAGCTGGGCGACGACGCCCAGGTGGGCTTCCACGGCCACGAAAATCTCGGGCTCGGGGTGGCCAACTCGGTGGAGGCCGTCCGCGCGGGGGCCAAGCAGATCGACGGTTCGTGTCGCCGGTTCGGCGCCGGAGCGGGCAACGCGCCCGTCGAGGCGCTCATCGGCGTGTTCGACAAGATCGGCGTCAAGACCGGGATCGACTTCTTCGACATCGCCGACGCCGCCGAGGAGGTGGTCGCCCCGGCCATGCCCGCCGAGTGCCTGCTGGACCGCAACGCCCTGATCATGGGCTACTCCGGGGTCTACTCGAGCTTCCTCAAGCACGCCATCCGCCAGTCCGAGCGCTACGGCGTGCCCGCCCACCAGCTGCTGCACCGTGCCGGTCAGCGCAAACTCATCGGCGGTCAAGAGGACCAACTCATCGACATCGCGCTGGAGATCAAGCGCGAGCAAGAAAGCGCCGCCGCCGCCAAGTGACCGCGCGCACAGGCGAGGCATAGCTACCCGGAGTAACCTGGCGCGCATGACCGTGACATCCAGGAACACTCGTGGCCGCGGACTGTACGGCGTGCTCGCCGGGGGTTTGCTGGCCGCCACCGCCGCGACGGTGATCGCCCTCCCGGTCGCCGGCGCCGCGCCGCAATGCAATCAGACCGTGGGTAACTCCATCGACCAGTACCTGCAGCGGCATCCCGACCTGCATCAGCAGCTGCAGGCCAAGTCGGAGGCGGAAGGGGGCGGCCCCAACGTCATCGACTACCTGAATCGGCATCCGGACGTGCGCCAGCATCTGATCGACCTCTCGCAGCAGTGCGCACCGTAGTGAGTCGGCCTCGTCGGTGAACGTTGGGCCGGACGCGCGAGAACGTTCGCCATTGACGAAAAAGTAGAACACGTTCTAGCGTCTATGCGTGTTCTCTGATCCTCTCACCGCCGCGATCGCGGAAGCCGAGCAACTGGTCGCCGAAGCGCCCTTCATCGAGACCGAGGCAGACTTGCTCGAAGGGCTGCAGTATCTGGCGGGCTGCGTTTCGGCCTGTATCCACTTGGCCTTCGACTACGAGCGGGACCACCCGTTCCTGCAGTCGGGAACCGGGCCGTTCACCAAGATGGGGCTGGACAATCCGGACACCCTCTACTTCGGCACGCGCGTCCACGCCAATCACGACTACGTCGTCACCGGCCGGCGCGGCACCACGACTGACCTGAGCTTCCAGCTCCTCGGCGGGGAATACACCGACGACAACGTGCCCGCCAGCCAGGCGGCGTTCGACGACCGCGAACTGGACATCGCCGCCGACGGCAGCTTCGAATGGCGCGTGCGGCCCACCAGCAACGGGCAGCTGGTTATCCGCGAGGTCTACGGCGACTGGTCGGCGCAGCGCGGCACGCTGTCGATCTCGCGGTTGGACACCGCGGGCACCGCCCCGCCGCCCCTGACCCGCGAAACAATCGAAAAGCGTTACGCCACAGCCGCAAAGCAGCTCGTCAACCGGGTGAAAACGTGGCTGCAGTTTCCGCAGTGGTTCTACCTCGATCTTCCGGTGAACACCATGGTCGCGCCCCGGCTGACGCCGGGCGGACTGGCGACCCAGTATTCATCGGTCGGCCACTACGACCTGAGGCCCGATCAAGCGCTGGTGATCACCATCCCGGTTTCCGACGCGCCCTACCTCGGCTTCCAGCTGGGCAGCCTGTGGTACATCTCGCTGGACTACATCAACCACCAGACATCGCTGAACAACACTCAGGCACAAGCGGATCCGGATGGCAAGGTGCGCATTGTCGTCGCCGACCAGAATCCGGGGGTGACCAACTGGGTGGAGACCCTCGCGCATCGGCGGGGCTTCCTGCAGTTCCGTTGGCAGCGGGTCTCGCGTCAGCTCACCGAGGCGGACGGGCCTACCGTGGAGTTGGTCGACTTCGACGCCGTACCCGCCACGTTGCCGTATTTCGAGCACAATAAGATCTCCGAAGACGAATGGCGTGCGCGAATAGCGCTGCGCCAACAGCAAATTGCGGCCAGGATGCTGGGGTGACGATGTCGGGCTTACTCAACGAAAAGGTCGTCGTCATCAGCGGCGTGGGGCCGGGGCTCGGCACCACCCTGGCGCACCGATGCTCCCAGGACGGCGCCGACTTGGTGCTGGCGGCGCGGACGGTGGAGCGGCTCGAAAGCGTCGCCAAACAGGTCAACGACACCGGGCACAAAGCCTTGGCGGTGCGTGCCGACATCACCGACGACGACGAAGTGAACTACCTCGTCGAGACCACCATGGCCACCTACGGCAAGGTCGACGTGCTGATCAACAACGCCTTTCGCGTCCCGTCCATGAAGCCGTTGGCCGGCACCAGCTTTCAGCACATCCGCGATGCGATAGAGCTCAGCGCGCTGGGCGCGCTGCGACTCATTCAGGCTTTCACGCCCGCGCTGGAGAAATCGCACGGATCGATCGTCAACGTCAACTCCATGGTGCTGCGCCATTCCCAGGCCAAGTACGGCGCCTACAAGATGGCGAAGTCGGCGCTGCTGTCGATGTCGCAGTCGCTGGCCACCGAGCTTGGCGAGAAGGGGATCCGCGTGAATTCCGTTGCCCCGGGCTATATCTGGGGTGACACCCTGCAGGCCTACTTCGAACACCAGGCGGGCAAGTACGGCACGACGGTGGATGAGATCTATGCCGCCACCGCGGCGAACTCCGACCTGAAGCGCCTGCCCACCGAAGACGAGGTGGCCTCGGCGATCCTTTTCCTGGCCAGCGACCTGTCCAGCGGCATCACGGGGCAGACGCTGGACGTCAACTGCGGGGAGTACCACACGTAATGTCCGATCGCACCGACATCGGCACCGTCGACGAGCTGCACGCCTCGGCCACCAAGCTGACCGGGCTCGACGACTTCGGCGCCAACGACGACAACTATCTCGAAGCGCTTCAGGTGCTGCTGGATTCCTACCGGACCGAAGCCGGGCTCACGGTGTTGGGCAGCAAGATGAATCGGTTCTTTCTGCGCGGAGCCCTGGTGGCCCGGCTGCTGTCCGAGGCGTCGTGGAAGCAGTACCCGCAGCACGCCGATGTCGTGATCGAACGCCCGATCTTCGTCACCGGCCTGGTGCGCACCGGCACCACCGCGCTGCACCGGCTACTGGGCGCCGACCCCGCGCACCAGGGTCTGCACATGTGGCTGGCCGAATTCCCGCAGCCGCGGCCGCCGCGCGAAACCTGGGACTCCCACCCCCTTTATCGCCAGCTCGACGAGCAATTCAACCGGCACCACCAAGAGAATCCCGGTTACACGGGCCTGCACTTCATGGCCGCGTACGAGCTCGAGGAATGCTGGCAGCTGCTTCGGCAGTCGCTGCATTCGGTGTCCTACGAGACCTTGGCGCACCTGCCCAGCTATGCGCAGTGGCTGTCTGAGCAGGACTGGACGCCGTCCTACCGTCGGCATCGCAAGAACCTCCAGCTGATCGGGCTCAACGACGCCGAAAAGCGTTGGGTGCTGAAGAATCCCAGTCACCTGTTCGCACTGGACGCGTTGATGGCGACCTACCCCGACGCGCTGGTGATCCAGACCCATCGGCCGGTTGAGACGATCATGGCCTCGATGTGCTCGCTGGCCCAGCACACCGCGGAGGGATGGTCGACGTCGTTCGACGGGGCCCAAATCGGCGCTGACGCAATGGATACCTGGTCGCGTGGGCTGGAGCGCTTCAACACCGCCCGCGCCAAGTATTCGCCGGACCAGTTCTACGACGTCGACTACAAGGAACTGATCGCCGACCCGATCGGCACGGTGGCCGACATCTACCGGCATTTCGGTCTGACGCTGACCGACGAGGCGAGGGCGGCGATGGAAAAGGCGCACGCCGACAGCCAGTCCGGCGAGCGCGCGCCCAAACACAAGTACTCGCTGGCCGATTACGGGCTGACGGTCGAGACCGTCAAGGAGCGCTTCGCAGGGCTGTGATCAGCCCTCGGGCTCGTCGGGCTCGCCCAGGTAACCCTCCGCGACGGCATGCTCGATGCTGTCGCTCAACTTCGGGCACGACCGGATCCGCGCCGTATCGCCACCGGAGTTGCGCACGTCGGTGAAGTGGGCGCACCGCTGCCAGGCCTCGGTGTTCCATTGCACCGCGGTGTGACCCGGTCCCAGCCTCCGGACGGTGACCGTGGCGTGGCAGAACCGGCAATCCACCGGTAGCAGCCCCGAGCTGAGATACCGCTCCCGGTCGGCGCGACTGGCTTCGGCGACCGCCGCGGCGCGCTGCGGATCGTTGGCGAAATCCCTTGATTTCGACCAGGATCCGGAGCCGCCGTTGCGGGCGGGCGCGTCGTCGTGGTCGTGATGGTCACCGTGCAGCATCAGCATCGACCGGGCGAGCCGGTCGACGTCGGGGACCGCCGGTTGATCCTGGGTCATGGAGTCAGTGCTGCTCCGCGGGCACTTCGTCGCCGGCCGCCTTCAGGTTCTCTTCGACCTCGGCGTTCCAGTACTCGTTGGCGCGCGTGGTGTCCACCTCGATCTCGAAGCGCTCCACCATTTCCGGCTGGATGTCGGCCACGTCGACGTAGAACTGCTGATACCAGCGGCGCAACTGATAGACGGCGCCGTCCTCCTCGACCAGCAGCGGGTTGTCGATGCGGGTCTTGTGCTTCCAGATCTCGACGTCCTGCAGGAAGCCCTTGCTGACACCCTCGGTGAACACGCGCGACAACTTCTCGGTCATCGCTTCGTCCATGCCCTTGGGCTTTTCGACGATGACACCCCACTGCAACACGAACGAGTTCTGGGTGACCGGGTAGTGGCAGTTGATCAGGATCGACTCGGCCTTGTAGCCGCCGTAGCTGTTGTGCAGCCAGTTGATCATGAACGACGGCCCGAAGTACGACGCCTCCGAGTCCAGGTGCGCCTCACCGTAGGAGGTACCCAGGTCGTTGACGTCCGGCCGGCCCACGTTGTGCAGGTACTGCGACGCGATGTGTCCCTCGAAAACGTTCTTGAAGTACGTCGGCAACCCGAAATGGATGTAGAAGAAGTGCGCCATGTCGGTGACGTTGTCGATGATGTCGCGGCAGTTCGATCCCTCGATGAGGATGCGGTTCCACCGCCATTCGGTCCACTCGTCGCTGGCGGCTTCCGGGATGTCGGGGATGCGGACCGCGGGGTCGGGCGGATTCTGTTCGTGGTCGTGCCAGACGAACAACAGGCCGCCGCGCACGTCGGTCGTCCACGAGCGGGTGCGCGCCGTCTTGGGTGTGCGCTTGGCGTACGGCACCAGCTTGCAGCGGCCGTCACCGCCCCAGCGCCAGTCGTGGAACGGGCAGGCCACCTCGTCGCCCTTGATGGTGCCCTCCGAGAGGTCGCCACCCATGTGCCTGCAGTAGCCGTCCAGGACCTTCAGGTCGCCCTGTGAGTCGGCGAAGACCACCAGCTTGGTGCCGAACGCCTCGATCGAGTGCGGCTTGCCGTCCTGGAAGTCCTTCGCGACGCCCAGGCAATGCCAGCCCCGGGCGTACCTCGTCGGCAAAGCACCGGGATCGATCTCCCGGATGCCGACCGCCTTGGTGTCGGTAGTCACCCTGTCACCTCCAACTCACTGGCCCTCTAACTAGAACACGTTACAGTTTTGCGGTGGCGGCGCGCAACGACGGCGAGTCTGGCCACGGCATATGCGCGGCGGATGCCCGCTCGGGGTATATCTAGACGATGCCGCTGTTTGCTTTCGAGGGTCGGGCGCCTCGGGTCGATCCCACCGCGTTTGTGGCCCCGACCGCCACCCTGATCGGCGACGTTGTCGTGGAGGCCGGTGCATCGGTCTGGTTCAACACCGTGCTGCGCGGCGACTACGGGCCCATCGTGGTGCGTGAGGGCGCGAACGTGCAGGACGGCTCGGTGCTGCACGCGCCGCCCGGCATCCCGGTCGACATCGGCCCCGGCGCCACGGTGGCGCACATGTGCTGCATACATGGGGTGCACGTCGGGTCCGAGGCGCTGATCGCCAACCACGCCACCGTCCTCGACGGCGCGGTCATCGGCGCGCGCAGCCTGATCGCGGCCCACTCGCTGGTGACGGCCGGCACCCAGATCCCGGCGGGCATGCTGGCGGTGGGCGCCCCGGCGCAGATCAAGGGACCGGTCGCCGGAACGGGCGCCGAGATGTGGGTCAAGGTGAATCCGCAGGCCTACCGCGAACTGGCCCAGCGGCACCTGGCCGGACTCGAGCCGCTCTAGACCTTCCGGGCCGACGCGGCCGCGCGGTCCATCTCCCAATAAGCGCGCAGGGCGGTCATCTGGCCCTCGTCGTTCGCCCTGTACGTGAAGACGCCTTCCGCGGTCACCTGATAGTCGCCATGGGTGATCAGGATGTGGCCGACGTTGGCTTCCTCGTTGCCGCATTGGTAGGTGTCGCGGAACACGAACTCGATCTTGGTGGTGGGGGCGATGGCCTTATCCCAGAAGGCCGAGATCGCGTCGCGGCCGCGGTGTCCTTTGCCTTCCGGGTCGAAGGCCGACGGGCCGATCGGGTCCTCGACGATGGCGTCGTCGGCGAACACCGCCAGCCACGCCTCTTTGTCCCTCGCGATGACCGCCTCGCGCGAGCGCCGGCCCGCCTCGTGTGCGGGGTTTTCGGTCACGATCCGACTTTTTCGGGCGTGGGCTTGTCCGCACCGACCACCCACATGGAGTAGTACTGCGAGCCGCCGCCGTAGGCGTGCCCCAACGCCTTACGCGCGTTGGGGACCTGATGATCCCCGCCCTTGCCCATCACCTGAATCGCCGCCTCGGCGAACCGAATCAGGCCAGAGGCGCCGATCGGGTTCGACGACAGCACGCCACCCGACGGGTTGACCGGTAGCCGTCCCCCGATCGCCGTCTCGCCGGCTTCGGTGAGCTTCCAGCCCTCGCCTTCGGGGGCAAAGCCCAGGTTTTCCAACCACATCGGCTCGAACCACGAGAACGGGACGTAGATTTCCGCGGCGTCGATCTCGTCGATCGGGCTCGTGATGCCCGCCGCCTTCCACAGCGCCGCGGCGGCGTCGCGCCCGGCCTGGGGGCTGACCTGGTCGCGCCCCGAGAACTGCAGCGGCTCGGTGCGCAGCGCGGTCGCGTGGATCCACGCGACCGGCTGTCCTTGTGCCAGACGGGCTTCGGCGACCTCCTCGTTGCCGATCACCACCGCGGCGGCACCGTCCGACGACGGGCAGGTCTCGTCGTAGCGGATCGGGTCCCACAGCATCGGCGACTCCATCACCTTCTCGACGGTGATGTCGGGCTGATGCAGGTGCGCCAGCGGATTGCGGGCCCCGTTGAGCCGGTCCTTGACCGCGACGATAGCCCCGATGTTCAGCGGAGCGCCGGACCGGCGGATGTAGGACCGCACGTGCGGGGCGAAATAGCCGCCCGCGCCGGCGCCGACGGGCTTGATGAACGGGATCGGAATCGACAACGCCCACATGGCGTTTGACTCCGACTGCTTCTCCCAGGCCATCGCCAGCACCCGCCGGTATTTTCCGGACTGCACCAGGCTGGCGGCCACCACGCCGGTGGACCCACCGACCGAACCCGCGGTGTGCACCCGGATCAGCGGCTTCCCGGTGGCACCCACCGCGTCGGCCATGAACAGCTCGGGCATCATGACGCCCTCGAAGAAGTCGGGCGCCTTGCCGACGACGACGGCGTCGATGTCGTCGAACGTCGAACCGGAGTCTTGCAGCGCGCGGTCGATCGCCTCGCGCACCATGCCGTTCATCGAAACGTCTTGGCGCTTGGCCACGTACTTGGTCTGCCCGGTACCGAGTACCGCGGCCAGGTATGCTCCCGCTCCGGCCATCAGTTCTTTCCTTCCATGACCGCGACCAGGTTCTGCTGCAACGCGGGCCCGCTGGTGGCGTGGGCGAGCACCCGCTTCGCGGATCCGTTCCAGATATGTTGTGCGGCAAAGCCGATGCGCTCCAGCCCGGCGACGAACATCGGATTGGCGGCCAGCGCCCCACCGGACGGGTTGACCTTCGTCGGCCCCGGTATCCGGATGGCTTGCTCGACGATCAGGTGCTGGTGGGTGAACGGCGCGCAGATCTCCGCGACGTCCAGATTGTCGGTCCGGCCGCCCGTGGCCGCCTGGGCCGCGGCCTTGGTCGACGTGGACTCGGTGAGGTCGCGCGCGCCCAAGGCCGGGGTTTCGATGCGGTGCTCGATTCCCGTGATCCAGGCGGGGTTTTCGCGCAGCTCGCGCGCCCGGTCGTCGGCCGCGAGCACGATGGCGGCGGCACCGTCGGTGATGGGCGCGATGTCGTGGCGCCGCAACGGCTCGGCGAAGAACGGCCGTTCGAGCAGTTCGGCGACGCTGATCGACCCCTCCACTTTGTCGACCCGGCGCGCATTGGCGAAGGAGTCGAACGCGACGCGGGCCATCTGTTCTTCGGTCCACTTGCCGTTGTCGAGCCCCATCCGGGCCTGCAGCCCGGCCATCGAGATCGAGTCCGGCCACAGCGGCGCGACGGTGTAGGGATCGGTCTGCCGCGACAGGATCTGGCGCAGGATTCCGGCCGAGGACTTGCCGAACCCGTATACCAGCGCGGTGTCGACCTCGCCGGTCAGGATCTTGATGTAGGCCTCGTAAAGGGCCCAGGCCGCGTCCATCTCGACGTGCGATTCGTTGATCGGCGGCACGGCGCCGATCGAGTCGATCGCCGAGATGAAGGAGAAAGCCCGCCCGGCAAGGTAATCGGACGATCCCGAGCACCAGAAGCCGATATCGGCCTTGGTGATCCCGAGTTCCTCGTAGAGCTGGGCGAAGCACGGCATCAACATCTCGACGCCGTTGGTGGTGCCGTCGGTGCGGCGTACGTGTGGGGCGTGGGCGAAGCCGACGACCGCAACGTTGCGAGCGCTCATGTGGTAGGTCTGCCCTTTACAGGTGGTGCTTGTAGGTGTCGTATTCGGCGTCGGGTTCCCCCGTCGGCCGGAAGTACTCGATGTTGTCGATGCCAAAGCCCCACTCCTCGCGGGGTTTCCACACCGCCTCGACGCGCATACCCATCCGCACCTCGTGCGCGTCGACGTCGGCGACCAAGTGCAGGAAGGGGATGTCGGCGCCGTCGAGCAGCACGTAGGCCGCCACGTACGGCGGCTTGATGCGCTGTCCCTGGAACGGGATGTTGATGATCGCGAACGTCGTGACGGTGCCCTTGTCGGGCAGCTCGACGAATTCGGTGGTGGGTTGGCCGGTGGCCGGATCCGCGCCGTGCGGCGGGAAATACACCTTCCCTTTTTCGCCGGTGCGCGCGCCGAGCAGCTTGCCCTGGGCGATCGCGCGCAGGTAGGCGCTCTCCTCGTGGGAGGCGGTGTGCTGAATCGTCAGCGAGATCGGCGTGACGATCATGGTCACCGGATCCTGTTCGCCCGCCGGCTGTTCGGACACCGGTTCGGCTTCCTCGCCGAGTGCGAAGTAGGCGATGTCGGTGATGGCGCCCACCGGCTCGTCGGCCCAGTGCACATGGACCCGGGAGCCGGTCTTGATGGCCTTGGGCTCGCCCGCGTCCACAGCGTGCATCAGCGGGGTGTCCGCGCCGTCGAGCTTGATCAGCGCCCAGGCGAACGGACGGTCCAGCGGCTGGCCCTCCACCGGATCCGGTTGCCACGTCCAGGAAACGACGGTGCCGACGCTGGACACCGGAACCATCTCGCCCAACGGCTCGTAGGTAACCGGGTCGTATTCCGCCGGCGGCACATGTACTCGGCCATCGGATCCGCGCACCCCGAGGATGTGGCGCTCACGCAGTGCGGTGAAGAACTTGCTCAGCGTGGGGCCGACTGAACGGGTGTAGTCGAAAGACAACGTCAGCGGCGCGGAGAGCGGTGGCTCAGTGGGATCCGTCAAGGTCGGGCTGCTCGAACTGGCTGTCACGCCATCGAGTAGAACAGGTTCTAAGAACTGTTTCAACATCGGGTCCTCGGAAGGGTTCAGTGACGATGAAGCTGGGATTGCAGCTCGGGTATTGGGGCGCTCAGCCGCCGGAGAACCACGCGGAGCTCGTCGCCGCCGCCGAGGGAACCGGATTCGACGCCGTCTTCACGGCCGAGGCGTGGGGATCGGACGCCTACACGCCGCTGGCCTGGTTGGGCTCGTCGACACACCGGCTGCGGCTGGGCACCTCGGTGATCCAGCTGTCCGCGCGCACCCCGACGGCCACCGCGATGGCCGCGCTGACGCTCGATCATCTATCCGGGGGCCGGCACATCCTCGGCCTCGGCGTCTCCGGCCCGCAGGTGGTGGAGGGCTGGTACGGCCGGCCGTTCCCCAAGCCGCTGGCGCGCACCCGCGAGTACATCGACATCATGAGGCAGGTGTGGGCCCGGGAGAAGCCGGTCACCAGCGACGGCCCGCACTATCCGCTGCCGCTGACGGGCGAGCAGACGACCGGTCTGGGCAAGCCGCTCAAGCCGATCACCCATCCGCTGCGTCCCGACATCCCGATCCTGCTCGGCGCCGAGGGGCCGAAGAACGTGGCCCTGGCCGCCGAGATCTGCGACGGTTGGCTGCCCATCTTCTACACGCCGCGGATGGCGGGCACCTACAACGAGTGGCTCGACGAGGGCTTCGCGCGGCCCGGGGCGCGGCGTAGCCGTGAGGACTTCGAGATCTGCGCGACCGCCAACATCGTCATCACCGACGACCGCCCGGCGGCGTTCGCGGCCATGAAGCCCTACATCGCGCTCTACATGGGCGGGATGGGCGCCGAGGACACCAACTTCCACGCCGACGTCTACCGGCGGATGGGCTATGCGGAGGTGGTCGACGACGTCACCAAGCTGTTCCGCAGCAACCAGAAGGACAAGGCCGCCGAAATCATCCCCGACGAGGTGATCGACGACGCCGCGATCGTCGGTGATATCAACTACGTCCGTGAGCAGGTCAAGGTCTGGGAAGCCGCCGGCGTCACGATGATGGTCGTCAACGGACGCAACGAGGCGCAGATCAGGGAGCTCGCCACGCTGATCTGATCCGGTCCGGAAGAAGCTTGCCCTACGAATAGAACGCGTTCTAGATTGGCCCGATGACAGCCTCGCAGCACACCATCGCGGGCACGGTGCTCACCATGCCGGTGAAGATCCGCAAGGCAAACCAGCACATGGCGATGTTCTCCGTCGACGCCGATGCCGCGCAACAGATGATCGATTACAGCGGCCTGCAGGTGTGCCGCTACCTGCCCGGCCGCGCCATCGTGGTCCTGATGTTGATGCACTACATCGACGGCGACCTGGGCCAGTATCACGAGTTCGGCACCAGCGTGATGGTCAATCCGCCCGGCTCCAAGGCGAGCGGGCTGGGCGCGTTGCAGTCCGCCGGCGCGTTCATCCACCACCTCCCCGTGGACCAGGCGTTCACCCTGGAGGCGGGAACGAAGATCTGGGGTTATCCGAAGGTGATGGCCGACTTCACCGTTCGGGAGGGGCGTCAGTTCGGGTTCGATCTCACCATCGACGGCCAGTCGGTGATCGGCATGGAGTTTCGCCGCGGCCTGCCGTTCCGGCTGACGCCGCGGCAGCAGTCGCAACGCACCTACTCGCACCGCGACGGCATCACCCGGGAAACCGCCTTCGAACACACTTTGGACGGTGTGCGCACCCGATTCGGCGGGGTGAGCATCCGGCTCGGTGATCATCCGTATGCGAAAGAACTTGCGTCGCTGGGCCTTCCGAAGCGCGCCTTAGTGTCCAGCTCTGTCGACCACGTACAAATGTCCTTCGGTGACGCCCAGGAGATCTCATGACAGTCACTTCCACGACCAAACCCTCCGTCGACCTCACCGACGGGACCTTCTACGCCGGTGACTCTCGGCCCATCTACAAGTGGATGCGAGAGAACGAGCCGGTGTTCAGGGACCGCAATGGGCTGGCCGCGGCTTCGACGTATCAGGCCGTGATCGAGGCCGAGCGCAACCCCGAGCTGTTCTCGAATGCCGGTGGCATCCGACCCGACCAACCGGGGGTCGAGATGATGATCGAGATGGACGATCCGCAACATCTGTTGCGCCGCAAGCTTGTCAACTCCGGCTTCACCCGCAAGCGCGTGAAAGACCTTGAGGCCAAGATCGTTTCGTTGTGTGACACCCTGATCGACGCGGTATGCGAGCGCGGCGAGTGTGACTTCGTCTGGGACCTGGCCGCGCCCCTGCCGATGGCGGTCATCGGCGACATGCTCGGCGTGCGCCCCGAAGAGCGCAAGATGTTCCTCAAGTGGTCCGACGACCTGGTCGGCGCGTTGAGCAGCACCGCCGCCGAAGCGGACGTCCAGGTCACCATGGACGCCTTCGCGGCCTACAGCCAGTACATGATGGGCATGATCGAGGCCCGCAAGTCCGAACCGACCGACGACCTGGTCAGTGTCCTCGTGCACGCGGAGGTCGAGGGCTCGCGGCTCGAGGACCACCAGATCGTCACCGAGGTCCTGCTGCTGTTGATCGGCGGTGACGAGACCACGCGCCACACGCTGTCCGGCGGGACGCGGCAGCTGCTGCTGCATCCCGATCAGCACCGGCGCCTGGCGGCCGATCTGAGCCTGCTGCCCAACGCGATCGAGGAGATGTTGCGCTGGACCGCACCGGTGAAGAACATGGCACGCACGATCACCGCCGACACGGAGTTCCACGGCACCCAGCTGCACCAGGGCGAGAAGATGATCCTGCTGTTCGAGTCGGCGAACTTCGACGAGAAGGTCTTCGACGACCCGGAGACCTTCAACATCGAGCGCTACCCGAACAACCACCTGGCCTTCGGCTTTGGCACGCACTTCTGCCTCGGTAACCAGCTCGCCCGGCTGGAGCTGTCCATCATGCAGACCCGGCTGCTGCAGCGTCTGCCGGACATGCGGCTGGCGTCGGACGCCGACCTGCCCCTGCGGCCGGCCAACTTCGTGTCCGGCCTGGAGAAGATGCCGGTGGCGTTCACGCCGAGCGCGCCGTTGGGATAGGCACCGCTCGTCGCCGAACGTGCTCTCAGGGCGGGATTTAGGCGATTTTCCCGCCCTGAGAGCACGTT
>NZ_LZJW01000175.1 GCF_001667885.1 Mycobacterium scrofulaceum | reverse complement strand
GGGCCGCACCGCCGCCGACGTGCGCAGCCTGGCGTCGTTCTCGGTGGCGGCCGCGCAAGTGCGGCACTGGGTCGCCACCCACTTGCCCGAGGCCGAGCTGCGGCCCGCGTACTCCAATGCCGACGCGGCGCGGCAGGTGGCCGAGGGCCAGGCCGACGCCGCGGTGACCTCGCCGCTGGCGGCCGCCCATTGGGGGCTGGCCGCGCTGGCCGAGGGCGTGGTCGACGAACCCAACGCCCGCACCCGCTTCCTGCTGGTGGGCCTGCCCGGGCCGCCGCCGGCTCGCACGGGCGCCGACCGCACCGCGGTGGTGCTGCGCATCGACAACGCTCCCGGGGCCCTGCTGGGCGCGCTGACCGAATTCGGGATCCGTGGCATCGACCTGACGCGCATCGAATCCCGGCCGACCCGGACCGCGCTGGGCACCTACATGTTCTTCGCCGACTGTGTGGGTCACATCGACGATGACGCCGTCGCCGAGGCACTCAAAGCGCTGCACCGTCGTTGTGCCGATGTGAGATACCTGGGATCTTGGCCGACCGGCTCGCCCGCCGGTGTGCTGCCGCCGCCGGCCGACGAGGCGGCGCGCTGGCTGGCGCGGCTACGCGAAGGAAAACCCGAGATCGCGGCCGGGGGAATGGAGCCATGAGCGGGCGGCTGGTGCTACTCCGACACGGCCAGTCCTACAGCAACGTCGAACGCAGGCTCGACACCCGCCCACCCGGGGCGGAGCTGACGCCGCTGGGCCGCGACCAGGCCCGCGCTTTCGCCCGCGGCGCGGAACGGCCGGCGCTGCTGGCCCACTCGGTGGCGACCCGCGCGTCGCAGACCGCAGGGGTGATCGGCGGCGAACTCGAGATGGCGCCCATCGAGGTGCCCGGCGTTCACGAGGTGCAGGTCGGCGGGCTGGAAAACCGCAGCGATGACGATGCGGTCGCGGAATTCAACGCGATCTACGAGCGATGGCATCACGGCGATCTCGACATACCGTTGCCCGGCGGGGAAACAGGCAACGACGTGTTGGACCGCTACGTGCCGGTGCTCACCGAGCTGCGCCTGCGCTACCTCGACGACCACGATTGGACGGGCGACATCGTCCTCGTGAGCCACGGCGCGGCCATCCGGCTGGCCGCCGCGGTGCTGGCCGGCGTGGACGCCGGCTTCGCGCTGGACCACCACCTCGACAACGCCGAATCGGTGGTGCTGGCGCCGATCACCGACGGGCGGTGGAGCTGCCTCCGGTGGGGGACCCTGACGCCGCCGTTCTATCCCGAGGCCGACGCGACCCCGGTCGCGGACGCGGTGCACTCGAGCACCGACCCCATGGGCTGACGGTCGGTCAGACGGCGAGCGCGATGACTTCGGAGCATCCGCAGCCGACGGCGTCGCAGTCGACGACGAAGGCGTGCGGCAACAGCTCGGGGCTGAAGCAATCCGGCTCGGTGCACTCCGAGCGGCGCAGTGAATGGCGAATGATGGTGCCGTGACAGTGATCCAAGCCTGCCCGGCAGTCACGGCAGTCAGCACTCATAACCCGTTCATAGCACCGGCGGCGGACAAATCCGGGATGCCGCGCCCATAGAACCGGCCGACGTGTCGTCAGGCCCAGCCCAGTTCCTCGAGCCGCTCGTCGTCGATGCCGAAGTGGTGGGCGATCTCGTGGATCACCGTGATCGCGACCTCCTGGACGACGTCGTCGTCGGACTCGCAGACGTCCAGCAGCGCCTCGCGGTAAATGGTGATGGCGTCGGGCAGCGATCCGGCGTAGTCGGAGTCACGCTCGGTCAGGGCGACCCCTTCGTACAGCCCGAGGAGTTCGCCGTCCTCGGGGTGGCGATCCTCGACCAGCACGACGACGTTGTCCATCGCGGCCGCCAGCTCGGGAGGGATCAGGTCGAGCGCGTCGGAGACCAATTCCTCGAACCGATGCGGATCCATCCGCACGGGCACTCGGCTAGCCCCCGGCGGGTGGCGCGGCGGGGGGTGCCTCCGGCGGAGGGTT
>NZ_LZJW01000174.1 GCF_001667885.1 Mycobacterium scrofulaceum | reverse complement strand
GAGTAGCCCACCGTCGCCACACAGCGCATGGTGGCCACGATGATGCGCTGGCGGGTCTCCTCACCGCTGGCCCCGACGGGGCGTCCCCGCTGCGGCCGCGTCACCGTGTTCTCCCCACTCGCGTGTCCCGTCCGCCGGCCCTCGGTGCCTGACAGGTCGAATATAATCGAGCGATCGATTAATTCGGGGTTTCCGGCGGAGGTGCGCGGTGCGTGAGGGACGGTACCTTCCCGCATGAGCGGTCCCCCGGCGCAATTGGGGCGCCCGGTCGGTGCGGACGGCGAGCAGACCCGCACGCGCATCATCGTGGCCACCATGCGCTGTGTGGCGACGGTGGGCTACTCGCGAGCCACGATTCGGGAGATCGCCCGCACCGCGGATGTCACCAGCGCCAGCCTGTACAACTACTTTCCGAACAAGGCCGAGCTGATCAAGGCGGCGATCGCGGCGCGCACCGACGTCGCATTGCCGCGACTGCGAGCGGCCGCCGCGCGGTCCGGAAGCGCGGTCGACCGCATCGAGGCGGTGCTCGACGAATCGGGCCGGCTGATGCGCGAG
>NZ_LZJW01000173.1 GCF_001667885.1 Mycobacterium scrofulaceum | reverse complement strand
GATGGTGCAGAGCATCACCAGGCCGCTGGGCGGTCCGATCGAGCACACGTCCATACCGTTCCAGATCAGCGCCCAGGCCATTCCGATCCAACAGAACCTGCGTTTCATGAAGGACCGCACGGACGACATGCTCAAGATGAGCGACGACCTGGGCGCGATGATCGCCTCGATGCAACGGATGCAGGCCCTTGTCGGGCAGATGAGCGGCGCGACCCATCAGATGGTCGGCGATATGCGCGAAATGCAGGCCACCCTCGACGAGATGCGCGACCACCTAGCCGACTTCGATGATTTCGCGCGGCCGTTCCGCAGCTATTTATATTGGGAGCCGCACTGTTTCACCATCCCCGTGTGTTGGGCGTCGCGGTCGGTGTTCGAGGCGATCGACGGTGTGGACAAGTTCAGCGAGGACATGAAGACGCTGATCAAAGACGTCAGCAACGTCGACGCCATATTCCCGCAGATGCTCGCCCAGTTCCCACCCATCATCGCCGTCGCCAAATCGATGCAGGGGACCCTGCTCACGATGCACAGCAGCTTCTCCGGCCTGATCACACAGATGGCGCAGATGACCGACACGGCGAGCGCGATGGGTCAGGCTTTCGACGCCTCCCGGAGCGGGGACTACTTCTACCTGCCGCCGGAAGCGTTCCAGAATCCCGATTTTCAGCGCGGTCTCAAGCTTTTCCTGTCACCGGACGGCAAGGCGGCACGCTTCATCATCACCCACGACGCGGACCCGGCGACGCCGGCGGGCATCTCGGCGGTGATGCCGGAGTTGGCCGCCGCGCATCACGCCGTGAAGGGGACGAACCTCACCGCCGCAAAGTTCGATCTGGCCGGGACGGCGGCCATCTATCGCGACATCCAGTCGGGCTCGCATTACGACCTGCTGATCGTGGGACTGGCGGCGCTCACCCTGATCTTCGTCGTCATGCTGATCATCACGCGTGCGCTGGTCGCATCGCTGGTGATCGTCGGCACGGTCCTGCTGTCGCTCGGCGCCGCCTTCGGGCTCTCGGTGTTGGTGTGGCAACACCTCTTCGGTCTCGAATTGAACTGGATCGCACCGGTATTCGGCTTGATCATCCTGCTCGCCGTTGGTTCCGATTACAACCTGTTGCTGGTGTCGCGCTTCCAGGAGGAGATCGGCGCAGGGCTGAGGACCGGCATCATCCGCTCGATGGGCGAGACCGGTGGCGTTGTCACCTCGGCCGGTTTGGTCTTCGCCTTCACGATGATGTCGATGGTCGCCAGCGATCTGCGCTCGATCGGACAGGCCGGCAGCACGATCGGCCTCGGCCTGCTGTTCGACACGTTGATCGTGCGGTCGCTGATGACTCCGTCGATCGCGGCGCTGCTGGGGCGGTGGTTCTGGTGGCCGATTCGCGTGCGGCCGCGCCCGGCCAGCTCCATGCTCCGGCCCTTCGGGCCGCGCCGCCTGGTTCGCTCCCTTCTCCTGGGTGAGCAGGCCGATGCGCCCACCTCGCGCCCCGCCAAGGCCATCGCGTCGACGGCCGGATAGAACGCGCTGGTGCAAGATGGGGTTGTGAGGCTGCTGCTGATTTCCGACACCCACGTCCCGAAACGGGCCCGCGACCTACCCGCGCGGGTATGGGACGAGGTGGATGCGGCCGACGTCGTCGTGCACGCCGGCGACTGGGTGGCGCCCGAACTGCTCGACGAACTCGAACGCAGGTCGGCCCGGCTGGTGGCGTGCTGGGGAAACAACGACGGTCCCGAATTGCGGGCGCGGCTGCCCGAGCGAGCGGACGCCACGCTGGCGGATGTGCGGTTCACGGTGGTGCATGAGACCGGCGCGGCGGCCGGCCGGGAAGCCCGGATGTCGCGGCTGTATCCCGAGAGCCAGGTCCTGGTGTTCGGGCACAGCCACATCCCCTGGGACAGCTGCACCGACACCGGGTTGCGCCTGCTCAATCCCGGCTCACCGACGGATCGCCGCCGGCAGCCCCACTGCACCTACATGACCGCCCACGTCGACGACGGGGCCCTGATCGACGTGATCCTGCATCGCCTCCCTAAGTAACGGGTACATACCTTCTGCACAGCTTCCCCACATAAATAGCTCGCCTACAGAGGTATTATGGAAAAGGTGCCGGCAACGACGGATGTGGTCACCGACGTGTTTCGCGTCGTCGGCAGGTTCCGCCGGCAGCTGCGGCGCTCGGCCGGCCGCGGATTCGACTCGTCGGCGCTGACCGAGTCGCAGTCCGAGCTGTTGTGGCTGGTCGCCCGGCAGCCGGGCATCTCGGTCAACGCGGCCGCCGCCGAGCTCGGGCTGGCACCCAACACGGCGTCGACCCTGGTCTCGAAATTGGTCTCCGGGGGACTGCTGGTCCGGACCGTCGGCGACCCGGACCGGCGGGTCGGGCGGCTACACCTGGCCGAACCGGCCCAGGACATCGTCGACGCGTCTCGGGCCGCGCGGCGGGCGGTGCTGGCCGAGGTGCTCGCCGAACTCGACGACGACCAGATCGAGTCTTTGACAAAAGGATTGGAGGTCATCGAGATGATGACCCAGACATTGGGGGAGCGACGATGAGCGGTTCATTGCCGATGGCGGTCGACGGCCGGCACCTGACCTACCGGTATGGCCAGTTCACCGCCGTCAACGACGTTTCATTGCAGGTGCGGACCGGCGAGACAATGGGCCTGCTCGGCCCGAACGGCGCCGGGAAGACGACGATGGTCCGAATGCTCACCACGCTGGCGCCGGTGCAGCAGGGTGAATTGCGGATCTTCGGGCTCGACGCCCGCCGCCAAACCACCGACATCCGCAGCAATATCGGCTATGTGCCGCAACAACTCTCGATCGAGCCCGCGTTGACGGGCCGGCAGAACGTCGAGTGGTTCGCGCGGCTCTACGGCGTGCCCCGGGCGGAGCGTTCGGACCGCGCCGAGCAGGCGCTGGCCGCGATGGATCTGCTCGACGTGGCCGACCGGTTGGCGGCGGCCTACTCCGGCGGGATGGTGCGCCGCCTCGAGGTGGCGCAGGCGCTCGTCAACCGCCCGTCACTGCTGGTTCTCGACGAGCCGACCGTCGGGCTGGATCCGATCGCGCGCGACGGCGTCTGGACGCAGGTGCAGAAGATGCAGGCGCAGTTCGGGATGACCGTGCTGCTGACCACCCACTACATGGAGGAGGCCGACGCGTTGTGCGACCGGGTCGCCCTGATGCACCGCGGTGAGCTGCGGGCGGTCGGCACACCCGCCAAGTTGAAGTCGACGGTGTCGCCGCAGGCGACCCTCGAGGACGTCTTCCGCCATTACGCGGCATCGGACTTGGCGGACGGGGAGTCCAGCGAGTCCGACGGCTCGTTCCGTGAAATCCGTTCCGCCAGAAAGGTTGCGCGCCGTGTCGGTTGATAGCGCCATGCCAGGTGCCCTGGTCCGCGCGCCGCGCGGATGGCAACGCGTGGGCGCCGTGGTCAGCCGGATTGGCGCGTTCGCAATCGTCGAGATGCAGAAGTTGCAGCACGACAGGACCGAACTCGTCACGCGAATGGTGCAGCCGGCGTTGTGGCTGCTGATCTTTGGGACCACGTTCAGCCACCTGCACGTCATCCATACCGGGTCGGTGTCCTACCTGGCCTTCCTGGCGCCGGGGATCATCGCCCAGTCCGCGCTGTTCATCTCGATTTTCTATGGGATACAGATCATTTGGGATCGCGATGCCGGTGTCCTGGCCAAGCTGATGGTGACGCCCGCGCCCGCGTCGGCGTTGATCACCGGCAAGGCGTTCGCGGCCGGCGTGCGTTCGGTCGCCCAGGTGGTCGGCGTGATGGCGTTGGCGTACCTGATGAATGTCGGCCTAACGGTCAATCCGCTGCGAATCGTGGCGGCCATGGCGGTCGTCATGTTGGGCGCCGCATTCTTCGCGTGCCTGTCGATGACGCTGGCCGGCCTGGTGCGTAACCGCGATCGCCTGATGGGAATAGGCCAGGCCATCACCATGCCGTTGTTCTTCGCCTCCAACGCGTTGTACCCGGTCGACGTGATGCCGGCGTGGCTGCACGTGCTGAGCCGGGTCAACCCGCTCAGCTACGAGGTCGACGCGTTGCGCGGCCTGCTCATCGGCACGCCCTTCAACCCGATGGACGTCATCGTGCTGGTGGTGGCGGCCGTGCTTGGAATCGCCGCGGCGTCAACGCTATTGCGTCGCCTCGTCGCCTAGCGGCGTTACCCGATGCGCCCCCGGCTGGGAAGTGCGGTGCATGGTTCCGATAACCAATCGTGACCGTACCGCAACGATTCCCGGCCGACTCCCAATCGTTAGCCAACCGCGATCCGAAGCTGCGGCCGTGACAGGCGATTCGCCCCGTCCCCACGTGTTTCACTGCCCAGCGAAGGGATTCGACCGCGGCACGCGGCAAACGAAAGTTGGGATGGGTAGAGAGCTATGAAGTTCTTCGGAGAGTTGCGGAAGTTGCGTGGCGCCGCGGCGGCCATGCCGCGCCAACTGGCGGTCGCGGCTGTGGGGGCTGCCCTGATGTCCGGCCTCGTCACTGCCGTCGGCGGCTCGGCTACCGCGGGGGCGTTCTCGAAGCCGGGCCTGCCGGTGGAATACCTGGAGGTACCGTCACCGTCGATGGGCCGCAACATCAAGGTCCAGTTCGAGGGCGGCGGACCCCACGCGGTCTACTTGCTCGACGGCTTGCGCGCCCAGGACGACTACAACGGCTGGGACATCAACACCCCGGCCTTCGAGGAGTTCTACCAGTCCGGCCTGTCGGTGGTGATGCCGGTCGGCGGCCAGTCCAGCTTCTACAGCAACTGGTACCAGCCGTCGTCGGGCAACGGTCAGAACTACACGTACAAGTGGGAGACGTTCCTGACTCAGGAGATGCCGCTGTGGCTGCAGGCCAACAAGCAGATCTCCCCGGCCGGTAACGCCGCGGTGGGCCTGTCGATGTCCGGCGGCTCCGCCCTGATCCTGGCCGCCTACTACCCGCAGCAGTTCCCCTACGCCGCTTCGCTTTCGGGCTTCCTCAACCCGTCCGAGGGTTGGTGGCCCACGCTGATCGGGCTGGCGATGAACGACTCGGGCGGTTACAACGCCAACAGCATGTGGGGTCCGTCCACCGACCCGGCGTGGAAGCGCAACGACCCGATGGTCCAGATTCCGCGACTGGTCGCCAACAACACGAGGATCTGGGTCTACTGCGGCAACGGGACCCCGAGCGACCTGGGCGGCGACAACATGCCGGCCAAGTTCCTGGAAGGCCTGACGCTGCGCACCAACCAGCAGTTCCAGAACAGCTACGTGGCCGCCGGCGGACGCAACGGGACGTTCAACTTCCCGGCCAACGGCACCCACTCGTGGCCCTACTGGAACCAGCAGTTGGTCGCGATGAAGCCCGACATCCAGCAGGTCCTGCTGGCCAGCAACACCACGGCCCAGCCGGCGCAACCGGCTCAGCCAGCACAGCCAGCCGCCTGACCCCCGAGCAGCATCGGCAGTAGCGCACCGGTCAGCGCTACTGCCGATGCTTTTTTTCGGACCGTTGCATCAACAGAGCGCGCCGGTCCTGGTGAAAGTAGGTGTACCCGGTCGTTACCGCACATAGGGACGTGGCCATCACCAGCATCCAGGTCCCGTTGACGACGACACTGATGAAGCCGCCCACCGCCGCGCCCACGACAAAGCTGGCCAACAGCAGGAAGTAACCGAGCCAGTCCGTGATGTTTCCACCACCAGCGATGTGGCGCTCGATGCCCTGGCCCATCTTGACGGTCGTGCCGGTCACATAGCTCAACGGCACCGAGACCTCGCCATCTTTGACAAAAGAGGTGTTCAACGCCCCGGTGCCAAACGCCAGCAGCATCATCGGCAAGAAATCGACGAGGTTCTCCTCCCAGCCCTCATCGAGGACGTCGACAACGGTGGCGGCCGCCAAACTGAAGGTGGTCAGCACCGTCGGGCCGTGCGGATGGTCCACCCAGAAGAATCGCCGGCACAGCGACGCAACGACCACGCCCGCGACGAACGCCGCAATCAGGAACCCGGCACTTGCGGCCAGCCACCCTTGCCCCGTGAAGTAACCGAGCACGGCGCGTTGGGCGTTACCGGTGATGAAAACCACGAAGTAGCCCGCGGAGTGGGTGAAGGAGATCGCGCCCACCACACCGGCCAGCACTGCCAGCACCCACGACAACCGCGCCTCGCTGTTGAAGGTTTCGCTTGCCACGCTGACATGCTGTCAGACGCTCGCCGCCCCCGCAGGGGACGCATAGCGAATTCCTATCCTGCGCCTAAGAGCTGGTGAGCCGGGCGATGGAGCGCAACGGGATTGGCAACCAGCTGGGCCGGTGCCGCGCCTCGTAGCCGGCCTCATACACGGCCTTGTCGAGCTCGTAGGCGGCCAGCACATCGGCCGCATCTCGCGGATCGGTTCCCGACGCGGCGGCATAACCCTCGCAGAACGCGGTCCTGTTGCGCTCCACCCATTCCCGGGCGCGGGCGGCCAGTTGCTTGTCCGCCGCCTGGTCCACCAACGGCCCATAAGCGGCATATTCGAATGACCGCAGCACGCCGGCCACGTCGCGCAACGGTGAATCCGGCGCCCGGCGCTCGTCGAGCGGCTGCCCCGGTTCGCCCTCGAAGTCGATCAGCAACCAGCTCTCGGGGGTGCGCAGTACCTGACCGAGGTGCAGGTCGCCGTGCACCCGCTGGACGGTGATCGTCTGGCCGGCGAGCTTGGCGAACCGCTCCTCGATGGTCGCCGCGTACTCCTGCAGCTCGGGCACCTTCGCCACGGTCGCGGCCAGCCGCGCCTGCACGGTGTCGACGGGGAACGCCGACTCCGCCGTCCCGAGGCACTCGGCCAGCGTGGCATGAACCGACGCCACTGCCTCGCCGAGTCGGTAGGACTCGCCGGCAAAGTCGCCGCCGACCTCGTGGGCGTACAGGTCCCCCTCCGCGAACAGGTCGCGGACGCTGGCGGTCGCCATCGCCCATCCTTCTGCGGCGTTGGACGCGAACTCGGTCACCATGCCGAGCGGCCACGCCTCGTCCTCCGCACCATCGCGGCCGACCAGCTCGTAGGTGCCGAGCAGCCGGGCCACGTGCGGATTGCCTGCACGGCCCAGGACCCGATTCAGTTCGATGTCCGGGTTGATGCCACTGCTGACCCGCCGGAACGCCTTGAAGATGGCGGCGCGGTCGAAGATCACGCTGGTGTTGCTCTGCTCGGCGTCGGAGACGTGCGGCATCGCCTCCAACGGCAGCTCCACGTCGGGCTCCTTGACGAACCTCACCTCGGTTCCGGCGCCCGTCAGAACGGCCGACGAGTCGATCAGCGACAGCAGAAACCGCGGCGCGTCGGTGTCGTAGAGGGCGTCGAACCCCGTGCGGTCACCGGCGGCACCGATGGTGGCCACGGTGCTGTACTCGGAGACCGGGCCGGCGTCCCACTGCACCATCACCTGGTAGCGCTCGGACGAGCCGTCGGCGTACCGCGCGTCGACCAGCACCAGGTCCAGGTCGTCGCGCAGCGGCACGACCACCGCGGCCTCGGCGGAGGTCAGCTCCCGGTTACGGCCGGCGTACCACCGTTGCTGGGGCAGCCAATCCGACCACGGCAGTTTCGCGGGATCAGTCATCATGGGCGCCGCTCCTGTCCATTTCGTTCTGCATCGTCGCCGGCGCGGTCATGAGTCCTCCTCGCATGCAGTCAGCTGGAACCAGTAGAAACCGTGTCCGGGCAACGTCAGCAGATAGGGCAGGTGCCCGATCCGCGGAAATTCGACGTGCCCGGTCAGCTCCACCGGCGTGCAACCGCTCCAGTGCTGCAGGTTCAGTTCGATCGGCTGTGGGAACCGCGACAGGTTGTTGACGCACAACACCGTGTCCCCGCCGCCGGGCACCTGGCGCACGAACGCCAGCACCGACGGGTTGGAGCCGCCCAACTCCTCGAATGTGCCGACGGCGAATGCCTCGTGGCGGCGCCGCACGGCCAGCATCATTCGGGTGAAGTTGAGCAGCGATGTCGAGGTGTCGCGTTGGGCCTCGACGTTGACGGCCTGGTAGCCGTAGACGGAGTCCTGGCTGGCCGGCAGGTAGAGCCGGCCGGGATTGGCCTTGGAGAACCCGGCATTGCGATCCGGTGTCCACTGCATCGGGGTGCGCACCCCGTCGCGATCACCCAACCAGATGACGTCGCCCATCCCGATCTCGTCGCCGTAGTACAGGACCGGCGAGCCGGGCAGCGACAGCAGCAGCGCGGTGAACAGCTCGATCTGGTTGCGGTCGTTGTCCAGCAGCGGCGCCAGGCGGCGCCGGATCCCGACGTTCGCCTTCATCCGCGGATCCTTGGCGTACTCGGAGTACATGTAGTCACGCTCTTCGTCGGTGACCATCTCCAGCGTCAACTCGTCGTGGTTGCGCAGGAAGATGCCCCATTGCGCCATGTCCGGAATCTCCGGGGTCTGCGCCAGGATCTCCGAGATCGGAATGCGCGACTCGCGGCGCACCGCCATGAAGATGCGCGGCATCAGCGGAAAGTGGAACGCCATATGGCATTCGTCGCCGCCGGTGGTGGGATCGCCGAAGTACTCCACCACGTCGGCCGGCCACTGGTTGGCCTCGGCCAGCAGCACCCGGCCCGGGAACTCGTCGTCGATGACCTTGCGGACGCGCTTGAGGAAGGCGTGCGTCTCGGGCAGGTTCTCGCAGTTGGTGCCCTCCCGTTCGAACAGGTAGGGCACGGCGTCCAGCCGGAACCCGTCGATGCCCAGGCCCAGCCAGAAGCGCAGCACGTCGATCATCGCTTCCTGCACGGCCGGGTTGTCGTAGTTCAGGTCCGGCTGATGCGAGAAGAACCGATGCCAGTAGAACTGTTTGCGCACCGGGTCGAAGGTCCAGTTGGACTCCTCGGTGTCGACGAAGATGATCCGCGCGTCGCTGTACTTCTCGCTGGTGTCGCTCCAAACGTAGAAGTCGCCGTACGGGCCGTCCGGGTCATGCCGCGACTCCTGAAACCAGGGGTGCGAATCCGACGTGTGATTCATCACCAGGTCGGTGATCACCCGGATGCCCCGCTCGTGCGCGGCGTTCAGTAGCGCGACGAAGTCTTCGACCGTCCCGAAGTCGGGCAGCACCTTATAGAAGTCCCGAATGTCGTACCCGCCGTCGCGAAGCGGCGAATCATAGAAGGGCGGCAACCAGATGCAGTCGATGCCGAGCCACTGCAGGTAGTCCAGGCGCCCCAGTAGTCCGCGCAGGTCACCGGACCCGTCCGCGTTGGCGTCGAAGAACGCGCGGACCAGCACCTCGTAGAACACAGCGTGCTTGAACCACGTGGGGTCGGTGGGTAGCGCGGCGGCGTTGTCGAAGTCGTCCGAATCGGGGTGCTCGACGACACCCCCCTCGACGTGACTTCCTCCCGCGGGATGGTGCTCGACAGCTTCTCGTGCGTCGTTCATCAAATCCACGATGCCACGGGTACCCGAGGCGCGACATTCGGAATCACGCTCGCTGAGATGTGACGAAAAACCCATGGCGCCAATGGAATTGAGCGCCAGTCAGTCAGTCTCCGCGCGGGCGTCAGGCTGGAGGTCCTTCCGCCAGCGTCACGTTGACGGAGCGGTCGCCACCCGCCGCGGCACGGTAGTGCACCGCGATCGTATCGCCGGGATGGTGCGGAATGAGCACGTCCGTCATCGAGGTGGCCCCGGTGATCGGAACGCTGTCGATCCCGGTGATGACGTCCCCGGGGGCGATGCCGGCCGCGCCCGCGGGACCGGTGTTGACCACCCGTTCGACGCGCGCGCCGTTGCCGTTGTCGGTCACGCCGAGTCCGAGGAAGGCGGTCGGGCCGATGTGCACGGTGTTGGAGCCGGCGCCCGACCGGATCTGTCCGGCCACGCCCATCGCCCGCCCGATCGGAATGGCGAAGCCTTGCCCGCCGCCCGACATCTTGTAGTTGTCGGTGGCGGCGGTGTTCACGCCGACGACCTGCCCGGCGTTGTTCACCAGCGGGCCGCCCGAGTCACCCGGCCGGATCGGCGTGTCGGCCTGGATGAGGCCGCCCAGCGACTCGTTGGCGCCGGTCAGGGTGTCGGTCGCGGAGACCGACTGGTTGAGCGCGATGACCTTGCCGGACACCGCGCTGGGCGTTCCGCCCTGGCCGCCGGCGTTGCCCATCGCGACGACGGGCTCGCCCACGGAGACCCCGCCGCCGATCGCGGCGGTCGGCAGGCCGGCCGCCCCACGAAGCTGCAGCACCGCGACGTCCTGGCTGCGGTCGTAGCCGACCACGTCGACCGCGTAGGTCTGTCCGTTGCCGACGTCGAAGGCGCTGATGTCCGTCGCACCGGAAATGACGTGATTGTTGGTCAGCACGACACCGTTGGGGTCGATGACGATCCCGGTGCCGGCGCCCACCGCGTTGTTGTAGCCGAACTTGGTGTTGATGTTGACCACCTGCGGGCCGACCTGGCCGGCCAATGCCGCCGGATCGAGGGGGGCCTGCGGGGCCGTGAACGGCGATGCGCCCGCCGGCACGGTGCCCAACGCAAGGCCCAGTCCGACCACTGCCAACACGCTGACCAACCATGACCACCAGACCGAGCGGTGGTGCGATTTGCTCATCCCGTCACCCTTCCTGCTTCGCGGTAAACACAAAATGTCCCGGCCTTGCGGTTCTGGGCGGCACAACTGTGTGTGTATAACCGTAATGCAGGTAGCTATTCATGGCAGTGGCAAGGTTGCGTTCGGCGCCTAGGCTGACACGGTGGGCGAATTCGATCCGAAGGCCTGGTTGACGCGGTCCCGGGCGGCCCGGCTGGCCACGATCACGCCCGAGGGTCTCCCCCATCTGGTGCCGGTGGTGTTCGCGGTGGCCGACTCGGCCGACGTGGTGTACACCGCCGTCGACGCCAAACCCAAGACGACGCGGCGACTGCGGCGGCTGGCGAACATCGAACACAACCCCCACGTGAGCCTGCTGGCCGACCACTACGCCGACGATTGGACGCAATTGTGGTGGGTGCGGGTAGACGGCACGGCCACCATCCACGCCGACGGGCCGGCGATGGACTCCGCGTACCGGCTGCTGCGCGCGAAATACCCTCAGTATCAATCTGTTTCGCTGAACGGGCCGGTGATCGCGATCGCGGTGCGCCGCTGGTCGAGCTGGCACGCCTGAGGACCGGCGCAATTGTGGCCGGCCCGTGGCCTTGTGTTGGGCGGCGGTTGGGGGAAAAGTTGCTTCTGGGTCCTGTGAGCTAGGACACACCGAGCTGGGCGCACCCCCGGCGACGCGGCCAGGGAGAACTGGAGGAACGTCATGGCGGACAAGGCGAATGCTTCCCAGGGCGCGGCGGCTGCCCCCACCGCGAACGGTCCGGGCGATGTGCGCAACATCGTCCTGGTCGGGCCGTCCGGCGGCGGCAAGACCACCCTGGTCGAGGCGCTGCTGGTCGCCGGCGGCGTGCTGACCAGAGCGGGCTCCGTCACCGACGGCAGCACGGTCTGCGACTACGACGACGCCGAGATCCGCCAGCAGCGGTCCGTCGGCGTCTCCGTCGCCTCCCTGGCTCACGACGGCATCAAGATCAACCTGGTCGACACCCCGGGGTACGCCGACTTCGTCGGCGAGTTGCGGGCCGGGTTGCGCGCCGCGGATTGCGCGCTGTTCGTGATCGCGGCCAACGAGGGCGTCGACGAACCCACCAAATCGCTGTGGCAGGAATGCGACCAGGTCGGCATGCCCCGCGCGGTGGTGATCACCAAGCTCGACCACACTCGGGCAAACTACGCCGAAGCGCTGGCCGCCGCGCAGAACGCGTTCGGCGACAAGGTCTTACCGCTCTACCTCCCGATCGGCCTGCCGTCCTGCGAGGGCCTGATCGGGTTGCTATCGCAGACGCGCTACCACTATTCCGACGGCAAGCGGACCGTGCAGCCGGCGGATCCATCCGACGCCGACCGGACCGAGGAGGCCCGCGGAACCCTGATCGAGGGCATCATCGAGGAATCCGAGGACGAGTCGCTGATGGATCGCTACTTGGGCGGTGAGTCCATCGACGAGGCGGTGCTGATCGAGGACCTGGAGCGCGCGGTGGCGCGCGGTTCGTTCTTCCCGGTGATTCCGGTGTGCAGCAGCACCGGCGTCGGCACGCTGGAATTGCTGGAGGTCGCCACGCGCGGCTTCCCTTCCCCGATGGAACACCCACTGCCGGAGGTGTTTACGCCGCAGGGCTCGCCGCACGCGACGCTGACCTGCGACCCCGCCGCTCCCCTGCTCGCGGAGGTGGTGAAGACGACGTCGGACCCCTACGTCGGCAGGTTGAGCCTGGTCCGGGTGTTCTCCGGGACCATCAGGCCCGACACGACGGTCCATGTGTCGGGCCATTTTGCGTCGTTCTTCGGCGCGGTCAACGGGAATGGCAGCACACACCCCGACCACGACGAAGACGAACGCGTCGGGGTCCTGTCGTTCCCGCTCGGCAAGCAGCAGCGCCCGGCCACCGCCGTGGTGGCGGGCGACATTTGCGCCATCGGCAAGTTGAGCCGGGCCGAGACCGGTGACACACTCTCGGACAAGGCTGAGCCGCTCGTCCTGAAACCGTGGACGATGCCCGAACCGTTGCTGCCGGTGGCGATCCAGGCGCACGCCAAGACCGACGAGGACAAACTGTCGGTCGGGCTGGGCCGGCTGGCCGCCGAGGACCCGACGCTGCGGATCGAGCAGAACCAAGAAACCCATCAGATCGTGTTGTGGTGCATGGGCGAAGCCCACGCCGGCGTCGTCCTCGATGCGCTGGCCAACCGGTACGGCGTCACCGTCGACACCGTGGAACTCCGCGTGCCGCTACGAGAGACCTTCGGCGGCAAGGCAAAAGGGCACGGCCGCCACGTCAAGCAGTCAGGCGGGCACGGCCAATACGCGGTGTGCGACATCGAAGTCGAGCCGCTGCCGGAGGGGTCGGGGTTCGAGTTCGTCGACAAGGTGGTCGGCGGGGCGGTGCCCCGGCAATTCATCCCGAGCGTGGAGAAGGGCGTGCGCGCGCAGATGGAAAAGGGCGTGCACGCGGGCTACCCCGTCGTCGACATCCGGGTGACCCTGCTCGACGGCAAGGCCCACAGCGTGGACTCGTCGGACTTCGCGTTCCAGGCGGCGGGCGCCTTGGCGCTGCGAGAGGCGGCCGCGGCGACCAGGGTCAGCCTGCTCGAGCCCATCGACGAAATCTCGGTACTGGTGCCCGACGACTTCGTCGGCGCGGTGATGGGTGATCTGTCGGGTCGGCGCGGCCGGGTGCTCGGCACCGACACCGCGGGCCACGAACGCACGCTGGTCAAAGCCGAGGTGCCCCAGGTGGAGCTGACGCGCTACGCGATCGACCTTCGTTCGCTGGCCCACGGGGCCGCGTCGTTCACCCGGGGGTTCGCCCGCTACGAACCCATGCCGGAGGCCGCGGCCACCCGGGTGAAGGCCAGCGTCTGAATCGTCACGCCCCGCCGCCGAACTGCTCGGCGACGGCGCGGCGGTCCAGCGAGCCCTTCGCGGTGTGCGGCAACTCCGCCGCCTGCTGAAAGCTGGCCGGCACCTCGAACGGCGCCAGCCGGTCGCGGCCGAACGCCGCGAGCTCCTCCGCGGTCGGTGCGGCGGCCCCACGGGGAACGATCACCGCGGCGACGGCCTCGCCGTACAACGTGTCCGGCACCCCGAAGACGGCGACCTCCAGCACGCCGGGATGGCTGCCGAGCACGCCCTCGACGCGTTCCGGCGAGATCTTCTCCCCGCCCCGGTTGATGAGTTCCTTGATGCGGCCGCGGATGATCAGCTCGCCCGTCGCCGACAGCGTTCCCAGGTCGCCGGTGCGCAGCCACCCGTCGGTGAAGTTGACCGCCGTGATCGCCGGGTCGCCGAGGTAGCCCCGGACCACGGTGGGCCCGTGCAGCCAGACCTCGCCGACCTCTCCCGTGGGCAGGGGCGCGCCGTCCGACC
The DNA here is from genome assembly GCF_001667885.1 of Mycobacterium scrofulaceum. Taxonomy (GTDB): domain Bacteria; phylum Actinomycetota; class Actinomycetes; order Mycobacteriales; family Mycobacteriaceae; genus Mycobacterium; species Mycobacterium scrofulaceum_C. The sequence goes on along the minus strand of NZ_LZJW01000173.1, from coordinate 14,623 downwards.
CGACGATGCGAATCTGCGGCCCGGTCGATCGGCCAACGAGACCCGCTGTGGCACCGGGGTTTTCGGTATGGCCGATTTCGGTGGTCGCCACCTGATGGGTGGCCTCGGTCATGCCGAAGGCGCAGACCACCGGGGCGCCGAACGTGTCCTGCAGCTTTTGCGCCGCTTCCGCGGTCAGGGGCGCACTGCAGCTGCGGATGAACCGCAACGCGGCGTTGCCCGGTCGGTCACTTTTGGCCCGCTCCAAGAGGATCTGGTGGATCGTCGGCACCGCCGTGTACCAGGTGGCGCCGACGGCGTCGATGTCGTCCCAGAAGGTGTGCGCCGAGAAGCGTCCGCGCGCGGGCAGTAACACCGCGCCGCCGGACACCAGCGTCGCCAGCAGCGCGGCGAGCAGCCCGTGACCGTGATAAAGCGGCATCACCGCCACCGTGGCGTCCCGCGGCCCGAGGCCGTATCCGGCGACGATAGCCCGCACCGACGCGGCGATGTTGCCGCGCGTCCACGGGACCATCTTCGGCACCCCGGTGGTGCCGCCGGTGAACATGATCATGGCGTCGTCGGCGCGTAGACCCTCCGGGGTCGAAAAGCCTTGCGCCGGCGGCGCTGTCGCGACCAAGCGCACCGCCGGGGCGCCACCCGCAGCACCCAACGTCACCGCGAACGGCCACCACGGTAGGGCCTGGTTCCCGTGCCCGTCAGGCGCGTCACCGTCGATGAGCACTGCCCTGGCTCCGACGGCTTCGCTGCGGGCGCGCTGCTCGCCGACCGGCAGGGCCGGATCCAGCGGAACCGCAACCAGATCGGCCCGCGAAGCCGCCAGCAGCCCGACGACGAATTCGGCGTTGCTCGCGGAGCGCAGCGCGACGCGGTCACCGGCCCGGATCCCGGTCCGCCGCAGCTGCCCGGCCAGGTCGTCCACCAGCCTAAGCAGATCGCGGTAGCTCAGCGGTATCCGCTCCGCGGTGACGACGAGGGCGGGCGCCTCCGGAGACCGGCGTGCCACCTCCTCGACCAGATCCGCGATGCGTGCACCCGGGGCCTCCGCCGACCCCGAGACCTCGCTGCTGACGATCGCCTCAGACCCCATCGCTTTGCTCCTTTACGCTTCGCCGTCACACGCAACTGCTCGAACCATGCCGGTTGAGCCGCCCACCCGTCCAATACCGAATCACTCACGACCGATAACCAACGCCTATCGATACCGGGAAACCCCGCTGGCCAGCACCGATAGACGACGTGAATCGCGGCATAGCGTCCCCGTCTTGGACACCCGCCGGGCGGCGGCGTCAGAGTAAGGGCGCAGGAAATACTCGACCTCCGACCAGAGGAGTCACCACCATGACCGCAGGTTCGGCATCTCCCGGCCAGGCGCAGGAGTCCGCGCGGCTGATCGACGGCTTCCACCTGGTGGTGGAGGCGCTCAAGGCCAACGGCGTGGACACCATCTACGGGATCGTCGGCATCCCGATCACCGACCTCGCCCGCGTCGCACAGGCATCGGGCATCCGCTACATCGGCTTCCGGCAGGAGACTTCGGCGGGCAACGCGGCGGCGGCCGCCGGATTCCTCACGCGGCGACCGGGTGTGAGCCTCACGACGTCCGGGCCCGGTTTCCTCAACGGGTTGCCGGCGTTGGCCAACGCGACCACGAATTGCTTCCCGATGATCCAGATCTCGGGCTCCAGCAATCGGGCGCTGGTGGACCTGCAGCGCGGTGACTACCAGGACATCGACCAGCTCAACGCCGCGCGGCCGTTCGCCAAGGCCGCGTATCGGATCGACCGGATCGAGGACGTCGGGCGCGGGGTGGCGCGCGCCATGCGCACCGCGATCTCCGGCCGTCCCGGCGGCGTTTACCTCGACATCCCCGGTGACGTGCTGGGGCAGGCCATGGACGCCGCTGCCGGCGCCGAAACCGTCTGGCGGATCGTCGACCCGGCGCCCCGGCAGCTGCCGGCACCCGAGGCGGTCGAACGTGCGCTGCAGGTGCTGGCACGGGCGGAGCGACCTTTGATCGTGCTCGGCAAGGGCGCCGCATACGCCCAGGCCGACAACGTGATTCGCGAGTTCGTGGAGACCAGCGGGATTCCGTTCCTGCCGATGTCGATGGCCAAGGGCCTGCTGCCGGACTCACACCCGCAGTCCGCGGCGGCCGCGCGCTCGCTCGCGGTGGCGCGCGCCGACGCCGTGTTGTTGGTCGGCGCGCGGCTCAATTGGCTCCTCGGACACGGCGATTCGCCGCAGTGGTCGGCGGAGGCCAAGTTCATCCAGGTCGATATCGCGCCGGCGGAGTTCGACAGCAATCAGCCGATCGTGGCGCCCCTGGCCGGTGACATCGGTTCGGTGATGACGGCGTTGCGTGACGGCTTGGCCGCCCAGCCCGTCACCGTGTCCGCGGAATGGACCCAGGAGTTGGCCGAACGCACCGCCCGCAATGACGCCAAGATGCGGGAGCGCCTGGCCGAAGACCCGCACCCGATGCGCTTCTACAACGCGCTCGGCGCGATTCGCGCCGTGCTGCGGGACAACCCGGACACCTACGTTGTCAATGAAGGGGCCAACGCGCTGGATTTGGCGCGCAACGTGATCGGCATGGAGGTACCGCGGCACCGGTTGGACACGGGCACCTGGGGCGTGATGGGCATCGGCATGGGCTACGCCATCGCCGCCGCCGTCGAGACCGGGCAGCCGGTGGTCGCGATCGAGGGGGACAGCGCGTTCGGCTTCAGCGGCATGGAAGTCGAAACCGTGTGCCGCTACCGCCTTCCGGTGACGGTGGTCATTCTCAACAACGGTGGCGTCTACCGCGGCGACGAGGCACCCAATGGTTCCGACCCGGCGCCGACCGTACTCAACGCGCGGGCGCGTCACGAGCTGATTGCGGAGGCGTTCGGCGGCAAGGGATATCACGTCACCACCCCGTCGGAGTTGCGCTCGGCGCTGTCCGAGGCGATCGCCTCTCGCGGTCCGGCGATCATCGACTGCGAGCTCGACCCGGCGGCGGGGGTGGAAAGCGGGCATCTGGCGAGCCTGAACCCGACCAGCAAGGCGGTCAGCGCCGGTGGGTGAGCCGCGATAGCTGGGTGTCGAAGAACTCGTTCAGCGACAGCTGGGCGGCGGAGGCGGCGAGCGCGCGGGCGATCGGTGACCCGGGGCCGGCGGCGTTGGTGGCCAGCGCGATGTCCGCCGTGAGCGCCGGGTCGACCATCCGAACCGCGCGGACCTCCGGGCCCAGCGGCGACGTCCACAACCAGGTGTGCGGCACGATGCACGCCCAGTTGCCGGCAGCGACCTGCGCGAATAGCGAAGCGACGGAGTCGGTTTCGACCTGCGGGGACACCTCGATGGCGTGGTCGGCAAAGGCCTTGTCGATGATCTGGCGGTCCCGCATATCGGCGGTGAGCAGAGCCAGCGGCAGCTGCGCGGCCTCCGGCCAGGTCATCGTCGACGCGGCGGAACCCAACATGTCCGCCGGGGACAACAGCACATAGTGCTCCCGGTAGAGCGGCACCAGGTTGACTTCATGGGCCTCGTCCGGCTCCGCATGCACGATCGCGGCGTCCAATTCGAATTCCCGCAGCCGACGGTACAGTTCGGTTCCCGCGAGCCGGGAAAGGATGTGCACCTTCGCCAACGGGTGCTCCGAGCAGAACGCCGACAGCACCAGCGAGGCCGTCGTCGAAGCCGTGGGCACCGTCCCCAACCGGAGCATCCCGGTGATGCCGGACCGCACCGCATGCACCTCGGCCTTGAACGCGTCGTGCTCGGCCAGAATCCGCCTGGCCCACACCACCAACCGCTCCCCTTCGGGCGTGAGGCCCTCGAAGCTGTGGCCGCGATTGATCAGCGTGACGTTCAGCTCCCGTTCCAGCTTGGCGATCGCGGCGGAGAGCGCCGGTTGCGAGACGAAGCACTTCTCGGCCGCGCGGGCGAAGTGGCGCTCCTGTGCGACCGCGACGAAATACTCCAGCTGACGGAAGAGCACCGGCACCTCCTCTGCCCGAAGGAGTTTTGCCGAGGCTAACGCGTCACCGGCGCCCCGGCCAACCAGCGGGCCGGCGGCGACAAACGATCCAAAGATGACGGCGCGGGCGACCCGGACTCGACCGTCCCGAAAGCGACTGCGCTGGTGGGAAAGCCCCGCCGATGGCACCGCCATCCTGAAGCCGGCCGTTTATCTCCGGCCGATTGTGGTAATTCTCGACAGACCGGGCCAGGGCCCCGCCATGGAAGCACCCATCAACATGGCGGAATCCAAGCGATGATCGGATCGCTACCGCCGAGCGGCGGACCCGCAAGGGTTTGCTGAAAGCGGCAGCGCCGGGACAGCCAGTAGAATAATCTGGTGTTTATCGCACCATATCGAAGGGTGGACGCCATGCGCCGCGGTGTTCGTTATCTGTTTGTTATGGTCGCGATCACGACGCTGGGTCTCGTCGGAGCGACCGGCCGCAGCCACGCCGCGATTCCCGCACCGCTACCCCAGCCCGGGATCGCCGCGGTTTTGCCGGCCGACGGCGCGGTGGTCGGGGTCGCGCACCCGGTGGTGGTGACTTTCACGGCACCCGTCGGTGACCGCGCCGCCGTCGAGCGGTCCATCCACGTGACGTCACCGAGCAACACGCCGGGACACTTCGAATGGGTCAAGGACGACGTGGTGCAGTGGGTGCCGAACCAGTACTGGCCTCCTCACACCCACGTCTCGGTCGGGATCCAGGCCATGACGACGGGATTCGACACCGGTGACGCGCTTCTCGGCGTCGCCAGCATCTCCGGGCACACCTTCACCGTCAGCCGAAACGGCGAGGTGCTCCGCACCATGCCCGCTTCGATGGGCAAGCCCAGCCGTCCCACGCCGATCGGCAACTTCACCGCGCTGGAGAAGGAGCGGTCCGTAGTGATGGACTCGCGAACCATCGGTATCCCGCTGAGTTCGCCCGAGGGATACAAGATCACCGCCCAGTACGCGGTCCGCGTCACGTGGAGCGGCGTCTACGTCCACTCCGCACCCTGGTCGGTCGACTCCCAGGGGTACGCCAACGTGAGCCATGGCTGCATCAACCTCAGCCCGGACAACGCCGCCTGGTACTTCAACCAGGTGAACGTGGGCGACCCGATACAGGTCGTCGCCTGATCGCGGCCACACCGGGGCCCCTTCCGAAAAGCGGTGCGATCCTTTCCCTCCCGCACGCCCACCGGTTCCTGTGACGACCGTCACAACGATTGAACGGAAGACAGGCCCGCAGCGGTGAGTTTCCCGAAGGACGAGGATCCGAGCGGGAGGCTGTTGATGACCGGTGATGCGGAGCACGACGAATCGGCCGTTGTGGGCGCGGGCAGTCCGGTGCGCGAGCGGGTGTCGGGCCGCATTCGCCGACTGGAGGCCGCGGACGACCAATTTCAGAACGCCAAGCCCGACCCCTCGCTCCAGCGGACGGCGCGCCGGCCTGGGCTGCGGCTGACCGAGATCCTGCAGACCCTCGTCGACGGCTACGCCGATCGCCCGGCCCTGGGCTGGCGGGCACGCTCGTTGGTCACCGATCCCGAAAACGGCCGCACCACTGCGCAACTGCTCCCCCGGTTCGAGACGATCAGCTACCGGGAGCTATGGGCCAACGTCACAGCGATCGCCACCGCCTGGCGCAATGACGCCGCTAACCCGGTGGCGCCCGGAGACTTCGTGGCCACAGTCGGTTTCGCCAGCGCCGAGTACCTGACCCTGGATTTAGTCTGTGGATACCTCGGGCTGGTCGCCGTGCCGCTGCAGCACAACGCGCCGGCGTCCCGGTTGCGGCCCATCGTCGCCGAGGTCGAGCCGCGCGTGCTCGCGGCGGGTGCCGGCTATCTGGACCTCGCCGTCGAGGCTGCGCTGGGCAGCGCGTCGTTGCGGCGCCTGGTGGTCTTCGACTACTCGCCCCAAATCGACGACCAGCGTGAGGCTTTGGCGCGTGCACGGGCGAAGCTATCGGCCTCGGGTACGTCGGTGACGATCGAGACGTTCGACGAGGTGATCGAACGCGGGCGCGCCCTTCCTCCCGAACCGCCGTACGTCGACGACACCGACGAGCGGCTGGCCATGATCATGTACACCTCGGGCAGCACGGGACTGCCCAAGGGCGCCATGTACACCGAGCGCATGCTGTGCAAGCTGTGGACCAACGAGCTGATGCCCGACTTCGCCGACACGCCCGTGTTCAACGTCAACTTCATGCCGCTCAACCACCTCGGCGGACGGATCCCGCTGTCGACGGCATTCCAGGCGGGCGGCACCAGCTACTTCGTGCCCGAGAGCGACCTGTCCACGCTGTTCGACGACTGGAACCTGGTGCGCCCCACCGAAATGGGCCTGGTGCCCAGGGTCGCCGAAATGCTGTATCAACGCTACCAAAGCGCCGTCGACCGCCTGATGTCCGAAGGCGCCGACGCGGAAGCCGCCAAAGCCGAGGCGCGGACCGAATTGCGCGAGCGGGTCTTGGGCGGGCGCATCGTCACCGCCTTCTGCGGCACCGCGCCGCTGGCAGCCGAGATGAGGGCTTTCGTCGAAAGTTGCCTGGAGGTCCACGTCCTCGACGGCTACGGACTGACCGAGGTCGGAATGGTGACCAAGGACGGCCGGATCGCTGCGCCGCCGGTGCTGGACTACAAGCTCGTCGACGTTCCCGAACTGGGTTATTTCCTTACCGACAAGCCCTTTCCGCGGGGCGAGCTGCTGGTCAAGTCGCTGACGGCCACCCCCGGATACTTCAAGCGCCCGGACGTCACCGCCAATGCCTTCGATGAGGACGGCTACTACCGGACCGGCGACGTGATGGCCGAGCTGGAGCGGAATCGCCTCGCCTATGTCGACCGGCGCAACAACGTATTGAAGCTCGCCCAAGGCGAATTCGTCGCGGTTGCCCGCCTCGAGGCAGTGTTCAGCAGCGCGGCGTCGATTCGCCAGATCTTCGTGTACGGCAACAGCGAACGGCCCTACCTGCTGGCCGTTATCGTGCCGACCGCCGACGCGTTGGACCGGTTTGCCGGAGACGCTGACGGGCTCAAGGCCGCCCTGCATGAATCTTTGCGCCAGGCGGCCAAACTCGCCGAGCTGCAGTCCTACGAGGTGCCGGTCGACTTTCTCGTCGAGGCCGAGCCGTTCAGCGAGGACAACGGCCTGCTGTCCGGGGTGGGCAAGCTGCTCCGGCCGAAGCTCAAGGAGCACTATGGCGAGCGGCTCGAGCAGTTGTACGCGGAGTTGGCCGCCAATCGGGTGACCGAGTTGCGGGCGCTGCGCGAGGGCGCCGCGGACCGGCCGGTCATCGACACGCTGGCCCGCGCCGCCGAGGCACTGCTCGGACTCGCCGGCGGCCCGCCCGAGCCGGACGCCCTGTTCATCGAACTCGGCGGAGATTCTCTGTCGGCGTTGACCTTTTCTAACCTCTTGGAGGACATCTTCGACGTCGAGGTGCCGGTGGGGATGATCACCGGTCCGGCCACCGATTTGGCTCAGCTCGCGGATTTCGTTGCGGCCGAACGCCGCTCGGGGTCGCGCCGCCCGACATTCACGTCCGTGCACGGACGGGACGCCACCGAGGCCCGCGCGGCCGATCTCAGGCTGGACGCATTTCTGGACCCGAAGACCCTGGCCGACGCCCCGGCCCTGCCGCGGGCCACCGGCACACCGCACACGGTGCTGTTGACCGGCGCCAACGGCTATCTCGGCCGCTTCCTGTGCCTGGAGTGGCTGGAGCGGCTCGCCGAGACGGGCGGGAGCCTCGTCTGCATCGTGCGCGGCACCGATGCCGCGGCTGCCACCGAGCGGCTCGAAGAGGTCTACCGCAGCGGCGATCCGCATCTTCTCAATCGGTTTCGCGAACTGGCGGCCGACCACCTCGAGGTGATCGCCGGCGACATCGGCGAGCCGAACCTCGGGCTGGATCAGGAGACGTGGGACCGGCTGGCCCGCAGCGTCGACATGATCGTTCACCCGGCGGCGCTGGTCAATCACGTGTTGCCGTACGACCAGCTGTTCGGGCCCAATGTCGTTGGCACCGCGCAGATCATCCGCCTCGCGCTCACCGCGCGCATCAAACCGGTGACCTACCTGTCGACGGTCGCGGTGGCGATGTCCGTCGACCCCGAACAGTTTGTCGAGGACGGCGATATCCGCACGATCAGCCCGGTGCGGCCGATCGGATCCGGCTATGCCAACGGGTACGCCAACAGCAAGTGGGCCGGAGAGGTGCTGCTGCGCGAGGCGCACGACCTGTGCGGGCTGCCGGTCGCCGTCTTCCGGTCCGACATGATCCTCGCCCACAGCAGCTACGCCGGACAGCTGAACGTGCCAGATGCCTTCACGCGGTTGATCTTCAGCCTGCTGGTGACGGGCATCGCGCCGTCGTCGTTCTACGAGCCCACCGCCACCGGTGACCGGGCCCGGGCGCACTACGACGGGCTGCCCGCGGACTTCGTTGCCGAGGCGGTGACGGCGCTCGGCGAGCAGCTCGCGACGGCCGCCGGCGACACGGATTCGTCCGGGACGTTCCACTCCTTCGACGTGATGAACCCGCACGACGACGGCATCTCCCTGGACGTGTTCGTGGACTGGCTGATCGCCGACGGTCACGACATCCGGCGCATCGAGGATTACGACGAATGGCTGCGGCGATTCGGCACGGCGCTTCGGGCCCTGCCGGACAAGCAGCGGCAACAGTCCGTGCTGCCGCTGCTGGATGCCTACCGTCAGCCGGAGAGGCCGCTACGCGGGGCGCCCGCCCCGACCGATGCGTTCCGTGCGGCGGTTCAGGCGGCCAAAATCGGTGCCGACAAGGACATTCCACACCTGTCGGCCGACCTGATCGCCAAGTACGTGTTCGACCTGCGATTGCTCGGCCTGGTGTAGCGGCTAGCCCGGCAACCCGTTCTTGATCGCGGCGTCTTGCTTGCGCCCGATGTCGACGGCCACGGCCGGATCGATCGGATCCGCCACCGCGGTGTCGAATTCGATGTTGACGAGCGCCCTGCCCTCGCTGAACAACAGCACGGTCACCGCCTGGGAGTTGTCGGGTGAGGTCCCGGAAATCATCGTCCCGTCGGAGCCGACATCGACCGGCTGCCAGGTCCCGGTGACCTTGCCGCCGTAGTTGGCTTTGGTGTTGACGATTCCCGCCGCCGCCGTCGCGGGATCGGCGACGATGAGGATGCTGTCGCCGATCCGCCGGCTGTTGTCGGGGCTCGCGAACAGTTGCGCCACCCCCGGCGCGTTGTTGGGGTTGAGCACCGGGGGCTGCGGCGCGGTGAGGTCCCCGCCGATGTCGGCCGGCTTGATCAGCAGAGCGCTGTAATCCGTCGGTTGCCCCGGCGAGGGGCTGGCCACGCTGGAACTGATCGAGGGGCCGCCGGACCGGGACGCCGTGACGGAAGGCGTCGGCGATGCGTTGTTGCTGCCGCCGCAACCGGCGACCGCCGCGCCAATCACGATGGCGGCGACGGCCGAACCGGCGGCACCGATGCGAGCGACCTTCATGGGCGTTCCTTCCGTGACCCGGCGCCGGTGCCGCCTTCGAAGCTGCGCCACCCACGACGGGGACTGGGTACCCGTTTTCGCGTGCCTATGCTGGCGTGGGGAGCTCAGGTTCGCGATGGGAGGGATGACATGACGGCTGCCGCGGCGCGCGCTGTACGGTTCGACCGGTACGGGGGTCGCGAGGTGCTGTACGTCGCCGACGTCGACATGCCCACGCCCGGGCCCGGCGAGGTCGTCGTCGAGGTCCGCGCCGCCGGGATCAACCCCGGTGAGGCGGCGATCCGAAGCGGCGCGATGCACGAGATGTTTCCCGCGAGCTTCCCGTCCGGTGAGGGCAGCGACCTCGCCGGAATCGTCACCGAGATAGGCCCCGGCGTCAGCGAATTCGCGGTCGGCGACGAGGTTTTGGGGTTCAGTTTCCGCCGATCCAGCCACGCCACCCACGCCGCGGTCCCGGTTGGCCAGTTGATTCGCAAACCGCCTCAACTCAGTTGGGCGGTGGCGGGTTCGCTCTACGTCGTCGGCGTGACGGCGTACGCGGCCGTTCGGGCGGTGGCGCCGCAACCGGGTGAGACGGTCGCCGTTTCGGCGGCCGCGGGCGGGGTGGGCAGCCTCGTTGTGCAACTCCTGGCGCTGCGCCAGGCGCGGGTGCTCGGCATCGCCGGACCGGACAACGCCGACTGGCTGCGCGCCCACGGCGTCATCCCGATCCCGTACGGGGACGGGCTGGCCGATCGGCTGCGCGAGGCGGCGCCGGCGGGGATCGACGCGTTCATCGACCTGTTCGGACCCGATTACGTGCAGCTCGCCGTCGACCTCGGCGTGGCACCGGAACGAATCGACACCATCATCTCGTTCCAGAAGGCCGCCGAGGTGGGCGCGAAGACCGAAGGCAGCGCCGAGGCGTCGACGCCGGAGGTGCTGGCCGAGATGGCCGACCTCGTCGCCAGTGGCGCGATCGATTTCGAGGTCGCCGCCACCTATCCGCTGGATCGGGTCGCCGACGCCTACGAAGAACTGGAGAAGCGCCACACCCGCGGCAAAATCGTTCTGCTGCCCAAGGATTGACCATGAGGCGCCGCCCACGAGACGGGGCTCATGGTGTGCTCGCTCGAATCGTCACCGGCGCTCGCCGGGCGAGGGGTGCCCGCCCAGCGAGGCCGTGACTACCGCGATCGGCATCTGCGACACGTACAGGTTGGCCCGCTCCTGGGGAGTCAGGGTGCTCCGCGCGTGCAACTTGGTCGCCAACAGGCGCGCCGACCGCAGCAACGCCCGGCCGCGCCCCCCGGCGCGGCCGGTAACACGGTGTGTGAGAACAAAAGCCATGATCTTCTCTCTTTCGGGGAGGCCCGATCGGCTCAGGTCAGACGGGCAGCGACGGCAGGTCGCGGGCGCTTCGGCGCGCGCGAGGTACCGGGAGGCCCGCGAAAGCTCAAGCGGCAGAACGAACGCCGGAACCGGATCGGGACAAGACGGATTTCGGATAGGGACTATCGCCTGGACTCATCTCGCCCTCACCTCCTCACGGCCACGACACGCGCGGGTGTCATCACATGTCACCTGAACTTCGAAAGGAGCGAATGCCGACGGCACGCCGCCGGCCGCACCCCTCTCGTCGGAGCTTCGGCACTGCACGGCGTATCCGGAAGTCGCAACCCGCGTTCCGGAAGCCACTTGGGCTCAACCCTTGGGTCCGGGAAGAGCTGTCCTGACCCGGGGCGTCTCTCGACGTTCGGGGTCAGTGGCCTGTGTCCATGCAGACGCCTCACCTACCGAGGTGCTTGCGAAGACCTTTCTACACCGCGGCCCAATGCCCGTCAAACTGATTTGCGAAACCGTTACGGCAGGTCGGAGCCCCGGCTGGCTTTTGCGCAGCCGCTCGCCCGCCGCCGGCGCCTACCCTCGACGGCATGGCCAACACTCTCCAAGACCCGAAGGTCGCGTCCGTGCTCGACCGCATGTACACCGAAGCGAAGGACCAGATGTCGCTGCTGCGTCAGCGGCATGGCGACTTCGATCGGCCGATGACCGCGCAGGAGCGCGCCGACGCGATGAGCGAGTTCTACATCCCCGTCACGCCCGAGGCCGGCCGGTTGCTCTACGCGCTGGTGCGCGCGACCCGGCCGGCGACGGTCGTCGAGTTCGGCATGTCGTTCGGCATCTCCGCCATCCACCTGGCGTCTGCGGTGCGCGACAACGGCGCCGGCCGCGTGGTGACGACCGAGCTCAGCGACTCCAAGATCGCCGCCGCGCGGCAGACATTCGCTCAGACCGGCCTCGACGACGTGATCACCATCCTCGAAGGGGACGCGCTGGCCACGCTGGCCGCCCTCGACGGTCCGGTCGACTTCGTTTTGCTGGACGGTTGGAAGGACCTGTACCTGCCGGTGATCGAGCTGCTCGAGCCGCGGCTGTCGACGGGCGCGCTGGTGGTCGCAGACAACACCAACGCCCCGGACACCCAGCCCTATCTGGATCGGGTGCGTGCTCCCGAGAACGGTTACGTCAGTTTCAATTTCGCGGTCCGGGACAGCGATAGCATGGAAGTGAGCTGCCGCACCGGGGCTTAACGCAGCGATTCCTCGAGCCACGGCGTCAACCACTTCACCCCTTCGGGCGTGAGGTGGACGCCGTCGCTGCGCACCTTGATGCCGTCGACCTTGGCGGTGTAAACGCCGTCCGGACACAGCTTTTTGTTCAGGTCCAGGATTTGCACGTTCGGATGATGGCTCACCGTCTTGCGCAGCATGGCGTTCCACAGGTTGACCCGGTCCGGTTGGTCCTCCGGATACAGTCGACCGTCCGGCTTTTCCCCGCCCCGGCTGTAGGGCACGGTGGCGACCACCACCCGAACGCCGGTGGAACCCACGATGTTCAACGCCCGCTCCAGCTCACCGTTGAGGTACGCGTCGAAGGTCGGGTCGCCGATGTGGGTCCACTGCCCCTCGTTGACGCGGTCCACGGTCTCCCACCGGCCGATGACCAACAGCGCGACGTCCGGCTGGTCCTGGGCGACCTGCGTCGACCATCTGATCGGCCAGCCGTCGCACTCCGGCCTCTGCTCCAGGGTTTGACCGATGTACCGATACGGCGTGCCGCGCACCAGGCTGCAGCCGATGACGGTGTGGTCGAGGAACGCGAATCCCGGCGTCGGCGGTAGGTAATGCATCCAGGTCCACCCGATCGAATCGCCGAAGACCGAGACCGTGAACGGGCGGTTGGGGTCGCGGGGACCGGCGGGTCGGCTGCCGCCGGGCGGCGACGGGGACACGGCGGCGACCGCCGAGACTCCCGGTGGCAGGCCGGCCTCGCGCAGGCCGGGCCCGGTCCCCACGGGGACCACCAGCAGGGTCACCGCGGCGGCGCTCGCCACGGTCGCCGCCGCCAACGGCAACAGCGGCACCCGCGCGGGCCGCCAGCGCCGGATCGGCTGCTCGATCAGCCACCAGGACGCCGCCGCCAGCACCACCGTCGCGCCGCAGCGCGCGGCGAACAGCGGCAGCCCGCTCCATCCGGTGCGTTCGCCGTTCAGCGCCAAGAAGATTGGCCAGTGCCACAGGTAGACGCCGTAGGAGATGGTGCCCAGCCACACCAGCGGCGGCGCGGCCAGGATGCGGGCCACCGCTCCGCGCTGCTCCAAGGCCACCGGCGCCACCACGACGACGGACGCGATCGCGACCCCGAGGAGCAGACCGTGGCGGAATTCGCCGCTACCGCCGGTCGCGTAGTGGGTCGCCGCCGCAAGTCCCGCCAATCCGGCGAACGGCAGAATGCGGGCGACGCGGCGCGCCCACCGGGTTCGGATCAGGCACCAGCCGCGGTTCAGCGACGGCCAGTCCCGGACCAGCAGCGCCGCCGCCGCGGCGCCGGTCAGCAGCGCCTGCGCGCGGGTATCGGTGCCGAAATAGACGCGGTCGCGGGTGCCGTCGGACACCATCACCATGGCGATCGCGGCCGAAGCCAGGGCCCCCACGGTGGCGATGACGAACGTCGCGAATCGGACACCGCCGACGGTGGCGCGGGTGAAGCGGCGCCGCGCCCGCGCGGCCAGCAGCAGCGTCACCGAGATCAGCAGCACCGGCCACACGAAGTAGTACTGCTCCTCCACCCCGAGTGACCAGGTGTGCTGCAACGGCGAGGGCGGCGCGCCCTGCGTGAAGTAGTCGGTCTTCTGAGCGACGAACCGCCAGTTCGCCATCCACACGAACGCCGCGATCGCGTCGTCGCGCAGGCCGGTGAGGGAGCGGTCGGGAAGGAGTTGGCGGGCCGCGCCGACGGTGAGCACCATCAGCACCAGGGCCGGCAGCAGCCGGCGTGCGCGGCGAATCCAGAAGCCGGTCAGCTCGATACGGCCCGTTCGGCCCAGCTCGTCCAGCAGCAGTGCGGTGATCAGGAATCCGCTGAGCACGAAGAAGACGTCGACGCCGATGAATCCGCCGCCCACCCCGGGGATGCCGCCGTGCCCGACCAACACCAGCGCGACCGCTATCGCGCGCAGCCCGTCGAGCGCCGGAATCCCGCTGCGCCGCTCCGGCTTGTCCCAGATCGCCAGCCGACCGGCCCTACGCACGGGAGCGACCCACCGGTCCCGCCGACCACGACGAGCCGGCGCGGGATGGATCCCGCCCGGCTCAGCGCTCGCGGTTAACGCGCCCTGACCACCTTGTCGCCCGGCGCCATAGTTGATGCCGATACGTCGCTGCCCCTCCTCTTGATCGGAGCCAGCTTAAAGGCGACGGTGGCGCTTGCGCGGAAGACACGCAACGGTTTTCCGACTTCGTCCGAAGATCGAGCGGACGGATTCGGTGCCGCGGGCGCCGAGCCGTCGACCGGGGCGCACCCGCGTGCGCGGCACCGGCGCCGCGCGGCCCAAACGCGCCGCGACTAGGGTCGAGTAAGACCGAAAAATGATGCAGAGGAAGGCCCAGCCAATGCGCGGCGTCGTGATGCATGCCCCGGGGGACGTGCGAGTCGAAGACCGGGACGACCCCGAGATCATCCATCCGACGGACGCGATCATCAAGATGTCGGCGACCTGCATCTGTGGTTCGGATCTGTGGCCGTATCGCGGCGCGGACGAGGTTCACGACGCCCCCATGGGACACGAATACG
>NZ_LZJW01000172.1 GCF_001667885.1 Mycobacterium scrofulaceum | reverse complement strand
CCGGTGCCGGTGGGTGTGGTCGGTGAGTTGTATGTGGCGGGTCGGGGTGTGGCGTGTGGGTATGTGGGTCGGTCGGGGTTGACGGCGGGGCGGTTTGTGGCGTGTCCGTTTGGTGGTGCTGGGGCGCGGATGTATCGGACCGGGGATGTGGTGCGGTGGGGCGCTGATGGGCAGTTGCGGTATTTGGGTCGCAGTGATGAGCAGGTGAAGGTTCGGGGTTATCGGATTGAGTTGGGTGAGATCCGGGCGGCGTTGACGGCGTTGGCTGGGGTGGAGCGGGCGGTGGTGCTCGTTCGGGAGGATCGGCCCGCCGACAGGCGTTTGGTTGCCTATGTCACCGGTGGTGCCGATGCGGCTGATGTTCGGGCGCGGTTGATTGATCGGTTGCCGAGTTATCTGGTTCCGGCCGCGGTTGTCGCGGTTGATGAGTTGCCGTTGACCGCTAACGGCAAGCTGGACACGCGTGCGTTGCCCGCGCCGGATTATCAGGGCGTTGAGCGTTATCGGGCTCCCGGTGATGCCGTCGAGGAGATCCTGGCCGGAATCTATGCCCAGGTGCTCGGCGTCGAGCGGGTCGGCATCGACGACTCCTTCTTCGACCTCGGCGGGGA
>NZ_LZJW01000171.1 GCF_001667885.1 Mycobacterium scrofulaceum | reverse complement strand
CGCCACCGCATCGGGCGCACGGGCCACCTGCGCGGCAAACAACCCCGGAATCGACACCGGCACCCACGACCGACCCAACACCGCCCGATTACCCACCCCATCCAGCCACGCGCGCTCACCGGCATCCAACACATCGACCGCCGACAGGCGCTGCTGCGGGTCGGTGGTCATGGCCACCAGGACCCGGCGCATCCGCTCGATCAGCGTGTCGATCGCCTGCGCGTCGAAGACGTCGGTGTCGTATTCGATGCGCAGGCGCAGTTCGTGTCCCGGCTGGGCCTGGATGGTCAGCGGGTAGTGGGTGGATTCCCGGCTGGCGATGTCGGTGATGGCCAGCTCCTGTTGGCCGGACAGGGCGGCGGCGTCGATCGGATAGTTCTCGTAGGCGAACAGGGTGTCGAACAGCTGGTCCTGGCCGGTGATGCGGTGAATGTCGTTGAGCGCCAAGTGCTGGTGGTCGAGCGTGTGGTTGTAGGCACCCTGCAGCTGTTCGAGCAGGCCGGCCGCGGTGGTGGTCGGGCCGATGTTCGCCCGCACCGGCACGGTGTTGATCAGGAGGCCGATCATCGATTCCGCGCCGGGGATTTCGGCCGGCCGGCCCGAGACCGTGGTGCCGAACGTGACGTCGTGCTGGCCGGTCAGCCAGCACAGCAGTTGCGCATAGGCGCCTTGGAGCACGGTGTTGACCGTGGTGTGGCAGGAGCGGGCCAGCTCGCCCACGGCGCGGGTGAGGTCGGCGGGCAGCCCGAGCGTCCGGACGCCCTGCTCCCCCGGCTGCAGCCGGTCCTGGCGGCCGACCAGCGTCGGGGTGTCGAAGCCGGCGAACACCTGCGCCCAGGCGGCGCGGGCGGCGTCGCGGTCGCGGGCGGCCAGCCAGGTCACGAAGCTGCGATACGGCGCGGGCGCGGGCAGCCGCTGACCGTAGTAGGCGGCGAAGATGTCGCCGAGCAGGATCGGCATGGACCAGCCGTCGAGCACGACGTGGTGGTTGGTCAGCACCAGGTGGTGGCGGTCAATTCCGGTGCGCAGCAGGGCAACTCGGAAGGGCGGCTGGTTGGCGAGGTCGCACACGGCGGCCCGCTCGGCCGCACACACCTGCAGGACGCGATCGTCGACGTCGTCGACGTCGTCGGGCAGCTCGATGTATTGCCAGGCCGCCGTGGGGTCCGCCGCGATGACTTGCACCGGCTCCTCGAACTGATCGACGAAGCGCGCCACCAGGTTTGGGTGCCGCTTGACCACGCCGCGCACGGCGTCGCGCAGGCGGGCGGGGTCGAGCGGGCCGGTGACGCTGATGTCGAGCTGTCCGGCGTAGAGGTCGCCGGCGTCCGCGCCGGCGCCCCGGACGGTGTTGGCGTGGAAGAGCAGTCCCTGCTGCACCGGAGTCAGCGGGAGCACGTCGGCGATGTCGTGTTGCCGCTGCAGCTGGTCGATCTGCTTCTGGCTGATGCGGGCCGGTGCGACGTCGGAGGGTGTCAATCCGCCGCCGCCGGAGCGCACGTGGGCGCAGATTCCGGCCAGGGCCTCGAACCACAGCCGGCTCAGCCGGGTGACCTGTTCGTCGTCCAGCGCGGAGGGCGCCCAGGTCCAGTTGGCGTGCAGGTGCGGGCCGGACTCGGTGTCGACGGTGGCCGCGTTGAGCTCCAGGGTGTGCATCAGCGGCATCGGGATGGCCGCGGCCGCGGCGGTGACCGAGCCCGGCACCGGCCGCCACATCTCCTCGGACAGCTCGGCCGTACCGCCTTGGCGCCCAAGGTAGTTGAACCCGATCGGCGGGTCGGCGCCGTCCAGGTCGGCATCGGCGTTCAGGTAGCGCAGCAAGCCGTAGGTCAGCGGGTCCGGCAGGGCGCGCAGCTGTTCCTTGCCGGCCTTGACGGAAGCGCCCAGCGCGGCGTCACCGGCGACCACCTGCGCCCAGGACAGTCCACCGACGGTCAACCCCACCGGATATTTGGCGGTGAACCACCCCACGGTGTGCGAGAGGTCGATGTCGCGGCCCAGCTCCTCGTTGCGGCCGTGGCCCTCGACGTCGATGCCGATCGGCGCGTGCGGGTCGCCGAGGAATTCGCCGACCGCCAGGGCGAATGCGACGAGCAGGATGTCCTGGATGCCGGCGTGGAACGCCGCCGGCACCGCACCGAGCAGCATGCCGGTGGTTTCGGCGTCCAGCTCCATCGACAGATGTCCGGCGGTGGCGAAGGTGTCCACGTCGGGGCGCACCGCGGGCAACGCCGCGGGGGTGGCCGCCGCCTGCTGCCAGGCGCCCAGCTGGTCCAGCACGTCCGGGTGGTCCGCGCGCTCGGCCAACCGCGACGACCACCGTGCGAACGACGTCCCCGCCGACGGCAGTGCCACCGGCCGCCCGAGCCGGTGCTGGGCCCAGGCGATGTTCAAGTCTTCCAACAGGATTCGCCAGGACACGCCGTCGACGGCCAGGTGGTGGATGATCACCACCAGCTCGTTGGTGGTGATGACCCACAGCGCGCTCAGCATCGCCCCGGCGGCCGGGTTCAGCCGCGAGCGGGCCTCGACGAGTGCCGCGTCGGACAACTCGTCCACCGTGTGCAGGCAGTCGCGGGCGTGCACCGAACCGGGCTCGGGCACCGTGAGCGACCACTCGTCGTCGACGCGCAGCCGCAGCATGCCGTGCCGGTCGAGCAGGGCCTGCAGCACCACCAGCACGTCGGCCTCGCCCGCCGCGGCGGGCGCCTGCACCAGCATCGTCTGGTTGAACTGATCGACGGGCCCGTCCACCCCGCGCAGCCAGCGCATGATCGGGGTGGCCGCGACCGGACCCACGCCGTCGTCGATCACGCCGTCGCCGGCCTCGGCCACCTCGGCCACCCGCGCCAGCCGGGCGACGGTCTGCTCGACGAACAGGTCGCGGGTGCGCAAGATCAGGCCGGCGGCGCGTGCCCGCGTCACCACCTGCATCGACGAGATGCTGTCGCCACCGAGGTCGAAGAAGGAGTCGTCCACCCCGACGCGGTCGAGCCCGAGCACCTGGGCGTAGATGCCGGCCAGGATCTCCTCGACGGCGTTGCCCGGGGCGCGGTATTGGTCGGCGTCGGAGTACTCCGGGGCGGGCAGGGCGCGGGTGTCGAGCTTGCCGTTGGGTGTGAGTGGCAGGGTCGGCAGCGCGACCACGGCAGCGGGAATCATGTACGCCGGCAACCGCTCCGCCAACGCGGCGCGGACCTCGGCCGGATCGGCCGTTCCGGTGAGGTAAGCGACCAGGCGCTTGTCTCCGGGACGGTCCTCGCGGGCGATCACCACCGCCTGCTCCACCCCGTCTAGCCAGGCCAGGGCCGCGCGCACGTCGCCGAGCTCGATGCGATAACCGCGGATCTTGACCTGCTCGTCGACGCGGCCCAGGTAGTCCAGCTGGCCGTCGGCGCGCCAGCGCACCAGGTCACCGGTGCGGTACATGCGGGTTCCGGCCCCGCCGAACGGGCAGGCCACGAACCGCGACGCGGTCAGACCGGCGCGCTGCCAATACGCGCATGCGACACCGGAACCCGCCACGTACAACTCGCCGACGACGCCGACGGGCACCGGCCGCAGCCGCCCATCGAGGACGAACAACGCGCCGCCGGGCACCGGCGACCCGATCGGCACCACACCCGACTCCACGGATGCCGCCGTCAGGGGCTCGCTGACCGCGGCGTACACCGTGGCCTCGGTGGGACCGTAGGCGTTGATCATCGCCCGATCCGTCCCCCACCGGTCGACCAGCTCGGCGGGGCACGCCTCGCCGGCCACCACCAGGGTGACCGACTCCAGCCCCTCGGGCGACAACATCGCCGCCGCGGACGGGGTCTGGCTCAGCACGCCGACCCGTTCGGCCACCAACAGCGCGTGCAGGTCTTCCGGTGAACGGGCGACCGACTCGGGCACCACGACCAGCCGTCCGCCGTGCAGCAGGGCACCGAAGATCTCGTGGACCGAGACGTCGAAGGCCAGGGAATGCCACTGCGACCACACGCCGGCGCGCGGCAGACCGGCGTCCATGCGCGCGAGCAGTTGGGTCGCGTTGCGATGTGTCACCGCAACGCCTTTGGGGACACCGGTGGTGCCGGACGTGTAGATCAGGTAGGCGAGGTCCTCCGGGCCGGGCGCGGTCGGCGCCGGGCCGGGCTGGTCGGCGGTCTCCACGTCACCGACGTCGATCACCGGCACGTCGTGGCCGATCAGCCGGTCGGCCAGGTCGGCGGTGGTGAGGACGGCCATCGGCGCGGCGTCGGAAAGCACAAACCCGATCCGGGCCTCCGGCAGTGCCGGGTCGATCGGTAGGTAGGCCGCGCCGGACTTGAGCACCGCCAGGATCGCCACGATCGCCTCGGCCGATCGCGAAAACAGCAGCGCCACAAACTGTCCCGGGCCGGCCCCGCGGCCGGCCAGCACGCGCGCCAACCGCTCCGCGGCCGCGTCCAGCTCTTGGTAGGTCATGGACCGGCCGTCGCACACGAGTGCCACGGCCTTCGGCGTGCGGGCCACCTGGGCGGCGAACAGCTGCGGAACCGATACCGGCGCCGCCGCCGGCCCGGTCAACGCCGCGCGGTTCCCGATCTGGTCGAGGCGGGCATGCTCGGCCGCGTCGAGCAGGTCGAGGGTCGACAGCGCCCGGGTGGGGTCGACGGTCATCGCGGTCAGCACCCGCCGCAACCGTCCGACGAGCGCCTCGATGCTGTCCGCGTCGAACACGTCGGTGCGGAACTCCACCGTCCCGCCGATTCCGGCGGGTTCACCCGCGTCGCTCCAGCGCTCGGCCAACGAGAACGTGAGGTCCATGCGGGCGGTTTGGGTGTCCACCGGGATTGGAGTGATCTCGACGTCGCCCAGGGTCAGCCCGCCGACCGGGCCGCCGCCGTGCCCGGCGAAGTTCTGCCACGCCAGCATCACCTGAACCAGCGGGTGATGGGTCAGGCTGCGGGTGGGGTTGAGCCGCTCGACGAGCACCTCGAAGGGCACGTCTTGGTGTTCGTAGGCGGCCAGGCTGCGCTGCCGCACCTGGGCCAGCAGGTCGGTGAAAGTGGGGTCACCGGCCACATCGACCCGCAGCACCAGGGTGTTGACGAAGAACCCGACCAGGTCGTCGAGCGCGGGGTCGCGCCGCCCGGCGATCGGGAAGCCCACCGCCACATCGGGATTGGCGCTGATCTTGGCGAGCAGCACCGCCAGCGCCGTCTGGACCACCATGAAGCTGGTCGCGTTGTGCCGGCGGGCCAGCTCGCCGACTCCCTGCTGCAGCTCGGTCGGCCAGTCGACTTCCACGGTGGCGCCGCGCTGGTCGGCGACCAGGGGGTAGGGCCGATCGGTGGGCAGAGGCAGCCGGTCGGGCATGCCGGCCAAAGCCTCTTCCCAATAGGTCAGCTGGGCGGCGATGGGGCTGCTGTCGTCGTCGAGGTCGCCGAGCTGGGCGCGCTGCCACAGCGTGTAATCGACGTATTGCACCGCCAGCGGCGCCCAGCCGGGGGCCTGGCCGGCGCACCGGCTGGCGTAGGCCATGCCAAGGTCGCGCACCAGCGGGGTGATCGACATCCCGTCGGCCGCGATGTGGTGCACCACCGCCACCAGCACGTGCTCGTCGTCGTCGATGCGGAAAAGCTCTGCCCGCAAAGGGATTTCGGTCGCGAGGTCGAAGGTGTAGCGCGCCGTGGCGCCAACGGCCTCCTCGAGTTGGCCGGCGGACCAGCCGCCCGCATCGACGACCTCCCACCCGAAGTCCGCGCGATCGACCGGGGTCACCAGCTGCTGGGGCGTGCCGTCGGGCGCGGCGATCAGGGTGCGCAGGCTCTCGTGCCGGGCCACCACGTCGGCCAGCGCCGCGCCGAGCGCGTCGGGATCGAGGCGCCCGGTCAGCAGCAGCGCCGCCGCCATGTTGTAAACCGGTGACGGGCCTTGCAATTGGTCGAGGAACCACAGGCGGTTCTGCGCGAACGACAGCGGAACCACCGCGGGACGCTCGGCGGCCACCAACGGCTCCAGCCCGCCCGTGCCCTCGCCGATCCGCAACGCCAGCTGGGCGACCGTGGGCGCCTCGAACACGACGCGGACCGGCAGGCCGGCACCCAGGCTGCTGTTGATGGCGGCGACCAGGCCCATCGCCGAGATGCTCTCGCCGCCGAGTTCGAAGAAGGAATCGTCGATGCCGACGCGGTCGAGGCCGAGGACCTCGGCGAAGATGGCCGCCAGGATTTCCTCGGTCGGGTTTTGCGGGGCGCGGTAGTGCCCGGCGCCGTATTCGGGGGCCGGCAGCGCGCGGGTGTCCAGCTTGCCGTTGGCGGTCAACGGCAAGGCCTCCAGCCCGATGATCGCCGCGGGCACCATGAACCCCGGCAACCGCCCCGAAAGCTGTGCGCGCAAGTCCCCCGGGTCCGCGGTCCCGGTGACATACCCGACGAGCCGCCTGTCCCCGGGGCGGTCCTCGCGGGCGATCACCACCGCCCGCGCGACCCCGTCCAAAGCGCTTAACGCGGCCTGGATCTCACCGAGCTCGATGCGATACCCGCGGATCTTGACCTGCTCGTCGGCGCGGCCGAAGTACTGCAGTTGTCCGGCGTTGTCCCAGCGCACCAGATCGCCGGTGCGATACATCCGCGTTCCCGCCCCGCCGAACGGGCAGGCCACAAACCGTGACGCGGTCAGGCCGGGCCGACTCCGATATCCCAGGGCCACCCCGGATCCGGCCACATAGAGTTCACCGACCACGCCTTCGGGCACCGGGCGCAACGCCCCGTCGAGCACGAACAGCGCCGCCCCGGGCACCGGGGAGCCGATCGGCGGGACCCCCGACCCCGCGGCCAGTGGGGTGCTGATGGCCACGCACATCGTGGTCTCGGTCGGTCCGTAGGCGTTGACCATCACGCGTCCGGGCGCCCACCGGTCCACCACCTCGGCCGGGCAGGCCTCCCCGGCCATCACCAACGCCACCGAGTCCAGGCCGGCCGGATCGAGCATCGCCACCGCCGACGGCGTCTGGGTCAACACGCTGACGCCCTGGGCGATTAGGGCCGCGTGGAGTTCCTGCGGTGAGCGCGCCACCGACTCGGGCAGCACGACCAGCCGCCCGCCGCGCAGCAGCGGGGCGAAGATCTCCCACACCGACACGTCGAAGGCCAGCGAGTGCGCGTGCGACCACACCCCCGGCGCCGGCAATCCCGCATCCAGCGACCCGATCAGCTGCGTCACGTTGCGATGCGTCAGCGCAACACCTTTGGGCACCCCGGTGGTGCCCGAGGTGTAGATCACGTACGCCACGTTGTCCGGTCCCGGCAATGGCAGGCCCGTGACCGGCAAGTCGTCGAGGCGCCGATCGTTGACGTCGATGACGCGCACGCCGTGCCCGGCCAGGCGCCCGGCCAGCTCAGCGGTGCTGACCGCGACCACCGCAGCGGCGTCACCGAGCATGAACCCGATCCGGGCGTCCGGGGACGAAGCATCGATCGGCAGGTAGGCCGCGCCGGTCTTGAGCACCGCAACAATCGCCGCGACCGCTTCGGCCGACCGCGAAAACAGCAGCGCCACAGTCTGTCCCGGGCCCGCCCCGTGGTCGACCAGCAGGCGCGCCAGCCGGTTGGACGCCTCGTCGAGCTCGCGATAGGTCACCGCCAGGCCCTCGCACGTCAGCGCCACCGCATCCGGGGCGGCGGCCACCTGCGCGGCGAACAACTCCGGGACCGACACTGGGGCGCTCGGCCGCGCCAAAACGCCGGTATTGCCGAGCTCTTCCAGGCGCGCGTGCTCGGCCGCGTCGAGCAGGTCGACCGACGACAGCACCCGCGAAGGGTCGGCGGTCATCGCCGCCAGCACCCGCTGCAGGCGTTCGATCAGGGTCTCGACGCTGCCTGCGTCGAAGACGTCGGTGCGGAATTCCACCCGGCCGCCGATGCCGGCGGCCTCCCCCGTCTCGCTCCAGCGTTCGGCCAGGGAGAACACCAAATCCATGCGGGCGGACTCGGTGTCGACCGGCACGGAGCTGACCTCGAGGTCGCCCAGGGTCAGGCCGGCGGCCGGATCGTCGTGCCCGGCGAAGTTCTGCCAGGCCAACATGACCTGCACCAGCGGGTGATGGGTCAGGCTTCGGGTCGGGTTGAGCCGCTCGACGAGCAACTCGAACGGCACGTCTTGGTGCTCGAAGGCCTCCAGGCTGCGCGCCTGGACCCTGGCCAACAGCTCGGTGAAGCTGGGATCGCCGGCCAGGTCGACGCGCAGCACCAGCGTGTTGACGAAGAAACCCACGAGCAGGTCGAGGGCGCGGTCGCGGCGCCCGGCGATCGGGAAACCGATCGAAACATCCGAGCCGGCACCGACTTTCGACAGCAGCACGGCCAGCGCGGCCTGCACGACCATGAACGTGGTCGCGTTGTGCTCGCGGGCCAGCCGGCGAACCTGCCGCTGCAGCTCCGCCGGCCAGTCCACCTCCACGCTGGCGCCGCGTTGGTCGGCGACGGGCGGGTAGGGCCGGTCGGTGGGCAGCTGCACCCGCTCGGGCATGCCGGCCAGGGCGTCCTGCCAGTAGGACAGCTGGGCCGCGATGGGGCTTTCGCTGTCGTCGACTTCACCGAATTGCGCGCGCTGCCACAGCGTGTAGTCGACGTATTGCACCGGCAGGTCGGCCCACCCGGGCGCGTGCCCCGCGCTTCGGCTGGCGTACGCGACACTGAGGTCCGCGGCCAGCGGCGTGAGCGACAGGCCGTCCGCGGCGATGTGGTGCACCACGATCACCAGCAGGTGCTCGTGCTCGTCGATCGCGAAAAGCCTTGCGCGCAGCGGGGTCTCGGTGGCCAAATCGAAGGCGTAACGCGTCGTCGCCGCGATGGCTTCGGCTAGCTCGCCCGCCGGGAATCCGGTGGCGTCGACGACCTCCCAGCCGAAGTCGGCCTCCTCGGCGGGGACCACCAACTGCTGGGGGGTGCCATTGCGTGCGGGGAACAGCGTGCGCAGGGTCTCGTGGCGGCGCACCACGTCGCCCAGCGCGGCGCGCAGCGCGTCGGCGTCGAGGCGCCCGCCCAGCCGCAACGCGGCCGCCATGTTGTAAATCGGGGACGGGCCCTGCAGTTGTTGGATGAACCACAACCGGCTCTGCGCGAACGACAACGGGATCTCCGCCGGGCGCTCGGCGGCCACCAGCGGCCGCAGCCGTCCCGCGCCCTCGCCGACGCGGGGGGCGAGTTGCGCGACCGTCGGCGCCTCGAACACGGCACGCACCGGCAGTTCGGTCTCGAGTGAGCTGTTGATGGCCGCGATCAGGCGCATCGTGGACAGTGAATCGCCGCCGAGATCGAAGAACGAGTCGTCTACCCCGACGCGTTCGACGCCGAGCACCTCGGCGTAGATGCCGGCCAGGATCTCCTCGACCGCCGTGCTCGGGGCGCGGTAGTTGTCGGCGTCGTGGTAGTCCGGGGCGGGCAGGGCGCGGGTGTCGAGCTTGCCGTTG
The DNA here is from genome assembly GCF_001667885.1 of Mycobacterium scrofulaceum. Lineage (GTDB taxonomy): Bacteria > Actinomycetota > Actinomycetes > Mycobacteriales > Mycobacteriaceae > Mycobacterium > Mycobacterium scrofulaceum_C. The sequence continues at coordinate 163,951 of NZ_LZJW01000171.1, read as the reverse complement.
ACGGTCATGGGCAGCGCCGGCAGGACGACGACCGCGGCCGGGACCATGTAGGCGGGGAGCCGTTCGGCCAGCGCGGCGCGGGCCTTGTTCGCGTCCGCCGTCCCGGTGACGTAACCCACCAGGCGCTTATCGCCGGGGCGGTCCTCGCGGGGGACGACCACGGCTTGCTCGACGCCGTCCAAAGCACCGAGGGCGGCCTGTATTTCGCCCAGTTCGATGCGATAGCCGCGGATCTTGACCTGCTCGTCGGCGCGGCCGAAGTAGCGCAGCTGGCCGTCGGGGCCCCAGCACACCAAATCCCCGGTGCGGTACATGCGGGTTCCCGGCGCGCCGAACGGGCAGGCCATGAAGCGCGACGCGGTCAATGCGGACCGGCGCCAATACCCGACACCGACGCCGTCGCCGGCCAGGTACAGCTCTCCGACCACCCCGGCGGGGACCGGTTGAAGCCATTCGTCCAGCACGAAGAAGGCCGCCCGCGTCACCGGTGAGCCGATCGGGGGGAAGCCCGACCCCGCCGCCAACGGCGCGCTCTTGCACGCCCACATCGTCGTTTCGGTTGGGCCGTAGACGTTTACCATCACCCGTCCGGGGGCCCAGCGATCCACCAGCTCGGGCGGGCAGGGCTCCGCCCCGATCACCAGAGCGGTCGCATCCAGCCCGTCCGTCGGCAACAACCCCACGGCCGACGGGGTTTGGGTGAGCACGGTGACGCGCTCGTCGACCAGGAGGGCATGAAATTCTTCCGGTGACCGCGAAACCGATTCGGGCACCACCACCAGCCGGCCGCCGTGCAGCAGTGCGCCCCAGATCTCCCACACCGAGAAGTCGAAGGCGTAGGAGTGGAACTGGGTCCAGACCTGCTCCGACGAAAGTTCGATGCCGATCCGCAGCGAGTCGAAGAGCTGTGCGACGTTGTGTTGGGTTACCGCAACGCCTTTCGGCACACCGGTGGTGCCGGAGGTGTAGATGATGTGCGCGAGGTCGTCGGGCGCGGGCGCCGGCGGCGCCGTGCTGGGCTCGGTGTCCAGGGCGAGGTCGTTGACGTCGACGACCGCCAGGTCGAACCCGTTCAAGCGGTCGGCCAGCTCGGTGGTGGTGACCGCGGCGACCGGCGCGGCGTCGGTGAGCATGAACTCGATCCGGGCCGCCGGCAGCGCCGGGTCGATCGGCAGGTAGGCCGCCCCGGACTTGAGTGCGGCCAGGATGGCCACGATCGCCTCGGCCGAACGCGAAAACAGCAGTGCCACACGCTCACCCGGGCGTGCGCCGCGCCGGATCAGCAGGTGCGCCAGCCGGTTGGCCGCCTCGTCGAGTTCGCGGTACGTCATGGACCGGCCGTCGCAGACCAGCGCCACCGCGTCGGGGGTGCGGGCCGCCTGCGCGGCGAACAGTGCCGGAACCGACGCCGGCGCGGCCGGCTCGGTCAGCACTCGCCTGTTGCCCCATTCCTCGAGCCGGGCGCGTTCGGCGGGGTCGAGCAGGTCCACCGCGGACAGCCGGCTCCGCGGCTCGGCGGTGACCGCCGTCAGCATCCGCTGCAACCGCTCGATCAACGCCTCGACGGTCTTGCCGTCGAAGACGTCGGTGCGGTATTCGGCCGTCACGGCGATGCCGGCCCGTTGGCCGGAATCGGTCCAGCGCTCGGCCAGCGAGAACGTCAGGTCCATGCGAGCGGTGTCGGTGTGCACGGGCATCGGCGTGACCTGCAGGTCGCCCAGCGCCAGCCCGCCGGCGGGCGCGGTGACCTCCCCGGGGAAGTTCTCCCACCCCAGCAGCACCTGGATCAGCGGATGATGGGTCAGGCTTCTGGTCGGGTTGAGCCGCTCCACCAAGAGTTCGAAGGGCACGTCCTGATGCTCGAAGGCGGCCAGGCTGCGCCGCCGCACCTGGGCCAGCAGGTCGGCGAACGTCGGGTCGCCGGCCACGTCGACCCGCAACACCAGGGTGTTGACGAAGAAGCCGATCAGCTCGTCGAGCGCGGGCTCGGATCGGCCGGCAATCGGAAAGCCCACCGCCACATCGTCATTGGCGCCGACTTTGGAGAGCAGCGCGGCGAACGCGGCTTGAATGACCATGAAGCTGGTGGCGTTGTGTTCGCGCGCCACGCGGCGGATCTGTTGCTGTAGCTCCGCCGGCCAGTCCACCGCGAGGCGGGCGCCGCGGTGGTCGGCAACCTGCGGGTAGGGCCGATCGGTGGGCAACTGCAGGCGTTCGGGCAACCCGGCCAGCGTGTCGGTCCAGAAGTCCAGCTGCGCCGAGATCCGGCTGTCGCGGTCGTCCACCTCGCCCAGATGCGCGCGCTGCCAGAGGGTGTAGTCGACATACTGCACCGCCAGCGGCGCCCAGTCCGGGGCCCGCCCCGCGCTCCGGCTGGCGTAGGCCAGGCCGAGGTCGCGCGCGAACGGGGTGATCGACCAGCCGTCGGCGGCGATGTGGTGCACCGCCACCACCAGGAAGTGTTCGTCGTCGCTCAGGGTGAAAAGCTCGGTGTGCAAGGGACTTTCACTTGCGAGGTCGAAGGCGTAGCGGGCCGCCCCGGCCACTCGCTCGCGCAGGCGGTCTTGCGGCCAGCCGCGGGCGTCGGTGACGGCGCAGGCGAATCCGATCTGCTCGGCGGAGACCACCACCTGCCGCGGGATTCCGTCGCTCGCCGCGAACACCGTGCGCAGGCTCTCGTGGCGGTCCACGACGTCGGCCAGCGCCGCGACCAGCGCGTCGGCGTTCAGCTGCCCGCACAGCCGCAGCGCGACGGTGACGTTGTACATCGGCGAGGGGCCCTGGAACTGGTCGATGAACCACAGCCGCGTCTGCGCGAACGACAGCGGAATCACATCCGGGCGTTCCCCGGCCACCAGGGGCACCGGGCGGTTCGCCTCGTCGCCGATGAGGAGCACCAGCTCGGCGACCGTGGGTGCCTCGAAGACGGCCCGGACGCCGAGGTCGGCGTTCAGGCTCGCGTTCACCGCGGCGATCAGTCGCATCGCCGACAGGGAATCGCCACCCAGGTCGAAGAACGAGTCATCGACGCCGACCCGCTCGAGCCCGAGCACCTGTCCGTAGATGCCGACGAGGATCTCTTCGGCGGGCGTGGCCGGGGCGCGGTAGCGGTCCACGTCTTGGTACTCCGGCGCCGGCAGCGCCTTGCGGTCGAGCTTGCCGGAGGAGGTCAGCGGGAATTCCTCAAGCGCGACAATGTGTGTCGGCACCATGTACTCGGGCAGCCACGCGCTCAGCTGGTCGCGCACCTCGCCGATCTTGGTGTTGGTGCGCGGGTCGTTGGCGTGGCTGGTGCGCTGTCGCGCGGCGGGCAGGTAGAGGTCGGTCAGAGGCGCGGCGGGCTGGTCCCCGGCGTCGACGAAGACCGCACTGAGCGTCCCCGGTTGGGCGCCCCAGGTCACCGCGACGCGGTAACCGGCGGCCTCCCCGAGGCGATGCAGTTCCTCGGCGACGGCGGCGTCCTCGACATCGGCTTCGGCGAGCGCGTCGGCGACGGGCCGCCCGGCGGCGAGCGCCGCTTCGACGCGGACGTCGTTGATCACCCCGGCCTGCGGGATGTCGGTGATCCGGACGACGGCCGGCCGCTGGGAGGCGAGTTCGTCGCGCAGGCCCGTCAGGCCCGCGCACTCTGTCCACGACCACGTGGGGGCGTCGGCCATCGAACGGACCTGCGCGGGCGCCTTGTGGATGACGACGTCGTAGCGGTACCTGTTGAGTTCGTTGTCGGCGAAGCCGCGCTTGACCTGGATGCCGACGCCGCCGGCCGCCGGGCAGTTGACCGCCCAGGTGGTGAAAAAGTCTGGGGCCAATAGCAATTCGGTCTCGCCGAGCATGGCGTGCCGAACCCGCTGACGGATCTCGGCCGCCTCGGCGGCCTCGGCGGCCGCCCCGGCGCGCGTCAGCACGATCGCGGTCTGGAACGGGCCCTGCAGGGCGTGGTTGCGGATGTCGCCGATGAACAACGCCCCGCCGGGGGCCAGCAGCTCCATCGCGGTGTCGATCACCTCGGCCAGGTAGCCCGCATTGGGGAAGTACTGGACCACCGAGTTGATGACGATGGTGTCGAAGTGGTTGCGCGGCAACCCATCCGCGACGTGGGCGGCCCGGGTCAGCAGCTCGACGCGGTCGCGCCAGGGCAGCTGCAACCGCTCGAGCGAGCGGGCCAGGTTTTCGATCGCCACCGGTGAGAAGTCGGTCGCGACATACTGGTCGGACTGCGGGGCGATCTGCGACAGCAGCAGGCCCGAGCCCGCGCCGATCTCCAGCATGCGCCGCGGCCGCAGCGCCATGATTCGCTCCACCGTGGCGGCCTGCCACTCGATCATCTCCTCGAGCGGGATCGGGTCTCCGGTGTAGCTGCTGTTCCAGCCGCGGAAGTCCATCCCGAACCGGGTGTCGAGCTCGGCGCCGTACAGGTCGTCGTAGAGGTGCTGCCACTCCTCGACGTTGTCGGCGTCGTGGTCGGCGCTGGTGTTGTGGTCGAGGGTGACGTACGCGACCAGCGCAGCGCCGGTCCCGCCGTCGTGCACGGTGACGGCGGCCTGGGTGACGTGCGGGCAGGCCAGCAGGGTGTTCTCAATCTCGCCCAATTCGATGCGCTGCCCGCGCAGTTTGATCTGGCCGTCGGCGCGGCCGACGAAGTCCAGTTCCCCGTCGCGGGTCCAGCGCACCAGGTCGCCGGTGCGGTACATGCGCTCGCCGGGTTCGCCGAAGGGGTTGGCGACGAACCGTTCCGCGGTCAGGTCCACGCGGCCCATGTAGCCGTGGGCCAGCGCGGGCCCGCTCAGGTAGAGCTCGCCCACCACCCCGATCGGCGCCGGTTTCAGCCAGCCGTCGAGCACCACCGCGCGCACGCCCGGGATGGGGGCGCCGATGCGGACGGGCCGATCCGGCGAGAGCGGCGCACTGGAGGTGACCCAGACGGTGGTTTCGGTCGGCCCATAGACGTTGAACATGCGGCGGCCCGGTGCCCACGCGGCCACCAATTCCGGCGGGCAGGCCTCACCGCCGATCATCAGCTTGTCGAACCCGTCCAGCCGGGCGCGGTCCAGTGATGACAGCACCGTCGGGGTCATGAACGCGGCGCTGACGCGCTGGCTCTGCAGCAGCGCCGTGAGCGGTTCACCGGCGTACACCTGCGGCGGCGCCACCACCAGCGCCGCGCCCGACACCGCCGCCAGCAGCATCTCGCCCACCGACGCGTCGAAGGTCGGCGCGGCCACCATCAGGATCCGCGCGTCCGCGTCGAGCCCACACGAATCACGTTGCGCCGTAGCCCATCCCGGCAGCCCGGCGTGGCTCACCACCACGCCCTTGGGGGCGCCGGTCGAACCCGACGTGAAGATCACGTAGGCGGTGTTGTGCGTCGACAGCGGCGCCGCCCGATCGGCGTCGGTGATCGGCTCGGCGCTGCGTCCCGACAGGTCCAGCCCGTCCACCCGCAGCACCGGGCGCGCGCCGGCCCCGGCCGCCTCGTCGTGCCCGCGGGTCAACACGCACACCGCCCCGGCGGCGTCGAGGACCGCGGCGACCCGCTCGACAGGATGGTCCAGCCCCACCGGCGTGTGGACGCCGCCCGCCTTCACCACCGCCCACCACGCGACCACCAGCTCGATGCCGCGATCCATCGCCACGCCCACCGCGCGCTCCGGACCCACGCCCGCGTCGATCAGGGTGCGCGCCAGGCGGTTCGACCACTCGTCGAGCTCGCGGTAGGACAGCTCCCGCTCGCCGTCGACGACGGCGACCCCGTCGGGGTTCGCGGCGACCGCGGCGGCCAGCAGCTGCGGCGCGACTCCGATCGGGGCGGTCACGCCGGCGCCGGACAAGCGCGACAGGACCAGGTCGCGCTCCTCGCGGTCGAGCAGCTCGATGGACGACAGGCGCCGCGCGGGATCGGAGGTCATGCCCGCCAGCACCCGCCGGAACCGCTCGACGAACGCCTCGACGCTCGCGGCGTCGAACAGGTCCGCGTCGAACTCGACGTGCAAGCCGAGTTCACGGCCCGGGAGGGCCTCCATCGTCAGCGGGTAGTGGTTGTATTCGCGGTTGGTGAATTCGGCGATGGCCAACCCGTCGGGGCCCAGCTGCATGCCGTCGCCGATCGGGTAGTTCTCGTAGACGAAGAGGGTGTCGAAGAGCTGCTCGTGGCCGGTGGCGCGGTGGATGTCGCTGAGCGCCAGGTGTTGATGCTCGAGTGTGTCGTTGTGGTCGTCCTGCAGCTGGCGCAGCAGGTCGGCGGTGGTGGTCGTCGCGGTGATCTTGGCCCGCACCGGCACCGTGTTGATCAGCAGCCCCACCATCGATTCCGCGCCGGCGACGTCGAGCTGACCCACCCGGGATCGCGGGGTGCCGAAGACGACGTCGTGCTGACCGGTCAGCGAGGTCAGCAGCAGCGCATAGGCGCCCTGCAGGACGGTGCTGACGGTGGTGTGGCAGGAGCGCGCCAGTTCGGTCAGGGCCTGGGTGGTGTGCTCGGGCACGTGGAAGGAGCCGGTGCCGCGCCGCCCCCGGCCCAACCGGTCCTTGGACCCGACGAGTGTCGGCGTCTCGAAGTCGGTGAGCATCTCGGCCCATGCCGCGCGGGCCGCGTCGAGGTCCCGATCGGCCAGCCAGGTGACGAAGCTGCGATAGGGCGCGGCCGCCGGCAGCCGCTCCCCGTAGTAGCTGGTGAAAATCTCGCGCAGCAGGATCGGCAACGACCACCCGTCGAGCACGATGTGATGGTTCGTCAACACCAGCCGGTGCCGGTCTTCCCCGGTGCGGATCAACGCCACCCGGAAGGGCGGCTGGTCGGCCAGGTCGCCGACGGCGGCGCGTTCGGCCGCGCACAGCTGCTCGATCTGCTCGTCAGTGTCGAGCTCGACGAATCGCCATGCCACAACGGGATTGGCCGGGATGATCTGCACCGGCTCGTCGAACCGTTCGTAGAACCGGCCGGCCAGGTGGGGATGACGGTGGATCACCGCGCGCACCGCGTCGTGCAGGCGATCGGGGTCCAGGTGGCCGGTGAGCGTGAAATCCAGCTGCACGGCATACATCTCGTCGCTGCCGTGCGCGGTGCTGGAGTGGAAGAGCAGGCCCTGCTGCAGGGGCGTCAGCGGCAAGATGTCGGCGAGGTCGTAGCGGCGGTCGAGCTCGTCGATCTGCGGTTGGCTCAGCCGGGCGGGCGCGATGTCCGACGGCGTCAGGCCGCCGCCGCCGGCCCGCACGTGCGCGCAGATGCCGCTCAGCGCGTCGAGCCACAGTTGACTCAGGCGCCCGATCCGCCCCTCGTCGAGCGCCGACGTCGCCCAGGTCCAATCGGCGTGCAGCCGCGGCCCGGCGTCCGTGTCGATGCTGCCGGCGTTCAGTTCGACGGTGTGCGCCAACGGCATTGGGATCGCCGCGGCCGCACCGGTCACCGCAAGGCTCTCGGGATGCAGCCGCCACAGGTCATCGGAGAGCCCGGTGCCCGCGATGAGGCGACCGAGGTAGTTGAACCCGATCGTCGGGTCGGCGTCGTCCAGCTCGACGTCGGCGTTGAGATAGCGCAGCACGCCGTACGTCAGCGGGTGCGGCACGGCGCGGAGCTGTTCCTTGGCGTCTTTGATCACGCTTCCCAGCGCCGGGTCGCCGGCCCGCACCTGGGCCCAGGCCAGCCCGCCGACCGCGAGCGACACCGGGTATTTGGTGGTGAACCAGCCGATCGTGCGCGAGAGGTCCACGTCGGGGGCGAGTTCCTCGTGGCGGCCGTGGCCCTCGACGTCGATGGCGACCGGGCCACCGTCGCCCACGAACTCCGCGCACGCCAGCCCGAAGGCGATCAACAGAATGTCTTGCACGCCAGCGTGAAACGCCGCCGGCGCGTCCCCGAGCAACGTCCGGGTGTCCTCGACGCTCAGCGACGCCGACAGGCGCCCGGCGGTCGCGTAAGTGTCGACCCCGGGACGCACCGCCGGCAACGCGGCCGGTGTCGCCGCGATTCTCTTCCAGGTGCGCGCCTGTTCGACGACCTCGGGGCGTCGGGCGTGTTCGTGCAGCAGCGTGGCCCAGCGGGCGAAGGACGTTCCGCCCGTCGGCAACGCGGCCGGCTGACCGCCCCGCTGCTGGGCGAAGGCGATGTTCAAGTCCTCCAACAGGATTCGCCACGACACCCCGTCGACGGCCAGGTGGTGAACCACCAAGGCCAGCTCGCCCGTGGCAGCGACCCAGACCGCGCTCAGCATCGCCCCGGTGGCGGGGTTCAGCTTCGACCGCGCCTCCACCAGCGCCTGATCGGACAACGCGTCCACCGAGCGCAGGCACGCGGTCGCGTCGACCGATCCCGGGTCGGGCACCCAGAGTGACCATCCGTCGTCGCCGTCGCCCGCGACGCGTAGCCGCAGCATGGCGTGGCGGTCGAGGACGGCCTGCAGGGCCGCCGTCACGTCGGCTTCCGTCGTCACCCCGGCGGGCGCCTGCAGCACCATCGTCTGGTTGAACTCGCCGATCGGCCCGTCGATGTCGCGCAGCCACCGCATGATCGGGGTGGCCAGCACCGGCCCGAGGCCCTCGTCGGCCGCTGCGGTCTCGCCGTCGGCCGCCGCGGAAACGGTGGCCAGGCGTGCGACGGTCTGCTCGACGAAGACGTCCCGCGGTCGGAACCTCAGGCCCGCGGCCCGCGCCCGCGAGACCACTTGCAGCGCCAGGATGCTGTCGCCGCCGAGTTCGAAGAAGGAGTCGTCGGTGCCGACGCGGTCGAGGCCGAGGACCTCGGCGAAGATGGTCGCCAGGATTTCTTCGGTCGGGTTTTGTGGGGCGCGGTAGTGCCCGGCGCTGTATTCGGGGGCCGGCAGCGCGCGGGTGTCCAGCTTGCCGTTGGCGGTCAGCGGGAGGGCTTCGAGCGCCACGATCGCGGCGGGCACCATGAACGCCGGCAACCGCTCGGCGAGCCGGGCGCGCAGCGCGGCCGGTTCGGCGGTCCCGGTGACATAGCCGACCAGGCGCTTGTCGCCGTCGCGGTCCTCGCGGGCGATCACCACCGCCTGCTCGACGCCGTCCAAAGCGTTTAACGCCGTTTGGATTTCACCGGGCTCGATGCGATACCCGCGGATCTTGACCTGCTCGTCGGCACGGCCCAGATACCGCAACTGCCCGTCGCCGCCCCAACACGCCAGATCCCCGGTCCGATACATCCGCGACCCCGGCGCGCCGAACGGGCAGGCCACGAACCGCGCACCGGTCAACCCCGCCCGACCCAGATACCCGGCGGCCACCCCGGACCCGGCCACATACAACTCCCCGACCACCCCGGCCGGCACCGGCCGCAACCAGCCGTCCAGCACGAACACGGCCGCACCGGCCACCGGGGATCCGATCGGCGGTGACCCCGACCCGGCCTGCAGGGGGGCGCTGATCGTCACACACATCGTGGTCTCGGTCGGCCCGTAGGCGTTGACCAGCACCCGCCCCGGCGCCCACCGTTCCACCACCTCGGGCGGGCACGCCTCCCCCGCCAACACCACCGCCACCGAATCCAGACCGGCCGGGTCCAGCATCGCGATCGCCGAGGGCGTCTGGGTCAACACGCTCACCCGATGCTCCACCAGGACCGCGTGCAGCTCCTCGGGTGAACGCGCGGTGTCCTCGTCGACCACCACCACCTGCCCGCCGCGCAGCAGCGGAGCGAAGATCTCCCACACCGACACGTCGAAGGCCAGCGAATGCGCGTGCGACCACACCGCGGGCACGGGCAACCCGGCATCGAGCGAGCCCAGCAACGCCGTCACGTTACGATGCGTAACCCCAACACCTTTCGGCACGCCCGTGGTGCCCGAGGTGTAGATCACGTACGCGAGGGCTTCAGCATCGGGCTCCGGCAACGCCACATCCGGCAGCTCGGCGATGCGCCCATCATCGACCTCGATGACGGCCACACCGCGGCCGGCCAACCGTCCCGCCAGAGCCGCGGTCGTCAGCACCGCCACCGGCCGGGCATCGTCCAACAGGAACCCGATCCGCGAATCCGGGGACACCGCATCGATCGGCACATACGCGGCCCCGGTCTTGAGCACCGCCAACATCGCCGTGATCGCCTCGGCCGACCGCGAAAACAGCAGCCCCACAACCTGTCCCGGGCCCACACCCCGGCTCGTCAGATAGCGCGCCAGCCGATTCGACGCCGCATCCAATTCCCGGTACGACACCGACGCGCCACCGCACGACACCGCCACCGCCCCCGGCGTCCGCGCCACCTGCGCGGCGAACAGCCCGGGCACCGAATCCGACCCCGCCGCCGCCCCACTCAAAACCGCGCGATTGCCAACCACATCCAGCCGTGCACGCTCATCGCCGTCGAGCACGTCCAGCGACGACAACAACCGTGCCGGGTCGGACGCCATCGCCACCAACAGCCGCTGCAACCGGCCCGCCAAATCCGAGACGTCAAAGTTCGCGAAGGGCTGCCCCACACCCACCGTGCTCAGGAATTGCTGATCCCCGAAACCGAGGAAGAACAGCCCGAAGTGGCCCACCGGGCCGAACGTCGTGTACGTCGCGGTCGCCGGGACCCCGGCGAGGCTGAGGGTCATGCGGGCCGGCACGAAGTTGACGACGACCCGGTTGGACTCCTGCGGAGCGCCTCGGAAACCGCCGTCCCCGCCAAGCATGTGTACCGGGAAACGCTGATGCCGCAACGCCTCCCGCGAACGCGTGTCGACCTGCTGGAGGAAATCGCCGGCGGTGACGTCCGGCGCCGCATTCAACACCAGCGGCACCACTCCGGCGAGCATGCCGGGATGCGTCTTCGACGCCGGATCGAGCCGGCGGCTGACCGGGAAGTCGAGCACCACCTCGTCGGAATTGCCCGCGCGGAACGCGCGCACCAGGAGGGCGCAGGCGGCGGTGATCACCGACGACCGGCGGACGCCCAACGACTTGGACAGTTGCTTGATCGCGCCGACCACTGTCGAGTCCAACTGGACCGGCGGCGAGGGGGCGTACGGGTCGCGGTCGCTGGCCGCCTGGGTCACCCGATAGTCGGGCTCACCGGCCGAAGGCAGGTGCTCGGACCAATAAGCCTCGTCGGCAAGGTAATCGGCGGATGCCGCATACTCCGCCTCGCTGCTGACGAAGTCCTGCACCGAGCCGAAGAAGGCCGGCGACATGGCCGTGCCGGAGGCGAGCGCGGAGTAGACAGCCGCGATGCGGCGACCGATCAGCGCGATGCCCATCCCGTCGATGGCGATGTGATGGCAGCAGGTGAACCAGTAATACTCGTCGGGCGCCGTCTGGAACAGGTAGAAGTTCATCATCGGACCGGTGAGCGGCATCGGCGTTCGTTGGATCGCCGACGCCCGGTCGCGGGCCTCGCGCTCCGGATCGGGGGACGCGCTCACGTCGTAGAAGGCCAGCTCGACGTCCGGGTCTTCGATCACCCGCTGGAAGACCTGTCCGTCCGCCTCGAAGAAGCGGGCCCTGAGGCTCTCGGCCTCGCCCACCACCTGTCGCATCGCCTGCTCGAACAGACCGCGGTCGACCGCTCCCTCGATCCGCACGAGCACGCCGAGTTGCCACGCTACATCGAAGTGACCCGTTTGCTGCGCGAGCCAGATATCCAGCTGCGCCCGCGTCAGCGGTAGTGCCCGGTCACTGCGTTCCACTAAGTCCCCCCCAAAACCTTTCCGACTCTTTCATACCTAGACGGTCTATACATCACAAACCGGGAGCGGAGAGCCTCTCGCGCAGCGACTTAGGGCGAATATCGGGCCAGTTTTGTTCGATGTAATCGAGGCAAGCGGCCCGTTCGGCTTCGCCGTAGGCCACCCGCCAGCCGGCGGGAACATCGGTGAAGACCGGCCACAAGCTGTGCTGGTCCTCGTTATTGACTAACACGACAAATTTGCCGGTCTCGTCGTCGAACGGATTGAGCTGCAATGGATTGACCTCCTCCTATGAGCGAGCTGAGAATCGCAGAACGCCGAGCGCAGCACCGAAGACGATGCTGCGCTTCAGGATTGGCCGTCAGTTTCGACCAGTGTGCCGACCCGCCCGGCGGCGCCGTGCCCGCGCCGGCGAGCTTCGCGGAGATCCCCGTCGTAAGGTGACCGTTGTGGCTGCGTCTGGGGCCCCAGTGGTGTCCCCTGCCCAAGTCGCGATGCCGTCCGCAACGCCAACGGTAGCCCACGAATTGGTAGCGATCGCCCCGCGGGCCGTGCCGTTCGCGCACCAGCGAACCATTAGCAAGCTGGCACTACGACAACGAATGTCGTACTCCACGGCTCGCCGTGTACCCGACGGCTCCTGGCCCAAACCTGTGAATTTCGTTCGCACATAAGAGATTCACCGCGAGTGACTGTTGGACGCATGTCGTGCGGGCCAGCAAAACAAAGGTTTGCCCCTCAGGGCTTCGCCGCACCGCACGGGGCCGGGCCGCACGCTTTGACACGCGACCCGAGGGGCGTTGGATTCGTTGCCGGCACGTCGGCGCGCGGCCCGCCGACGACAGCGCGGGGCCTTTGCGGATGACCACTGGTCACTCCGCCCACGGTCCGCTTGGCGCGCGCCGGTGCTGCGGCGATCCGGGCGGAGTCCCGACGAATCCGTGTGCCTGGCCGGGAATCGGAGATTGCTGCATCCCGCCCGAGCGCAGTTGCTGTCGCCCGCGCTGACACCTCCGTGCCATTGCTGCGTGGGTGCGGGCTGCGGCACGGATGCCCCGGTGCGGCCCGAGGCTGGGCTACGGCGTTCCGCGATCGCTCGCGGCTACGCGATCGCAGCGCTGTGATCGACTTCACGGACGGGTGCGCGGCCGCGTTCACACCGGGTTGGCCCCATGTTCACGTGCCCGCGGTCGCTGAAGGTGTTGCACCAGGCCGAGATTCGCATGACGGGCCGAACTCCGCCGCCTGTGCGCTCCGCTCCGGGCCGGCGTTGGCGATCGCGAGTTCGGCGTTTAGCGACCACCGGCCGCGGGTAGAAATGCGCCAATGTGGGGGTCAGTGCTGGGACTGGGAATTCTGGCGGCACTCAATCCCGTGCGCCTGGGCCTGGCCCTGTTGATGATCTCCCGACCGCGTCCGGGGCCGAACCTGCTCGCCTACTGGGTCGGCGGCCTCACGGTCTGTGTGCCCGAACTGCTCGCGCCGCTGATGCTGCTCAATTTCACGTCGGCGTTCGGTTCGCTCGGCCACGGCGGGACCACGAAGGCCACCAGCTCCACACTTCCGCATATCCAGATCGGCCTCGGCGTGCTCGGGCTGTCGATCGCCGCGGTGATGGCCGTGCGGTTCCTGACGCGTCAGCGTGCGGAGGCCGGCGTATCGAGTGACGGGACCTCGACGCCCACCCCGGCGGCGCCTATCGCGGTGCCACGATTTCTGAGCCGCGCGCGCGATGTCCCCCCGGGGGACGGTTCCGGAACTCGGCGTCTGCTTCACAAGGCCCACCGCGCGTGGGAGCAGGGGTCGCTGTGGATCGCGTGGGTGATCGGGCTTGCGTCGGTGCCGGTCGACGGAGTGCTGTTCATTCTGGCGATCATCGTCGCCTCGAGGGCCGCGGTCGCCACACAGGTCAGCGCCTCGATCGCGTTCGTCCTGCTGATGTATTCCGTCGTCGAGTTGATCCTGGTGGGATATGTGGCCGCGCCGGGGAGGACCCAGGCCGTGCTGCGCCAGCTGCATGATTGGGTGCGCGCCTATCACCGCCAGATTCTGGTGACCGTCTTCACGGTGGTCGGCGTGTCACAGCTGGCCCAGGGCATGCACATCCTCTGAGCGCCGGACTGCCCGCCGCCGCGAACGGCCTCTGCTAGGCACCGGCGGTCAAAAGATCGATTCGCCGCATGTGCACGGCGCGCAGTCATCAAGCCGTTGAGCGGCAACAGCTTCCGAGGCGCGACGGGCTTGGGACGAGCTTCATCTGGACTGGTCGAATCGCCGGCGCTGCCGAACCCCATATGCCGCAGCCTTGACGGCCTCGTTGTCCTCGAGCCCCGAACCGAGAGCGCCGCCCAACGTCGCGACTGCCGCCGCCAGCCACGCCAACATCAATAACGCGGAAATGCCGACGGGATGGCCGATATTTTGGGCGACCAGTCGCGGTGGAAGAGTCCACCAAGCGGTCAGCAGGAGCAGCAGGAACAGGCCGACGTGCAGGACGGCGACGCCGATGGTCAGGGTCACCACGGTCGCCGCGTTGTACAAGGCGGCGCGTTCACGTTCCTCCGGCGACTGCGGCCTCTCCCACAATTTGTGGTCGAGGATGAGCCAGGCGATCATCGCTGCGCTGGCCAGTGTGGTCGCGGCGGTCAACCGCCAGGGACCCATGGTGGCGGACAACTGCCAAATGGTCGGATACGCAAGGCTCACAGCGCCGGTCGCGAACGCGGCCATCAGCACTTTGGACAATCCGGCCGCCAATCCCCACGGGCGGTTGGCGTACACCATGCCCGTGAGGAGGCGCAGACGCGACAAGGTTTTCGGCGCGAAGTAGCGGACGACGTCTTCCTCACGCTTCCGGGTCAATCGTTGGGCGGACGGTGGTTGTTGGCCCTCGGTTACCTCGGTCACGACTGTCTGGACCAGGCGCCGTACTCGCCGATCGATGAACCAACCACCCACGCCGGGAATGGAGATCAGTCCGAACCGGCACCGCAGGCTGATGTCGACTATGAGCGGCGTCGTCCCCACGCGCCGCGGTAGATCGGTGAGGTAGACGACGATGTCCTCGGTTTCGCCGGCCGGGTCAACGGCGCGGATGGCTTCGACGAACTCCGCTTGATCATCGAAGGGGTAGGAATCGCGTCGCGTTGATACGACCCAGTCGCCAGTGCCCGGCGCCCACTCCCTGAGGGCTTTCGGGAGCGAGTCAGACAAACGTTCGGCGACCTCCGCCGGCAGACCGGGATCGGCGATAAGCAAGATTGACGACGGAGCGCCTGACACCGGACGGCGCATACCCCTGCCACCTGGCTCCAAACGTCGGCTCCGGACCCGTCCGCGACGCCGGCCGGCGCGGCGCGGTACTCGATCAGGGCCGGCCGCCTCGGCACTCGAGACGGATAGGCTGGTGGTTTGCCCGCCGTGCTCATTGGGGAGGTAACGACATGCCCGCACCGTCAGCCGAGGTTTTCGACCGCTTGCGTCAGCTGGCCGCGATCAAGGACGTCGCCGCCCGCCCGACGAAGACGATCGACGAGGTCTTCACCGGTAAACCCCTGACCACTATCCCGATCGGCACGGCCGAAGACGTCGAAGCGGCGTTCGCCGAAGCGCGCGCGGCTCAGGTCGAGTGGGCGGCCCGTCCCGTCGCCGAGCGCGTCGATGTCATCAGCCGCTATCGCGACCTGGTGGTCGAGAACCGCGAGTTCCTGATGGACCTGCTGCAGGCCGAGGCCGGCAAGGCCCGCTGGGCGGCGCAGGAGGAGATCGTCGACCTGATGGCGAACGCCAACTACTACGTGCGCGTCTCCGCCGACCTGCTCAAGCCCCGAACCGTGCAGTCGCTGCTGCCGGGCGTCGGCAAGACCACGGTCTGTTACCAGCCCAAGGGCGTAATCGGGGTCATCTCCCCGTGGAACTACCCCATGACGCTGACGGCGTCCGATTCGGTGCCCGCCCTGCTGGCGGGTAACGCGGTGGTGCTCAAGCCGGACAGCCAGACCCCGTACTGCGCGCTGGCGTGCGCCGAGCTGCTGTATCAGGCCGGCCTGCCGCGAGCGCTCTATGCGATCGTCCCCGGGCCGGGTTCGGTGGTCGGCACGGCGATCATCGACAACTGCGACTACTTGATGTTCACCGGCTCGACCGCCACCGGCCGGCAACTCGCCGAGCACGCGGGCCGTCGGCTGATCGGCTTCTCCGCCGAGCTCGGGGGCAAGAACGCGATGATCGTCACGCGCGGGGCCAACCTCGACAAGGCCGCCAAGGCGGCCACCCGGGCGTGCTTTTCCAACGCAGGCCAGCTGTGCATCTCCATCGAGCGGATCTATGTCGAGAAGGACATCGCCGACGAATTCGTCGGCAAGTTCGGTGCCGCGGTGCGGAACATGAAGCTGGGGACCGCCTATGACTTCTCGGTGGACATGGGGAGCTTGATCTCCGGCGGTCAGCTGGACACCGTGACCGACCACGTGGACGACGCGAAGGCCAAGGGCGCCAAGGTGATTGCCGGCGGCAAAGCCCGACCCGACATCGGGCCGCTGTTCTATGAGCCGACGGTGCTGACCGACGTCACGCCCGAGATGGAGTGCGCGGCCAACGAGACCTTCGGGCCGGTGGTGTCGATCTACCCGGTCGCCGACGTCGACGAGGCGGTCGAGAAGGCCAACGACACCGAGTACGGGCTCAACGCCAGCGTGTTCGCCGGCTCGTCCGCGGAGGGCCAGCAGATCGCCGCCCGGTTGCGTTCGGGGACCGTGAACGTCAACGAGGGTTACGCGTTCGCCTGGGGCAGCCTGAGCGCGCCGATGGGCGGGATGGGTCAGTCCGGGGTCGGCCGCCGGCACGGCCCCGAGGGCCTGCTGAAGTACACCGAATCGCAGACGATCGCGACCGCCCGCGTGTTCAATCTCGATCCGCCCCTTGGCATTCCGAGCACGCTATGGCAGAAGTCGCTCGTCCCTGTCGTGCGTGCGGTGATGCGGCTTCCCGGGCGCAACTGACCGCGTGCCGTCCGCGGCGGGACTGGATCTAGAGTTGCGCCGCATGTCCGCGTTACGCTCCTCGATGTAGCGTCACATCGCACGTCAGGAGCCCGCTATGAAGGCCGACGAGAAGCAATACCTGGAAGACGCTCGCCGGCTACGCCAGTACGCCACCTTCGAGAAGTTCTCGGACGCCGAACTGCAGCGTCTGGCCCGCGTGGCCCACCGCACTTCGACGTCGGCCCCGTTGCCGCTGATCCACGAGCAGACCCCCTCGGACTCCTGCTACATCCTGCTCAGCGGCGAGGTGGGCGTCTACGCCGGCCGGGACCGCATCGCCGTGCTCGGGCCGGGCGAGGTGATCGGCGAATCGGCGCTGCACCGCGGGAAGCTGCGTTCGGCGACGGTCACGACGATGGGGCCGGCCGAGGTGCTGCGGATCGAACGCGACGAACTGACCCGAGCGCTCGACGACATACCGGCGCTTCGCGAAATCATCGACGCATCCGTCGCGCGACACGTGCCCGTAGACCTGCCGCCGAAGCCAAAACCGGCGCGCACCAAGTTGGGCGCCTCCGTCCACACCGAGCTGGTCGAGCGGTTCGAGCAGGCCGCCGACGCCGCCGGTGTGGACGTCGCCGACGCGCTCGAAGACGCAATGACCCAATGGATCGAACGGAGCAGCACCTCCTAGCCATCACGGCCGCACCCGTTGCCACGGTCTACTACCGCGCGTAGTATTCGGGCTATCCCACCGTGCACAAGGAGGTGCAACGTGAGGTGGAGTTTCGCCCAGATCGGGTTGCTGATCATCTGCGTTTTTCACGTCGCCCAGGCGGTGGCCGGCCTCATCGTCAACCCCAGCTTCGCCACCGGGCCCACCGCGCCCACCGTCCAGCTGCTCGGCATGGACTACAACGGCTGGCACGCCGTCGCCGGTCTGGCCCTGTTCGCCCCGGGCCTGGTGTTCGCGATGCGCAAGTCGTGGGCAGTGCTCTATTTGTTGATCGCCGCGATAGCCGGTGCGCTGCCGGGCATTTGGGCGTTCTTCTCGCACCAGGTCGCCTTCGTGTTCACGTTCCCCAACAACGTCACCGACGGCGTGGTGCACTTGGTGACCGCCTCGGTGATGGTCGCGGTGGCCGCGGTGCAGATCCGGCTGGACGGGGGCCTACGCAACTCCCTCGCCGATCTCCGGAAAGCGTCCTAGCGCGACCGTTCCGTGAACAGCCCATTGAGCTCGTCGAAGCTGCTGGCCCCTGCCAGTCCCGCAAAGGACCCGTCCTCGATCAACTGCCGCGCGGCCGCCAGGAACGCACCCCACGCAACGCGACTGAAGGCCGAGCCCACGCTGATCCGGCGCACCCCTAGCCGCGCAAGGTCGTTAACCGTCAACCCCGTGTCGGACGACACCAGGACGTTGACGGGATACGGCCGCACGGCGTCAACGAGGGTCGCGATGTCCTCTTTCCGACGAATGCCCGGCGCGAAGAGCACCTCGGCTCCCGCCTCGGCATAGGCCTGCAGCCGCCTGATGGCCTCGGCGAGGGGGTCGGGGTGGCCGTAGAGGAAGCACTCCGCGCGGCCGGTCAGCATGACGCCGGTGCCCGAGTCGTCGATCGCCGAACGGGCGGCGCGGATCCGATCGGCGGCCTCGGCAAGTTCGAAGAGCGGCGCGGACCCGCTGCCCGTGCCGTCCTCGATGGACAGCCCGGCTACGCCGGTGGCCACGCAGCGCGCCACATTGTCGGCGAGCTCGCCGACGTCGGAGGCGTAACCGGCCTGGAAGTCCGCGTTGACGGGCACGCCGACCGCGGCCACGATTTCGGCGATGTTGTTCAGTGCGTCGTCGACGGAAAGCGCGGTCACCGCGTCAGGGAGACCGCGCGCGAAGCTCAGGCCGGCGCTCGTCGTGGCCAGCGCCGGGAAGCCGAGCTGTGCGAGGGCGATCGCGGAGCCGGCGTCCCACGGATTCGGGATGAGAAAACATCCCTCTCGGTGCAGCCGGCGAAAATGCGCGACGGCGTCGCGGTGTGGGTCCACCACCCGATTATGCTCGCGCCGGCCTGAACCCGCCGCCACTCGGCCTGACCTGGCCGTGGAAAGCCTTGTGCGCCTTGATGTTTGAACGACGGATGGCCGTGCCGTTCACGGTGACACCGGCCTAGGCGCTAGCTGGGGCCGCCGATCGCACCGAGGCGCTCGTTCACCCGGGCCAGCGCAGCGTCGAAGATCTCCACCTTTTCACCGCGCTTCTCGTTGGCCGGCTGGGCGGCGCCGCGCGCGCCTTCGGCCTCCACCCGCGCCGCGCCCCGCCGCCGCAGCAAGCTGAAGTTCTTCTCGCGCGCTTGCCTGAGCCGGCTCTGCAGGTCCTTCAGCGACTGCTCGTCCATGCGCGTGAGCGCCTCGGGATGACTCTCGCCGATCAACGAGCTTTCCTGCTGGGTCAGGTTCACATGGTGGTTGCTCACTCCTAGATTCATAGCCCGCCCCGGGCACGCCGGCTCGTCGAACGCCGCGGGTCGCGCCGAACCGTCACGCCGGGGCCATCTCGAGTTCATGTCGCGTGGAGGTCGCGCGGCGCGGGTAGTCCTTCGGTCGACGAAGGGAGTCGCGATGGGAAAGCATTCGCAAAAGGACGACGACGAGCCCGCGGGCGGCCGCCCGGGTCCCGCGGACCACGGGCGCGAGGGCGGGATGGCGACCCGCGAGAACGCACCGGAGCTCACCGAGCCCGATCGCGAGGACTGAAAGCGTGCGAGCATGACAGCTTAGGAAACGGACCCGTTTCCAAAGGTCAGGACTGCGGGTAGCCGAGATGTCTCCGCCGCGACGAAAATGGATAGATGCCATCTGAACAGGCGCCGCCCCCGCCGAAATCGGCGCCGGGCTGGTACCCCGATCCCGCAGGGGTAGGCCACGGGCTGCAGCGGTATTTCGACGGCACCAACTGGACCACCGAGTGGGCGTTCTCCACCGAAGCGCCGAAGAAGGACACCCCCGGAAAGGCGGCCCTGGCCCTGGCGGCGCTGGGCGCATTGGTTCTCCTCGTCATCGTCGGCAAGAGCTGGGTTTTCGACCCGAAGAAGGACGGCCAATCGCCCCCTCCGGGCAACTCGGCCACGGCGGGACCGCCGGAATCGACCACCGCCGCGCCGTCAACACCGGCCGGTCCCAAGAAGCCCGACGGGGTCACCTTCACCACCAGCCCCGGCCCGGACGGCGACGTGGTCGACGCGCGATTCGCCATCCGGGACAACTACACCGAGCAGATGATCAAGGACGGCGCCCGGACGGACACCATCGACATCCTCAGGTACGCCAGAGCGACCTATCCCGACGCGGCCGCGGTGAACGTGCAGGGGACCTTCCCGATGACCGACCCGTACGGCAACACCGCGACTCACGTCGCCATCGACCTCACGTATTCCCGAGCGACGCTGAGCAAGATCAACTTCGACGGCATCACCAAAGCCAGCATCTGGGAGATCCGCGACTCCGGCACGATCCTTCCGGCTTTTCAGTAGCAGGCCGGGGCGCGGATAATCGCCTCGTGCCCAGCGAACCCCCACGCCGACCACCGGCCGCGCCGAAACCCCCGCGGGCGCGCATCACGCCCGAGGATTTGGAGCGGTTCGGTGACGAGGAGCAGATGCGCGCGGCGTCGGACGAGGGCCGGCTCCGCGACGAGCGACCGCCCCATCACGGCTAGCCCGGGTCATGCGTCTGCTTGCGGATTTTCTCCGAGGACTTTCAGTAATCGGTGCCCTCGTTCGGTGAGTCGGTAGGTGACACTGCGGCCGACTCTCGTTCCAACGATCGTTCCCGCCTCGCGCAATACGGCGAGGTGGCTGCTGACCGTGCCCAGGGATAGGCCCAGGGTGTGTGCGAGTTGGGTGCTGGTGGCCGGGGTTTGCAGCTGGCGCGCTACGCGAGAGCGGCCAGGACCGAGCAGCGTCGACAGGGCATCGGTGGCTCGAGCGTCAGTGGCGGCCGGCTCGGCATGGGGACCGTGGGCGCAGTAGACCAGGGCGAAGCGCGGTGGTCGTTCACAAGTCCACCAGCCGCCGGTTGTGGTGCGGGGCACAAAGATCAGTCCCTCGTCGATCGTGCGGTCCGGCCAGTGCTGATTGCTGAAGCGAATGCTGTCGTCGCCGACCCAGACCGAGCGTTGCTTCATCGTCTCGACGGTGTGCTTCCAGCCGTAAGCGGCCAGAAGCCCCGCGCGATACATGATGTCGCGCTCGAGGACCGCACGACGCCGCGGCCAGTCTCGCTTGACGAATTGCTGCCAGCCCTGGTCGAACACCGCCGCAGCGCGGGCTCCAAGGTTTTCCTGATCGAGCCAGTCGAGCGGGTGGGTTTTCCAGCTAGCCCCCGCGGCGGCCCGCACCCCGGCGCGGATTTCGTCGTCACTGAAGGTGGCCATCACCGCGAGTTCGTCGCTGATGCGGGTATTGATGCCACGCTCGGGTGGTAACGCGATCATGTCGGGGAGTCTTTTGGTCGAAGCGGTCAGCGCCACCAGTTGGGCAGCGATCGGGCTGGCGCCCAGCCAGCGGCGGTAGGCCGGCTGGTGTTGGGCGTGCCAGCGGGCCAAGGCGGGGTCGGTGCATCGGCGCTGCAAGGTGATCAGCACACCGACGGTCTCGGCCAGCGGCGAGATTGCGAAGCGGCAGTGGGCCAGTGCATTGGGGCTGAGCTTGAGAAGTGTCATATCCTTGCGCCTGTCGCCGCAAGGATAGCGGCGTATTGCGCGGCTGGCCATGCTGTCTGGCTATGCCATTCTCGGTGCCTCGAAACGCATTCCGGTCACCCTTCGGCTGCTTCGTGTTGGGCAGGGCGATCTCGTTAGCCGGTAGCGCGATGACACCTGTCGCGCTGAGCCTCGCGGTGCTGCAGACATCGCATCGTCTGAGCGACCTCGGCGTGGTGCTGGCCGCTCAGGTCACGGCGCATCTGAGCTTGTTGATGGTGGGCGGTGTCATGGGTGATCGCCGGCCGCGGCGTGCCCTCTTGGTGGCAACCAATCTGGGGGCAGGCCTGACCCAAGGCGCCGTCGCCGCTGTCTTGTTGACCGGCCATTACCAATTGGCACTGCTAGCGTGCCTTCAGTTGGCACTGCTAGCGTGCCTTCAGTTCGTCAACGGCGCACTGGAGGCGTTGGCTTCACCGGCGCTCCGAGGCATCGTGCCCGAGCTGGTCGAGCCCGCACAGCTGCCGCGTGCCAACGCAACACTGGCCACCGTGAAGAACCTCACCAAGGTACTCGGGCCGGCCGTTTCCGGTGTGCTCGTCGCGGCGGGCGGCGGCGGGATCGCCCTTGCCGTCGACGCCGTCAGCTTTCTGGCCGCCGCGGCGGTCTTGGCCAGGCTCCGGCTGGGCACCACTGCCATCCGTTCCGGAAACGGTGTCTTGACCGAGATCCGCCAGGGGTGGCTCACATTTCGGTCAACACCATGGCTCTGGGCGACCGCCGTCTCGTTCGCGGTCATCAACCTCATTGGTACCGGAACATGGCAGATGCTGGGTCCCGAAATCACCATGGCGCGGGCCAACGCGTCCGTGTGGGGTATCGCGTTGAGTACCCGCGCCGTCGGCGCCTTGGTAGTGGGCGTGGTGCTGTATCGCCATGCCCCGCAACGATTTCTGGCAGCGGGCCAGCTCCTTGCCGCCGTGGGCTCGTTCGGGCTTCTGGGCTTGGGGGTAGGACTGCCGACTCCTTGGTTTCTGCTCGCCGCATTTATTTCCGGGCTGGGATTTGCCGCACCATCGATCACCTGGGACACCTGCGTGCACCAGCACGTTCCCCGCCATGAGCTGTCTCGCGTTTCGGCTTACAACGATCTGCTGTCGTACACGTGCGTCCCTGTCGGGCAGCTACTCGTCGGACCCGCCGCGGCATGGTTGGGTCCCACCAGCGTCGCGCTTTACGCGGGAGTCGGTTTCGTCGGCGCGGCGCTCGCCCCGCTCACCTGCCGCTCAGTGCGGGAACTCCGCCTTCAGCATCAATCCACGTCGTGAACTTGCTTCCGCACCAACTCAGCACGCCTTGGTTGGCGCGCCCCCTTAAGGCAGAGCCGTAGCGGGCAGGACGACGAGTTGTTCAGCCGGCGGAGACGCGGTCGATGTGGGCCAGGAAATGCGTCAACACCGCATCGGGCGCCTCGATCTGTGGCCAGTGCCCGATGTCGTCGGCGAGCATCACCACGTCGGGTTGGGGAATGACCTCGGCGTAGCGGCGCGCCATGTGCGCCCCGGAGTTGGGGTCGACCGGCCCGTCGATCAACCGCATCGGCACCGCGGTCTGCCGCATGGCACGCACCCAGCGGTTGCGGTGCGTGTAGCGGTCGTTGATGAACCGGCCGACCTTGTGCAGCACGCGGCGGCCGTCGTTGTAGTCCAGGATCTGGTTGAACACCTCCATCATGTGCCGGGTCGGCTTGGTGTTCGGGCCGAACATCTCGCGCAGCGTCGGTTCCAGCAGGCGACGGGACACCGGGCTGTTCTGGACGTGGCTGA
The DNA here is from genome assembly GCF_001667885.1 of Mycobacterium scrofulaceum. GTDB lineage: Bacteria > Actinomycetota > Actinomycetes > Mycobacteriales > Mycobacteriaceae > Mycobacterium > Mycobacterium scrofulaceum_C. The sequence goes on along the minus strand of NZ_LZJW01000171.1, from coordinate 140,826 downwards.
AGACGTCGCCGAGCGGGGTGCCGGACATCAGCTTTTGCGCCGTTCGCGGTTTGTAGGCCTCGATGAACATCCCGCCGTTGAGCCAGGTGATCGAGTCGATGCCCATCCGGCCGTGGCTTTGCTGACCGAACTCGTGGCGAGCCAACATCTCCTGGCCCACGGAATCACCGATGTCGTGCGCCAGGATGTGCGCGTTGCCGATGTTGAGGTGCGCCAGCAAAGCCTCGTGCATGTCGGCGTGGTCGATCACCGAGTACTGGTAGGCCACGGGTTTCTCGGAGAAGCCCATGCCGATCATGTCCGGTGCGATGACCGTGAACCGCTGTGTCAGCGTGGGCCAGATCTGTCCCCAGTCAAAGGAATTGAAGGGGTACCCGTGGATCAGTAGCAGCGCAGGCCCGCTGCCCTCCACGCGGTAGAAGATGTCGAAGCCGAGGTAGTCGAAGTAACCGCCGGCGGCCAGCCAGCGTCCTAGTTCAGCGTCCATGACAGTCATCATCCTTCGGCCGCCAGGGTGTCGCCGGCGTTCTCCTCGTTTACGGCCGGGGCGGCGCCATGGCAAAGCATCAGCGGAACCGTCGGCGGCTGGCCCCGCGTCGGGCCGCTCCGGCCGCTGGCCGGGAACTGTGAAGATTTGCTACGCCCGTGTCAAGGCCTTGTTAATGACGGCGCACATGCGCGGTCGAGCCAGCACTGTAGGAGTACGGCACCGGTCGTGCCGGAACACGATGTGAAAGGAAGCATGTGTTCAAGGCTCTTGCGCCCGCGGTGATCCTTACTGTTTGCGCTGTCGGACTGGCCGCACCCGCACAAGCCCAGGGCGGCTTCATCGTGATCGCGGGGTCGGACTCCACCCACTCCGTCGACGTCACCGTCGGCGGTAACCATGCCAGTCTGGCCGACGTCGAGGCGTACGCGATCAGTCATTGCGCCGAGAAGCACGGCGCCACCGACTGCCGCGTTCTCGCCGAAGGCCGGGGTGGCTGTGTAGCCCTCTCGGACAACGGTCACGGCTTGGTCGGGGGCTGGGGCCCCACCCGCAACGCGGCCGGCGCCGCGGCGGCGGCCAAGGTGGTATCGGGGCAGCCGAACGTCGATGGCACGCGCTGCGTCGTCGACCCGGATCTGATTTCCACCGGGAACTTCTCGTTCGTGGCCACGCAGTAGCCGCCTCGTCCTACCAACCCCACTCGTCATCGTCGAGGACGTCCACGGTGACGGAGTTGTCGGCGGGCCTCTTCGTCCCGTAGAGGAACGTGAGCAGAGTCTGGCCGTCGTCAAGGGGTTCGGTGGCGACGACGGTGGCGTGCCCGATCTTCATGCGGATCCGGTCGCCGGGCTTGAGTTCGTCGACGCGCTTAAGGGGCACGCTCACCCATCGACGCCGTGCACGGCTTTGTCCCCACAGTTGCCATCATCCACGCGGCGGGCGAAATCTCCGACGACTTTCGAGCGGGTCGGGTGAAACGGAGCGGTGACGCCCGACGACCAGCCATTGCTTTGAGAAAACGGTGCACTGGCTCCTCACGTTGACAGAGATAGCGCCCAAATCGTCTGATGCGGTGGCGTGAGCCGCGGCGATCAGCCAGCCACCGTAGCCTCCAGCATTATCGCGTCGGCGGTTGAAACCCCGATAGCCCGCGACCTCATCACCTGTGCCGCTACTCGTGATGACTGCCACGGGTATGCGGCCGAAAGCACTCGCACGGAATTGTCGCGATGAGAAAAGGTGACCGTCAATCGCATCGGTAAGCAATGGTCAGCGTCCCCCACTGCGAAAAACGAGGCCGCTCGGCGCAGCGCTACGTTCGCATCTTTGCCTCCGCGTATTGATTTCGCCCCGACACCCCGAGAACCTGAGGCGGTGAAGACCCGTTCTCGGCTTACTCACCGATGACTCGACAACTAGCGGCGAACCGTCAGTTCCGTGCCGGCGTAAGCAGATTGGTTGCTTACTCGTGAGTATCGCTGCCAGGGCGCGAAATGCGGCGGCGCTAGCCGACCCGCTGGCCAGCGCCATCCGGATGAACGTCGCCGGGGCCGTTCGCACCCGCAGGCGGGGCGTTCGAGGTTGGACCGGAGCCGTCAACACCGATTACGACCCGCTCGACCCGGCAACTGCCGCGCAGCCTCACGATGCCTATCGGGCCCTGCACGACGGTGGACGGGTGCATTACAACCCTCGCCGCGCTACGTGGATCCTGCATCGCCTCGAGGACGTGCGCGCCGCCTTACGCGACACCGACTACGTCACCAGCAGCCAGGGTGTGACGCGAATGCGGATAGCCGCTGATCTGGTCGTCGTCACCGACGGTGAGCAACACAGCAGATTACGCAAACAGGTCCAGCCGGCGTTCACCAAGCGCGCCCTCGACAGCTGGCACAGCATCGTCGACAAGCTTGCCGTCGAACTCGTCGACACGATGATCGCCAATCCGGGCGGCGACGCGGTGCAGCTGCTGACGATCCCCATGCCATTGCGGGTCATCGCCGCCATACTCGGCGTCCCCGACAGCGACATCACCGATTTTCGTCGCTGGTCCGAACGCAGTGTGCAGGTGATCGACTTCGTTCCCACGCCAAAGGGAATGCTGAAGGTTGCGAAATCATTGGGCGGCGCCATCGCGCTGCGGCGCTATTTCCTACAGCAGCTCGCCACGGGACACCTCAAAGACTCCGACACCGTGCTGGGTCGGTTGATCGAACACAGCACCGAGGGGTCGTTGACCGACGACCAGCTGTTTCTCATCGCGATCCTGTTGCTCATTGCCGGAAACGAGACCACCACAAACCTTCTCGGCGGCATGCTCGACACCTTCGCCAATGATCCGGCCCTGTTCGACAGACTCCGAGCCGAACCTGAGCTGATTCCCATGGCGGTCGAAGAGCAGCTGCGGTTCACCACACCCATCCAAAACCTCTACCGGTACACCCGGGCGGACTACCGGGTCGGGTCGGTGACGATTCCGGAGGGTTCACGCGTCCTGTTGTCCTTCGGCGCCGCCAACCGTGATCCCCTCGTTTTCGACGACCCGGACACCTACCGAGTCGACCGCAATCCGCGAATGCACGTCGCATTCGGCTACGGCGCCCACATGTGTCTCGGCGCGCCGTTGGCCCGACTCGAGGCACACGCCGTGCTGAGGGAACTCACCAACCGGGTCTCTCAGATCACTCCGACCGCTGCGCCGAGGTGGTCGACCAACAGCTCACTACGCGGGCCTACCCTCTTGCCGTTAACGTTAAAAGCGGCAACTAGCAAGTGAATCCGGGCTGCAGCCACTCCACGGCGCACCGATTCTGTGCTAGTTGAGGATGCCGAATCCTCAGCTAGCGAACGCCTTTTCGAGCGCCGCGCATTGCCGGGCGAAAAAGCTTTGCGCCACTGGGGTTTTGGAGGCGATGATGTCGAATCCGTGGAAGGCTCCTTCGACGACGTCGAGCTCACAGCTCACGCCCGCGGCGCGCAGCCTATGCGCGTATTCCACGTCCTGGGCGTAGAGCGGATCCACCGTTCCCACGCCAATCCACGCGGGAGCAAGATTGGACAGGTCGTCGCGCCGCGCCGGCACCGCAGACTGGCGATCAGCGCCCTTGAGGTACGCATGCCACCCCAGCCGATCGCTCTTTTCGCTCCACATCCGGTAGTGCGGACTCTTAAGGCCCGGGCGACTTGACGGGCGATCGTCGACCATGGGATAGACCAGCAGCTGGAACAACGGTGTCACTTCGCCGCGATCGCGCGCCAGCAGTGCCAGCGCAGCTGCCAGACCGCCACCCGCACTGGCGCCGCCGATCGCGACCCGGCCGGGGTTCACGCCGGGCAGCCGCGTCAACCACGTCAGCGCGGAGTAGCAGTCTTCCAGCGCGGCTGGGTAGGGATCTTTTGGAGCAAGCCGGTAGTCGACTGACGCGACCGGAACGCCCATACGGCCAACGAATCGTCGGCACAGCTTGTCGTCCTGTGCGGCCGTTCCGATGACGTATCCGCCGCCGTGGATCCACAGCAGTGCGTCCCCGTGCGTGCACTCACGCTTGGGCCGGTAGAGCCTGACCCCTGCGCTTCGTGTGATGGTGAGGACCTCGACACCCTCCCGCGCGGACGGGGCGAATCGGGTCAGGTTGCGCATCACCTGCAGCGTCACTTTGTTGAACGGCGACCGGGGAAGCACCCGCGCGATACTCCTCAAGTCGGGGTGATAGCGGTCAGACCGGATACGTGACACCAGTCAACTCCTCGGACACCGTCCACAACCGTTCCTGCACCCGTTGCTCGTAGGACTTCTTGCTGGAACGGACGAGCGTCGGGTAGCCCGCCATCTCCAGGAATCCGTCCGGTCCCCAGTACTGGCCACCCTGTACATCAGGCATCGTCGCGGCGTACAGCTGTGGCAGTGCGCCCTTCGCTGGATCCTGGCCGATGAAAAGGTCTGAAAACTTCATCATCGCCTGGACCGGTTTCCACATGTTGCGGAAGAGATCGGACTTTGTATAGCCGGGGTGGGCAGTCACCGTAATGAGTGGCGCGCCCGACTTGACCAGCCGACGATGAAATGCGTAGCAGAACATCAGGTTCGCCAGCTTCGACTGCGCGTAGGCCAGCGCACTGCTGTACCGGCGCTCCCACTGGAGATCGTCGAAATGGATGGCACCGCCGAGCTTGTGGTCCAAACTTGCCACCACCACCACTCGAGCCCCGTCGACGCCGAGCATGTTCTCGAGCAGCAGTCCCGTCAGCGCAAAGTGGCCAAGGTGGTTTGTGGCGAACTGCAACTCGAACCCGTCAGGTGTCGTCGTCTTGGGCGGGAACGCCACGGCGGCATTGTTGATGAGCAAGTCGATGCGGGGGTGCTCGTTCCTCAACGTTCGGGCAGCGGCACGCACCGACTGCAACGAGCTCAGATCGAGGGCTTGGACGCTCAGGTCGGCGTCCGGCGCTGCTTCGAGAATGCGCTTGCGGGCGACCTCTCCCTTGTCGACATCGCGTACTGCGAGAATTACCGAGGCGCCATGTTCGGCGAGCGCACGTGCAGTGTCGTAGCCGAGCCCCGTGTTCGCGCCGGTGACAATGGCGAGTCGCCCAGTCTGGTCGGGTATGTCCGACTCGGTCCACTTCCGTTTCTGCGCGGCAACCATGCGATCAGGCTGATGAAGATCGTCAGTGAGGTCAATGACGTGCGGCGAAGTTGATAATCGAGTCGCGAGCCGGAGCAAGTCGCTCTCCTCAGCATCGATCGTCGAACAGGCGCTTTGGGTGATAATTGCCTCCGGCGCCATCTCACTGTGAGAGATGCGTTCCATCTGGTCGCATTTGCAGGCAGCATTGACGCGTGCCGAAGATTGATTGGCTGGTCGGGGCAGACAGGAATAGCGCCGCCGCGGACAAGATCTACGCCGCGGCCGCCGACCTCATCGCCGACGTCGGTTATGACGCTTTCACTATCGAAGCGCTGGCCGCGAGGATCCATTGCTCGCCCGCGACTATTTATCGGCGCGCTGGCGGCAAGGCAGCCATTCGCGATGCCGTCGTAGCGATCCAGGCCACCCGGATCCTGCATTCTGTACGTGACGCCATCGACGGACTTAGGGGTTCGGATCGCGTTGTCAGAGCAACACTTTCGGCGCTACAACGCATCCAGTCAGATCCCGTGGTCGAGTCGATGTCATCCTTCCAGATAGCGCCTGACGTTGATTGGGTGACCACTTCGCCAGTGGTCGCCAACTTTGCCGCCGAGATGCTCGGGGAGGACAATCAAGACCCTCTCGCGGCGCAATGGCTCATCCGGGTCTTCCTAGCTCTATTGTGCTGGCCTGTCAGAGACAGCGCTGCCCAGCACGCACTGGTAGAGCGCTTCCTCGGCCCATCGTTCAATGGCCATTGAAGCTGGCGAGCTTCACCTCACCTCGAGGGGCGTAAATACCCCTGCTGCGTATTGGTGATCTAGCGGCAAAACCACTTATGACCTCCGTCGGGCTGACAGGATTTGAACCTGCGACCACTTGACCCCCAGTCAAGTGCGCTACCAAACTGCGCCACAGCCCGGTGCCGCCGGGATCACCGGCAGCAGGTCGAAAGCCTACCGCAGCCGACCCGCCACCTTCCTAATCGACCTTCCGCAACGCCGCGTCCACCCGCTCGACCCAGGCCAACAGGGCCGCGGCGAGTTCGGGTTCGCGGCCGTAGAAGCGCGGCGCCGGCACGGGCACGCTGACCGCCACCGTGTGCCCCGTCACGCCCGTGAGCGCGGCGCCCACCGCACAGATGCCCTCGGTCTGCTCCTCGCGGTCGTAGGCGACGCCGTCGGCCCGCACCCGGTCGAGCTCCTTGCGCAGCGCCGCGGGGCTGGTGATGGTGTTCGGGGTGAGCCGCGCCAGCCGGCTCGGCAGCTGCTCGGCCGGCAGGCCGGCCAGCAGGGCCTTGCCGTTGGCGCAGCAGTGCAACGGGAACGACTCGCCGACCGCGCTGATCGCCCGCAACCGGTGCGGCGAGACCACCTGGTCGACGAACGTCGCGCGATCCCCGTCCAGGATCGACAGGTCGACCGTCTCCCCCAGCTCCCGCGACAGCTCCTCCATGAACGGGTGCACGTCCATCACCACGCCGAGGCGCACGGTGCCGGCCATCCGCGCGATCTCCGGCCCCAGCCGATACCCGCCCCGGCCCCCGCGCGAGGCAACCAGGCCCTCGGCCTCCAGCGCGCCCAGGATCCGGCTGACCGTGGACCGCGCCATGCCCAACCGGTCGCCGATCTCGGCCTGGCTCAGCCCACCGGGGTGGGCCTGCAGCAGCCGCAGCATCTCCGCCGCGCGGGCGATGACCTGAATCCCGCCGTCGGCACTCACGCCGCCCGGCCCGTCTCGATGCGGTAGCTGCCCGTGGGGTCGACGATGGCCACCAGCCGCACGATGCAGCCGTCGCCGCCGACCCAGCGCCACGGGAACGCGGCGAAGGTGACCCGCTTGCCAGTGACCCTGTCCAGGTCGCCGCCGACGTTCTCGAAGCCGTAGATTCCCTTCGACAGGATCGCGCGATGGCAGGGCTCCCATTCCGGGAAGTCGTCGAGCACCCGTCGGCCGGTTTGTTCCTCGTATTCCCTTACCGCCCAGGGCAATAGCCCGCCGGTGTGTTCGGCGGGTCCGTGCGGCGCGATCGAGGTCGCCATCGGGTGGTCCAGCGCCTGGGTGTCGGTGCCGACGGCCTTGACGCCCTTGGCGGCGAACCACTCGCCGGCCTCCTTGTAAAAGCCCGGGGAGTAGGCGTAGTACTCGGCGCTGTCGGAGTACTTGTGGTGCCAGCCGGTGTTGACGACGACGATGTCGCCGGGCCGGATCTCGGGCGTGGCGTTCTCCAGGTCGTCGGCGGTGACCACTCCCCACTTCTCTTTCGGGATCGACACCACCACGCCGGTGCCGAAGAAGGCGCTCAGCGGGATCTCGTGCAGGAAGGGGGTGCCCTCCACGACGTGCGCGGGCGCGTCGATGTGCGTGCCGGAATGCATTACGGTGGTGATCTTTTGGGTCAGCACGCGACTCTTGGCCATGTTGTGCAAGCGCTCGATCCTGACGTCCTCGAAGTACGGCCACGCCGGCACGCCGTGACCCCACGGATGCGACAGGTCGTAGAACTCCAGCTTGGCTTCGGCCTCGCCGAGCGGCCAGGTGATACTCATGTCGGTTCCTTTCAGCACGCGGTGTATCCGCCGTCCAGGTACATCACCTGGCCGGTGTAGAAACGCGACGCGTCGCTCAACAGATAGATCAGCGCGCCGACGAAGTCCTCCGGTTCGGCGAAGCGGCGCAAGGGAATTCGCGCGAACATCGCCTCGCGGGTGGCGCGGCCCTTTTCGTCGTCGGCGTACATCCACTCCGTGAGCTCCGAGCGGAAAACCGTGGGGGCGAGCGCGTTCACCCGAATGCCGGCCGGGCCCCACTCGGCGGCCAGGCTCTTGGCCAGCAGGTCGGTGGCGCCCTTCGACGGGCAGTAGGCGCTGTAGCCCGCGGCGTGCCCGAGGGATCCGCGCACCGACGACACGAGCACGACGCTGCCGCCGGTCCCCTGGTCGAGCAGGACCCGTCCGGCAGCTTGGCAGACCAGCCAGGCGCCCCGCGCGTTGGCGCCCATCACTTTGTCGAAGTCCTCGACGGCCATCTCGGTGATGGGGGCGACGTGGTTCATGCCCGAGGCGACGAGCACCCCGTCGAGGCGCCCGTGCCGGGCGACCGCCGCCTCCACCATGGCCTGGGCGTCGGCCGGGGTGTCGGGCCGGCGCGCGACCACCGCGGCGTCGTCGATACCGAGGGCGTCCAGGCCCGCGGCGTTGCCGCCGGTCAGCGTGAGCCGGGCCCCCGCGTCGGCGAGCGAGCGGGCCGCGACGCTGCCCAGCGCACCGGTCGCACCGGTGATCAGGATCGACTTGCCTTCGACGCTGAAGCGCGCGGCGGCGGGCGCTTCCTGTGCGATGTTCACCATTCCTCCTGCGATACGAGCCGAACGGCCCATATGAGAACCGTAGGGAGCATCCAGCGCCGAAGTCAACGGACTTCTCCTGTGATGTAGCTTTCAGATTCCGTATCGCGGGATTTTGTGCGGAGTGATATCGCCGGCGCTATCGCTTTCGAGAATCGCCGATTGGTCCGGGAGAGAACCCGAAGAACCTCAGCGCCGCTTGGTCCCCCGCTTTTCGCGCACCCGCACGTTGATCCGGATCGGCGAACCCTCGAACCCGAACGCCTCGCGCAGCCGCCGCTCCAGGAAGCGCCGGTACCCGGCCTCCAGAAAACCGGTGGTGAACAGCACGAACGTCGGCGGGCGTGCGGTGGCCTGGGTGGCGAACAGGATGCGCGGCTGCTTGCCCCCGCGCACCGGCGGCGGCGTCGCCGCCACCACCTCCTTGAGCCACGAATTCAGCGGGCCCGTCGGGATGCGCATGTCCCACGACGCCAGCGCCGTCTCCATCGCGGGCACCAGCTTCTGCACCGCGCGGCCCGTCCGCGCCGAGATGTTGACCCGTTGCGCCCAGCGCAGCTGCACCAGCTCGCGGTCGATCTCACGCTCCAGCAACTCGCGCCGGTCCTCGTCCACCAGGTCCCACTTGTTGAAGGCCAGCACCAGCGCGCGGCCCGCCTCGATCACCATGGACAGCACCCGCTGGTCCTGTTCGGTCAGCGGCTCCGAGGCGTCGATGAGCACGACCACCACCTCGGCCGAGTCGATCGCCGAGTGGGTACGCACCGAGGCATAGAACTCGTGCCCGCTGGCTTGGCCGACCTTGCGCCGCAGGCCCGCGGTGTCGACGAACCGCCATACCTTGCCGCCCAATTCGATCAGCGAGTCCACCGGGTCGACCGTGGTCCCCGCGACATCGTGCACCACCGAGCGCTGGTCACCGGCCAGCTTGTTCAGCAGCGAGCTCTTGCCCACGTTCGGTTTGCCGACCAGCGCCACCCGGCGCGGGCCGCCCGGTGCGGGCGCCGCCTCGGACACCTCCGGCAGCGCGGCCAACACCTCGTCGAGCAGGTCGGCGACGCCGCGGCCGTGGATCGCGCTGATGGCGTGCGGCTCGCCGAGTCCCAGCGACCACAGCGCCGCCGCGTCCGCCTCACCCTTTTCGCTGTCAACCTTGTTGGCGGCCAAGAAGACGGGCTTGCCCGAGCGCAACAGAATCCGGGCGGCCGCCTCGTCGGCCGCGGTGGCGCCGACGGTGGCGTCGACCACCAGGATCACCGCGTCGGCGGTGCGCATCGCCACCGACGCCTGTTCGGCCACCAGCTGCTGCAGGCCCTTCGCGTCAGGCTCCCAGCCGCCGGTGTCCTGGACGACGAACCGGCGTCCCGTCCACAGCGCGTCGTAGGACACCCGGTCGCGGGTCACGCCCGGGATGTCCTGCACCACCGCCTCGCGCCGGCCCAGGATCCGGTTCACCAAAGTCGACTTGCCGACGTTGGGCCGTCCGACCACCGCCACGACGGGCGCGGGACCGGCCTCGGCCTGCTCCTCGAGCTCCGATTCGACCGACTCCCAATCGCTTTCGTCGGTCCAGGTGCCGTCGGAAGTCATCGCACCGCCCCGCTTCGCTGGTTGACCAGCTCCAACAGGTGGTCGATCACCTGCGCCTCGGTCATCTCGCTGGTGTCGACGACGACGGCGTCCGGGGCGGCGCGCAGCGGCGACACCGCGCGAGTGGAATCCAGATGGTCGCGCCGGCGTACGTCGGCGAGCACCGCGTCGTAGTCGTCGCCCAATCCCGATGCGACGTTCTGGTCGTTGCGCCGCCGCGCGCGGGTTTCGGCCGACGCGGTGAGGAAGATCTTCACCGGCGCGTCGGGCAGGACCACGGTCCCGATGTCGCGGCCTTCGACCACGACGCTGCCCGGCCCGCCGGCCATTTCACGCTGCAATGCCACCAGCCGGGTTCGCACCGCGGGGACCGACGACACCGCCGACACCGCGCCGGTGACCCGGTCACCGCGGATCTCCGCCGAGACATCCTCTCCCGCAAGGAAAAAGCGATCACCCTCGGGCTGGTAGTCCACCGACATCTGCGCGGTCTCCGCGATCTGCGCCACCGCATCGGCGTCGGCGGGATCGATACCGGCGCGCAGCACCGCGAGGGTCACCATCCGGTACATCCCACCGGTGTCCAGGTAGCGCGCCCGCAGGGCGCGCGCCAATTGCTTTGATACCGAAGACTTTCCGGTTCCGGCGGGTCCGTCGATGGCCACGACAATGGGGTTCACAGCCCGATGGCTCGCTTCACTCCCGTCACTCACTGCGTTCGTTCCGCTCGTTCCGCTCACAGCCCGACCGCCTTGTACAGTTGGCCGATCTCGCCGTGACTCAAGGCCCGGATGCTGCCCGGGCGTTGCTTGCCCAGCGCCAAAGGTCCGATGTCGGTGCGCACCAGCGCCTCGACCGGGAAGCCGGCGGCGCCGAGCAGCCGGCGCACGATGCGGTTGCGCCCCTCGTGCAGCACCACCCGCACCAGGGTCTTGCCCGGAATGGCGTCCACCACCGCGAAATCGTCGACGCGCGCGGGGCCGTCGTCCAAGTCGATTCCCGCCTTCAGCCGCTTGCCCAGCCCCCGCGGCACCGTCCCCGTCACGGTCGCCAGGTAGGTCTTGGGCACCTCGTGCGAGGGGTGCATCAACCGGTGGGCCAGCTCGCCGTCATTGGTCAGCAGGATCAGGCCCTCGGTGTCGGCGTCGAGCCGGCCGACGTGAAAGAGGTTCTTGTTGCCCCGCACCCGGCGTTCCACCAGGTCGCCGATGCACGGCCGGCCCCGGTCGTCCGACATCGTCGAGTGCATGCCCCGCGGCTTGTTCAGCGCCAAGTACACCAACGACTCGTCGAGGACCACCCGGGCGCCGTCAACGCGGATCACCGAGGCGTCCGGGTCGACCCGGGTGCCCAGCTCGGTGACCACCTGCCCGTCGACCTCGACGCGGCCGTCGATAATCAACTTCTCGGCGGCCCGCCGCGACGCAATTCCGGCCTGCGACAACACCTTTTGCAGGCGGATCCCTTCGGTCTCGACCATCAATCCTGGTCCACGTCGAACGTCAGCGCCTGGTCGGGCGCCTGACCGCCGGCGAGTTTGATGAAACGTGGTTCGCTGTCCAGGGATTCGCTCAGGTCGTCGATCGTGTCGACGTCGGGCAGCAGCGGGGCGATGTCGGGCAGGTCGGCGAGCGACGTCAGGCCCAACCGCTCCAGGAACAGGTCGGTGGTGGCGAACGTGATCGCGCCGGTGTCGTCGTCGACCCCGGCCTCGGTGATCAGGCCGCGCGCCAACAACGTCCGCATGACGGCGTCCACGTTGACGCCGCGGACCGCGCTGACGCGCGCCCGGGTCACCGGCTGGCGGTAGGCCACCACGGCCAGGGTTTCCAGCGCGGCCCGGGTGAGCTTGGATCGCGCGCCGTCCAGCAACAGCTTCTCCACGTACGGCGCGAACCGGGCGCGGGTGTACATCCGCCAGCCCTCGCTGGTCTGGCGCAGGTCGATGCCGCTGTCGCGTTCGGTGAGCTCGTCGGCCATCTGCTGCAGCCGCGCGGCGACCCGGTAGACGGGTTGCTGCGTGGCGGCGCCCAGCGCCTCGGCGGTGACCGGGGTGTCGACCACCAGCAGCAGCGCCTCCAGCACGGACCCGAGTTCCTCGGGCTCCATCGGCGCGGCCTCGGCGATGTCCGGGATGCCCGCGTCGAGATCCGTGTCGAGATCGACGTCGGGCAGATTCTCGCTCATCATTCGTCCCGCACTTCTACCAAGGCTTCGCTGGCCGGACGTTCCCCGGTCCATGAAATCTGGAGCACACCCAGCGGCTCCGACTGGTCGAATGCTACCGCCCGGCTCCGGTAGAGCTCGAGCAGCGCCAGGAAGCGCCCGACGACCTCCATCGGCGCCTCGCAGTCGGCGACCAGCTCGGAGAACGTCGCCCACTGGCCGGTGCCGCGGGATTCGAGAAAGGCCAGCAGCTTCTTGGCCTGCTCGGGCACCGACACCGCCACCTCGTGCAGGTGCCCGATCGACACCGTCGGCACGGGCCGCGGGCTGAAAGCGATCGCGGCGATCTGGGCGAAGCGTTCGGCGTCGACGCCGAGCATCACCTCGGGCAGCAGTTCGGTGAACCGGTCCTCCAGCGACACCGCGCGCGGGTAGCTGCGCAGCGCGGTGGCCTCCAGCTCGGCGAACATCTCGGCGACGTGCTTGAAGGCGCGGTACTGCAGCAGCCGGGCGAACAGCAGGTCGCGCACCTCCAGCAGTGCCAGGTCCTCCTCGTCGTCGACCTGGCCGGCCGGCAGCAGCCGGGCCGCCTTGAGGTCGAGCAGGGTGGCGGCGACCACCAGGAACGCGGTGGTCTCCTCGAGGTCCAACTGGGAGCCGATCTCGCGGGTGTAGGCGATGAAGTCGTCGGTCACCTGGTGCAGCGCCACCTCGGTGACGTCGAGGCGATGGGCGAAGATCAGCTGCAGCAGCAGATCGAACGGCCCCTCGAAATTGGTCAGGCGGACTTGAAAGCCGTTCTTGGGTGGCGCCTCACCGTTCGCGCTGGCCGTCACGCGCCGAATCGGTCGATGAACTCGCGGGCCAGGGCGCGGTAGGCGATCGCGCCCGTGGACCGCGGCGCCCAGGTGGTGATCGGCTCGCCGGCCACGCTGGTCTCCGGGAAACGGACGGTGCGGGTGATGACCGTGTCGAACACCAGGTCGCCGAATCGCTCCACCACCCGCGCCATCACCTCGCGGGAGTTGACCGTGCGCGGGTCGTACCGGGTGAGCAGGATCCCGCTGATCTCCAGCTTCGGGTTCAGCCGGTCGCGCACCTTGTCGACGGTGTCGGTCAGCAGCGCCAGCCCGCGCAGCGAAAAGAACTCGCACTCGGTGGGAATCACCACGCCGTCCGCGCAGGCCAGCCCGTTCACCGTGAGCAAGCCCAGCGACGGCTGGCAGTCGATCAGGACGTAGTCGTAGCGGTCTAGCACCGGGTGCAGCGCCCGGCCCAGGGTCTGCTCGCGACCGACCTCATTCACCAGCTGGATCTCGGCGGCCGACAGGTCGATGTTGCTGGGCACCAGGTCCATGTGCTTGACCCGGGTCTGCAGCAGCACGTCGTCGATCGACACCCGCGGCTCGACGAGCACATTGTGAATCGTCTTCTCCAGCTCGTAGTGCGGGACGCCCAGGCCCGCGGACAGCGCGCCCTGCGGGTCCATGTCCACCAGCAGCACGCGCCGGCCGTATTCGGCGAGCGCGGCGCCCAGGTTGATCGTCGAGGTGGTCTTCCCGACCCCGCCCTTCTGGTTGCACATCGCGACGACCTTCGCCGGGCCGTGCGAGGTGCGCGGCTGCGGTTCCGGGATCGCCCGCGGCGGCCGCCCGGTCAGACCGAGCTCGACGCCGCTGTCCGGCTGCTCAGTCATGGCGGGGGTGTTCGGGAGGTGAACATCGACCGAAAGTCTAACGGGTTCGCGCGCGGAAGCCGGGCGACCCGCAGGCAATTCGCCGGCCAATTTCGCCGGATTTGCGCTGGTAGCGCGCCTAATCGCGCTCATCGTTAACAGCAGTCACACCAGCATCAGCGGGGAGGCGGTGGGCGGCTTTCAAACTTGATATCGCGGGCGATATCGCGGCGGTACCGCGGCGCCGAGATTGCCGTGACGGTCGCGATTCGCGGTGCCGCGACGACCTTGGCGGCCATCTCGGCGCCCGCTCCCCTGCGGCCGTCCGCACTAATGTGGCGGCATGGACCTCAAGCGACGGATTCCCCTGCTGCGGTGGTCGGTCTGGCGGATGGCGACCGGGGCGCGCAACATCACCACGACCGGTCAGATCGGCGACGGTCGCGAGGCCGCCGCGGTGGACTACGTCCTGCGCAACGCCACCGCCGGCGACGTCGACGACGTGCTGGCCACCATCGACAAGTTCGCCTACGAGAAGTCGATGCTGATCAACGTCGGCGACGAGAAGGGCCAACTCCTCGACGCGGCCGTCCGCCGCGCCGACCCGACGGTGGCGCTGGAGTTGGGCACCTACGTCGGGTACGGCGCGCTGCGCATCGCGAGGGCCGCACCGAACGCCCACGTGTACTCCGTCGAACTCGCCGAGGCCAACGCCGCCAACGCCCGGCGCATCTGGGCCCACGCCGGCGTCGCCGAGCGGGTGACCTGTGTCGTCGGCACCATCGGTGACGGCGGCCGCACCCTGGACACGCTGGCGGGCGAGCACGGCTTCGCACCCGGCGCCCTCGACTTCGTGTTCCTCGACCACGACAAGGACGCCTACCTCGACGACCTGCGCAGCATCATGGCGCGGGGGTGGCTGCACCCGGGCGCGATCGTGGTCGCCGACAACGTCCGGGTGCCGGGCGCGCCGAAGTACCGCGAGTACATGCGCCAACAGCAGGGCAAGCAGTGGAACACCGTCGAGCACAAGGCGCACCTGGAATACCAGTCGCTGGTGTCAGACCTGGTGCTGGAATCCGAGTTTCTGGGCTGAATCGTGGCCGGGCGTCGGCAATTTGGGGCGATTCCGGCGCGATCGGCACGACAAGTCGACGTTCGGCGCGGGCTACTGAGCGCGGGGGTGGGCGCCGGCCCACACCTCGCGCAGCGCGTGCACGGTGACCATCGTGTAGATCTGCGTCGTGGTCACCGAGGCGTGCCCCAGCAGCTCCTGCACCACCCGCACGTCGGCCCCGCCCTCGAGCAGATGGGTCGCGAAGGAATGCCGCAGCATGTGCGGCGAGACGCCCGACGTGATGCCGGCGCGTTCGGCGGCGTCCTGCAGCACCTGCCACGCGCTCTGCCGCGACAGCCGGCCGCCGCGCACGTTGAGGAAGATGGCCGGCGTCCCGCGCCCGCGGCGGGCCAGGTCCGGGCGGCCGCGCACCAGATAGGCGTCCAGGGCCTGCACGGCGGGGCGCCCGATCGGCACCAGCCGCTGCTTGCCGCCCTTGCCGCGCAACAGCACCGACCGGGCCCGGGTGTCGATGTCGTCGACGTCGAGGCCGACGGCCTCCGAGATCCGCGCACCGGTGGAGTACAGGAGTTCCAGCAGCGCCCGGTTGCGCAGCGTGAGCGGGCCGTCGGACGCGCTGTCGCCGCCGGCGCCCTCCAGCAGCGCCAGCACCTGATCGATGGTCAGGCTCTTCGGGAGCCGGCGGCCCGGGGTCGGCGGGCGGACCGCGCGCGCCACGTCCAGCTCGGCGAGCCCCTCGGCGGCGGCGAACCGGTGCAGGCCGCGCACCGCGATCAGGGCCCGCGCCGCCGACACCGCGGACAGCGCGGCGGTCCCCGAGTCGGGGTCGCCGCGGCGCAGCGCCACCAGGAACTCGCTCACATCGTCCTCGCCGACCTTGGCCAAGTCATGAATTCCGCGCTCCGACAGGTGTTTCGAGTAGCGGCGCAGGTCGCGGCGATAGGAGCTCAGGGTATTCGCCGCCACGCCCCGCTCGATCGTGAGGTGGTCGAGGTAGCCCTGCAGTTGAAGGTCCAGGGCCGCCGTCGTCATCGCGCGGCCTTCCGCGCGGCGAACGCCGTCGGCTTGTCGGGCCAGGGGCTGTCCACCGGCCGCGGTTCTGCTACCCCTTCGGTCACCGCGTGCGCGGCCAAAACCCCTGCGATGGCAATGGAATTCACGATCTCGCCGCTGAACACCCGGCGTACCGCCTCGGCGACGGGGAACCATCGCATCGTCATGTCGGCTTCCTCGTGGTGCGCCTCCGGCCGCTCCACCTCGGTCAGCCCGGTGGCCAGGTACACGCGCACCGACTCGTCGCTGAAGCCCGGCGCGGAGTTCAGGTCCACCAGCACCTGCCACGTGTCGGCCCGCAGGCCGACCTCCTCCTGCAGCTCGCGGGCCGCCGTGCGCTGCGGCGGCTCCCCCGCCACGTCCAGCAGCCCGGCCGGAAGTTCCCACAGCCGGCGGCCGAACGCGTGGCGGTATTGGTAGACCATCGCGATGTTGTTGTCGGAGTTGAGCGCCACGATCGCGACCGCCCCGTAATGCTCGACGACTTCACGAACGGCGGTGGCGCCGCCGGGCATGCGCACCTCATCGCTGCGCAGCGCGAAAATCCTTCCGGTGTACAGCGTTTCGGATGACGCCGTCTCGAAATCGTGCTCAGCCACGGGTGGCGGGTTCAGGTAGCGACTGGCTGACGCTGTCCCGCTGCTGCTGGTTGCCGTTGGAGGCGTGCTCGGGGATCTCCACCGGCAGCAGCTCGCCCGACTGGTAGTCCAGCGCCGCCCCGACGAACGCGACGAACAGCGGGTGCGGCCGGGTGGGCCGGCTCTTGAGTTCGGGGTGAGCCTGGGTACCCACGACGAACGGGTGCACCTCGGGCGGGTATTCGACGAACTCCACCAGATGCCCGTCGGGCGAGGTCCCGGAGAACCGCAGGCCGCTCTCGGCGATCTTGTCCCGGTAGGCGTTGTTGACCTCGTAGCGGTGGCGGTGCCGCTCCGATACCTGCGTCGTGCCGTAGGCCTGCGCCACGATCGAATCCGGTTGCAGCACGGCGGGATACGCACCCAGCCGCATCGTGCCGCCCAGATCGGCCTGGCCGGCCACGGCGTCGACCTGGTCGGCCATCGTGGAGATGACGGGATCCGGTGTGTCGGGGTCGAATTCGGCCGAATTGGCCTCGGCCAGCCCGGCCGAGCGCGCGGCCTCGATCACGATGCACTGCAGCCCGAGGCACAGGCCCAGCACCGGCAGCCCGCGCGACCGGGCATACCGGATGGCGCCGATCTTCCCCTCGATCCCGCGGATGCCGAAGCCGCCCGGGATCAGGATGCCGTGCACGTCACCGAGCGCCGCCGCGGCGCCCGCCGCCGTCTCGCAGCCGTCGGAGGCCACCCATTGCATCTCGACCTTGGCGTGGTGCTTGAAGCCGCCGGCGCGCAACGCCTCGGTGACCGACAGGTAGGCGTCGGAGAGCTCAACATACTTGCCCACCAACGCGATTCGCACGGTCTCGTGCGGCTCGTGCACACGGCGCAGCAGGTCGTCCCACTCGGTCCAGTCGACGTCGCGGAACGGCAGGTTCAGCCGGCGCACCACGTAGGCGTCGAGCTCCTCGCGGTGCAACCGCTTCGGGATGTCATAGATCGACGGCGCGTCCGGTGTCGAGATGACGCCGTCGATGTCGACGTCACACATCAACGCGATCTTGTTCTTCAGCGCCTCGGGGACGTCACGGTCGCAGCGCAGGATCAGCGCGTCGGGGGTGATACCGATGCTGCGCAGCGCCGCCACCGAGTGCTGGGTGGGTTTGGTCTTGAGCTCTCCCGACGGCGCCAGGTAGGGCACCAGCGACACGTGCAGGAAGAAGACGTTCTCCCGGCCGAGGTCGTGGCGGACCTGGCGCGCCGCCTCCAGGAACGGCTGCGACTCGATGTCGCCGACGGTGCCGCCGATTTCGGTGATGACGACGTCCGGGCGGTTGCCCTCGGCGTCCGGCTGGGCCATCGCCAGGATGCGGCTCTTGATCTCGTCGGTGATGTGCGGGATCACCTGGACGGTGTCGCCCAGGTATTCGCCGCGCCGTTCCTTGGCGATGACGGTCGAATACACTTGCCCCGTCGTGACATTCGCCGAGCCGGACAGGTCGCGATCCAGGAATCGCTCGTAGTGGCCGACATCGAGATCGGTCTCGGCGCCGTCCTCGGTGACGAACACCTCGCCGTGCTGGAACGGGTTCATCGTGCCCGGGTCCACGTTGAGGTACGGGTCGAGCTTTTGCATCGTCACGTGCAGCCCGCGGGCCGTCAGTAACTGACCGAGGCTGCTGGCGGTGAGACCCTTACCCAACGAGGAAGCCACGCCCCCGCTGACGAAGAGGTGCTTGGTTGCGGATTGCGGGTGCTTTCGCACAGGCGACCTCCGTGAAGACGGGCAGGGCGTCGAATTTTGCTAGCGAATAACTAGTTGGGCCTGCCGACCCACGGAAACCCACCCTAACATCCACGACCGACGTGTCGCGGCGAACACGCCCGCTACTGGGGCACAGTGATCGACGTCGCGCCGTGACCCGTGCCGTATTGGCCCGGGTGACCGCCGCCCAGCAGGTCGTGCAGGCCCAGCACGGCGGTGATCCGGCCCGGCGCGGTGTCCACGTCGTCGACGGTGCTGACCGCGGAGTTCATCCCGGCGTCGGCCCGCGTCACGGCGACGGCGGCGCCCCCGGTGGCCGAGCCGTCCCGGCCGGCCAGCAGGATCCCGGAGCCGTGCGGCGCCATCGCGGCGGCGAACCGGGCGACGCTGGCGCCCTGGTTGCCGGCGTCCTGGGGCAGCGCGCCGCCGGTGACGATCAGGGCGGCGTTCGCCGCGCCCATGTGGTCGCTGGGCTGATAGGTGATGAAACCAGTTTCGCGCAGCGCCGCCAGCACGGTGTCCCGCTGCGGCTCGTCGACCGCCGGGACCGCCGGATTCGCGTTGATCAGCAACGCGATGCCCATCAGGTCGCCGGCCTGCGAGCCCTGGTCGACGAGCTTGGTGCTCAGCTGCTGACCGGCCGGCAGGATCGACGAGTTCACCACGGTCTGCAGTTTCTCCGCGGAATTGGCCTCGACGAACTCGCTTGTCAACGACACGGTTCCGGTCACCGCGCCGCCGGCCTGGCCGATGATCTTCGACACCGAGGCGACGTCGTCGTCCTTGGCGTCCGGGGTGCGGAACACCACGACCGACTTGCCGGCGAGCGCGTCATGCACCATGCGGCCGCCCAGCTGGAGGTCGAAGTTGTTTGCCGCGCTGAGCTTTTCGTTGAGCACGTTCTTCTGATCGTTGAGCCCGTTGATCTGGGTGTGTAGATCCCGCTTCTCGTCACGCAGGCTGGACAGCAGGGTGTCGGACAGGAAGCCGGAACCGAGCACGACTCCCACGGCCAGCGCCAGGAAGACGGCAGCCAGCGATAACGCGTGTTGGCGGAGCGAGATCATTTCCGGCCCTAGCTCACCAGGTGGGCAACCCAGAGGGAGAAGTGGTTCCAGTAGTCGGTGGCCCAGTGCATCACCACGCCGTCGGTGCGCGACACCCACAGGGCGACGATGACGGCGATCAGCATCGTCAGCGCCAGCAGCGCGATCGCGCCCGCCGAGATGTGATTGCGGTACAGGGTGGCCACGGCCTTGGCGTCCACCACCTTCTCCCCGACCCGGAGCCGGGTCAGGAAGGTCGAGGGGTTGCTGTGCGCGCGCGTGCGGTCGAAGAACGTCTCGATGTTGGCGGTGTGGCCGGCGGTCACCAGCAGCGCGGCGCCGTGGTGGTCGGCCAGCAGCAGCGCCAGGTCGATCGCCGAACCCGCCGCCGGGAACGTCATCGCCCCGACGCCGAGATCCTGGATGCGCTCCAGGCCGGGCGCGTGACCGTCGGCGTCGGCGGGCAGCACCACCTGCGCGCCGCACTTGAGGGCGTCGGTGCTGATCTGGTCGGGGTCGCCGACGATCACCTGCGGCCGATAGCCCGCCTTGCGCAACACATCCGCGCCGCTGCCCACGCCGAAGAGCACCGGCTGGTACTCCTTGATGAACGGCTTGAGGGACTTCAGGTCCTCCTCGGCGCTGGGCTCGTCGGCGACGATCACGACGTGCCGGCGGCGCAGGTCGACGTCGATGTCGGGGAT
The DNA here is from genome assembly GCF_001667885.1 of Mycobacterium scrofulaceum. Taxonomy (GTDB): domain Bacteria; phylum Actinomycetota; class Actinomycetes; order Mycobacteriales; family Mycobacteriaceae; genus Mycobacterium; species Mycobacterium scrofulaceum_C. Next base: position 120,701 of record NZ_LZJW01000171.1, on the reverse strand, counting down.
CCCGATGCCGTCGATCAGCAGCGGGCTTTCGCTCTTGATGAACTCGATCGTGTTGCCGGCGAACGCCTCCAGATGCGCGGACAGGCCGCTCTTGGCCTCCCGCATCAGGTCGGCGATGTCGTGGTCGGTGCGCTCGGTGCCGCGGACCAGCCGCCGGTCGCCCGAGTACACGCCGCCCTCGTGCAGGCGGATCTTGGCGCCGTCCTTGACCTTCTTGAAGATGTCCGGCCCGGTCTCGTCGATCAGGGTGACCCCGTTGTTGACCAGGACCTCCGGCCCCATGTTCGGATAGCGGCCCGACACCGAGGGCGAGGCGTTGACGACCGCGGCGATATCGGCCTCCACCAAGGCGTCCGCCGTGATGCGGTCCAGATCCAGGACGTCGAGCACCACGATGTCGCCGGGGCACACCCTGCGCAGCAGTCGGTCGATGTTCCGATCCACCCGGGCGGTGCCGACGAGGCCGGGTCGGGCGGTGTTACGGGTAAGCAGGCCTGACATCTTCATGGGGGCGATTCTGTCGGTGATGCGCGAGGGAGGCGTGGAGGCGCGCCGTAACATCAGCCTCAGAAGTTGACTAGAGTCCCATTAGTCACAAGCCGCTAACGGGTTGATCGCGCGCGGGTACACGGGTTGCGCGGCCGCGGGCGGCGGCCGTTAAATCTCGTCCCGCTGCGCCGCGTCGAGCAGTTCGCGGGCGTGCGCGCGGCCGCTGTCGGATTCGCCCAACCCGGCCAGCATCCGCGCCAGCTCGGCGACCCGCTCGTCGCCGCTGACCCGCCGCACCACGCTGGTCCCCTTGGGACCGGCGCTGTGCACCACCAGATGCACGTCGGCGTACGCCGCGACCTGCGGCAGGTGCGTGACCACGATGACCTGATGGGTGCGGGCCAGCCGCGCCAGCCGCCGCCCGATCTGCACCGCCGCCCGCCCGCCGACCCCGGCGTCGACCTCGTCGAACACCATCGTGGTGCCCGCGGCCGAGGCCGCCAGCACCACCTCGAGCGCCAGCATCACCCGGGACAGCTCACCGCCCGAAGCGCTCTTGGCCAGGGGAAGCTGGTCCATCCCGCGGTGCGCCGCGAAACCGAACTCGACCTGGTCGACGCCGTCGACACCCGCTCGGACCAGCTCGCCCGACGGGAGCGCCAGCGCGGCGGGGTCGTCCTTGTCGGCGGCGGCGTCATTGCTCACCTCGATGCTGAACTGGGCGTCGGCCATCGCCAGCCCGGACAGTTCCGCGGTGACCTCCTTGGCGAGCCGCTTTGCGGCCTTGCGCCGAATGCCGCTGAGATCGATTGCGGCTTGGGCTAATTCGCGGGCGAGCTCGTCGACCCGGGCAGCCAGCGCCTGCAGGCCTTCCTCGGAGACGTCGAGCTGGGCCAGGCGTTGGCGCGACTCCGTGGCCCACCGCAACACCCCGTCGACGTCCGCGGCGTACTTGCGGGTCAGCGTGCGCAGCTCGGCTTGCCGGGCCAGCTTGGCCTCCAGCGCGCTGGCGTCGACCGGCAGCTCGTCGAGAAAGGCGCTGAGTTCGCCGGCCGCATCGGCGACGACCGTGAGCGCCTCGCCGACTTGCCCGGCCAGCGACCGCAGCTTCGCGTCGTCTGTCGACTCCAGGGCGGCTCTGGCCCGCCCCAGGCTGTCCGCGGCGCTGTGCCCGGCGGCGTCGCCGTCGTCGGGGGCGCCGGAAAGCGCCGCGTGGGCGGTGACCGCGGCCTCGCGCAGGGTGTCCAACTCGGAGAGCCGCACGATGTCGGCGACCAGCGCGTCGTCCTCGCCCGGTTGCGGGTCGACGGTGTCAATCTCGTTGAGCGCGAACGCCAGTCGGTCGGACTCCAGCGCGAGTTCGCGCATGCGGTTACGGCGGTCGATGAGGTCGTGGCGGGCGCTGAGCCAGGCGTCGCGCAGTTTGCGGTAGCGCTCGAGCGCGGGGCCCGCCTTGGCGAAGCGATCCAGCGCGCCGCGCTGCTCCTCGGGCCGCATCAGCCGCAGCTGGTCGTTCTGCCCGTGCAGGGTGAGCAGCTCCGCGGTGAAATCACCCAGCGACTTGGCGGGCACGCTGCGACCGCCGAGATACGCCCGCGACGGCCCGTCGCGGCTGACCGAGCGCAGCGCGATCACGCTGCCGTCCTCGTCGCGTTCGGCGCCCGACGCGTCCAGCATCCCGTCCAGCAGCGCCACCGCGGCGTCCTCGAGATCCGTTGTGGTGAAACGGCCTTCGACGACGGCCCGGTCGGCGCCGGACCGGACCCGGGTGGCGTCGGCGCGGGCCCCGCCGAGCAGGTGCAGCCCGGTCACCACCATGGTCTTGCCGGCGCCCGTCTCACCGGTCAGCACGGTCAGGCCGCGGTCGAACTCCCCGACCGCTGCGCTGATGGCGCCCAGCGACTCGATGCGGATTTCGGTCAGCATCTACTTTCCACGCCACCCGGTGACCGGCAACCGGAACTTGCGCACCAGCCGGTCGGTGAACGGCGCGCTGTCCAGGCGCGCCCATTTCACCGGTGTGTCGCACCGTCTCACCTCGATCCGGCTGCCCGCCGGGATCAGGATTTCGCGGCGCCCGTCGCAGAACACCAGGGCGTCGTGACCGTCCGCCTCGATCTCGATCGCGATCGTGGCGTCGGGGCTGGTGACCATCGGCCGGCCGAACAGCGCGTGAGCGTTGTTGGGCACCACCAGGATTGCTTCGAGATCCGGCCACAACACCGGCCCGCCCGCGGAGAACGCGTAGGCGGTCGACCCGGTGGGCGTCGACACCAGCACTCCGTCGCAGCCGAACGCCGACACCGGCCGCCCCTCGATCTCGACGACCACTCCCAGCACGCCCAGCCGCGGGCCCTTTTCCAGGCTGACCTCGTTGAGCGCCCAACCGTGCGCGATTTCGCGTCCGCCGGCCCGCACGAGCACGTCCAGCGTCAGGCGGTCCTCGACCCGGTAGTCCTTGGCGACCACGTGGTCCAGCACCCGGTCGATGGCCTCCGCCTCGGCCTCGGCCAAAAAGCCGATGCGGCCGAGGTTGACGCCCAGGACCGGGATCCCGGCGTTGCGGGCCAGTTCTGCCGCGCGCAGGAACGTGCCGTCCCCGCCGAGCACCAGCACCAGTTCGCAGCCGTCGGCGGCCTGCGGGTCCGCGTCGACCACCTCGATCTCGACGCCCATCGCCCGGATGTCGTCGGGGGCCACGTGCAGCGAGCCGCGGTCGACCGCTTCGGCGGACAGCACACGAAGTCCGATATTATTGTCGCCCAACACTTTCTGCACGCGCGCGGCCGTCTCGGTCGCTTCCTCGCGGCCGGTGTGCACCACCATCAGCACGGTGCGCTGCTCGGTCCCCGACGTCACTGCGGGCTCCGTTCGGATTGGCCCGCTTCTCCTCGGGCCGTCCCGGCCCGCATCGTCGACGGGCCCTCACTCACGGCGCGCTGCACCGCCGAAACCAATTCGTCATTCCCCAATCCCGTCTGGCCGCGAAGCAGGAGGAAGTATTCGACATTGCCCGACGGCCCGGGCAACGGGCTGGCGGTGACGCCGACGGTATGCCAGCCCAGCTCCCCCGCGCGGCGCGCCACGCCCAGCACGGCATCGGCGCGCAATCCGGGGTCGCTCACCACGCCGCCGGCGCCGACCTGGCCCCGGCCCACCTCGAACTGCGGCTTCACCATGGGAACGATATCCGCAGTGGGCGAAGCACATCCAACCAACGCGGGCAACACGGTGGCGAGCGAAATGAACGACAGGTCGGCCACGATCAAATCGGCGGGGCCCCCGATCGCCTCCGGCGACAGGTCGCGGGCGTTGGTCCGCTCGACCACGACGACCCGCGGGTCGCAGCGCAGCGACCACGCCAGCTGGCCGTAGCCGACGTCCACGGCGACCACCTCGGCGGCCCCGCGGTCCAGCAGGACTTCGGTGAACCCGCCCGTCGACGCGCCGGCGTCCAGGCAGCGGCGGCCCGCCACCGGAATCTCGAAGGTGTCCAGCGCGCCGATCAGCTTGTGCGCGCCGCGGGACACCCAGCCCCGTTCCCCGTCGTCGGCGACGGTCAGGGCCGCGGTGACGGCGACGGCGGTGCCCGGCTTGCGTGCCGGCAGCCCGTCGATGCTGACCCGGCCGGCGCCGATCAACTCCGCGGCCTGCTGTCGCGATCGCGCGAGGCCGCGCCGAACCAGCTCGGCGTCGACGCGGGCGCGGCGAGACATGCGCGCACTCAGCCCTTCTCCGCCGACTCCAGCGCGGCCAGCAGCACGTCGTGCGCCTCGGAGAGGCGGCGAGCAATGTCTTCGAGCTCGGTCAGCGACGGAGCGTTGTCGGGATTCTCCGGCGTCCCGGGCTCGGGCAGCCGGGCGAGCAGGGCGTCGATTTCGGCACGGATTTCTTCAGGATCGATAGTCATTGCGCTCTTACGCTAGTCACCCGTCAGTCACCGCGCACCAAGGACCAACGCTGCAACGCGGCCCGGGCGCGGTCGTCGGCGGCCCGGATCTCCGGCGGGCTCCCGTCCGTCCGCGCATCCCATACCGCGCCGGCGACCGCCCGCACGATCGAGAGCCCGTCGCCGTCGTCGGGCCCGGCGCCGCGGACGGTCACCGCCTTATCGTCGACGTCGACACGCCAGCCCGGCTGCGGCCCGACGGCCAGCTGCTCGGCGTCGGAGTGCAGCGCGCGCAGGTCGTGGCCGATGTAGGTGGGCCGGCGCACCGGCTCGGCATACACCGCGTCCCGCGCGGAACTGACCCCGGTGAGCACCATCAGGCTGGGCAGCTTGGCCGCGTTGGCGCCCTCGATGTCGGTGTCCAGCCGGTCGCCGACCACCAGGGGCGCGCGGAAATCGCCGCGCGCCGCCGCGTCGGTCAGCAGCCCGGGGGCCGGCTTGCCCGCGACCTGGGGCTCGGCGCCGGTGGCCGCGCGCAGCGCGGCGACGAAGGAGCCGTTCCCGGGCAACAAGCCGCGCTCGGTCGGCAGCGTCGGATCGATGTTGGCCGCAACCCACAGCGCGCCCGACCGGATGGCCAGCGCCGCCTCGGCGAGATCCGGCCAACCGATGGTCATGGACAGCCCCTGCACGACGGCGACCGGGTCGTCGTCGTATTGGCGAACCGGGCGCAGGCCGACGGCGGCGACCTCGTCGGCCAGGGCGTCGGTGCCCACGATCAGCACCGGCGATCCCGGGGCAAGCCGGTCGGCCAGCAAGCGGGCCGCGCTCTGGGCGCTGGTGGCGACGTCGTCGGCGGTGGCGGTGAAGCCGAGCTCGGTCAGGTGCGCCGCGACCTCGCCGGCGCTGCGCGAAGCGTTGTTGGTGACGAAGAACGCGCGGCTTTCGACCTCGGCCAGCGCCTGGACCGCACCCTCGGTGGGCCTGCGCCCGCGAAACAGGGTTCCGTCCAGGTCCAGCAGCAGGCAATCATATTGGCGCGCAACGCTGGTCATCGGGAGCCCAGCTCGCTGACCCGGTCCTCGGCATCGGTGACACCCTCGACGTCGGCGGCGGCCGAGCGCAAAAACCATTGCAGCGCTTCGTCATTGCGGCCCAGCGCGAGCAGCGTATCGGCGTAGGCGTAGAACAACCGCGCCGCCGTCGAGCCCTGACGGCCGGGATCGAGCTGCGGCGTGGACAACACGGTCAGCGCCTGTTCGAGCTGCCCGAGGTCCGCGCGGGCGCCAGCCGCGACGATGCGCAGCTCGTCGGCGTCGTCACCCGCGAGCTGGGCCGCCTCGGGGCCGCGCGCGAGTTCGATGGCCCGTTCCGGACGGCCAAGTCCGCGTTCGCAATCCGCGATCAGCGCGAGCAGGTTGGACTTGCTGCCCATCCTGCGGGCGGCGCGCAACTCGGCCAGCGCCTGCGCCCAGTCGCCGCAGTGATAGGCGGCGATGCCGACGGCCTCACGAATCGCGGCGATCCGGCTGGACCGGGCCCGCGCCGCGCGGGCATGGCTCAGCGCGGCCTCGGGGTCCTCGTCGAGCAGCTCGCCGGCGGCGACCAGGTGGCGCGCCACCGCGTCCGCCGTGGCGCGGTCCAGCGTGCTCAGCTCGCCGCGGATCTCGGGTGCCAGCTGCCGGGCCTCCACGCCCGGCGGAATGGGCGGTCCGGAGTCCGGCGCGCGGTGGCCGTCGGGCTTCTGCGGTTGCGCGGGTCGCGCGCGGCCCGGCCCCGACCAGGACCCGGATGCGCGCGGGCGCCGTTCACCCCGCTGCCGCTGCCTGTCGTCGACCACGCAGCCGAGGATACGGGGGCGTCGGGGGCTAGTACGCCGTGAGCCGGTTCTGCAGCAGCGGCGCGATCACGGCCGGGCAGTAGTTCGCGACGGCGACGATGGTGAACAGGCCGGCCGACTCATAGCCCAGCCCGCTGCGGTTCGACATTTCGGCGGCCACCGAGTCGAAGGACTGGCCCGGCATCACCAGCATCGGGCACACCGACTCGCCCAGCGCCAGCGCGCTGGCCGGGTGGGGATAGGTGATGCCGGCGTTGCTCAGCGCCATCAGGAAGGCGTTCGAGCGCATGTCGGCGCGGACCGGCGCGGCCAGCGGCGCCGCCAGGCCCGCCACACACGCGCCCACTCCGACGAGACGCAGCAGGGCCCACTCCACACGCCTCAGGGATGTCACCGTGACCACCCTGGCCAATGCGGGTCACAGCCGCAACACGGTGCGGTAAAGATTTGCGCACCCACGCGTTTTGCAGGTGCGTTCCTAGACCTTTTCGATCCCGGCGACGGTGCGCTTGCCGCGGCGCAGCACCAGCCAGCGGCCGTGCAGGAAGTCCGACGGCTGCGGCGCCCAGTCCTCGCTGTCCACCCGGGCGTTGTTGACCGACACCCCGCCCTCGCCGATGGTCCGGCGCGCGGCCTTGCGGCTCTCGGAAAGCCCGCTGGCCACCAGCAGGTCGACGATCCCGTCCGGGCTCCCGGGCTTGAGCTCGGCGATCGAAGCCTCGCGCAGCGCCGCCGCCAGCGTCGCCTCGTCCAGGCGGTCCAGTTCGCCCTGCCCGAACAGCGCGCGGCTGGCGTGCTCGACCGCCTCGGTGGCCGCCTCCCCGTGCACCAGCACGGTCAGCTCGCGGGCCAGCCGCCGCTGCGCCGCCCGCTGCTGCGGCCGCTCGGCCGTCGCCTGTTCCAGCTCCGCCAGCTCGTCGGCCGACAGGAAGGTGAACCACCGCAGGTACCGGATCACGTCGGCGTCGGCGGTGTTGAAGAAGTACTGGTACCAGGCGTACGGCGTGGTCATCGCGGGGTCCAGCCACAGGCTGCCGCCGCCGGTGGACTTGCCGAACTTGGTGCCGTCGGCCGCCGTCACCAGCGGGACGGTGAGCGCGTGCACCGTCGCGCCCAGCTTCTGGCGGACCAACCGGACCCCGGCGATGATGTTGCCCCACTGGTCGGAGCCGCCGATCTGCAGCGTGCAGCCGTACCGGCGGTGCAATTCGAGGTAGTCGTTGGCCTGCAGGAGCATGTAGCTGAACTCGGTGTAGGAGATGCCCTCGCCCTCGAGCCGCCGCCGGATGGTGTCGCGATCCAGCATGACGTTGACCGAGAAGTGCTTGCCCAGGTCGCGCAGGAACTCGATCGCCGACAACGGGGCCGTCCAGTCCAGGTTGTCGACGACGATGGCGCCGGTCGGCGACTCGTCGAAGTCGACGAAGCGTTCCAGCTGGCCGCGGATGCGCTCGGTCCATTCGGCGACGGTGTCCGCCTCGTTGAGGGTGCGCTCCCCGACGTCGCGCGGGTCGCCGATCATGCCGGTGGCGCCGCCGGCGAGCACGATCGGCCGGTGGCCGGCCCGCTGGAAGCGGCGCAGCGCCAGCAGCGGCACCAGGTGGCCCGCGTGCAGGCTGGCGGCCGTGGGGTCGAAGCCGGCGTACACCGTCATCGGCCCGCGCTGCGCCTCGGCGGCCAGCGCGTCGAGGTCGGTGGACTGCGCGATCAGCCCGCGCCAGCCCAGCTCGTCAAGGATCCCGGAAGACATCGCCAGCGACTTTAGTCGCTCCCCGGGGCGCGATTCGCCCCCGCGCTGCCCGATAAGGCAAGCTCATGCCCGGCGCGGCGTCGCGCCATCGCCTTCGGCGGTAAGTGCCCCGACAACGCGGAGCGTTATGGACAACCGATTCTGGCCGTTGGTCGTCGCCGTCGTGATGCTCGCCCTCGGGCTCACCCTGACGATCGACGACTTCAAACGGGCCGCCACGCTACGCAAGCCATTGGTGGTTGCGTTGATCTGCCAGTCGCTGCTGCTGCCGGCCCTGTGCCTGGTCATCGCCGAGGCGTTCCATCTCGAGCCCCGCCTGGCGGTCGGGCTGATGCTGATGGCCGCCACCCCCGGCGGGACGATGTCGAGCATCCTGAGCCACCTGTTCAACGGCGACCTGGCGCTCAACCTGACGCTGACCGCGATCAACGCCGTGCTGTCGATCGTCGCGCTGCCGGCGATCCTGGCGGTGTCGATGACCTGGTTCCTCGGCGGGGGCCGGTTTCTGCCGCTTCAGGTGGACAAGTTCTTCACCGTCTTCGACCTGGTGCTGGTCCCGATCGCGGTCGGGGTCGCCTTCCGGCACCGCTTCCCCGAGCTGGCCCGGCGGCTGCAGAAGCCCGTCCGGATACTGGCCTTTGCGCTGCTGATCCTGGCCGTGCTGGGGGCCATCGCCGGAGGGCGGAAGACGCTGTGGCACAACATCGGGGCGTTGACGGCGGCCGTGGTCACGTTCTGCGCCGTCAGCCTGACCGTCGGCTATCTGGCGCCGCGCCTGATGCGGCTGGCCCCGCGGCAGGCCGTGGCGGTCAGCCTGGAGGTCGGCATGCACAATGCCGTGGTCGCGATGGGCGTGGCGCTGAGCCCGCAGCTGCTGAACAGCGCCGAAATGGCCACGCCGGCCGCGCTATACAGCGCCGTCGCACCCCTGCTGGCCGTGACCTTCGTCTTCGTCGCGCGCCGCGTCGACCCCGCGTTCCGGGCCGCCGCGCCCGCGCATACCTAGTCGCTGGTGGCGACCCGCTTCGCCCGGCTACGCCGAGCTCGCGATCGCCACTAGTCGCTGGTGCCGGGGGCCGGCGCGCGCGGGCTGCGCCGGTAGGCCGAGACTTCGGGACGGCCCGCGAGCCACAGCCGCCACGGCCGGTCGGCGGCCTGGCTGACGCCGACGCGCGGACCGGACACGGCGGTCAGCGGCTCGTTGAGTTGCAAGGCCACCGGGCTGGCGGGATCGAAGAGGTCAATCCCGTTGTCGTCCATGGTGATTCCCAGGGCCGAACACAGGTTGCCCGGGCCGCGGGCGAGGGCCGCCGCGCGGACCAGCTCGCCGCGCCGGGCGCGCGCGACGTCGGCGCCGTCCTCGAGGGCGGCCGCCCGCAGCAAGACGGCCGCCGCGGTGCCGTCCGGACCGCACGAGACGTTGGCGCACACGTGGATCCCGTGGCTGCGATAGGTGTAGAGCCGGCCCGGGGGCCCGAACATCACCGCGTTGCGCCCGCTGATCCCGCGATAGGAGTGGGCCGCCGCGTCCGGCCACGGTCCGTCCGGAACGCCGCCATACGCCTCGACCTCGACGACGATGGCGGTCACGCCGCGGCCGACGAGGGTGGCGCCGAGGAGCCGATGCGCCGCCGCCACCGGGTCGACTAACAGCTGGCTTGCGGCCACCCACCGAACCTACCGGCGGCGCTGCCATGGCAATATCCCGGTGTCTTGGGACCAGTGAAGGAGCGCACGTCATGCATCCGATCGACCCCGCCGCCACCGCGTGGCTGCTGGCCAGCACGGCACTCGTCCTGCTGATGACCCCCGGCCTGGCGATCTTCTACGGCGGGATGGTCCGCACCACCGGCGTGCTCAACATGATCATGATGAGCTTCATCTCCATCCCGCTCGTCACGGTGGCGTGGCTGCTGGTCGGCTACACCATCGCGTTTTCCGAGGACGGCGCGGGCGGGTTCCTGGGCAATCTTTCCCACCTCGGGATGCTGGGCATCACCCCGGACACCGTCCACGGGACGGTTCCCGAACTGCTGTTCGCCACCTTCGAGGTGACGTTCGCGATCATCACGGCGGCGCTGGTCAGCGGCGCGATCGCCGACCGCGCCAAGTTCGCGGCCTGGATGGTGTTCGTGCCGGTCTGGGCGGTCGTCGTGTATTCGGTTGTCGCGCATTGGGTCTGGGGACCCGGTGGCTGGCTGGCCAAGCTGGGCGTGCTGGACTACGCGGGCGGCCTGGTCGTGGAGATCGTGTCCGGCGCCTCCGCGCTGGCCCTGGCGCTGGTGCTCGGTCCGCGCATCGGCTTCAAGAAGGACGCAATGCGGCCGCACAATCTGCCGCTGGTGCTGCTCGGGGTCGGCCTGCTGTGGTTCGGCTGGTTCGGTTTCAACGCCGGTTCGGCCCTGGCCGCCAACGGCACCGCCGCGGCCATCTTCCTCAACACGCTCGTCGCCGGCTGCCTCGGCATGCTCGGCTGGCTGTCGGTCGAGCAGATCCGCGACGGCAGGCCGACAACGTTCGGCGCGGCGTCCGGTGTGGTGGCCGGGCTGGTCGCCATCACGCCGTCGTGCGGAACCGTCAACACGCTGGGCGCCGCGGTCGTCGGGTTGGCGGCCGGGGTCGTCTGCTCTTTCGCGATCAGCGCGAAATTCCGCTTCAACTATGACGATTCGCTTGACGTGGTCGGAGTGCACTTCGTCGGCGGCGTCGTCGGGGTGTCGCTGATCGGGTTGCTCGCGACGGCGGTGATGACGGCGGGCCCGCGCGGCCTGTTCTACGGGGGCGGCTTCACCCAGCTGGGCAAGCAGTTGCTCGCGATCGCCGTGGTCGCGCTGTACGCGTTCACGGTGTCGTTCGTGCTCGCCAAGGTGATCGACCGGGTGATGGGCTTCCGGCTGAGCGCGGAAGACGAGACGACCGGGGTCGACCTCACGCAACACGCCGAGACCGCCTACGCCGAGGGTGTGCACGGCCACCTGCCGCTGCGTCGGCCGGGATTGGACGACCGCACCAACCCTTGACAACGCCTCCCCGGAGGACGATATTCATCACATGATGACTTCATCACGTGATGAATTAATCACGGCCCCGGCCGTCCGCATCGAACACCTGCGGGTGATCCGCGGCAAACGCCCCGCCCTGCACGACTTCTCGGTGCAGATAGGGCCCAGCAGCATCACGGGCCTGCTCGGCCCGTCCGGCTGCGGCAAGACCACCCTGATGCGCTGCATCGTCGGCACCCAGATCATCACCTCGGGAACCGTCGAGGTGCTCGGCCACCCGGCCGGGTCCGCGGCGCTGCACCGCCGGGTCGGCTACCTCCCCCAGGATCCGACGATCTACAACGACCTGCGGATCGTCGACAACGTCCGCTACTTCGCCGCGCTGTACGGCTTCGACCACCAGGCCGCCGACGCCGCGATCGAGCGAGTCGGGCTGTCCGACCACCGAACCGCGTTCTGCGGCAACCTTTCCGGCGGCCAGCGCACCCGGGTGTCGCTGGCCTGCGCGCTGGTCTGCCGCCCCGACCTGCTCGTGCTCGACGAGCCCACGGTCGGCCTCGACCCGGTGCTGCGCGCGGACCTGTGGGAGCAGTTCACCGACCTCGCCCGCGCCGGAACCACGCTGCTGGTCTCCAGCCACGTCATGGACGAGGCCGACCACTGCGGCGACCTGCTGCTGATGCGCGACGGCCACCTGCTCGCCCACACCACCCCGGCCCAACTACGAGAGGACACCGGATGCACGTCACTGGAGGACGCGTTTCTGTCCATCATCAAGCGCAGCACCATGCGCCAGGCCGGCTAGGGCTCAAGGGCTACACCGCCACCACGACGCGGATCCTGCGGCAGCTGGCGGCCGACCATCGCAGCGTCGCGATGATCCTGTTCGTCCCCGTCCTGGTGATCACGTTGATGTACTACATGTTTCAAAACGCCCCGCATCGCCCCGGCACCCCGGCACCGTTCAACAACGCCTGCCTGATCCTGCTGGGCCTGTTCCCGCTGTTCGTCATGTTCATCATCACGGCGATCACGATGCAGCGCGAACGGGCCTCAGGGACGCTGGAGCGAATCCTGACCACTCCCCTGCGCCGGTTCGACCTGCTGATCGCCTACGGCACCGCCTTCTCGGTGGCCGCGGCGGCGCAGGCGACCCTGGCGTGCATCGTGTCGTTCTGGTTGCTCGGCTTCGACACCGCGGGCAGCCCGGCGTGGGTGTTCGTGATCGCGATCGTCAACGCCGTCCTCGGCGTCGGCCTCGGCCTGCTCTGTAGCGCGTTCGCGCGCACGGAGTTTCAGGCCGTGCAGTTCATCCCGTTGGTGATGGTGCCGCAACTGCTGCTGGCCGGCATCATCGTGCCGCGGGCGTTGATGCCGCACTGGCTGCAGTGGGTCAGCAACGTGATGCCGGCCAGCTACGCGCTGGAGGCGCTGCAACAGGTCGGTGCGCACCCGCAACTGACCTACATCGCGGTGCGTGACATCGTCGTCGTGCTGGGCTTCGCGCTCGCGGCGCTGTGCCTGGCCGCCGCGACGCTGCGGCGGCGGACCGCCTAGACCCCGGTGGCGACCACCAACAGCCGGGGCCGGCGGCCCGGTCGGCCGGCCGGCACCTCCGACAGCCGTGAGCGGATCCTCTCCAGCGCTCGAGAGTTGTTTGCCCGCAACGGTATTCGCGATACCTCGATCCGCGCGGTGGCGGCGGCGGCCGGGGTGGACTCCGCCCTGGTGCACCACTACTTCGGAACCAAGGAAAAGCTCTTCGCCGCCGCCGTGCACATCCCGATCGATCCGATGGAGGTGATCGGCCGGCTGCGCGAGGTGCCGGTCGACGAACTCGGCCACACGCTGCCGTCGATGTTGTTGCCGCTGTGGGATTCCGAGGTCGGTACGGCGTTCGTCGCCGCCCTGCGCTCCATCATCGCCGGCAGCGAGGTCAATCTGTTCCGCACCTTCATCCAGGACGTGATCGCGGTGGAAGTGGGCCCGCGCGTTGACAATCCACCCGGCAGCGGACACCTCCGCGTCCAATTCGTCGCATCCCAACTGGTCGGCGTGGTGATGGCGCGCTACATCCTGAAGCTGGAGCCGTTCGCTTCGTTGCCGGCCGAACAGGTCGCTTCGACCATCGCCCCCAACCTGCAGCGCTACCTCACCGGTGATCTGCCGGACGGCCTCGTGCCATGAGCCGGGCGTGCTCGTCGTCGTCGACGTCGCGGGCCTCGTCGACGAGCAGCACCGGGATGCCGTCCTCGATGCGGTAGGCGCGCCGCAGCCGCGGGTTGTACAACAACTTGTCGTCCACGAGCAGCAACGGACCCCGGTCGGCCGGGCACACCAGGATGCTCAGCAGCGAATCGTCAACCATCGGCACGCCCCTTCAGTTCGGATCGGATGCCGGGGGTCAGCTTCCGGAAGTGCTGGCCGTCGGCGTCGAAGTACCACACCTGGCGGCCCGGCTTGGGAATTCCCGCCGCGCGCAGGGCGCTGACGGTCGGACGGTAGGTCGCGCTCAGTGTCATCTCGGGGCAGACCTGGACGATGTCGGGCCCCACGCCGATCGGAATCTTGGCGACGGCGTCCGTCAGGTCGGCCGCCGTGATGCTGGCCCCGGGCAGCAGCGTCACCGCCGACACCGCGACCTCCCGGTCGCCCACCGGCACGTTGTAGGTCACCGCCAAATCGACACCGTTGATGCAGCCCAGCACGTTGGTGACCGGCTCGTCGAACACCAGGCCGCGCGCGGTGTGGACCACCGAGCCGCGCCTGCCGGCCAGCCAGTAGTCCCCGTCGTCGTCGCGGTAGAACAGGTACTCGGTGGAGATCCAGGTGTCGCCCGCGGCGAACACCCCCCGTTTGACCGACGCCGTCGGATCGATCGGACCGTTCGACGCGGCGAGCAGCACCCCGACCTGTTTCGGCTCGGCGACCTGGACGAAGCCGCGCTCGTTCTCCAGGATCAGGTCGTGCTCGGCGTCGTAGGCCGCCAGCTCGATACGCCCGGCGCCGGGCAGCGGACGCCCCTTGCTGCCGACCTTCGCGCCGGACACGTTGGCCAACACCGCTTGTCCGTCGGTGGTCGCGAAGAATTCGACGACGTGCGCGGGCGCGAACGCGTCGACGACCCGGCCCCACAGGCCCGTCGGCATACCGGACCCGATGAACAGCCGGACCGGGTGGTTGCCGTGCAGCACGAACGCGGGATCGTCGACGATCTCGCGCAGCATGGCCCAGGTGTAGGACACCACGGTGACGCCGTACTGCCGCACCTCCTGGACGAACCGGTCGCGGTCCAGGCCGCGGGACAGCGCGATGCGCGTGCCGCCGACCACCGCGCCGCCCAGGCTCACCAGCAACGCCGACTCGTGGTGCAGCGGGGTCAGGCAGTACACGGTGTCCCGGCGGTCCAGGGCGGCCGTCGACGCGGTCCCGAAGGCCGACACCGCCCAGCGGTAGTTGGTGATCTGCTTGGCGACCAGCTCGCCACCGGCCGCGCTGAACGCGATGAACGCCAGGTCGCGGGCCAATCCCGGGTTGGGCCGGTACCAGCCGGGCAGCTGGACGGCGTCCGGGTCGATCTGCTCCATGTCGATGACGTCGCTGTCGTCGGGCAGGTGCAGGTCGCGCGCCTCGCCGCCGCCGAGCACCAGCACCTGCCGCAGACCCTGGCGGTCCGACGCCAGCACCGCCTCGAGGTTGGTGGGGTCGGTCAGCAGCTCGGTCACCCCGCCGAGCCGGACCGACGCGGCCAGGTCGGCGTCCGGCCGCATCACGACGCCGATCGCGCCCAGGCGGGACAGGGCGGCGATGGCCACCAGCGCGCTGGGTCGCGTCTCCATCAGGACCCCGACCCGGTCGCCCTGCCGGACGCCCACCTCGATCAGGCCGCGGACGACGTTGTTGATGCGCCGGTTGACGGCCTCGTAGGTGTGCACCCGGCCGTCGAACAGCAGGAATTCGCCCTGCGGGGCGTCGTGCGCCTGTTCGTCGATGATGCGGCCCAGCGAGATGCGGGTGTGGTCGTTGATCTGCCCCAGCCGGACCAGGCGCGGCAGCGTGCGGGCCGTTTCGACGGCCAGGGTGCGCATCGACTTGTTGGCCGCGACCACCGTGTTGGCCGCGCCGCGCACCATGCCCAGCGCCGCCTCGGACACCTCCCCGAGGCCGTGCGTGATCCGGGAGCTCAGCGCGACCCCGCTGTCGGTGTGCTCGGCGGGCTGGTCGGCCATCAGGTCGATGCCCGACGGCTTGTCGCCGCCGGTGGACAACCACTTCACCCACGCCGCGACGGTCGGCCAACTCTGTTGCGCCGCTTTGGATCCCACGACCAGGCCGAAATGGCCTGTGCGAATGGTGGATTCGTAGACCTCGGCGTCCGGCGCCGCCCGGCGGATGCCCCGCACCGAGGCCGGCTGCCCGATGTCGTCCACCTCGCCGACGAAGGCCAGCACCGGGCAGGTGATGTCGGTGAGCGTGACCATCTGGCCGTTGACGGCGAAGCCGCCGGTCATCATCCGGTTGTGGGCGATGAATTGCTTGAGCAGCTCGGAGATCGCCGGGCCGGACCAGGCGATCCAGCCTTCGCGCTCGAGGAACCGGCGCTGCTGTTCGCGCGGGAGCAACGCCTCGCGGTCGTGCAGCTGGCGCACGAAGTCGACGCGCGCCTTGGCGGTCTTGAGCGGATCGAGCATCTGAAAGCCGGTGCGCGCCATCCAACTGGGGATGGCCAGCCGGCTGAAGACGTGGTCCGCCATGAAGTTGGCGGCGGGCGCGGCGAAGTTTGCCGGGATGCCCATCGGCAGGGCGGCCAGGGTGTCCACCGGCGAACCGAAGGTGACGATGCTGGCCAGGCTCTTCGAACGCCGGTACGCGGCGACCTGGTAACACCACATGCCGCCCTGCGAGTAGCCGACCAGGTGGATGTCGCTGCCGGTGACCTCCTTGACCGTGTCGATGGCCTGGCTGAGCGCGACGATGTGGTCGGCGAGGGTGCGGCGCATGCCGCCTTCCACCTTGTCGGGCTCGCCGAAGTCGATGACCCAGGGATCCAGCCCGTTGGCGTGCAGGATGCCCACCGCGCCCTCGTCGCGCGTGACGTCCCACATGTTCGCCGACATCATCATCGGGTGGACCATCAGCACCGGCGGACCGACCCGCGGCTTGTCGCGACGGCTGTCCGGCGGGAAGTAACGCCGGAGCTTGTACATCGGTACGCTCTCGACGATTTGCGACGGCGATGGGACGCTACCTGTTTCCAAGCCCCCCAGCCGGACGACCTCCAGCCCGTTCTGCGCCGTAGCGATCAGGCGCTCGACCGGTCGCGTGACAATCGACAAGTTGAGATCCACGGCCGCTCCCTTGTGTCTTGACAGCTCCGACATCATGGCACATCGGCGGGCGCGACGGTCCTGGCCAGGCGATTTGCTCCGGGCGGTCAACCGTTGCAGTCGTGCAGGTCCACTTTGGACCCCGGACCCGCACCGTCGAGCGCCGCCGCGTCGGCCGCGTCGAGGGTGAGTGCGACCCGCGCCGCCAGCGCGTTGCCGTCCCCGCCTTCCGCGATCGACAGGCACCCCAGCCCGGACGTGAGTACCTGGCAGTCGTTGGTCTTGCCCATGACGTCGCACCACAGGACGGCGGCGTCCTCGGCCTGCTGCCGGGTGCGGTAGTTGAGGCGGATGGCTTCCTCTCCGGTCGAGGGCGACGCCGCGATCGCACCCCAGCAGCCGGGCCGGCAGTAGAAGTCGATGTCGGCGTGGGCCACCGGGGCCGCCGTTTGCCATCCGGCGGCGAGAAGGGCGCTCACCACCGCCGCCGGCCCGGCCGTCCTATTGGGCATGATTCAGCGTTGCGGCCATTGCTTTCAGCGAGATGGGAACCGGCCATGAGGCCGATTAGAAGGGCGGTCTATTCGGCGGCCGGGCGGGCCTGCCGATCGGCGATCCGCCTAATGGCACCGCGCGAATCGGTTCTCGCAATACATGCCGACGGCATTCGAATCCACCGTGGGACCGTTTTCGTCCCCGGGAGCCGGATTCAGCGCCGGGGTGGACGTGATGAGCTGATTGAGCACGTTCGGTCCCGTCGGGTCTCCGGAATCCGCTTGCGCTACGCCGGTGCCCCCCGTGAGCGCCAGGACGGTCACCGCCCCGGCCAACAATCCCCGAGCGCGCAGGTGGGTTTTCATCGCCGCCCTTTCTGTCGCCGGGACACTCGTCACCTTACCGGTTTGGCAAACGAAGCGGGGGCGGAATCGTCCTTCGCGCCGGCGTTCGCCACCGGTCATCCCCAGAGTTCCGGACCGATGTTCCATAACGGTCACGAACGCAAAACGACTTCGGCCGGTCGGCCAGCAAATTTCGGGACCGCAATCGGGCCGCGCTTACCGTATCGCTCGTGTGGCCGGTAGCCGTCATCGTCCGTCGCGCTGCGATTCTCGCGCTGTGCGTCGTCACGGCAGTGACCTCGGCGCCGCCCACTGCCGCCGATCCCGACGCTGAAAACGCAGCGGCCACGGCGGGAGCACCGGATGACGGGCGAGTGCCGTCGTCCGACCCGGTGACCTTCACGACGCCCGAGGGCTGGACCCTTACCCTCGGGGCGAGGGACGAGTCGCAGGTTCCCGTCGCGCCGCTGACCACCGCGGTGTCGTCCCGCGAATACCTGTCTCGCGGAACGTTCGCCGGTTCGCTGGAGGGACTCGAACAACCTCACGGCGTGCTCGAGGTGGGTTATGAGATCGGCTGCGGAATCGACATGAGCACCTCCAACGGCGTCACCATGGCGGGCAGCGCCGGCCTCAACCCGGGCGTTGGCTTCCCGTTGGCGGGCGGTCTTATCCCCTTGGTTACCGCGCCGATAAACGGCGTGATCACAGTGGGCCTCAAGCCCGGCGTGGTGCTCGTCGTGCCGGTCGTCAGGAAGGACTTCAAGGGCCCGAACCCGCGGGTCATCGTCACCGGCTTTCACGTCAAGATCGACGGATGCGTGGGGCAGTCGTTCATCCGTTCTTACGCGACCCTGACTCAGGTGACGGACGAATCCGACGTGGTGCTGTCCTACGTGGGCGTCACCAAGTCCGTCTGATCCGCGATTAGAAGGGCGGTGGGTCCTCGTCGGGTGGCGCGGGGCCGGTGGGTGCCGGGCTGGTCGGCACCGCGGGTTGGGCGGCGCGGCGGGCTTGGCGGTTGCGGTGGCGTTCGGTGGCGATGCGCTGGGCCCGACTTTGGGCGCGGGTACGGGTGCGCAGCGGCATCATCGCGGTGCGCTCACCACAGCGCTCGACGGGTGTAGGGGCCGGGACGTCACCGGTGGGCGCGCACAGGCCGGGGAACAGCAGCGCGCTGCCCGGGGTGGTGACGTAGGTGTGCCCGTCGGGCAGCCGCCAGATCAAGGTGCCGTCGGGTAACTGTTCGTCGCGCCAGCCCCAGAACGTTTTGAGCAAATGATGTTGGCGGCACAGGCATTTCAGGTTCGACGGATGCGTCGCGCCGCCCTCGGAGTACGGGATCGTGTGGTCGATGTCGCAGTCGACGGCCGGGCGATCACACCCCGGCGCCCGGCACGTCAGATCCCGGCACCGCACGAAATCGGCCAGCCTGCAAGAAGGGGTGTAGCGCGGCTCGGCCTCGCCCGGGGCGCCCAAGGGCACCAGCTTGGCCGAGCCCGCCAACTCGGCGATCACCTCGGCGGGAAGGAGTCCCTCGAAACCGGGCAGGACGCCGGGGGCCGCTCCGCGGCCGGCGACCGTGGCCTGCTCGGCGACGACGTGAATCACCACAGCGCTCGGGATCCGCTCGGCGGCCGCACATTCGGGTGTTCCGCATTGGCACCGCAATCGCTCCGCCCCGGCGGCCAGCGCCCCGAGCGCGTCGGCGCGCCGCTGCCGGTGGTTGCGCGGATCGGCGTCACATACGCTGCGCGCCAACTCATCGAGCCGCCGATCCAGGGCATGCCCGTCGGCGCCGAACACGCTGCCCGTCAACCACGCCATCCCCGACTCGTTGGACTGCACATCCACGAACCGATCGCTGATCGCCTGCTTGGCCCGGCGCACCGCATCGGCATCCACCAGCGCCACCACGCGATCCACCGCCGCGCTCAACCCGCCCCGGGTCAGCGATGGGCGCCGTGACAGCAGGGCCGCAAGCCGCGCATCCACCCGCACCAACACCTCGTTGTCGGTGATCAAGTCGGTGCGGAACACGATCGTCTGGAACGCGCGATAGTCGATGTCGCCGGCGAGGAAAGCCTTGCCGACCTGCGGCAACCGCTCGCGCATCGCCATCGCGTACCGCAGATAGCTATGGGCCATCGCCACACTGCAACCCAGTGCCGCACCGACCTGCGCGGCGACCGCGTCCCACGCGTCGGCCGCCCAGTCCGCCCGCTCCCCCGAGTCCCGGCAGCGCAGCACCAGCAGGTCCCCGATCGCCACCAAGCGTTCGGCGGCGGCTCGGGCCTCCGCGCGGCCCGCGTCACGCATCCGATCCAGCAGCGCCGCCGATTCCGGCGTCCACCGCGAGGCCAGCGAGTACTCGAACATGTGTTCGATGATAGTGGGACCCACCGACAAGTCGCGGCGAGCGCGACGGAGCGGGGATGAACACGCGCGGCGCGGGAGGCTCGAAGATTTTCGCGGGCCCAAACCCGACACCGAGCGGACTGTTTACGCCGACGGGAATCGGGTACGCACGGAATGCGCTTCGGTCACGACGCGCCGTCGGGACCACCTCGGTTGAAACACGCAGCTGGGCGCATGCCAGTTCTCTGGGCAGCCATCGCGAGCCTTCATCGCGCTGGCTGCCTGAGCGTGTTTCGTTTCAGGAGTGAGGTGACGCATGGGCGAGACGGCGGCAGGCATTCTTCGCGCGCGGCTCCCCGATCCCGCCAGTGCCTCGCAATGCATCCCGTATATCCGCATCGATCAGCGCGCGCAGCCGCTCGGCTGACTCACACGAACCAAATAGCGAGGAAGGGAACCCAATGTTGTTGTTAGACAAGGGTAGTCGACGCATGGGCGAGGCCGAACACCTCGCCGAGCGGGCGTTGTACAACGTCGCGCACGGTCGCTTCGAACGCTCGCTGTCCGGGCTGACGGCCATCGCGGCCGTCGTCACGACGGCGGAAATCTATTTCGAGCACTACAAAGCCAGCTTCGGCAACAAGTGGATGTGGAGCCCGATCGTGGTGACACCGCCGGTGGTGGTCGCCGGAATCGGCGGGGTCTTCTCACGACGCTGGGCCAAACTCTGGCTGCCGATCACCGCGGGCGTCTACACCGCCAACGGCCTGATGGGCGAATACCTGCACGCTCGCGGGGTCGCACGCAAGCCGGGCGGGTGGAAGAACGCCTCCTACAACGTGCCCATGGGGCCGCCGATCGCGGCTCCCGGGCTGATGTGCATGGTCGGGGCGATGGGGCTGCTGGCCTCGATCCTGCGGCGCGAGCGGTTCCGGGGCTGACCGCGATGGCCGACACCTCTCGCCCGGATCACCTGCCGAACCTGCGCGCGGATCGCAAGCCGCCCCACCCGTCGTGGCTGCCCAAGCAACGCCGCGGCGTCACACCCCAAATGATCGGCCGTTACCCGGATTTCGACGTGCTGGAAACGACCGACACGTGGGACGACGCCACCAAGAAGGTGGTGCTGGCCCGGCTGGAACCGCCCGGCCCGCTACGGTTCTTCACCGCCGAGGAGGAGCCGTGCCTGCGCGCGTTCTGTGACACGGTGCTGGCGCAGGACCGCGAGCCGCGCGTGCCGGTGCCCGAGTCGGTGGACTCCAAGCTCGCCGACGGGCGCCTCGACGGCTACCAGTACGCCGACATGCCCGACGACCGTGACACCTGGCGGCTGGTGTTGCGCGGGCTCGACGAGACCGCGTCCAGCCGGCACGGCAAGGCGTCGTTCGCCGACGCCGACGCCGACACCCGCGAAGCGATCATCGACCAATTCTCGCAGGGCGCGCTGCAGGGCGGCGACTGGGAACGCCTGAACGTCAAACGCGCCTGGTCGGTCTGCATGCGAATGGCGTTGTCCGGCTTCTACTCTCATCCGTGGGCGTGGAACGAGATCGGGTTCGGCGGGCCGGCCTATCCCCGCGGGTTCATGCGCCTGGGCGGCGCGACCGGCCCCGCGGCCGCCCGCGAACCGTTCGAGACCCGGGGCGCCACCGACGAGGACCCGGTCCGCGTGGTCGAGCGGGGCGAGCTGTGATGGGCGACCGACTCCGCGGGCTGCTGAGGGGGGCCATCGGGCCGAAGGACAACGAATCGCGGTTCCTGCTCGACGTGCATTCGCGCGACCTGCCCGGCGAAAAGACCATGCAGCGCTATCGCGACGACGACGAGGTCGACCTGGTGGTCGTCGGGGCGGGCGCCGGCGGATCGGTTCTGGCACAACGGCTGGCGCGTGCCGGCTGGCGGGTGGTGATCCTGGAGGCGGGCCCGTTCTGGCACCCGGACGAGGACTGGGTCTCCGACGAGGCGGGCTCCCACTCCCTGTACTGGACCCAGAAGCGCATCATCGGCGGTGAAGACCCAATCGAGTTGGGCAAGAACAACTCCGGGCGCGGGGTCGGCGGCTCGATGGTCCATTACGCCGGCTACACCCCGCGGTTTCATCCCAGCGACTTCCACACCTATACGCTCGACGGGGTCGGGGCGGACTGGCCGATCCGGTACGAGGACATCCGCCGCCACTACGAGCGCATCGAGCTCGAGTTGCCGGTGGCCGGCCAGAACTGGCCGTGGGGTTATCCCCACCGTTATTCCTTTTCGCCACACCCGATTTCGGGCGCGGCGGCCAAACTCTGGCGGGGGGCGATGCAGCTCGGCATCGAGATGCGAGTCGGGCCCGTCGGCATCGTCAACGGCACGTTCGGCAACCGCCCACACTGCATCTACCGCGGCTACTGCCTGCAGGGCTGCAAGGTCGCGGCCAAGGCCAGCCCGTTCGTCACCCACCTGCCCGATGCGCTGGCCCACGCGGTGGAGATCCGCGCCAACTGCATGGCCGCCCGCGTCGAACTCGACGAGACCGGCGCGGCCCGAGGGGTGGTCTACTACGACGAGGTCGGCGGCACCGAACGGCTGCAACGGGCAAAGGCCGTCGCGATAGCCGGGTACTCCATCGAAACGCCACGCCTGCTGCTGAACTCGGCGAACGAACGCTTCCCGAACGGGCTGGGCAACAACGACGACCAGGTCGGCCGCTACGTGATGGTCCAGGGCGCCACGCAATCGGCCGGCCGGTGGCCCGAAGAGGTCCGGATGTACAAGGCCCCGCCCCCCGAGGTGTCCTCGGAGCAGTTCTACGAGACGGACCCGTCGCGCGGATTCGCCCGCGGCTTCGCCATCCAGACCGTGTCGCCGCTGCCCATCGGATGGGCCGAACACGTACTGGCCGAAGGGCATTGGGGCCGGGCGTTGCGCGAATACATGCGCGACTACAACCACTGGGCCACCATCGGCGTGCTCAACGAGCTGTTGCCGCTGGCGGAAAACCGGGTCACGCTCGACGAAGAGACGGACCCGTACGGCCTGCCCGTGGCCCGATTCGACTACACGCTGTGCGACAACGACAAGGCCAACATGGCCTACTCCACCAAGGTGATCGGCGACATCCTGCACGCGGCCGGCGCCCAGGACGTGCTCACCATCCAGCGGTTCGCCCACCTCATCGGCGGCGCCCGGATGGGCACCCGCCCGGACAACTCGGTGGTGGACTCCGATCACCGGGTGTGGGGCGTGCCGAACCTGTTCCTCGCCGACGGATCGGTGTGCCCGACGCAGGGGTCGGCGAACCCGGCGCTGACCATCATGGCGCTGGCCTCGCGGCTCGCCGAACGGATGGCGGCCGGCAAGATCGGCACCGACGCCCCGGCGAACACCAGACCGGCGGAGGCGGGGGTCCGTGGCTGACCGCACGATCGACGTCGATGCGACGTTCTCGCCCCGGGTGTTACGCGAGTACGCGCTGCTGGCCGACGGCGAGCGGGGAGCCCTGATCGGGCCGCAGGGCGACGTCGCGTGGATGTGCGCGCCGCGCTGGCACTCCGACGCGGTGTTTTCCAACCTCATCGGCGGCGGCGGGATGTACGCGATCACCCCGACCGACGTGCGGCACGTGTGGGGCGGCTATTACGAGCCGGGCAGCCTGATCTGGCGCAATCGCTGGATCACCCGCGACGGCATCGTGGAATGCCGCGAGGCCCTTGCCTTCCCCGGCGACCCCGACCGGGTGGTGCTGCTGCGCCGCCTGATCGGCTGCCGCGGCACCGCGTGCGTGCGGGTGGTGCTGCAGCCGAGCGCCGCGTTCGGCCGTCACGGCCCCGGCGAGCCCAGCGTCGACGACGGGGTGTGGAGCGGTAAATCGGGCCCCTTGCGGTGGCGCTGGCTCGGCGGCTGCGACGTGCGTTCCGTCAAGGCGGCCCGCGGCCGCGGCGAGCTGCTCACCTGTGAGATCACCGTCGGCGAGGGCGGTCAGCACGACTTCGTGCTGGAGCTCTCCGAACGCTCGCTGCCCGACCGACCACCCGACCCCGACATCTCCTGGGACGCAACGGAGGCCGCGTGGCATCGCAGCATGCCCGAGCTGAGCTGCACGATCGCCCCCCGCGACGGACGCCACTCGTACGCCGTGCTGCGCGGGTTGACCAGCAGCGGCGGCGGGATGGTCGCCGCAGCGACGATGAGCCTGCCGGAACGCGCGCACACCAACCAGAATTACGACTACCGCTACGCGTGGATCCGCGACCAGGTGTACGCCGGCATCGCCGCCGAGACGGTCGGGGCGCACGAATTGCTGGACCGCGCGGTCGAATTCGTCGGGGCCCGGCTGCTCGAGCACGGGCCCGACCTCAGGCCGGCCTACACCGTGACCGGTGACAGCGTGCCCGGTGAGGAAGACCTTGACCTGCCCGGCTATCCCGGGGGCACCGACAAGGTGGGCAATTGGGTCAATCAGCAATTCCAGCTCGACGTCTTCGGGGAGGCGCTGCAACTGCTGGCCCGGGCGGGCAACGCCGGCCGGCTCGACGCCGAGGGCTGGCGCGCCGCGCAGACCGCCATCGGTGCGATCGAAAAGCGCTGGCGCGAACCGGATGCGGGCATCTGGGAGATCGACGACGAGCACTGGACACAGTCCCGCCTGGCGTGTGTGGCCGGGCTGCGCGCCATCGCCAAGGTGGCCGGCGGCGGCCCCGAGGTGGCCGCGTGCGCGTCGCTGGCCGACGCGATCCTGGCCGACACCGCCGCCGGCAGCCTGCACCCGCAGGGCGGCTACTGGCAGCGCAGCCCGCGGCTGCGCGGCACCGACGCGTCGCTGCTGCTGCCGCCCGTGCGCGGTGCCGTGCCCGTCGACGACCCGCGCACCCGGGCCACGCTGGACGCCGTGCGCGAGCAGCTCAGCGACGACGGATTCGTCTACCGCTTCCGGCACGACGAGCGAGACCTCGGCGACGCCGAGGGCGCGTTCCTGCTCTGCGGTTTCATGATGGCGCTCGCCGAACACCAACTGGGACATGACCATTGCGCGATGCGCTGGTTCGAACGCAACCGCGCCGCCTGCGGACCCCCAGGTTTGTTCTGCGAGGAATACGACGTCCGGCAGCGCCAGCTGCGCGGCAACCTTCCCCAGGCCTTCGCGCACGCGCTGCTGCTGGAATGCACGTCCACCCTCGCCGACGACGCCGTCCACCACGACTGACCGCCCGGAACGAAAGGAGATTCAGGCGATGACATCGACCACACAAACGGTGGTGATCACCGGAGCCAGCGCCGGCATCGGCCGCGCCACCGCCCAGATGTTCGGACAGCGCGGGGCGAACGTGGCCCTGCTCGCCCGCGGCGCGGCCGGGCTGGACGGCGCCGCGCGCGACGTCGAATCCGGTGGCGGCAAGGCGCTGGCCATCCCCACCGACGTCGCCGACCACGAGGCCGTCGTCGCCGCCGCCGACGAAGCCGAGGCCGCCTTCGGCCCGATCGACGTGTGGGTGAACGTCGCCTTCACGTCGGTCTTCGCGCCGTTCAGCGAGATCAGCGCCGAGGAGTTCAAGCGCGTCACCGACGTGTCCTACCTGGGCTACGTGCACGGCACCATGGCGGCGCTGGCCAAGATGCGGCCGCGGGATCACGGCACCATCGTCCAGGTCGGGTCCGCGCTGAGCCAACGGTCCATCCCGCTGCAGTCGGCGTATTGCGGCGCCAAGCACGCCATCAACGGGTTCACCGAATCGGTGCGCTGCGAACTGCTGCACGAGCACTCGAAGGTGCGGGTGACCGTCGTGCAGATGCCCGCGGTCAACACCCCGCAGTTCTCCTGGGTGCTGTCCCGGCTGCCCCGCCATCCCCAGCCGGTGCCCCCGATATACCAGCCCGAGGTCGCCGCCCGCGGTGTCCTCTACGCGGCGGATCACCCGGAGCGCAAACAATATTGGGTCGGCGATTCCACCATGGTGACCCTGCTGGCGCAGAAGTTCGTCGCACCGCTGCTGGACCGCTACCTCGGCCGCACCGGGTACGGCTCGCAGCAGACCGACGAGCGGGTCGGCCCGGGACGCCCCCACAACCTGTGGCATCCGCTCGACCAGGAGCCGGGCAGCGACCACGGCGCCCACGGCGGCTTCGACGACAAATCCCACACGATGAGCCCGCAACTGTGGGCGTCGCAGCACCCGGTGGTCAGCGGCACCGGCGCGCTCGGCGCCGCCGGGCTGGGCGCGTGGCTCGCGGCGCGGCGGCGGGCACGATGAACGTCGACGCACCCGTCGACGACGTGACCGCCCAGGTCTACGAAATCCCCACCGACGCACCGGAAGCCGATGGCACGCTGCCCTGGTCGTCGACCACGCTGGCGCTGGCCGAGGTCACCGCGGGCGGGCGGCGCGGGATCGGCTACACGTACGCCGACGGCGCCTGCGCCGCGTTGATCACCGGGAAACTCGCCGGAACGCTCACCGGGCGCAGCGCCCTGGACATCACCGGCGCATGGCAGGCGATGGTCAGGGCGATGCGCAACAACGGGCGGCCCGGGTTGGTGTCGTGCGCGATCTCGGCGATCGACACCGCCCTGTGGGACCTCAAGGGCAAGCTGCTCGGCCTGCCCGTCTGCCGGCTGCTCGGCATGGCGCACGACGCGGTGCCGATCTACGGCAGCGGCGGCTTCACCACCTACGACGAGCGGCAGACCCGCGCCCAACTGGAACGCTGGGTGGACGAGTGGAAGATCCCGCGGGTGAAGATCAAGATCGGCGAGTCCTGGGGGTCCGACGAGCGCCGTGACCTCGAGCGAATCGCCCTGTCGCGCAGCGTGATCGGGCCCGACGTGGAGCTCTACGTCGACGCCAACGGCGCCTACCGCCGCAAACAGGCGATCCGCGTGGCCCACGCGATGGCCGACCAGGACGTCACCTGGTTCGAAGAACCGGTCTCCTCCGACGACCTCGCCGGGCTGCGCGAAGTGCGCGACCAGGTGACCCCGGACGTCACCGCCGGCGAGTACGGCTACGACCTGGCCTACTTCGGCCGGATGCTCGGCGCCCAGGCGGTCGACTGCCTGCAGATCGACGTCACCCGCTGCGGCGGCATCACCGACTGGCTGCGCGCCGCGGCCGTGGCCGCCGCCCACAACGTCGACGTGTCCGGACACTGCGCACCCAACCTGCACGCCCACGTGGCGGCCGCCATCCCGAACCTGCGGCACCTCGAGTACTTCCACGACCACCACCGCATCGAGCACATGCTCTTCGACGGCGCCCTGCCCCCCGAGGGCGGCGCGTTGCGGCCGGATCAGCACCGGCCCGGGCTGGGCCTGGAATTCAAGCACGCCGACGCCGAGCCGTACCGGAAGGCCTGATCCGTGCATGGACCCGCGGGAAAGTGGGCATTGATATGCAAGGGACATAGTTACGGATCTGAAGGGCAGCGCGAGATGACCGTGAACTTCGAAGACGAGGCCGTCCGGCGGCGCGATGGGGAGCCCACCCGGGACGCGACCCCGGCGGAGGCGCTGATGTCCGACGTCGTGCAAGAGGAGGACCTGAGCGCGGTCGACTTGGTGTTGGGGCTGGGCGAACCGCAGCGCGTCGGCCGCTTCCGGTTCTTCATGGAGGGCGAGCGCTGGGAGTGGTCGGATGCCGTCGCGCGCATGCACGGCTACCGCCCGGGAGAAGTGCAGCCGAGCACCGAACTGCTGCTGAAACACAAGCATCCCGAAGACCGCGGGCATGTGGCCGCCGTCCTCGACCGGGTGATGCGGGGCAAGCCGTTCAGCAGCCGGCACCGCATCATCGACACCGGTGGCCGCACCCTGTGCGTCGTCGTCGCCGGCGACCGGATGCTCGACGACCACGGCACCGTGATCGGGACGTCCGGGTTCTACGTCGACGTCACCGACTCGCTGCAGACCGACATCAACAACGTGTTGTCGGCGGTGGCGGACGCCCGCGCCCGCATCGAGCAGGCCAAGGGCGTGCTGATGGCCGCCTACGACATCTCCCCCGAGCGGGCGTTCGACATCCTGGTCTGGCGGTCCCAGGAAACCAACCTGAAGCTGCGCGACCTCGCCAGCCGCTTCCTGGACGCGGTGGCCAGCAAGGCGTCGGCCGAGACCCAGAGCGAAGTCGACCGGGCGCTGCTGACCCTGGAGTAGCCGCAGTAGGGTCGGGCCAGTGGCGCACCTATTGGGAGCCGAGGCCGTCCGCCTCGAATATCCGACCCAGCTGGTATTCGATTCGGTCACGCTGGGCGTGAACGACGGGGCGCGCATCGGCATCGTCGGACGCAACGGCGACGGGAAGTCCAGCCTGTTGCGGTTGCTCACCGGTCAGCTGCTGCCCGACTCGGGCCGCGTGACCCGCCGCACCGGATTGCGAGTCGGCGCGCTCAGCCAGGCCGACACCCTGGACCCGGCGCACACCGTGGGCTGGACGCTGGTGGGCGAGGCGGCCGAACACCAATGGGCCGGTGACGCGCGGGTCCGCGACGTGGTCGGCGGTCTGGTCTCCGACATCGCTTGGGACGCAACGATATCCACGCTCAGCGGAGGCCAGCGCCGGCGGGTGCAGCTGGCGCGGCTGCTGGTCGGCGAGTGGGACGTCATCGCCCTCGACGAGCCCACCAACCACCTCGACATCGAGGGCATCACCTGGCTGGCCGACCATCTCAAACAGCGCTGGGCGCGCAACACCGGCGGGCTGCTGCTGGTGACGCACGACCGCTGGTTTCTCGACGAGGTCGCCACCACGACGTGGGAGGTGCACGACGGGATCGTGGAGCCGTTCGAGGGCGGCTACGCGGCCTACGTGCTGCAACGCGTCGAGCGGGACCGGCTGGCCGCCACCGCGGAGGCCAAGCGGCAGAACCTGATGCGCAAGGAGTTGGCCTGGCTGCGCCGCGGCGCCCCGGCGCGGACCTCCAAGCCGAAGTTCCGCATCGAGGCGGCCAACCAGCTGATCGCCGACGTGCCGCCGCTGCGCAACACCGTCGAGTTGGCCAAGCTGGCCACCGCCCGGCTCGGCAAAGACGTCATCGACCTGCTCGACGTTTCGGTGGCCTTTGGCGGCCGCCCGGTGCTGCGCGACGTCGAGTGGCGGATCGCGCCGGGCGAACGCACCGGCATCGTCGGCGCTAACGGCGCCGGAAAGTCGACGCTGCTGGGACTGATCGCCGGGACCATCACGCCGGACGCCGGCCGCGTCAAGCGCGGCAAGACCGTCCAGCTGGCCGTGCTCGACCAGCAGGGCGACGCCCTGGCCGGCCTCACCGACGACCGCATCGCCGACGTGCTGGGCCGGCTGCCCGGCGGCTACGAAGTCGAGGGCCGCGAGCAGACGCCGGCCCAGCTGCTGGAGCGGCTCGGCTTCGGACGCGGCCAGCTCTCGGCCCGCATCGGCGAACTCTCCGGCGGGCAGCGGCGGCGCCTGCAGCTGATGCTCACCCTGCTCTCCGAGCCGAACGTGTTGCTGCTCGACGAGCCGACCAACGACGTCGACACCGACATGCTCACCGCGATGGAGGACCTGCTCGACTCGTGGGCCGGGACCCTGATCGTCGTCTCGCACGACCGCTACCTGCTCGAACGGATCACCGATCAGCAGTACGCCATCCTCGACGGCCGGTTGCGGCACCTGCCCGGCGGCATCGACGAATACCTGCGGCTGGCGGCGCGCGAGCCCGGCGGGGCGGCGGAAGCCCGGCCGGCGGCCGCCGAGCCGCAAGGCATGTCCGGGGCGCGGCGCCGGGCCACCGAGAAGGAGCTGGCCGGGGTCGACCGCCAGCTCGCGCGGCTGGCCGACCGGATCGCCGACAAACACCGCGAACTCGCCGAGCACGACCAGTCGGACCACGTCGGCATCACGCGGCTCACCCGGGAATTGCGGGCGCTCGAGGACGAGGTCGCCGAGACGGAGGGCCGCTGGCTGGAGCTGTCGGAGGCGCTGGAATGACGCCGGTGCGGTACCGGCCGGGTGAGGCCCTGCTGGCGCTGTACCGGCGGCGCGGGCCGGTCATCAGTTCCGGCGTCGGCCGGCACGGTTACACCTACCTGCTGGGCGCCGAGGCGAACAAATTCGTGTTCGCCAACGCCGACGCCTTCAGCTGGCGGTTGACGTTCCAGAACCTCGCCATCGTCGACGGCCCCACCGCGCTGATCGTCAGCGACGGCGACGACCACCGGCGCCGGCGCAGCGTCGTGGCGCCCGGGCTGCGGCACCGCCAGATCCAGGACTACGTCGCCACCATGGTGTCCACCATCGACGCGGTGATCGACGGCTGGCGACCCGGGCAGCGGCTGGACATCTACTCGGAGTGCCGCTCCGCGGTACGGCGCAGCACCGCGGAGAGCCTGTTCGGCCCCCGCCTGGCCGCCCATTCGGACTTCCTGGGCGAACAGCTGCAGCCGCTGCTGGACCTGACTCATCAACTGCCGCAGGCGGTCGCGGTGCAACGGCGGCTCAACGCGCCGGGTTGGCGACGGGCGCTGGCGGCCCGGAAACGCATCGACGCCCTCGTCGACGAGCAGATCGCCGCCGCGCGCGCCGCGCCGCGGCCCGACGACCACATGCTGACGATGCTGATCAACGGTCGCGGCGACGAGGGATACGCCCTGAGCGACAACGAGATTCGCGACGCGGTCATCTCGCTGATCACCGCCGGCTACGAGACCACCAGCGGCGCGCTGGCGTGGGCGATCCACACGCTGCTGTCCGTGCCGGGCGCGTGGGACACCGCCGCCGGCGAAGTGGCGCGCGTCCTCGGCGGGCGGCCGCCCGGCGCGGGCGACCTGACCGCGCTGACCTACCTGGGCGGCGTCGTCCACGAAACCCTGCGGCTGTACCCGCCCGGGGTGATCTCGGCGCGCAAGGTGATCCGCGACATCTCCTTCCACGGCCACCGCATCCCGGCGGGCCGGCTGCTCATCTTCAGCCCGTACGTCACGCATCGCATCCCCGAGATATGGCCCCAGCCAACGCAATTCCGGCCGCAGCGGTGGGACGCCGACGCGCCGGACTACCGTAAGCCCGCGCCGCACGAATTCCTTCCGTTCAGCGGCGGGCTGCACCGCTGCATCGGCGCGGCCATGGCCACCACCGAGATGACCGTCATGCTGGCCCGGCTGCTCGCCAGGACCACGCTGCGGATGCCGCCCCAGCGCATCCGCGCGGTCAACCTTGCCGCGCTGTCCCCGAAGCCGGGGTTGCTCGTCGACGTCGTCGGCCTTCGTGGGGATCGCGAGCGCGGCGAAGCCGGGCGAAGCGGGTCGCCACCATCGACCTAACCGTGGGGGACGCCTAGCGCCAGCGCAATAGCACCAACTCGGCGCTGAATCCCGGTCCCATCGCGAGCATCAGGCCGGGACCCCCGCCGGGCGGCGGTTTGGCGATGGTGTCGCGCAAGATGTGCAGCACCGACGCCGACGACAGGTTCGCGACCTCGCCCAGCGAGCGCCAGGTCAGCTCGAGGGCATCCGGGGGCAGCTCGAGGCTGTTGCCGATCGCGGTGATCACCTTGGGGCCGCCGGGATGGGCCACCCACGCGCCCACGTCGTCCTTGGTCAGCCCGTGGGCGCTCAGGAATCGGCCGACGTCGTCGGCCAGGTAGCGGTCGATGAAGTTGGTCAGCTCGGGCGACATCACCAGGTGCAGGCCGGCCGAGCTCACGTTCCAGGCCATGATGTGCAGCGATTCGGGGTACAGGCGGCTGCGGGAATCGATGATGTCGGGCCCGCTCGGGCTCATCCGCTCGGCGCGACGATCGCCCACGGCGACCACGGCGGCGGCCCCATCGCCGAACATGGCGGTGCCCACCAGACCCGACACCGTCGGCTTGACCGCCGGGAAGGTGAGCGAGCACAGCTCGACCGACACCAAGACGGCGACGCCGTCCGGCGCGCCGCGCAGGTAGTCGTGCAGCCGGCCCACCCCCGCCGCCCCGGCCGCGCAGCCCAGCCCGAACAGCGGCACCCGGCGCACATCCGGGCGCAGGCCGAGCCGTCCGGCGATCCGCGCGTCGAGGGACGGCACCGCCACTCCGGTGACCGTGGTGGTGGCGATCATGTCGATGTCCTGCGGCCGCAGGCCGGCCTCCTCGAGCGCGCCCAGCAGCGCTTCGCAACCGAGTGCGACGGCGTGTTCGATGAAGACCTCGTTCGCCTCACCGAAATCGGTCAGCGACGCGTACCGCTCCAGCGGCAGAACCAGGTGGCGGCTGTTGACCTTGGCGGCGGCGTGCAACCGCCGCACGATCTCCTCGTGTTCGCGCAATGCGGGGAATTCGACGAGCTGGTCGGTGATTTCGGCCTGGCTGTAACGATGCGGCGGCAACGCTCCGAATACGCCCGCGATGACGCTCATGCCCAACCCTTTTGCTTGCAGCCCCGCTCGAATGGGCCTTTCGCCAATTTCCGAAGTTTATGCGGTTGCCGGTAATTCGGCAAAACTTTGAAGTATTTGACATGTGTCTTATTACGCCAAAAATTATTCATTCGGAGTCCTGGTTTTTCAGCGCCATCGCGATCAGGGCGTCGGGGCTCAGCTCGTCGATCGGGTCGGTGACCGATTCGGCGACAACGTTTTCCGCGCCGCCGGCGAGGAGGAGAAGTTTGTCGAGCAATCCGGTTCTGCGTAGCTCGGCGAGGGGAATCCCGCGCAGGGCAGACCACACCCTTTCGTCGTCCGATTCCTGTCCCGGCCCGCGAAATAGCTGCTGAAGCAGGTGGTCGGCCAGCGCGGCCGGAGTGGGATAGTCGAAAATCAGCGTCCGCGAGAGCGCCAGCCCGGTCGCCGTCGTCAGCCTGTTGCGCAGTTCGACGCCGGTCATCGAGTCGAAGCCGAGGTCGGCGAAGGCGCGGTCGCGATCGATGGCCCGCCCGTCGGGATGTCCCGCGACGGCGGCGGCGTGCTCGCAGACCACTTCGGCCAGTCGCCGCTGTTGTTCCGCAAGGGACAGGGCGTGCAACTGCTCGGCCAGATCCGGGGAGCGCGTTACGTTGGGGGGCAGCGCATCCCGCGCTCCGCCCAGCCAGAATCGTTGGCGGGCAAAGCCATACGTCGGCAGGTCGACGCGGCCGCCCCCGGAGCCGGCCAACACCGCCGGCCAGCCAACGGACACCCCGGCGGTGAACAGCCGACCGGCCGCCGTCAGCAGCGACGCGACCTCGGGAGCCTCCTTGGGCAGCGTGGTCACCACGATCGGCCCCTCGGTGGTCAGCGACTGGTCCACCGCCGCACTCAAGCCGCCGCCCGGGCCCATCTCCGCGAACGCCGTCACGCCGAGGGCCTCGGCGGCGCGCACGCCATCCAGGAGCCGCACCGGCCGGCGCACGTGCTCCACCCAGTGCCGCGCGGACCCGTACCCTGGGCCGGCAGGCTCCCCGGACACGTTGGAAATCAGGCACATTCGCGGCTGCCGCGGCTGGATGTCGGCGATCCGCCGGGCGAACTCGTCGAGCATCGGTTCCATCAGCGCCGAATGGAACGCGTGCGAGACCGCCAACCGGTGCGTCCGCCGGCCGCTGTCCCCCAGCCGATCCGCCAGGGCGGCCACCCGGGCACGTTCGCCCGACAGGACCACCGCGTTGGGGCCGTTGACCGCCGCGATGTCGACACCCTCGCTCAGCATCGGCGCGACCTCGGCCTCGCCGGCGCTCACCGCCACCATCACCCCGTCCCCGGGCAGCGCCGCCATCAGCCGCCCACGCGCCGCCACGATGCGCGCCGCGTCGCCCAGCGACAACACGCCCGCCACATGCGCCGCCGCGATCTCACCGACTGAATGGCCCAGCACCACATCGGGCGTCACCCCCCAGGACCGCCAGAGCGCGGCCAGGGCGACCTCGAGCGCGAACAGGGCCGGCTGCGCGAACTCGGTGTCCTGCAACAGCTGCGCGTCGGCGCCCCACATCACGTCGCGCAGCGGCGACCCCAGGTGAGGGTCGATCGCGGCCACGGCCTCGTCGAAGGCGCGCGCGAAGGGCGGGAATCGTCGGTGGAGTTCACGGCCCATGCCCAGCCATTGCGAGCCCTGGCCGGGGAACACGAAGGCCGTCTTTGCCGCGGACCCGGCGCGGCCGGCGACCACACCGGGGTCCGGCCCGCCGGCAGCGAGCGCCGATGCGCCGCGTGTCAACGCCGCGGCGTCCCCGCCGACCAGCACCGCCCGGTGCTCGAAGACCGAGCGGGTCGTCGCCAGCGACCACGCCACGTCCGCCGCGCTCGGCCCTGCGTCGGCGACCCACGCCGACAGGCGGCGCGCCTGGTTGGCCAGGGCGACCTCCGAGCGCGCCGACAGCACCCAGGCGAGCGGCGTCTCGACGTTTGCGGGCGTATCCGGTTGCGGCGGCGCCTGTTCCACGACGACGTGCGCGTTGGTGCCGCCCATCCCGAAGGACGAGACCCCGGCGCGGCGCGGGCGCCCCGCCGCCGGCCAGGGCAGCGCGGCGGTGTCCACCCGCAGCCCCGCGTGTTCGCTGTCCGAGTAGTTGAGGCTGGCCGGCAGCACCGAATACCGCACGGCCAGAACGGCTTTGAGCAGTCCCGCTATTCCGGCCGCGGCGCCGGCGTGGCCGATGTTGGTCTTGACCGAGCCCACGTGCAGCGGGCGCTCGCGCCCGCCGAACACCTCGCCCAGCGCCCGGGCCTCCACCGCGTCGCCAACCTTGGTGCCGGTGCCGTGGGCCTCGACGTAGTCGATGTCGCCGCTGTCCAGGCCGGCGGCGGCGAGCGCCCGCCGGATCACGTCCGCCTCGCCGGGGACAGAGGGCACGGTCTGACCGGCGGCGGTGTGCCCGGCGTTACCCACGGCGCTCCCCCGGATCACCGCGTGAACGCGGTCCCCGTCGCGCAGGGCCGCCGGCAACGGCTTCAGCAGGACCAGGCCGCCGCCCTCGCCGCGCACGTAGCCGTCCGCCCGCCGATCGAACGCGAAGGTGTGACCCGAGGTCGACAGCGCGCCGAATTCGCGCTCCAGCATTGCGGTTTCGTCGGCCAGGTTGAGGTGAACCCCGCCGGCGATCGCCAGTGCCGACTCGCCGGAGCGCAGGCCTTCGCAGGCGAGGTGCACGGCAAGCAGCGAGGACGATTGGCCGGAGTCGACGGTCAAGCTGGGTCCGCGAAGACCGAAGGCGTACGAGACCCGGTTGGCGATCATCCCCCGGCTGATGCCGGCGAACGAGTGGTGGTCGAGGTTGTCGGCGATGTCGCGCAGCGTGAGGACCCCGTAGTCGTCGCCCATCGCCCCGACATACACCGAAACAGCTTCTCCGCGAACCGTTTCGGGCACCACGAACGCGTCCTCGAAGGCTTCCCAGGTCAGTTCGAGGGCCAATCGCTGGCGGGGATCCATCGCGCACGCCTCGCGCGGCGACAGGTTGAAGAAGTCGGCGTCGAACTCCGCGACGTCGCCGGGCAACCGCGCCGCTTCCCGGCCGCCGCTGATCAGGTCCCAGAACTCGCGGGGGCTCGCCGCGCCGGGTAATCTGCACGCCAGGCCGATGACTGCGACGTCCGTCATGCTAAGGTCCGATCTCTTCGTCGAGGATGGCGAAGAGATGGCTCTCGGTGGCGGTGGCGATGTCGTCGTCGAACAGGTCGTCGGGCTGCTCGGGGTACGCGGCGTCCGTCGGACCGGTCAGGGTGCGCAACAGGGCTTCCAGCCGGGTGACGAGCTGCGCCTTGTCGCCCGGGCTCCAGCCGGATTGGCCGAGCAGCGCCTGCAACTCGCGCGCCACGTCGTTGAAACGGGCCATCCGGTCGGGCGGCTCAGCGGTCGTGCCGGTCGCCAGCTGGCCGTCGAGATGCTCGGCCAGGGCCGCCGGCGTCGGGTGGTCGAAGATGACCGTCGGCGAAAGTGTCAGGCCGGTCGCGATTTTGAGCCGGTTGCGCAGCTCCACCGCCGTCAGCGAATCGAACCCGAGGTCTCCGAAGGCCTGGTCGGCGCTGACGTCCGCGGTAGTGTGCCCCAACACCGTGGCGGCGTTGCCGCACACCAGCTCGACCAGCTCGCGCCGCCGCTGCTCGGGGGCCAGGCCCTCCAGCCGTGCCCGCAGGCCGGTCAACGACACCATGTCGGTGGGGTCGAGGACCCGCCGGACGCGGCGAGTGGCCAACTGGCTCAACAGCGGTGGCAGCGCGGCGGCGCCGTGCGCGAGCGCGGCCGTATCGAGTCGGGTGGCCACGACGACGGGCGGCTCGGTCAGCAGCGCGGCGTCGAGCATGTCGAGCGCCTGCCGGGTGGACAGCGGGGCCAGCCCGGCGCGGCTCATTCGGGCCTTGTCGCGATCGCCGAGGTGCCGGGTCATGGCCGAGGCCTCTTCCCACATCCCCCACGCGATCGACAGGGCGGGCAGGCGGTGGGCGTGGCGGTACGCCGCCAGGGCGTCGAGGAAGCTGTTGGCCGCCGCGTAGTTGCCCTGGCCGGGGGCGCCGACGATGCCCGCCATCGACGAGAACACCACGAACGCCGACAGATCCAGGTCCCGGGTCAGCTCGTGCAGGTGCCACGCCCCGTCGACCTTGGACCGCAGCACCGTGTCGATGCGCTCCGGAGTCAGGGACGCGATCACCGCGTCGTCGAGCACCCCCGCGGCGTGAAACACCCCGCGCAGGGGGTAGCGCTGCGGCACCTGCGCCAGCAGCCCCGCCACCGCTTCGCGGTCACCGACGTCGCAGGCCACCACCGACACCTCGGCGCCCGCCTCGCGCAGCTCCGCGACCAGCCCGGACATCCCGTCCGCGCGCTCGCCGCTGCGGCTGACCAGCATGACGTGCGGCACCCGGTGGTGGCCGACCAGGTGGCGGGCCACGGCCGAACCCGCCATGCCGGTTCCGCCGGTGATCAGCGCGGTGCCACCGGCCAGCCCGGCCGGCCCGTCGGGCATGGTGAGCACCACTTTGCCGATGTGGCGGGCCTGGCTGACGAACCGGTAAGCCTCTGCGGCGCAACGCACATCGAAGGCCTTGACGGGCAACGGCTGCAACGCTCCGGCCGCGAACAATCGCATCAGTTCGTCCGTCATGTCCGCGATGCGGTCGGGCCCGGCCTCCATCAGATCGAACGCACGGTAATAGATCTCCGGATGTGCCGCCGGGTCGCGCAGGTCGGTCTTGCCCATCTCGATGAAGCGCCCGCCGGGGCCCAGCAGTCGCAGCGACGCGTCGGTGAACTCGCCGGCCAGCGAGTTCAGCACGACGTCCATGCCGGCGCCGCCGGTGGCGGTGCGGAACTGGTCCTCGAAGTCCAGCGATCGCGAGTCCGCGATGTGCTCGTCGTCAAGGCCCATGGCGCGCAGGGTGTCCCATTTGCCGTGGCTGGCGGTCGCGAACACCTCGGCACCCCAGTGCCGGGCCAGCTGCACGGCCGCCATGCCGACCCCGCCGGCGCCGGCGTGCACCAGCACCCGCTCGCCGGCGCGCAGGCCGGCCAAGACCGACAACCCGTAATACGCCGTCAGGAACACCACCGGCACGCCCGCCGCCCGCGCCAACGACCAGCCCGGCGGCACCCGGGTCACCAGCCGGCGATCGACGACCGCCTCCGACCCGGTCAGGCCCAATATGCCCATGACCGCGTCACCCACGGCCAAATCCGTGACACCGGGACCGATCTCGGTCACCAGCCCGGCGCCCTCGGCGCCCAGCTGCGCGGCGCCCGGATACATGCCCAGCGCCACCAGCACATCGCGGAAGTTCACCCCGGCCGCGGCGACCGCCACCCGCACCTGGCCGGCGGCAAGCTGCGCCGGCGGACCGGATTGCACCGCCAAGTCCTCCAGCGTCCCGGCGTCGCCGGCGGCGAGCCGCCACACCGACGGCGGCTCGGGCAACGGCAACAGCGGGTGTGGCTTGAGCGGCCGCAGCCGTGCGCCGTAGGCGACGCCCGCCCGCACCACCAATTGCGGCTCGCCGCAGGAGATTACGGAACCGAGATCGAGCGAACCGTCGGAATCGACCAGCACGGCCCGGCCCGGCTGCTCGGCCTGCGCCGACCGCATCAGCCCCCACACCGCGGCACCGGCCAGGTCCGAGAGCTCCTCGCCGGGCAGCGCGACCGCGCCGCGGGTCAGCACCACCAGCGGCCCGGCGCCCTCAACCCTGGACTGCAGCACGCCCAACGCCTGATGGGCCGCGGCGTAGACCGATCCGAGGACCCCGTCGCCGTTCGACGCCGGCTGCCACACCTCGGGAGCGGGGCCGCCGGCGCTGTCCAACGTGACCGGCGACCACACCGCCTCCAGGAGTTCGCCGCCGCCGGAGCGGGCCGCCGCGGCCGCCGACAGCTGGGCGGCCGAGACCGGGCGCGTCACCAGTTCCCGCACCGACAGCACCGGCAAGCCCGACGAATCGGCCAGTTCCACCGACACGGCGCCCTCGCCCACCGGCGCCAGCCGCACCCGGACCCGTGACGCGCCGGCCGCGTACAGGCACACCCCCTGCCAGGAGAACGGCAAGACGGTGTCGGCATCTTCGTCGGCAACGCCCAGGGCGTGCAGCGCCGCGTCCAGCACCACCGGATGGATCCCGAAGCCGCCCACCGTCACACCGGCCTGATGCGGCGCCTCGACCTCGGCGAAAATCTCGGTCCCCCGCCGCCACACCTTCCGCAGGCCGCGGAAGGCCGGGCCGTACCCGTAGCCGCGCGCCGCCAAATCGTCGTAGGCGCCGGTCACGTCGACCGCCGTGGCGCCGACGGGGGGCCACACCGACAGGTCGGTGTCCGGCGTGGGCGCGCCTTCGCCGACCACGCCCTGGGCGTGCAGGGTCCATTCGGAACCGACTTGCGAATAGACCGCTGCAGCACGGGATCCGGTCTCGTCGGCGGCGTCCACCACCACCTGCACCCGCACCGCTCCGGCCGGCAGGGGCAACGGGGCCGACAGCGTCAACTCCTCGATCACCGGGCAGCCGACCTCGTCGCCGGCCCGCAGCATCAGCTCGACGAACCCCGCACCGGGGAACAGCACCATCTGAGTCACGGCGTGATCGGCCAGCCACGGCTGTGCCGCCGTCGACAGCCGGCCCGTCAACACCACACCGCCCGAGTCGGGCCGCTCCACCACCGCGCCCAGCAGGGCATGCTCGGCGCCTGTCAACCCCAAGCCGGCGGTGTCGCGGCCGCCCACCGCCTCCGACGACAGCCAAAACCTGCGCCGCTGAAAGGCATACGTCGGCAGGTCGACGCGGTGGGCGCTCAGCCCGGCGAACACCGCGGCCCAGTCCACCGCCACGCCGGAGACGAACAGCTCCCCGGCCGCCGCCAGCAGCGAATCGATTTCCGGACGGTCCTTGGCCATCGACACCGCCGCGACGGCCGGCGCCGCCGCCAGGGACTGCTCCGCCGCGGCCAGCAATGCGGCGCCCGGACCCACCTCCACGAAGGCGCCGACGCCCAGCGATTCGGCCGCCCGCACGCCGTCGGCGAACCGCACCGGCCGGCGCACGTGCTCGACCCAGTAATCCGCGGACAAGTATCCGGGGCCCGCCAATTGCCCAGTCACGTTGGACACCAGATCGATTCGCGGCGCGCCGGGCGACACCCCGGCCAGCACCGCGGAGAACTCCTCGATCATGGGCTCCATCAACGGTGAGTGGAAGGCGTGCGAGACGGCGAGCTGCCGCACCCGCCGGCCGCAGTCCGCCAGCCGATCCGCCACCGTGGTCACCGCAGTCCGCTCGCCGGAAAGCACCACCGCGTCGGGGCCGTTGACCGCCGCGAGGCTCACGCCGCCGTTCAGCAGCGGCGCGACCTCGGCCTCGGTGGCGCTCACCGCCACCATCACCCCGCCGTCCGGCAGCGCCGCCATCAACCGTCCACGGGCCACCACCAGCCGCGCCGCGTCCGGCAACGACAGCACCCCGGCCACACAGGCCGCCGCGATCTCCCCCACCGAGTGGCCGATCACCACATCGGGGATCACCCCCCACGACCGCCACAGCGCCGCCAGGGCGACCTCGAGCACGAACAACGCCGGCTGGGCGAACTCCGTGCTCTCCAACAGGTCCGGGTCGCCGCCCCACATCACGTCGCGCAGCGGCAACCGCGCGTGGTCATCCACCGCCGCCAGCGCCTCGTCGAGGGCCTGTGCGAACGCCGGGAAGCGTTGATAGAGTTCGCGTCCCATACCCAGCCGCTGCGAGCCCTGGCCGGGAAACACGAACACGCGCTTACCGAGCGAGCGAGAACGCCCGACCGCGACACCCGGGCCGGGCGCCCCGGACGCCACCCCGGCCAGCCCCGCCGCCAACGCGTCCCGATCGCCACCCATCAGCACGGCGCGGTGCTCCAGGACCGCCCGGGTGGTGGCCAGCGACCAGCCGACATCCACGGCACGCAAAGCGGGCTCGGCGTCCAGGAATGCCGCCAGCCGCCCCGCCTGCGCGGCCAACGCCTCGGCCGACCGGGCCGACACCACCCACGGGATCGCCGTGTCAGGTTTATCGCCCTGCGCCGCAACGGTTTCCGGCTCGGCGGGCGGCTCTTCGACGATGACGTGGGCGTTGGTCCCGCTGATCCCGAACGACGACACCCCCGCGCGGCGCTGCCCGTCCCGCGCCGGCCATGGCTGCGGGTCGGTCAGCACCGACACCGCGCCCGCCGACCAATCCACGTGCGGCGACGGCACATCCACGTGCAGCGTCTTGGGCATCACCCCGTGCCGCATCGCCTGCACCATCTTGATGACCCCGGCCACGCCCGCGGCGGCCGACGTGTGACCGATGTTCGATTTGATCGATCCCAGCCACAGCGGCCGCTCCGCCGGCCGGTCCTGCCCGTAGGTCGCCAGCAGGGCCTGGGCCTCGATCGGATCGCCCAAAACCGTTCCGGTGCCGTGGCCTTCGACGATGTCGACGTCCGCCGCGGTCAACCCGGCGTCGGCCAGGGCCGCCCGGATCACCCGCTGCTGCGACGGCCCGTTCGGCGCGGTCAGCCCGTTGGAGGCGCCGTCCTGGTTCACCGCCGAACCGCGCAGCACCGCGACCACCGGATGCCCCAGCCGCCGCGCGTCGGCCAGCCGCTCCAGCACCAGGACGCCCGCCCCTTCCGACCATGACGTGCCGTCCGCGGCGCCGGCGTACACCTTGCACCGGCCGTCGGGCGCCAGCGCCCGCTGCCGGCTGAACTCCACGAAGGCCGCGGGGGTGGCCATCACCGTCACGCCGCCGGCCAGCGCCAGGTCGCACTCCCCGGAGCGCAGCGACTGCGCCGCCAGGTGCATGGCCACCAACGACGACGAACACGCCGTATCGATCGACACCGCGGGGCCTTCCAGCCCCAGCACGTAGGACACCCGGCCCGAGGTCACGCTCAGGGTGGAACCGGTCAGCCCGTAGCCCTCCAGCTCACCCTTCACCTCGCCGCCGTAGCCCGCGTGGATGACGCCGGCGAACACACCGGTCGCCGAGCCCCGCAACGCCAGCGGGTCAATCCCGGCCCGCTCCAACGCTTCCCACGAAATCTCCAGCATCAGTCGCTGCTGGGGATCCATCGCCAGGGCCTCGCTGGGCCCCACCCCGAAGAATCCGGCGTCGAAGTCCGCCGCGTCGCGCAGGAAGCTGCCCTGGCGGGTGTACATCTTCCCCGCCGCGTCGGGATCGGGATCGTAGAGCCCCTCGACATCCCAGCCGCGATCCATCGGAAAGTCCGACACCGTGTCGCGGCCCTCGTTCACCAGCTCCCACAGGGTCTCCGGCGAATCGACCCCGCCGGCGTACCGGCACGCCATGCCCACCACCGCGATCGGTTCGGACAGCCGGCCTTCCAGCTCCGCCACGCGTCGCCGCGCCCGCCGGAGGTCCGCCGTCAGGCGCTTGAGGTAATCGACGTGCTGCGTGGTATCCGGCATCGCGGTCTCAGCGGCCGAGTTCTTCGTCGAGGATGGCAAAGAGTTCGCTTTCGGTGGCGGCATCGAGGTCGGCGTCGAGGCCCTCGGGGGTGAGGTGGTCGGCGGGGCCCAGGGCAGCGAGCAGATCGTGCAGGCGGGCCCGCAGCGCCGATTTGTCGGATGGGTCCCAATCAGGTCGGGTGAGCAGCGCCTGCAATTCGCGCGTGATGTCGGTGAAGCGGGCCAGCAGGTCGGGCTGGTCGTCGGCCGGACCGCCGGACAGGTGGCCGTCGAGGTGGTCGGCGAGGGCCGCGGGCGTGGGATAGTCGAAGATCAGCGTCGGCGAAAGGGTAAGGCCGGTGGCCGTTTTCAGCCGGTTGCGCAGTTCGACGGCGGTGAGCGAATCGAAGCCGAGGTCCCCGAACGCGCGGCCCGCGTCGATGTCGGCGGGGTTGGGCAGGCCCAGCACGGTCGCGGCGTTGGCTCGGACCAGGTCGATCAGCTCACGCTGGCGCGCCTCGGGCGAAAGGCCGTGCAGGCGCGCGGTGAGGCCGGTCAGCAGCGCCGTCGTGTCGACGTCGTCGACGACGCGGCGGGTGGTGCGGGCGGCCAGCTCGCTCAGCAGCGGTGGCAGCGCGGCGGCGTTGTCGGACAACGCGACCCGATCCAGGCGGGCGGCCATCAGCACCGGGATTTCGAGCAGCATGCCGGCGTCGAAGGATTCCAGCGCCTGCCGGGTGGACAGCGGCGCGATGCCGAGCCGGCTCATCCGGGCCTTGTCGCGCTCGCCGAGGTGCGCCGTCATCGCCGAGGCTTGCTCCCACAGACCCCACGCCAGCGACAGGCCCGCGAGCCCCCGCGCCCGCCGGTGGGCGATGAGGCCGTCGAGGAAGCTGTTGGCCGCCGCGTAATTGGCTTGGCCCGGGGTGCCGACGATCCCGGCCATCGACGAGAACACCACGAACGCCGACAGATCCAGCTCCCGGGTCAGCTCGTGCAGGTGCCACGCGCCGTCGACCTTGGCCCGCAGCACCGCGTCCACCCGATCCGGCGTCAGGGAGGCGATCAACCCGTCGTCGAGGACGCCGGCCGCGTGCACCACACCGCGCAGCGGATGCTGCGCCGGGATCCCCGCCAGCATCGCCGCGACCGCGTCGCGGTCCGCGACGTCACAGGCCACCACCGAGACGCCGGCGCCCGCCTCCTGCAACCGCTCCACCAACTCCGCGACCCCCGGGGCCTCGGCGCCGGCCCGGCTGGCCAGCACCACGTGGCCGACGCGATAGCGGTCGACGAGGTGGCGGGCCAGCGCCGAACCGGCCATGCCGGTGCCGCCGGTGACCACGACGGTGCCCCCGGCCAGGCCGCCGCAGCCACTGAGCACGGCGCCCGGCCCGGTCGGGATGGTCAGAGCCACCTTGCCGATGTGGCGGGCCTGGCTGACGAACCGGTACGCGGCCGAAGCGCAGCGAACGTCGAAAGTCTTGAGCGGCAACGGTTTCACGGCGCCGTCCCGCAGCAGTTCCACGATCTGGGCCAGCATCGCCGCGGTGCGGTCGGGTCCGGCCTCCAACAAGTCGAACGCCTGGTACCGCGCGCCTCGATGTTCTTCCGCGACGACGCGCGGATCGCGGACGTCGGTCTTGCCCATCTCGATGAACCGCCCGCCGGGGGCCAACAGCCGCAGCGACGCGTCGGTGAACTCGCCGGCCAGGGAGTTGAGCACCACGTCGACCCCGGCACCGCCGGTCACCGCCGCGAATT
The DNA here is from genome assembly GCF_001667885.1 of Mycobacterium scrofulaceum. Lineage (GTDB taxonomy): Bacteria > Actinomycetota > Actinomycetes > Mycobacteriales > Mycobacteriaceae > Mycobacterium > Mycobacterium scrofulaceum_C. Next base: position 77,650 of record NZ_LZJW01000171.1, on the reverse strand, counting down.
TCTCCTCGAAGTCCAGCGTCCGCGAATCACCGATGTGGTCGTCGTCGAATCCCATGGCGCGCAGAGTGTCCCACTTGCCGCGGCTCGCGGTCGCGAACACCTCCGCGCCCCAGTGCCGCGCCAGCTGGACCGCGGCCATGCCCACCCCGCCGGTGGCGGCGTGCACCAGCACCCGCTCGCCGCCGCGCAGCCCGGCCAGCACCGACAACCCATAGAGCGCGGTGAGGAACACCACCGGCACCCCCGCGGCCGTGACCAGCGACCAGCCCGGCGGCACGGGCGTGACCAGCCGCTGGTCCACCACCGCCTCGGAACCGACCACGCCGAGCAGCCCCATCACCGCATCGCCGACCGCCAGGCCCGTCACCCCGGGACCGACCTCGACGACCACGCCGGCGCCCTCGGCCCCCAACTGGCCGCCGCCCGGATACATGCCCAGGGCCACCAACACATCCCGGAAGTTCACACCGACCGCGGCCACCGCCACGCGCACCTGCCCGGTCTCCAGCTCCGCCCGCGGGCACGGGCCCACCACCAGGTCTTCCAGCGTTCCCCCGCTGCCCGCGTCCAGCCGCCAGCCCCCGGCCGGCAGCCGCAGCACCGATCCGCCGCGCGCCGGCCGCATCCGGGCCGCGTAGGCCGCGCCCGCGCGAATCACCAATTGCGTTTCGCCACAGCCGATTACGGCGCGCGCGTCCAGAGATCCGTCGGAGTCGATCAGCACCACCCGGCCCGGCTGCTCGGCCTGCGCCGAGCGCACCAGCCCCCACACCGCCGCACCGGCCAAGTCCGTGACATCCTCACCGGCGAGCGCTACCGCCCCGCGGGTCTGCACGGCCAGCGTCCCGGATTCCGGATCGGCCAACCACGACTGCAGTACGCCCAGCGCCTCGGTGGTGGCCGCGTGCACCGACCGGACCGGATCGGCGCCGTGCGCGCCCGGCTCCCACAGCGTGGCGTCGGAGTCGTTGCCGCTCAACGCTATCGGCGACCACGCGACCTCGAAGAGCCCCTCGGTGGGCGCGGCGGCCGCCGCCAGCTGCTCGGCCGAGACGGGGCGCATCGCCAGCGAGCGCACCGACAACACCGGCAACCCGGAGCCGTCGGACAATTCCACCGACACCGCCCCGGCACCCGACGGCGCTATCCGGACCCGCGCCCGCGAGGCGCCGGCCGCGTGCAGCGTCACCCCCTGCCAGGAGAACGGCAACAGGGTTTGGCCCTGCTCACCGGCGACGCCGATCGCGTGCAGCGCCGCGTCGAGCAACACCGGATGTATCCCGAAGCCGCCGTCCTGCGCGCCGGCGTCGTCCGGGACGGTGACCTCGGCGAAGAGCTCGTCCCCCCGCCGCCACATCGCGCGCAGGCCGCGGAAAGCCCGGCCGTAGGAGTAGCCGCGGCCCGCCAGCCGCGCGTAGGCGTCGGCCACGTCCACGGGCGTCGCCCCCGCCGGTGGCCACACCGTCAGGCCGGCGGGCGGCGCCGCCGCGGCCGGTCGCAGCGAGCCGTGCGCGTGCAGCACCCAATCCGATTGCGCGCCGGACGAATACACCGCCAGCTCGCGCTGCCCCGTCTCGGCGGGGGCCCCGACCACCACCTGCACCTGCACGCCGTCGGTCGCCGGCAGCACCAGCGGGGCCGACAACGTCAGCTCCTCGAGCGCCCCGCACCCGACCTCGTCGCCGGCGCGGATGGCCAGCTCCACGAACCCCGCGCCCGGGAACAACACCGCGCCGCCGACGGCGTGGTCGGCCAGCCACGGCTGGGCGGCGGTCGACAACCGGCCGGTCAACACCACCCCGCCGGAATCGGGCCGCTGGACCACCGCGCCCAGCAGCGCGTGCTGCGCGCCCGCCAGGCCCAGGGTGGCCACGTCGCCCGAACCGGTGGTGCCGCCCGGCAGCCAGAAGCGTTGCCGCGCAAAGCCGTACGTCGGCAGGTCCACGCGGCGACCGCCGAGGCCGGCGAGGGCGGCGCGCCAGTCCACCGGCACGCCCGCCACGTGGGCCTGGCCCGCCGACAGCCAGAATCGTTGCAGCGAACCGTCGTCGCGGCCCAGCGACGGAACCACCAACGCGTCGGCGCCGCAGTCGGTCACGGTGTCCTCGACGGCGGCCAGCAGCACCGGGTGCGGGCTGGATTCGACGAACACCCCGTACCCGGCGTCGCACGCGCTGCGCACCGCGCGTTCGAACTCGACCGTCTGCCGGATGCTGCGGTACCAGTAGTCGGCGTCCAGGCCGGCGGTGTCCAGCAGTTCGCCGGTCACGGTGGAGAACAACGCGACGGAGGACGACCGCGGCTCGATGCCGGCCAGCGCGTCGGCCAGCGCCGGGCGGATCACATCGACGTGGGCGGAATGGGAGGCGTAGTCCACGTCGATCCTGCGGGCGCGCACGCCGTCGGCCTCGCAGTGGATCATCAACTCGTCGAGGGCGCCCACCTCGCCGGACACCACCACCGCGGAAACACCGTTGACGGCAGCGACATTCAACCGTTCGCCCCACCCGGCGATCAATTCCCCGGCCCGGGCCAGGCCGCACGCCAGCGACACCATGCCGCCCGCGCCGGACAATCGCACCAGCAGCCGGCTGCGCAGCGCCACCACCCTGGCCGCGTCCTCGAGGGAAAGCGCGCCGGCCACGTACGCCGCCGCGATCTCGCCCTGGGAATGACCAATCACCGCGTCGGGGACGACGCCCACCGAGCGCCACAACTCGGCCAGCGACACCATCACCGCCCACAGCGCCGGCTGCACCACGTCCACCCGGTCCAACCCGGGCGCACCGGGCGCGCCGCGGATGACGTCGATCAACGACCAGTCGACGTGTTCGGCGAGCGCCTTCTCGCAGCGCTGCAGGTGTTCGGCGAACACCGGTGAGCTGTCCAGCAATTCGGCCCCCATGCCGGCCCACTGCGACCCCTGCCCGGGAAACACGAACACCGTCTTGCCGACCGGTCGCGCCCGGCCCACCGCCGCGCCCGCACCCGGCGCGCCGGCCGCCACATCGGCCAGCCCGGCGATCAGGCGCTCGCGGTCGGCGCCCACCACCACCGTCCGGTGCTCGAACAGCGACCGCGTCGAGACCAACGACCAGGCCACGTCCACCACCCGCACACCCGGGTCGTCGTTCAGCCGCGCCAGGAGCCGGGACGCCTGGTTCGCCAGCGCGTCGGCCGATCTTGCCGACAGCACCCACGGCGCGGGGGCGTCATCGCCCGCCGGCGTGGGGCTTTCCAGCGGCGGCTGCTCGACGATGACGTGCGCATTGGTGCCGCTGATCCCGAACGACGACACCCCCGCGCGGCGGGGCCGGTCCTGCGCCGGCCAGTCCCGCGCCTCGGTCAGCAGCGACACCGCCCCCGCCGACCAATCCACATGCGGGGTAGGCACATCCACGTGCAACGTCTTGGGCATCACGCCGTGGCGGATCGCCTGCACCATCTTGATCACCCCACCGGCGCCCGCCGCCGCCGAGGTGTGACCCATGTTCGACTTGATCGACCCCAGCCACAACGGCCGACCCGCCGGCCGGTCCTGCCCGTACGTCGCCAAAACCGCTTGCGCCTCAATCGGATCCCCGAGGGTGGTGCCAGTGCCGTGCCCCTCGACCAGGTCGACGTCCGCCGCCCGCAGGCGCGCGTCGGCCAGCGCGGCGCGGATCACCCGTTGCTGTGAAGGCCCGTTCGGCGTCGCCAGCCCGTTCGACGCGCCGTCCTGGTTCACCGCCGACCCGCGCAGCAGCGCCAGCACCGGATGACCCAGCCGCCGCGCGTCGGACAACCGTTCCAGCACAAGCACACCGACACCCTCGGAGAAACCGGTGCCGTCGGCCGCACCCGCGTACGCCTTGCACCGGCCGTCGGCGGCCAGCGCCCGCTGCCGGCTGAACTCGATGAACATCGCCGGGGTCGCCATCACCGTGACGCCGCCGGCCAGCGCCAGGTCGCACTCGCCGGCCCGCAACGACCGCGCAGCCAGGTGCATGGCCACCAACGACGACGAACACGCCGTGTCAACGGAAATGGCCGGCCCCTCCAGGCCCAGCTCGTAGGCCACCCGGCCCGATGCCACGCTCAACGTCGAACCGCGCAGCCCGTAGCGCTCCAGGTGGCCCGGCACCCTGCCCTGCCCGCCGTACGAGCCGTGGAAGATGCCGGCGAACACGCCCGTCGGCGAACCGCGCAAGGTGGCGGGGTCGATCCCGGCCCGCTCCAACGCTTCCCACGACACCTCGAGCAGCAGGCGTTGCTGCGGATCCATCGCCAGCGCCTCGCTGGGCGCGATGCCGAAGAACCCAGCGTCGAAGTCGGCCACGTCGGCCAGGAAGCCGCCGCACCGGGCATAGGACTTCCCCACCGCGTCGGGGTCGGAATCGAACAGGCCCGCCAGGTTCCAGCCGCGATCGGCCGGGAAATCCGAGACCACGTCGCGGCACTCGACCACCATCTGCCACAAGGCCTCCGGGGAATCCACGCCACCCGGATACCGGCAGCCCATCCCCACCACCGCCACGGGTTCGGTTGCCGCGGCGAGGTATTCGCGGGCCTCCCGCTTGAGCCGCTCGTTTTCCTTCAGCGAGGCGCGGAGGGCCTTGACGAGCTCCTCGGGGTCGCTGGTCATCGGACTAAATCTCTTAACGGCACAAGAAGCAACGCCTTAGGTCAGTGCCAGCGCAGCAACACGAGTTCGGAGCAGAATCCCGGACCCATCGCGATCATCAGGCCGGGGCTGCCGCTGGGTGGCGGCTTGGCCAGGGTGTCGCGCAGCACGTGCAGCACCGAGGCCGACGACAGATTGCCGATCTCACCCAGCGAACGCCAGGTCAGTTCCAGCGCGTCCGGCGGCAGGCTCAGGCTCGCGTTGATCGCGTCGATGATCTTCGGGCCGCCGGGGTGGCTGACCCAGGCGCCGATGTCGGTCGTCGTCAGCCCGTGCGCGCCGAGGAACCCGGAGACGTCCTGCTCGATGTGCTCCTCGACCACCTGGGCCAGGTCCTTAGCGAGGACGAGCTCGAATCCCGCGGCGCCGACGTCATAGCCCATCGTGCGCAGCGAATCGGGGTAGAGCGTGCTGCGCGAGTCCAGGATCGCGGGCCCGCGGGCGGCCACCTGTTCGGCGCGCCGCTCCCCGACGGCCACCACCGCGCCCGCCCCGTCCGCGAACAGCGCGCTGCCGACCATGCCCTGCAGCGTGGGCTTGTAACCCGGGTAGGTGAGCGAGCAGAGCTCCACCGAGATCAGCGCCCCGGCGGCATCCGGCGCGCCCCGCAGGTAATCGTTCAGCCGGGCCACGCCCGCGGCGCCGGCCACACAGCCGAGGCCGAACAGCGGCACCCGGCGCACGTCGTCGCGCAGCCCCAGCCGCCCCGCGATCCGGGCGTCCAGGGACGGCACCGCGAGGCCGGTGACCGTCGTCGTGATCAGCACGTCCAGGTCCTGCGGCCGCAGGCCCGCCTCGTCGAGCGCGCCCGCGAGGGCCTCAGCACCCAGGTCGACGGCGTTTTCGATGAAGATGCGGTTCGCCGCGCCGAAGTCGGTCAGGGCGGGATACCGCTCCAGCGGCAGCACCAGGTGGCGGCTGTTGACCTTGGCGCTGGTGTGCAGCTGCCGGACGATGTCTTCGTAGCCCTCGAATTCGGGGATGCTGACGAAAAAGTCGGTGAGCTCGCGTTGGGAATAGCGGTACGGCGGCAAGGCACCGAATACGCCAGCGACGACGCTCATTGGTCCCACCCCTTGGTGACGAAGATCAGGGCCGAATTGTTCACCCGGATCGCTTCCTGCGGGCAGTTTAATCGGCTGGCGACCACGCGGCACAGAAACGAAAGTCCTCTCATTGCCCACCGCCCAGCCGCGCTTTGAGCTGCTCACACTCGGCCAGGACGGCTTGGAGCTGCTCGGCGACCCGGACCGGGGCGGTCCCGCCGCGCCGGTCCCGCGAGGACACCGAGCCCTCGATCGTCAACACCTCACGCACCTCCGGCGTCAGCTCGGGGCTGATGGCGGCCAATTCGTCGTCGGTGAGCTCGTCCAGCCCGACGGCGCGCCCCTCGGCCGCGCGCACGGCGGCCCCGGCGGCCTCGTGCGCGGAGCGGAACGGCACGCCCCGGCGCACCAGCCATTCGGCGATGTCGGTGGCCAGCGTGTACCCGGCCGGGGCCAGCGCCGCCATCCGTTCGACGTCGAACGTCAGGCTGGCCACCAGGCCCGCCATCGCCGGCAGCACCAGCTCCAGCTGCGCCACCGAGTCGAACACCGGCTCCTTGTCCTCCTGCAGGTCACGGTTGTAGGCCAGCGGCTGCGCCTTCAGCGTCGCCAGCAGCCCGGCCAGGTTGCCGATCAGCCGTCCCGACTTGCCGCGGGCCAACTCGGCGATGTCGGGGTTCTTCTTCTGCGGCATGATCGAGCTGCCGGTGGACCACGAATCGTGCAGCCGGACGTAGCCGAACTCCGTCGAGCTCCACAGGATGATGTCCTCGGCCAGCCGCGACAGATCCACCCCGATCATCGCGAAGACGAACGCGGCCTCGGCGGCGAAATCGCGGGCCGCGGTCGCGTCGATGGAATTGTCCGCGGCCTGGACGAAACCCAACTTGGCGGCGATCGCGTCCGGGTCCAGCCCCAGCGACGAGCCGGCCAGCGCCCCCGACCCGTACGGCGACACCGCGGCGCGCTTGTCGAAGTCCACGATGCGGTCGACGTCGCGCAGCAGGGGGTGCGCGTGCGCGAGCAGGTGGTGGGCCAGCAGGACCGGCTGGGCGGACTGCAGGTGCGTCTTGCCCGGCATGATCGCCGTCGGGTGCTCGGCGGCCTGGGCGGCGAGCGCGGCCACCACCTGCAGCGCCCCGTCGGCGACCCGGCGCACCGCGTCGCGTAACCACATCCGGAACAGGGTGGCCACCTGGTCGTTGCGCGACCGCCCGGCCCGCAGCCGCCCGCCCAGGTCGGGGCCCACCCGGTCGATCAGCCCGCGCTCCAGCGCGGCGTGCACGTCCTCGTCGGTCACCAGCGGCGTGAAGCTGCCGTCGGCCACGTCCTCGGCGAGGCTGTCCAACCCGGCCAGCAGGCCGTCGCGCTGCTCTTCGGTGAGCAGCCCGGCGTGAAACAGGATCACGGTGTGGGCCCGCGAGGCGACGATGTCGTACGGCGCCAGCACCCAGTCGAAGTGAGTGGACTTGCTCAGTGCCGCCAGCGCGTCCGACGGGCCGTCGGCGAACCGGCCGCCCCACAGCGAGCCCTCCCGCGTGCTCACGCTTCGTCGGCCGCCAGGTCCCGGCGGGACGCGATCTTCGACGACAACCCGTGCACGTAGACGAAGCCCTTCGCGGCCGACTGGTCGAAGGAGTCGCCCTCGTCGTAGGTGGCCAGGTTGAAGTCGTAGAGCGACTGCGCGCTGCGCCGGCCGTTGACGGCGATGTGGCCGCCGTGCAACACCATTCGGATCTCGCCCGTGACGTGCTCCTGGGTCTTGTCGACGAAGGCTTCCAGCGCGGTCTTCAGCGGCGAGTACCACAGCCCGTCGTAGACCAGCTCGGCCCAGCGCTGGTCGGTGTGCCGCTTGAACCGGCCCAGTTCACGCTCCAGCGTGACGTGCTCGAGTTCGGTGTGCGCGGTGATGAGCACCATGGCGCCCGGCGCCTCGTAGATCTCGCGGCTCTTGATGCCCACCAGCCGGTCCTCCACGACGTCGAGGCGCCCGACGCCCTGCGCGCCCGCGCGTCGGTTGAGCTCCTCGATGGCCGCCAGGACCGACACCGCCGTGCCGTCGATGGACACCGGCACGCCGCGCTCGAACCCGACGATCACCTCATCGGGGGTGCTCCAGTTGATCGTGGGGTCTTCGGTGTAGGCGTAGATGTCCTTGGTGGGCGCGTTCCAAAGATGTTCCAGGAAGCCGGTTTCCACCGCGCGGCCCCAGACGTTCTGGTCGATCGAGAACGGCGAGCGCTTGGTCACGTTGATCGGGATGGCGTTCTCCTCGGCGAACGCGATCGCCTTCTCCCGGGTCCACGCGTAGTCGCGGACCGGCGCCAGCACCTCCAAATCCGGTGCCAGCGAAGCGAATCCGACCTCGAACCGGACCTGGTCGTTGCCCTTGCCGGTGCAGCCGTGCGCGACGATGGTGCCGCCGTGCTCGCGGGCGGCCGCCACCAGGTGCTTGGCGATCAGCGGCCGGCTGATGGCCGACACCAGCGGGTAGCGGTCCATGTAGAGCGCGTTGTTCAAGATCGTGGGCAGGCAGTAGCCCTCGGCGAACTCGTCGCGGGCGTCGACGACGACGGCCTCCACCGCGCCGCAGTCCAGGGCGCGCTGGCGGACGACCTCCATGTCCTCGCCACCCTGGCCGAGGTCGATCGCCACGGCCACCACCTCGCGGCCGGTCTCCTTGCCGATCCAGCTGATCGCGACCGACGTGTCCAGCCCGCCGGAATACGCCAGGATGACGCGATCTGACATGAACCAATCTCCTTAGGTTGTGGTGAGAGTCTCGAGGGTGCGGGCCAGCTCGGCGCCGGTCATCGGCTCTCGGGCGGCCACGAAGACGGTGTCGTCACCGGCGATCGTGCCGACGACGTACGGTAGCGCCGCGCGGTCGATCGCGCTGGCCAAATAGTTGGCACCGCCCGGCGGCGTGCGCAGCACGGCGAGGTTGGCGCTGGCGTCGGCCGACACCAGCAGCTCGCTCAGCAGCCGGGACAGCCGGGCCGTGCCGCCGGACACCCCGCGCACCGGGCTGCCGTCCTCCGGAACGATGTAGACCCCGACGCCGCCGTCGGCGCCCCGCAGCTTCACCGCGCCCAGCTCCTCGAGGTCGCGCGACAGCGTGGCCTGGGTGACCTCGATGCCCTCGTCGGCCAGCCGGGCCGCCAGCTCGCTCTGGCTGCTGATCGAGGCCGACGACAGGATCGCCACGATGCGGTCCTGCCGGCCGGCCCGGGTGATCTCGGCTGCGGCCTTCGAGCGGGTCATCGCGCCCGCTCCAAAAGCCACACCAGCAGCGCCTTCTGGGCGTGCAGCCGGTTCTCGGCCTCGTCCCACACCACGCTGGCCGGCCCATCCATCACGGCGTCGGTGATCTCGTCGCCGCGGTGGGCCGGAAGACAGTGCAGCACAATGGCTTCCGGGTCGGCGAGGCCCAGCAGCCGCTCGTTGAGCTGGAACGGCAGGAACGGTGTGCGGCGGTCCAGTCCGTCGCCCTCCTGCCCCATCGACGTCCAGGTGTCGGTCACCAGGACGTCGGCGCCGCGCGCGGCCGCGTCGGCGTCGGCGGTCAAGGCGACCGAGGCGCCGGTGGCTTCGGCGCGCTGCGTGGCGGCCGCGACGAAGGCCGGGGCGGGCGCGAAGCCGTCCGGCGCGGCGATCGTGACGTGCATGCCGGCGGTCACCCCGCCGAGCAGCAGCGAGTGGGCCATGTTGTTGGCGCCGTCGCCGAAGTAGGACATCCGCAGCCCCGCAAGCGATCCCTTGCGTTCGGTGATCGTCTGCAGGTCGGCGAGCACCTGGCAGGGATGGAAGTCGTCGGAGAGCGCGTTAACCACCGGCACCGTCGCCGCGCCGGCCATCTCCTCGAGCCGGCCCTGCTCGAACGTCCGCCACACGATGGCCTCGACGTAGCGGGACAGCACCCGCGCGGTGTCGGCCAGCGTCTCGTCGCGGCCCAGTTGCGTGCTGCGGGCGTCGACGACGACGGCGTGCCCGCCCAGCTGGGCGATGCCCACCTCGAAGGAGAACCGGGTGCGGGTGGAGTTCTTGTCGAAGAGCACCGCGACGCCGCGCGGCCCCTCCAGCGGGCGCCAGCTGAACGGGTCCTTCTTGAGTTCGGCGGCCAGCTGCAGCACCTCGGCCTGCTCGGAGGGTGCAAGGTCGTCGTCGCGCAGGAAATGGCGGGTCATGCCGCGGCCCCGATGGCCCTGTCGAGGACGCCGGGCAGGGCCGCGACGAAACCGTCGAGCTGCTCCTCGGTGACGATCAGCGGCGGGGCCAGCCGGATGACGTCCGCCGCGGCGGCGTTGACCAGGAATCCGGCCGCGCGCGCGGCGCTTTCGGCCTCCTTGGCCCGCGGCGCGGTGAGCACCAATCCCTGCAGCAACCCGCGTCCGCGGACGTGGTCGATCAGCGGGTGATTCAGGGCTTCGATGCCGTGGCGGACCGACTTGCCCAGCACCTCGGCGTGCCGGGTCAGGTCCTTCTCGGCGATCACCCGCAGCACCGCCCGCGCCGCCGCGGCGCAGATCGGGTTGCCGCCGAAGGTGCTGCCGTGCAGGCCGGGGGTCATCAGCTCGGCGGCCGGCCCGACGGCCAGGCAGGCGCCGATCGGCAGCCCGCCGCCGAGCCCCTTGGCCATCGTGACGACGTCGGGGGTGATGCCGTCGTGCTGGTGGGCGAAGAAGGCTCCGGTGCGGCCCATCCCGGTCTGCACCTCGTCGAGCACCAGCAGCGCGCCGTGCCGCGCCGTGATGTCGCGGGCGGCCCTCAGGTAGCCCTCGGGCGGCACGACGACGCCGCCCTCCCCCATGATCGGCTCGAGGAACACCGCCGCGGTGGCATCGTCGACCGCCGCGGCCAGCGCATCGGCGTCACCGTACGGCACATGCGTGACGTATCCGGGCAGCGGTTCGAACGGCGCCTGCTTGCTCGGCTGCCCGGTCAGCGCCAGCGACCCCATGGTGCGGCCGTGGAAACCGCCTTGCGCCGCAACGAGTTTCGTGCGCCCGGTCAACCGCGACAGCTTGAAGGCCACCTCGTTGGCCTCGGTCCCCGAGTTGCAGAAGAACGCCCGCGCCTCCGCGCCCAGCAGGGCCACCAGCTCCTCGGCCAGCGCGATGCCCGGTTCGCTCGCATACAGGTTGGAGGTGTGGCCCAGCGTCGCCATCTGGTGGGTGACCGCCTCGATGACCGCGGGGTGACGATGGCCGAGGACGTTGACCGCGATGCCGCCCAGCAGGTCCAGGTAGGTGTTGCCGTCCACGTCGGTGACCACGGCGCCGTCCCCGCTGGCCAACGCCAGCGGCGGGGTGCCGTAATTGTTCATCATCACGGCTTCCCAGCGCTGCTTCATCGTTTGCCCTTCGGTCACGGGTTCACCACCTTGGTCCCGGTGCCGGCGTCGGTGAAAAGCTCCACCAGCACACAGTGTTCGACCCGCCCGTCGATGACGTGCGCGCTCGGCACGCCCGCCGTGACGGCCCGCAGGCACGCCTCGACCTTGGGGATCATGCCCGTCTCCAGCGTGGGGAGCAGTTGCGCGAGTGTGGCGGTGTCGATCTCGCTGACCAGCGAACCGCGATCCGGCCAGCTGGTGTAGAGCCCCTCCACATCGGTGAGCATCAACAGCTTTTCGGCGCGCAGGGCCTCGGCGAGCGCCGCCGCGGCGGTGTCGGCGTTGATGTTGTGCACGACGCCCTCGGCGTCCGGGGCCAGCGTCGACACCACCGGAATGCGGCCCGCCGTAATGAGATCCAGCACGGCGGCGGTGTTGACCCGTTCGACGTCGCCGACCAGCCCGATGTCGGTGGCCACGCCGTCGACGGTGACGCTCCGGCGCACGGCGGTGAACAGTTGCGCGTCCTCGCCGGTGATGCCGACGGCGTACGGGCCGTGCGCGTTGATCAGGTTGACCAGTTCGCGGCCCACCTGGCCGAACAACACCATCCGCGCCACGTCCAGCACTTCGGGTGTGGTGACCCGGAATCCGCCCTTGAAGTCGCCCTCGATGCCCAGGCGCCGCAGCATGGCGGTGATCTGCGGGCCGCCGCCATGCACGACGACCGGCAGGATGCCGCAGTTGCGCAGGAAGGCCATGTCGGCGGCGAACGCGTGCCGCAGCGTGTCGTCGGTCATCGCGTTCCCGCCGTACTTGATGACCACGACCTTGCCGTACAGCTGCTTGAGCCACGGCAGCGCCTCGGCCAGCACCTGAGCCTTGACCGCGGTGGACAGCTCTCGAGTGTGCAAGAATATGCGCCGCTCTCCCCCGCAAGCGGGAGGTGCCCCCACCCCATCACTGCGTTCTGCATCGTCGCCGGCGCGCGTCATGAGCTGTAGGCCGAATTCTCTTCGACGTAGGCGTGCGAGAGGTCGGTGGTGCGCACGGCGGCGGCGTCGTCGCCCACGCCCAGGTCGACCGTGATGTCGATGTCGGCGCCGGACAGGTCCACCTCACGCGCGCCCGGCGCCCCGACCCCGTCGACGCACACGGCAAAGCCGTTGAACGACACGGTGATCCGATCCGGATCCAGCGTCACCGGGGCCATGCCGACGGCCGCCAGCACCCGGCCCCAGTTGGGGTCGGATCCGAAGACCGCGGTCTTGACCAGGCTGTCGCGGGCGACCACGCGAGCGGCGGTCAGCGCGTCGTCCTCGGAGGCGGCCCCGGTCACGGTCACGGTGACGCGTTTGGTGACGCCCTCGGCGTCGGCCTGCAGCTGCGCGCACAGGTCGTCGCAAACCCGCAGCACGGCGTCGTCCAGATCGGCCTGGCTCGGCGTGATCTCGCTGGCCCCCGACGCCAGCAGCAGCACGGTGTCGTTGGTCGAACAGCTGCCGTCGATGTCGAGCCGGTCGAACGTGCGCGCGGTGGCCCGGCGCAGCGCCCGGTCGAGCGCGGCGGCGTCGACGGCCGCGTCGGTGGTGAGCACGCAGAGCATGGTGGCCAGCGACGGCGCCAGCATGCCCGCGCCCTTGGCCATTCCGCCGACGGTCCAGTTGCCCGCGTGGTGCAGCGCGACCTGTTTCGGCACGGTGTCGGTGGTCATGATCGCGCGCGCGGCCTCGTCGCCGCCGGAGAGCCCGCCGGCCATGTCCTGCACGATCGTGCGCACCCCGGCCAGCACCCTGTCCATCGGCAACCGGTCACCGATCAACCCGGTGGAGCACACCGCGACCTCGATCGCCCCGGTCTCGGTTCCCCAGTCCGACAACGCGGCCGCGACGGCCTCGGCGGTGGCGTGGGTGTCCTGGAAGCCCTCGGGCCCGGTGCAGGCGTTGGCGCCCCCGGAGTTGAGGATCACCGCGCGCAGGGCGCCGGTGGTCAGCACCTGCTGGGTCCACAGCACCGGCGCGGCCTTGACCTTGTTGCGGGTGAACACGCCGGCGGCCGCGTAGTCGGGGCCCTCGTTGAAGACCAGGGCCAGGTCGCGGTTGCCCGACGCCTTGATGCCGGCGGCGATGCCGGCGGCCCGGAACCCGGCCGGCGCGGTGACGCCCTGTTCGCGCACCAAGCGCGCCTCGGTGGTGCGAGTCACGGGGCGACCCCGACCACCGAAAGGCCTTGCGCCTCCGGCCAACCCAGGGCCAGGTTCATCGCCTGCACCGCCGCGCCGCCGGTGCCCTTGACCAGGTTGTCGATCGCGGCGATGGCCACGAACGTCTCGGCGGCCTCGTCCACCGCGACGGCGATGTGCGCGGCGTTGCTGCCGATCACCGAACCGGTGCGGGGCAGCTGGCCTTCGGGCAGCAGGTGCACGAAAGGCTCGGCGTCGTAAGCCTTTTCGTAGGCGGCCCGCAGCTGCGACAGCGGTGAGCGGGTGCGCGCGGTGCAGGTGGCCAGGATGCCGCGCGACGTCGGGATCAGCACCGGGGTGAACGACACCGTGACGTCGCCGTCGGTGACCGCCCGCAGGCCCTGGGCGATCTCGGGGGTGTGCCGGTGGGCCCCCGCGATGTTGTAGGCCCGCGCCGACCCGATGACCTCCGAGCCGAGCAGATCGGTCTTGGCGGCCCGGCCCGCGCCCGAGGTGCCGCTGACGGCGACGACGGTGACCGCGGGGTCGATCAGGTCCTCGGCGACCGCGGGGAACAGCGCGAGCAGCGCCGCGGTCGGATAGCAGCCCGGCACGGCGATGCGGCGGGCGCCGCGCAGCCGGTCCCGCGCGCCCGGCAGTTCCGGCAGCCCATAGGGCCAGCTGCCGGCGTGCGGGGACCCGTAGAACCGCTCCCAGGCGGCGGCGTCGGTGAGCCGGAAGTCGGCGCCGCAGTCGATGATCAGGGTGTCGGGGCCGAGCTGTTCGGCCAGTGCGGCCGAGTGCCCGTGCGGCAGGGCCAGGAACACCACGTCGTGGCCGGCGAGCACCGCGAGTTCGGTGGGCTCGACCAGCCGCTGCGCCAGCGGGGTGAGGTGCGGGTGGTGCTCGCCCAGCGAGCTGCCCGCGCTGGTCGCGGCGGTCAGCGAGCCGATGGCGAGGCGGCCGTCGGCGTGGGCCGGATGCCCCAGCAGCAGGCGCAGGATCTCACCGCCCGCATAGCCGGTGGCCCCGGCAACCGCCACCCTCAATACGTCGGCCATTCCGCCGATTCTGCATGGTTATGCAATGCTTTGCAAATCCATTACCTGGGTCAGCGGCTAGGCCCGCAGCTCGGCCCCGACCGCCTCCGCGGCGCGGCGTACCGCGGCATCGCGGGCCGCGCTGGCGTCGTCCTCGGTCAGCGTGCGGTCCGGCGCGCGGAACCGCAGCGCGAAGGTCAGCGATTTGCGGTCCTCCCCGACCTGGGGGCCGGTGAAGACGTCGAACAGCTGCAGGTCTTCGAGCAGGTCGCCCGCGCCCTCCCGGACGGCGTCGGCCACCGCCTGCGCGGGGACGTGCGCGGGGACCACCAGGCTGACGTCCTGGAAGACGGCCGGGAACGGCGACACCCGGGGGGCGGGCAACGCCTCGACGATCGGGATCGCGTCGAGGTTGAGCTCGACGGCGCAGGTGCCCTTCGGCAGCCCGGAGCGCTCGATCACCGCCGGATGCAGCTGGCCGGCGTGGCCGACGACGGTCTCACCGACGAGCACCTCGGCGCAGCGGCCCGGGTGCCACGGCAGGTGCTGGGCCGCCCGCAGACTCACCTCGACCCCGCTGGCGCGGGCGATGATGCGGGCCGCCTCGAACGCGTCGGCGGCTTCGACGCGCCGGCCGGGGCCCCAGGGGCCGCGCCGTTCGCGCAGGCCCGCCAGCACCGCCGCGACGTGCTGCGGTTGCCGGGGCAACGACGCGTCGAGCATGGCGATCTCGGCGTCGGTGGGCCGCCGGTGCACGGGGATCGGCTGCACGCCGCGGGTCTCCTCGGTCGGTTGCACCACCTGCGCCAGGGCGTACAGCGCGACGTCCACCAGCCCACGGGACACGTTGCGCACCAACGCTTCCAGCAGCGCGGGCAGCAGCGTGGTGGCCAGGTGCGGGCGGTCGGCCTCCAGCGGGTTGAGCACCTGGGTGGTCGAGCGTCGCGGGTCGTCGGCCGGCAGCCCCCACAGGTCGAAAACGCCCGCGGGCAGGAACGGCGTCGGCAGGATCTCCACGTAGCCGGACTGGGCCAGCGACCTGCCGATCGCCCGGCGACGCTTCTGCCCGGCGGTCAGCCCGCGGCCCGCGGGCGCCGCGGGCAGCACCGACGGGATGGCCTCGAGCCCCTCCAGCCGCAACACCTCCTCGACGAGGTCGGCGGGTTGCAACAGGTCGGGACGCCAGCTCGGCGGCGTCACGGTCAGGATCTCCCCGCCGTCGCTCACCGAGGCCCCGATCTGCGCCAGGCGGCGCGCGGTGGTGCCCGGCGGGTAGGTGACACCGGCGACGCGGTCGGGCAGGTCGGCGGGGATCCGGATCGGCGGCAGCGACCAGTCGTCGCGCGGCGGGTCGCCGCGCCAGTCGGTCAGCTCGTCCGACACGGCTCCCCCGGCGATGTCGACGAGCAGCGTGGCGCAGCGGTCCAGCGCGGCGACCGAGATCGCCGGGTCCACCCCGCGCTCGTAGCGCCGGGCGGCCTCGCTGGGCAGGTGCAGGCGGCGCTGGGTGCGCGAGACGGCGGCCGGGTCCCACACCGCGGCCTCCAGCAGCACGTCGGTGGAGTCGGCGCGGACCTCGGTGCTCGCCGCGCCCATCACCCCGCCGATCGCCGCCGTCGCCCGGTCGTCGACGATCAGGACGTCGGCCGGGTCGAGCCGGCGCTCGACGTCGTCGAGGGTGACGACGGTCTCGCCGGGGCGGGCGAACCGCACCGCGAGCCCCCCGGAGATGCGGTTGCGGTCGTGCGCGTGCATGGGGTGGCCGAGTTCGAGCATCACGTAGTTGGTGACGTCCACCGCCGGGGAGGTCGCGCGGATGCCGGCCAGCAACAGCCGGCGCTGCAGCCACCACGGCGACACGGCGTCGGGGTCGATGCCGGTCACCGGGCGCAGGGCGAACCGGCGGACACCGGTTTCGGGCCGCACGGTCAACGGCCACGCTTCGCCGTTGGCGGGCAACGGCTTGACGTCCGCGGGGTCGACGAACGGGAGGTCGTAGTCGCAGGCGATCTCGCGGGCCAGGCCCCGCACCGACATGCAGTAGCCCCGGTCGGGGGTGATCGCCAGGTGGAAGACCACGTCGTCCAACCCCAGCACCGCGGCGCCGTCGGCGCCCGGTTCGGCGGTGCCGGGCGGCAACACCAGGATGCCGGAATGGTCGGCCCCCAAACCCAATTCGGCCGCCGAGCAGATCATGCCGTCGGAGTCGCGGCCGTAGGTCTTGCGCGCCGTGATGGCGAACCCGCCGGGCAGCGTGGTGCCCGGCAGCGCCACGACCACCAGGTCTCCGACGGCGAAATTCGTTGCACCGCAGACGATGTCGCGGGGCTTTTCCTCGCCGACGTCGACCCGGCAGGCCCGGATCGGCTTCTTGAAACCGGTGAGCTCCTCGATGCCGGCGACCCGTCCCACGGTCAGCGGCCCGTCGACCGGGCCGAGCGTGACGACCTCCTCGACCTCGTGGCCGATGCGCACCAGCGTCTGTTCGAGATCGCCGGGGGCGGCGTCCCAGTCCGGGGCGCCGGCCGCCACGATCTCCCGCAACCAGCTGTAGGGGACGCGCATCAGGCACCCACCCCGAACGGCAGCGAGAACCGGACGTCGCCCTCGACCATGTCGCGCATGTCCGGGATGCCGTTGCGGAACTGCAGCGTGCGTTCCAGGCCCATCCCGAACGCGAACCCGGAGTACACCTCGGGGTCGATTCCCGCGGCCCGCAACACGTTCGGGTGCACCATGCCGCAGCCGCCCCACTCGACCCAGCCGGCCCCGCCCTTCTTGCCGACGAACCAGACGTCCACCTCGGCCGAGGGTTCGGTGAACGGGAAGAAGTGCGGCCGGATCCTGGTGCGCGCCTCGGGACCGAACTCGGCGCGGGCGAACGCGTCGAGGGTGCCCCGAAGGTGCGCCATGGACAGCCCGCGGTCCACCGCCAGCCCTTCGACCTGGTGGAAGACGGGCGTGTGGGTGGCGTCGAGTTCGTCAGTGCGGAAGGTGCGCCCGATCGAGATGATGTACACCGGCAGCTCGTGGGCCAGCAGGGTGCGCACCTGCACCGGCGAGGTGTGGGTGCGCAGCAGCTGCCGGGAATCGTCCGGCGCGATGTAGAACGTGTCCTGCTCGCTGCGCGCGGGGTGGTCCGCCGGGAAGTTGAGTGCGTCGAAGTTGAACTGCTCGGTTTCGACCTCGGGCCCCTCGGCCAATTCCCAGCCCATCGCGACGAAGGTGTCGGCGATGTGCTCGGCCAGCTGCGTGATCGGGTGCCGCGCGCCGGGCGGTTGGCGTGTCGACGGCAGCGTGACGTCGATGCCCTCGGCGGCCAGGACCGCGGCGTCGCGCTCGGCGCGCAGCGTCGCCAGGCGTTCGTCGTAGCTGCGCTGGGCCTCGGTCCGCGCGGAGTTGACCCGCTTGCCGGCGTCGGCGCGCTCGTCCTTGGGAACGCCGCCGAGCGCCTGCCGGGCCAGCGCCAGCGGCGAGCGGTCGCCCAGGTGCTCGGTCTTCACGCGCGCGAGCGCGTCGAGATCGCCGGCGCGCGCGATCGCCTCCCGGGCGGCGTGGACCGCCGTGGCCAAGGCGTCCGGTGACAGGTCGACGGGCTGAGCACCCACGCGGCGACACTCTCCTTGCTGATGAGGGCTGGGAGGAAGTGGCCCAGCGGCAAGTGCCGATCATAGTGATGCGGCGTGGACCGCCGGGCGGGCGCTGCTGGCTGACGATGCGCCGGCGGCGCGCGGGCCGCCTAGCCCGCCGGAGCCGGCTGCGGGGCGGTCAGCGCCTCGTCGTTGTGCGCCCCGCCGCGCGCGGTGGCGAACTGCACGATCTTATGGGCCGCCAGCGCGCCCAGGAGACCGAATGCCGGCGCCCCGGCCATGGTCCCCCAGTGGTGGGCCAGCAGCAGGAAGCCGAAGCCGGACGAGGCGGCCAGCATCAGGATGCGCACCGGCGTCCAGTGGATGGGCTGACGGAACCGGGCGGACACCAGCACGCCCAGGACCACGGCGACGGTGTGACCGGCGTCGGTGAAATCGCCGCCGATGATCGCCGAGGCGATGCCGGCCGACACCCACCAGCCGACCCAGGCGGGCCGCCAGCGCTGGGGAATGACCGCCGTCATCGCCCCGAGCACGGCCAGGGCGCCGTAGCTCATCCCGACGTCGCTGGCCCGGGTGATCGACACCGGCATCCACTCGAACTCGACTGCCGCCGCCAGGGCCGCGGCCACCAGCAGCGTCGCGCCGATGTGACCGATCAGGAACGCGACGACGAGCCGGATGGTGCGCAGGTGCAGCTCACCGAGCGCGAGCAG
Organism: Mycobacterium scrofulaceum; assembly: GCF_001667885.1. GTDB lineage: Bacteria > Actinomycetota > Actinomycetes > Mycobacteriales > Mycobacteriaceae > Mycobacterium > Mycobacterium scrofulaceum_C. Next base: position 59,078 of record NZ_LZJW01000171.1, on the reverse strand, counting down.
GCAGGTGAGGAAGGGCAACCAGAAGTAGAGCGGACCCGCGTCTACCACCAGAGCGCTGCCCAGCAGCGTGCCCACGTGGCCATGGGCCAGGTTGTGCAGGTTGGTGCTGGCCCGCTCGACCAGCACGTCATGCGCGTGCGGGCCGAGCGCCACGATGGCGCCGCTGACGGCCAGCAGCGCCGCCACGTACCCCACGGTGAACTGGACCCGGGCGAGCCGGGAGAAGATGCCCCCAAACATTGCATCCATTATGTCGGCTAATTTGTTTCGGAAGTGTGATCGGACGCTGTCAACTCCCTATGAGTCCGCAAACGATATATCGCCAGGTCGGCCGGGACTCCGGTCGCCTTCGGCGCGAACACCGGTTTACGTGCGCGTTTGGCGACGACGCCCATCGCGTCCAGTTCGCTCTGGGCGATCAGGTCGAGTGTCGAACCTGACACCATCACCCCGCCCTTGGTGGCCCGTTCCATCACCCGCGCGGCGATGTTGACGTCGACCCCCAGCCAGTCGGACGCCATCCGCTGCGGCCGGCCGGTGTGGATCCCCACCCGCATCCGCGGCGTGTAGCCCGCGACCTCGACCGACTTCAACGCCTCCTTGGCGGCCAGCACCGCGCGCACGGCGACCGTCGGATCGCCGAACACGGCCATCAGGCCGTCGCCCATCCGTTTGACGATGTGGCCGCCGGCGTCGAGCAGCGGCGGCTCGACGGCCCGCGCCACCTGCCGCAGCAGCGTGAGCGCCGCCTCGTCGCCCGCCTGCAGGGACCACGACGAGAAGCCGACGAGATCGGTGAAGACCAGCGTGACCTCCGGGTTGGCCGGCCGTCGGGACACCGACTCGGTCAGCGCCTGCCAGACCTGCAGCAGCCCGAGGCCGACCTCGCGCGAGACCGCGTCGCGATCCCCCAGCAGCCGGTCCGCCGCGCGCGCCGCGGCGCGCGGACCACCGTCGCCGGCCGTGGAGAGCGGGTCGCCGAACTCGGGGTCGCCGGGCAGCAGTCGTCGCGCCCGGCGGATGAAGGCCACCGCGCCCGGGCTCCGGTTTCGGCTGTGCAACCACTGCGCCGCGTTGTGCACGGAGACGGAAGAACCCCGCGGCGGATCGGATGCCGTCACCGTCGGTTCTTCGGGGCCGCCCGAATCCGATTCGCGACGCGCGAGTTCCACCTGGCCAGGTTATTTCGTTCCGCGGGACGCGGGCAATGAAGGGTCGCGCGGTTGTGGCGCAGCTCGCAACGTATGGCCTGATCACGGCGGCGGCACGCCGCTGTCGACGGTCGATAACAAGCGCGGGCGCGCGGCCGAAATCGTAGACAACGTGCGTTGTCAAAGTTATCGTGAGCGCAGGAGGCCGAGATGACTGCCATTCCAACGACATCCGACGATCCGCTGGGACCGGATTCCCTCACTTGGAAGTACTTCGGCGATCTCCGCACGGGAATGATGGGCGTGTGGATCGGCGCGATCCAGAACATGTACCCGGAGCTGGGCGCCGGCGTCGAGCAACATTCGATCCTGCTGCGCGAGCCCCTGCAGCGGGTGGCCCGGTCGGTGTACCCGATCATGGGCGTCGTCTACGACGGCGAGCGCGCGGCGGCGACCGGGCGGCAGATCACCAGCTACCACCACACCATCAAGGGCGTCGACGCGACCGGTCGCCGGTATCACGCGCTGAACCCCGAGACGTTCTACTGGGCGCACGCGACCTTCTTCATGCTGGTCATCAAGGTGGCCGAGTACTTCTGCGGCGGCCTGACGGAGGCCGAGAAAAGGCAGCTGTTCGAGGAGCACGTGCGGTGGTACCGGATGTACGGGATGAGCATGCGCCCGGTGCCCAACTCCTGGGAGGAGTTCTGCGAGTACTGGGATCGGGTGTGTCGCGAGCAACTCGAGATCAATCAGGCCACGCTGGACATCTTCCAAATCCGCATCCCGAAGCCGAAATTCGTGCTGATGCCCACGCCGATCTGGGACCAGATGTTCAAGCCGCTGGTCGCCGGCCAGCGCTGGATCGCGGCGGGCCTGTTCGAGCCCGCGGTCCGCGAGAAGGCGGGCATGCGCTGGACCCCGGGCGACGAGGTGCTGCTGCGCCTGTTCGGCAAGCTCGTCGAGCTGGCCTTCCTGGCGGTGCCCGACGAGATCCGGCTGCACCCGCGCGCGCTGGCCGCCTACCGCCGCGCCGATGGCCGGCTGCCCAGCAATGCGCCGCTGGTGGAGGCACCGACGTTCGTGGCGCCGCCCCGCGACCGCCGCGGACTACCGATGCACTACTTCCCCCCGAGGCCCCGCTCGCCGCTCGACCCGGCCAAGGCGCTGATGGAGCGCGCGGGCTCGCTGGTGCACGGGACGCTGTCGCTGGCGGGTCTGCGGCCGGCCCGCGGACGGGTCAGGGCCGCCTGAACACGCCCAGCGCCTGCGCGCTCTGGTAGAGGCAGATCGCCGCGGCGGAGGCGACGTTCAGGCTCTCGGCCCCGCCGGCCATCGGGATGCGCATGCGGTGATCGGCCGCCGCCGCCAGTTCGGTTGGCAGGCCATGGGATTCGGGACCGAACAGCCACGCCGTCGGCCTGCCGAGCACCCCGGCGGCCTCGTCAAGCCGCGTCTCGCCGTCGACCGTGGTGGCCAGCACCTGCAGCCCCGCCTCGCGCAACGCGGCCAGCGCCGCGGCGGCGTCGGGCGCGGCGACGACCGGAATCGAGAAGATGCTGCCGGTCGAGGCGCGCAGGCACTTGCCGTTGTACGGGTCGACGCTGTGGCCGCCGAGGATCACGCCGTCGGCGCCCATGGCGTCGGCGATGCGGATGACCGTGCCGGCGTTGCCGGGCTCGCCGATCTCGACGGCGACCGCGACCAGCCGGGGCGAGCCGGCCAGCACGTCCGCCAGCCCGGTCGGCGGCATCTCGCACACCGCCACCAGCCCGGTGGGAGTGACGGTGTCCGACAGCGCCTTCGCGGCCCGCTCGGTGACCAGGTGGACCGGACCACGCTGCGCGGCAAGCAAATCCGCATACCGCTGCTCGGCGGCTTCGGTGACGAAGACGTCGCGGACCAGGCCGCGGGCGGCCGCGGCCTCGACCAGGTTGGGGCCCTCGGCCAGGAACCGGCCCGCCCGCCGCCGGCCGACGTGCCGATGCAGTTTGACCGCCGCGGCGACGCGGGCCGAACGTTCGGTCAGCAGGGGCTAGGCGGCCTCTCCGGAATCCGACGGAGCGTTGACGTCCTCGGGCAGCGCGGCCCGGGCGACGTCAACCAGCGCGGTGAACGCCGCGGGGTCGGTGATCGCGATGTCGGCGAGGTTCTTGCGGTCCACTTCCACACCGGCGGCCTTCAGGCCCTGGATCAGCCGGTTGTAGGTGATGTCGTTGGCGCGCGCCGCCGCATTGATCCGCGAGATCCACAGTTTCCGGAACTCGCCCTTGCGCGCGCGGCGGTCGCGGTAGGCGTAGTTCAGCGAATGCAGTTGCTGCTCTTTGGCTTTGCGGTAGAGCCGCGAGCGCTGGCCGCGATAGCCCTTCGAGGCCTTGAGAATGCTGCGCCTCTTCTTTTGGGCGTTGACCGCCCGCTTCACGCGTGCCATGGGTGTTCCTACTCTCTAAGTAATCGGGTCGGGTGTCGGCAGCGGCGCCGGCGCCCCGGCTTGTTGAAGCTCAGCCGTTGAGCAGCTTGTTGATCCGCTTGGTGTCGTTGGCGGCCACGGTGGTGCGGCCTTCCAGCCGGCGGGTCCTGGTGGACGGCTTGTGCTCGAACAGGTGCCGACGATTGGCTTTCTGGCGGACGATCTTGCCGGTTCCGGTGCGCCGGAACCGCTTCGAGGCCCCGCTGTGGGTCTTGGCCTTGGGCATGTTTCCTCTAATTCTTCGTTTCGTGCCGGGTCAGTTGGGTGAAGGGTTGGTGTCGGCGCCCGCATCGGCGTCCGGTGCCGCGCCCTCCCCGTGTCCTTCGGGGTGCCGCGCCCTGGCGCGGGTTTTCGCGCCGCGGTGCGGGGCCAGCACCATCGTCATGTTGCGGCCGTCCTGCTTGGCGGACGTCTCGACGAAGCCGTATTCGGCGACGTCGGCGCCCAGCCGCTGCAGCAGGCGGTAGCCCAGTTCGGGCCGCGACTGCTCACGTCCGCGGAACATGATGGTGACCTTCACCTTCGAACCCGCCTCCAGGAAGCGGATCACGTGACCCTTTTTGGTCTCGTAATCGTGATCGTCGATCTTGGGTCGCAGCTTCTGCTCTTTGACGACGGTCTGCTGCTGGTTCCGGCGGGATTCGCGCGCCTTTTGCGCCGCCTCGTATTTGAACTTGCCGTAGTCCATGATCTTGCAGACCGGGGGTCTGGCGTTCGGGGCGACTTCGACAAGGTCGAGATCGGCGTCCGCAGCGACGCGCAGTGCGTCTTCGATGCGCACTATGCCTACCTGCTCTCCCCCGGGGCCGATCAATCTGACTTCAGGTACGCGGATGCGCTCGTTGACGCGGGTCTCAGTGCTGATGGGGCCTCCCTTGTTGGGCTTATACGTGTACTGCGATTCACGGCCGGGCCTGTGTCGGGATCCAGCGGCGGAATAACCACACCACCAGCAGAAAAGCCCTGCAATAGCAGGGCCCAATGCCGACCGATCGGGGCTTGCCAATGGTCAAGCCGCCCGCGTCGCTCGCGGAACAGGCATGCGCGATGCCTGTGACCGGACCGCCAAGCCTTGGTCAATCTCGTGGCTCGCGGTGGGAGTGGGACTCCACTTACTGTTTCCTGGCCTTCGCCGGGATGGTCGCGATCGCCAGTTTAGCAGCCACGGGGTGGCTTTTTGCACTTCGCCCCCGGACCCCGTCCGGCGTCCTTCGGCAACGGGGCGAACTATTGCTAGCCACTCTTAGCGCTTCGTCAAGCTTTTCACGGATTGAGGGCATATCCTCGCGGTCTGTGACACTCGCTTCATCTCGCTCGGGGCGTCGTTCGGGGCCCCGCGGTCGGTCGCATTCCCGGTATCGCTGGGTACCGGCGGCGGCCGGGTGGATCGTGGGCGTCATCGCCACCGTGTCGTTGCTGGCCAGCGTGTCCCCGGCGCTGCGGTGGCTGATCAAGGTGCCCCGCGAGTTCATCAACGACTACCTGTTCAACTTCCCCGACACCAGCATCGCGTGGTCGTTCGTGCTGGCCCTGCTGGCGGCGGCCCTGACCGCGCGGAAACGCATCGCCTGGCTGGTGTTGCTGGGCCAGATGATCCTCGCCGCCGCGTTGAACGCCGCCGACATCGCCGCGGGCGACAACACCGCCGCCGAGACGTTCGGGGAGAACCTCGGGTTCGCGGTGCACATCGTCGCGATCGTGCTGCTGGTGCTGGCCTATCGCGAGTTCTGGGCCAAGGTTCGCAAGGGTGCGCTGGTCAAGGCGGCGGCGGTGCTGGTCGCCGGCGACGTGATCGGGATCCTGGTGTCCTGGGGTCTGGTCGAGTTGTGGCCGGGAACGCTGGCGCGCCAGGACCGCCTGCCCTACGTCGCCAACCGGGTGGTCGGGTTCGCCCTGGCCGACCCGGACCTGTTCACCGGCAAGCCGCACGTTTTCCTCAACGCCATCTTCGGCCTGTTCGGCGCGCTGGCGCTGATCATGGCGACCATCGTGCTCTTCCAATCGCAGCGGGCCGAGAACGCGCTGACGGGTGAGGACGAGTCGGCCATCCGCGGGCTCCTCGAGCTGTACGGCAAGAACGACTCGCTGGGTTACTTCGCGACCCGCCGCGACAAGTCGGTGGTGTTCGCGCCCAGCGGCCGCGCCGCGATCACCTACCGCGTCGAGGTCGGCGTGTGCCTGGCCAGCGGCGACCCGATCGGCGAACCCCGGGCGTGGCCGCAGGCCATCGACGCCTGGCTCGGGCTGTGCCAGACCTACGGCTGGGCGCCCGGGGTCATGGGCGCCAGCACGCAGGGGGCTCGGGTGTACCGGGAGGCCGGGCTGAACGCGCTCGAGTTGGGCGACGAGGCGATCCTGCGGACCGCCGACTTCCGGCTGTCGGGTCCCGACATGCGCGGGGTGCGCCAGGCCGTGACCCGGGCCCGCCGGGCCGGGCTGACCGTGCGCATCCGGCGGCACCGGGACATCGCGGCCGAGGAGATGGCCGAGACCATTACCCGCGCCGACGCCTGGCGGGACACCCAGACCGAGCGCGGCTTCTCCATGGCGCTGGGCCGGCTCGGCGATCCCGCGGACGGCGATTGCCTGCTGGTCGAGGCGCTCGACCGCGACGGCGCGGTCGTCGCGATGCTGTCGCTGGTCCCGTGGGGAACCACGGGTGTCTCCCTGGACCTGATGCGCCGTTCGCCGCAATCCCCCAACGGCACCATCGAACTGATGGTCAGCGAGCTCGCCCTGACCGCCGAAACCCTTGGCATCAGCCGGATTTCGCTGAACTTCGCGATGTTCCGCTCGGCGTTCGAACAAGGTGCCCAGCTCGGCGCCGGCCCGGTCGCGCGGTTGTGGCGGGGGCTGCTGCTGTTCTTCTCGCGGTGGTGGCAGCTGGAGACGCTGTACCGCTCGAACATGAAGTACCAACCCGACTGGGTTCCGCGCTACGCCTGCTACGAGGACGCGCGCCTGATCCCCCGCGTGGGCGTCGCGTCGGTGATCGCCGAGGGGTTCCTGGTGTTGCCGTTCACCCGGCGCGACAGGGTGCACACCGGCCATCACCCGGCCGTGCCCGCGCGACTGGCGGAGTCGGGCCTGTTGCATCACGACGGCTCGGCGCCCGACGTCAGCGGGCTGCAACGACGAAACGACGACGAGGAACTGGAAGAGTCCAGGGCCCGTCTGCCCGAGCAGGTCAGGGTCCGGCTGGCGAAGCTGAAGGTGCTGCGGCGCAAGGGAATCGACGCCTACCCGGTCGGCTCCCCGCCCACCCACACCGTTTCCCGGGCGCTGGAAGCGGACGACCAGGAGACGGTCTCGGTGTCGGGCCGGATCCTGCGCATCCGCGACTACGGCGGCGTGCTGTTCGCCCAGCTGCGCGACTGGTCGGGCGAACTGCAAGTGCTGCTGGACAATTCGCGCCTCGAGCGTGGCCGTACCGCCGATTTCACCGCGGCCATCGACCTGGGCGATCTGGTCGAGATGACCGGGCACATGGGCTTCTCCAAGAACGGAACCCGGTCGTTGATCGTGCGCGACTGGCGGATGATCGGCAAGTGCCTGCGGCCGCTGCCGAACAAGTGGAACGGGTTGACCGACCCGGAGGCGCGGGTGCGGACCCGCTACGTCGACCTGGCGGTCAATCCCGAATCCCGCGAGCTGATCACGGCCCGCAGCAGCGTCTTGCGCTCCCTCCGGGAGACGTTGTTCGCCAAGGGTTTCATCGAGGTCGAGACGCCGATCCTGCAGCAGATCCACGGCGGGGCGACCGCCCGGCCGTTCGTCACCCACATCAACACCTACGACATGGACCTGTTCCTGCGCATCGCGCCGGAGCTGTACCTGAAGCGGTTGTGCGTCGGCGGCGTGGAGCGGGTGTTCGAGCTGGGCCGGGCCTTCCGCAACGAGGGCGTCGACTTCAGCCACAACCCGGAGTTCACCCTGCTGGAGGCCTACCAGGCGCACGCCGACTACACCGTCTGGATCGACGGCTGCCGCGAGCTCATCCAAAACGCCGCGCAGGCGGCCCACGGGGAGCAGACCGTGCTGAGGCCCCGCGGTGACGGCGCCGACGGCAAGCTGCATCCGGTCGACATCTCCGGCGACTGGCCGGTGAAGACGGTGCACGACGCGGTGTCCGAGGCGCTCGGGGAGCATATCGATCCCGACACGCCCCTGCCCGTGCTGCGCAAGCTCTCCGACGCCGCCCGCATCCCGTATCGCGCGCAGTGGGACGCCGGCGCCGTGGTGCTCGAGCTCTACGAGCACCTGGTCGAGGACCGCACCGAGGGGCCGACGTTCTACATCGACTTCCCGACGTCCGTCTCGCCGTTGACCCGGCCGCATCGCAGTCGGCACGGCGTCGCCGAGCGGTGGGACCTGGTGGCGTGGGGGGTCGAGTTGGGGACCGCTTACAGCGAACTCACCGATCCGGTGGAGCAGCGGCGCCGCCTGCAGGAGCAGTCGCTGCTGGCCGCCGGCGGTGACCCCGAGGCGATGGAACTCGACGAGGACTTCCTGCAGGCCATGGAGTATGCGATGCCGCCCACGGGCGGGCTCGGCATGGGCGTCGATCGGCTCGTGATGCTCATAACCGGCCGCAGCATCCGCGAGACGCTGCCATTTCCGCTGGCCAAGCCGCACTGACCCGCCCCGCGACACGGCGGCGGCCGACGGCGAACATTCGGTGAATATGTTCCAGGCCGGTTAACAATCGATCACAATGAATGCCGTGACCGCGTCGACGACCTACGCCACGACGCAGTTGCTGGCAAGTAGTCACACGTCCCTGATGCACGGCTGGGTGCCCATCACGGTCCAGGTGGTGACCGCCGTGGTGCTGACGCTGGCGGTGGGCTGGCGATCGCGCCGGTGGCGGACGGTGTGGCTGCCGGCGGCTGCGTTGGCCGGCGGCGCCGCCGCCTACCTGACGCACTGGTACATCGTCGACCGCGGCCTGTCCGACGAGCCCGCGCCGGCCGCGCTGTGGCTCTGGATCGCGCTGACCGGCACCGCGGTGGCGGTGCTGGTCCTCGGGTGGCGCAGCGCGCGCGGCTGGCGGCGCGGCGCCGGCCTGCTGGCCATACCGCTGTGCGCGCTGTGCGCCGCGCTGGTGCTCAACCTGTGGGTCGGCTACTTCCCCACCGTGCAGGCGGCGTGGAGCCAGCTCACCTCCGGCCCCCTGCCCGATCAGACCGACCCGGCCACCGTCACCGCCATGGTCGCCAAGCGGGCGCGGCCGTCGCACGGCAGCGTGGTCCCGGTGGTGATCCCCTCCGACGCTTCGCATTTCAAGCACCGCGGTGAACTGGTTTACCTGCCACCCGAATGGTTCACCAGCAGCCCGCCGCCGGCGCTGCCGACGGTCATGATGATCGGCGGTCAGTTCAACACCCCGGCGGACTGGACCAGAGCGGGCAACGCGGTCAAGACGATCGACGACTTCGCGGCCGCCCACGACGGCAAGGCGCCGGTGCTGGTGTTCGTCGACTCCGGCGGGGCCTTCAACAACGACACCGAATGCGTCAACGGCGTCCGCGGTAACGCCGCCGACCATCTGACCAAAGACGTTGTGCCATATATGGTTTCCAAGTTCGGCGTCAGCCGCGACCGGTCAAACTGGGGCGTCGCCGGCTGGTCGATGGGCGGGACCTGCGCCGTGGACCTGACCGTGATGCATCCCGACATGTTCAGCGCGTTCGTCGACGTGGCCGGCGACTTCTTCCCCAACGCCGGAACCAAGGCGCAAACGATCGCCCGGCTCTTCGGCGGAAACGCCGACGCATGGGCCGCGTTCGATCCGACGACGGTGATCAGCCGGCACGGGCCGTACAGCGACGTGGCCGGCTGGTTCGCCATCTCGTCCGAGGGCCCGCCCGCCGGGCGCCCGCTGATGACCGACAGCGGCGCGATTCGGCTGGCCGGCCGGGAGGCCGCGGCCGACCCCGGCAACCAGACCGCGGCCGCCTATTCGCTGTGCGCGCTCGGGCGCGCCAACGGCATCGACTGCGCCGTGCTGGCGCAGCCCGGCAAGCACGACTGGCCGTTCGCCGACCGGGTCTTCGCCGCCGCGCTGCCGTGGCTGGCCGGCCGGCTGGGGACGCCCGGGATTCCGCGGATCCCGCTGCCCGGCGCCGCGCCGCCCGCGCCCGCCACCCCGGTCATCGTCCCGGCCGACCGTTCCAACCCCGCCCGGCGGTAGCGGGGGGTGCCTTCCGTTGCGCGGGTTCGGCGTGCGATCTTCGCGCGGCACTGCAATCCCTGGAGCGCCTGGACCCGGTGGGCGAGCACTCCGCTGATCCTGGTGCCGCCGTGGACGCGGCGCGTCAGCCACGCGGCGTGGATCGCGCTGTGGCTGGCGGTGAACCCGTTCGTGTTCGGCGCGCCGTCGCACCAGCGGGCGTGGTCGACGCGGGCGATGCTCGGCGAGGAGCTGTGGATCAGCCGTCGCCCGCGCGACGGCGCGATGGCGGTCAGCGCGCTGACGTCGGTGGCCGCGCTCGTTGCCGTCGCCGCCGCCTGGCGCCGCCGGCCGCTGCCCGCGGCGATCGCCGTCACGGCGCAGATGGCGCTGACGCTGGTGTACTGGGAGCAAATGGTGCGCTATCTGGAGCGCGAACGGCGGGGGCGGGCCGGGCTTTTAGTAGCGTAGCGCCCATGCCCGACGAACCAGCGACGCCCGGCGCCACCCCACCCGACCCCGGCTACGACAGCGCCGGTGTGCCCACCTTCGAGTCGGTGCGCGAGAAGATCGAGAATCGCTACGCGACGTCGTTGGGCGGCGCGGAATTGGACGCCGAGTCCCCCGAGGGCCGTTCCGTCGCCGAGCAATACGACGAGCGCGAGCGCGCCGCCGCCGAGCGGTTGGCCCAGATCCGCGAGTCGATGCGCGCGGACGAGGGCTAGGGAAGTCGGCTTAGCGTCGGGGGGACGTCGATGAGTGAAACGCAGCCCAGTTCGCGGATTGGGAGCCGGTTCGGCCCCTACCAACTGCGGCGACTGCTGGGGCGCGGCGGGATGGGCGAGGTCTACGAGGCCTACGACACCGTCAAGGACCGCGTGGTGGCGCTCAAGCTGATGTCCGAGCAGGTGAGTTCGGATGACTCGTTTCGGCGGCGCATGCAACGCGAGGCCCGCACAGCGGGCCGGCTGCAGGAGCCGCACATCGTGCCGATCCATGATTTCGGCGAGGTGGACGGGCAGGTGTTCATCGACATGCGCCTCATCGAGGGGCGTGACGTGGGGACGGTGCTCAGCCGCACCGGGCCGCTACCGCCGCCGCGCGCGGTCGCGATCGTCGAACAGGTCGCCGCCGCCCTCGATGCCGCGCACCGCGCCGGGGTCATCCATCGCGACATCAAGCCCGAGAACATCCTGCTCGGCGAGGGCGACTTCGCCTACCTGGTCGACTTCGGCATCGCCGCCGCGGCCACCGACGAGCGGGTCACCAAGACCGGCGCCGCGATCGGCAGCTGGAACTACATGGCACCCGAGCGATTCGGCAACGACGACCCCACCTACCGCGTCGACATCTACGCACTCGCCTGCCTGCTTTTCGAATGCCTCACGGGCACAAGGCCTTTCCAGACCACCAGCCTCAGCAGCCTGATGGCCGCGCATCTGGTGGAGCCGGTGCCGCGCCCGAGCATGCGCAATCCCGCCGTCCCGGCGGCGTTCGACGAGGTCGTCGCCCGCGGGATGGCCAAAGACCCGAACGACCGCTACCTGACCGCGGGCGATCTGGCGAAGGCGGCCCTGCACGCGCTGAGCACGCCGGATCAGCGCGCCGCGACCGAGCTGATTCAGCACAGCCAACATTTCGCGCCGCCGCCGCGGGTGGAGCCGTTTGCCGGCCAGCCCGCGCCGCCGCACCCGGCGTGGTTCGCGACTCCGCCCGGCGCGCCCTGGCCGCCGCCGGCGCCCCCGCGGCGCAGGCTGGGGCTGGTCATCGGCGCACTCGCGCTCGTCGTCGCGGTCATCGCGGGCACCGGGGTGTGGTTGGCGGTCGACAAGTCCGGGGCGACGCAGCCCGACAGCCCGAGCACCACCGCCGCCGCACCACCGACGACGAGCGCGGTGACCACGAGCGCCGCCCCCACAGTGGCTCCCGCACAACTGGATTCGCTGATGCTTCCGGTCGACCAAATCAACGCCCTGGTCGGCACCACCGGAATCGTCGTCGAGGGCAGCACGCGCGAGATGACGGACCCCGACCCAACCAGCACCGTGTCCGACGACAAGTGCACCGGGGCGTTCATCGGTTTGCAGACCCGGACGTACAAGAGCAGCGGCTACACCGCGATGCTCGCCCAGGTGATGAAGAAGCCGCAAGGCGACCCGGCCTACGTCGTGGTCCAGGGGGCGGTGATCTTCGCGTCCGCCGACCAGGCCCGGGGATTCGTGAACAACCAGTGGCCGCAATGGCGCGACTGCGGCGGGAAGACCGTCACCCAGCTCGGCGACAAAGGGTCACTCCAATGGACCTTCGGGCAGATCAGCGGCAATCCACCCAACATCGCCATACAGCACACGCTGGCCAACAGCCTGGTGGTGTGCCAGCACGTCCTGGAGGCGGCGTCCAACGTGGTTTTCGACGTCGACGTCTGCGGCCTGGGAATCATCAACCAGGCCAGGCTGATCGCCAACCAGATGGCGACCAAGATTCCCGGGTGAGAATCAGGCGGTGACTTTGCGTCGCCGCTTCGACCGCTGCGGCGGGGCGGCGCGGCCGATCACCTCGGCGAGAAATTTGCCGGTGTAGCTTTCCGGCACGGCGGCGATGTCCTCCGGGGTGCCCTCGGCCACAACGGTTCCGCCCTCGGCGCCGCCCTCGGGTCCCATGTCGACGATCCAGTCGGACGTCTTGATGACGTCCAGGTTGTGCTCGATGACGATCACGGTGTTGCCCTTGTCCACCAGCCCGTTGATGACGGTGAGCAGCTTGCGGATGTCGTCGAAATGCAGTCCGGTGGTGGGCTCGTCGAGGATGTAGATGGTCCGCCCGGTCGAGCGCTTCTGCAGTTCGGCGGCCAGCTTGACGCGCTGCGCCTCACCGCCGGACAGGGTCGGGGCGGGCTGGCCCAGCCGGACGTAGCCCAGGCCGACGTCGACCAGCGTGCGCAGGTAGCGGTGGATGCCGGTGATCGGCTCGAAGAACTCCGCCGCCTCCTCGATCGACATGTCCAGCACCTCGGAGATGGTCTTGCCCTTGTAGTGCACCTCCAGGGTTTCCCGGTTGTAGCGCGCGCCGTGGCAGACCTCGCAGGGCACGTATACGTCCGGCAGGAAGTTCATCTCGATCTTGATCGTGCCGTCGCCGGTGCACGCCTCGCAGCGGCCGCCCTTGACGTTGAACGAGAACCGGCCCGGTTGGTAGCCACGGACTTTGGCCTCCGTGGTAGCCGCGAACAGCGTGCGGATCTTGTCGAACACGCCGGTGTAGGTGGCCGGGTTGGACCGCGGCGTGCGACCGATCGGCGACTGGTCGACGCGGACCAGCTTGTCCAGGTGATCCAGGCCCGTCACCCGGGTGTGCCGGCCCGGCACCAGCCGGGCGCCGTTGAGCCGGTTGGCCAGCACCGTGGCCAGGATGTCGTTGACCAGCGTCGACTTGCCGGACCCGGACACCCCGGTCACCGAGGTCAGCACCCCAAGCGGGAACGAGACGTCGATGCCGCGCAGGTTGTGCTCGCGCGCGCCGACCACGGTGAGCTGACGCTTGCGGTCTATCGGACGCCGGATCGCCGGCATCTCGATGGCCTCCTTGCCCGACAGGAAGGCGCCGGTGATCGACTCCGTGTTGGCCAGCAGCTCGGCGTAGGTGCCGCTGTGCACGATCTGCCCGCCGTGCTCACCGGCCCGGGGACCGATGTCGACGATCCAGTCCGCGTGGGCGATGGTGTCCTCGTCGTGCTCGACGACGATCAGCGTGTTGCCCAAATCCCTTAGCCGCGTGAGGGTTTCGATGAGCCGACGGTTGTCGCGCTGGTGCAGCCCGATCGACGGCTCGTCCAGCACGTACAGCACGCCCACCAGGCCCGACCCGATCTGGGTGGCCAACCGGATGCGTTGGGCCTCACCCCCGGACAGCGTGGCAGCGGCGCGGGACAGCGACAGATAGTCCAGCCCGACGTCGAGCAGAAAACCCAGCCGGGACTGGATCTCCTTGAGCACCTGCCCGGCGATCGCCTGCTCCCGGTGACCCAGGGTAAGCGCGTTCAGGAAGTCCGAGCAGTCCGAGATCGACAGCTCGGACACCTCGGCGATGGACTTGGCACCCCGGTCCCCCGCGGACAGCGTCACCGCCAGGATCTCCGGCTTGAGCCGGGTGCCGTGGCACTCCGGGCAGGGCACGTCGCGCATGAAGCCCTCGTAGCGTTCCTTCATCTGCTCGGACTCGGTCTGCGCCATCTTGCGCTGCAGGAACGCCAGCACGCCCTCGAAATCGGCGTAGTAGGAACGGGTTCGGCCGTACCGGTTGCGGTAGCGCACGTGCACCTGGTGGTCGGAGCCCTCGAGAATCGCCTTGCGCGCCTTGGCCGGCAGCTTGCGCCACGGGGTGTCGACGTCGAAGCCCAGCTCGTCGCCGAGGCCGGCCATCATCCGGGTGAAGTACTCCGCGGTGTGGCCCGTCGACCACGGCGCCACCGCGCCCTCGGCCAGCGTGCGCTCGGGGTCGGGCACCACCAGGTCGGGGTCGACCTCCTTGCGGATGCCCAGGCCGGTGCACTCGGGGCAGGCACCGTAGGGCGAGTTGAACGAGAACGACCGCGGCTCGAGGTCGTCGACCGCCAGCGCGTGCCCGTTGGGGCAGGCCAGCTTCTCGGAGAACCGCTGCTCGCGGTTGTGAGCGTCGTGCTCGTGGTCGACGAACTCCAGCACCACGATGCCGTCGGCCAGGTTCAGCGCGGTCTCCACCGAGTCGGTGAGCCGCTGCTTGGCGCTGGCCTTGACGGTCAGGCGGTCGACCACCACCTCGATGTCGTGCTTCTCCTGCTTCTTCAGCTTCGGCGGATCGGTCAGCGAATGCACCACGCCGTCGACCCGCACCCGGCTGTAGCCCTGCGCGTTGAGCTTCTCGAACAGGTCGGCGAACTCGCCCTTGCGGGTGCGCACCACCGGGGCGAGCACCAGGAACCGGGTGCCCTCGGGCATCGCCAGCACCTGGTCGACGATTTGCTGGGGCGTCTGACGGGCGATCCGCTCACCGCAGACCGGGCAGTGCGGCGTGCCGGCGCGCGCGTAGAGCAGCCGGAGGTAGTCGTACACCTCGGTGATAGTCCCGACCGTCGACCGCGGGTTGCGGTTGGTGGACTTCTGGTCGATCGACACCGCCGGGGACAGGCCCTCGATGAAGTCGACGTCCGGCTTGTCCATCTGCCCCAGGAACTGGCGGGCGTAGGCCGACAACGACTCCACGTACCGGCGCTGGCCCTCGGCGAAAATCGTGTCGAAAGCCAGCGACGATTTGCCCGATCCCGACAGCCCGGTGAACACGATCAACGCGTCACGCGGCAGGTCGAGGTCGACGCCCCGCAGGTTGTGTTCGCGGGCGCCCTTGACGATCAGGCGGTCAGCCACGCTGCCCTCTCTCAGTGAATCTTTGACGTGCGGTAGCCGTTGATGCGCACGGCGCATTCCATGCTATGTGCCCATACCGACAAGCAACGTTTGACCAGTAACGTGGCCGCTATGACTGCCCTGGACGACAACTACACCGGACACGTCGACCCTGGTACCGCGGCCCGCCGGACCCTACCCGGCGCCACGATCCTAAAGGCCTCGGTGGGCCCCATGGACAACAACGCGTATTTGGTGACTTGTTCCGCCACCGGCGAAACGCTCTTGATCGACGCCGCCAACGACGCCGACGTCCTGATCGACCTGATCCGGCAGAACGCGCCCAAGGTGTCGTTGATCGTGACCAGCCACCAGCACTTCGACCACTGGCAGGCGCTTCAGGCCGTGGCCGCGGCCACCGGCGCGCCGACCGCCGCGCACGAGATCGACGCCGAGCCGTTGCCGGTCAAGCCGGACCGTTTGCTGGCCGACGGCGACACCGTCGAAATCGGCGAGCTGCGGTTCAAGGTCATCCACCTGCGCGGCCACACGCCCGGCTCGGTCGCGCTCGCCCTCGACGGGCCCGCGACGGGCGGGGTCACCCAGCTGTTCACCGGCGACTGCCTGTTCCCGGGCGGCGTCGGCAAGACGTGGCAGCCGGGCGATTTCACCCAGTTGCTCGACGACGTCACCACCCGGGTGTTCGACGTGTACGACGATTCCACCGTCATCTACCCCGGCCACGGCGACGACACCGTGCTGGGCGCCGAGCGTCCGCACCTGGCCGAATGGCGCGAGCGGGGCTGGTAGACCCCGTGGCGTAGTCGGAAGGGACTACGACGTGGTGTGCACGATCAGCACGTCGACCTTGGCCCGGCGTGAGACGTTGGCGGGCACCGATCCCAGCAACCGGCCGGCGATCGTGCTCAGGCCGACGTTTCCGACGACGAGCAGGTCGGCCTTCTCGTCCTCGGCGAGCTTGACCAGCGCGTCGACCGGGGCGCCGACGATCGGGCGCTCCTCGACGTTCTTGGCTCCGGCCTTGTGCGCCCGCTCCTTGGCGTCCTGCAGGATCGCGTAGATGGGCGCCGTGCCGGACACCTTGTAGCTCTCGTCGCGCAGCGCGTCGGCGGCCCGGGTGTCCTCGTGCTGGGGCAGGTATGCCGACGCGACGAGCAGCTTGGCGTCGGGCCCGGCGATCTGCGCCGCCTTGTCTACCGCACGCATTGACGAGTCCGAGCCGTCGGTTCCCACCACCACAGTCCGATAGGCGCCCATTTACCCTCCCTGATTCGGTTGGTCAGCCAACCCAAGACACTATCGCGTTTGCCCGTTGCGCAGGGAAGAGATTAGCGACACCACGTGGCTCGGCGTGTCGACAATTTGCGGCGCCGCGCTGCGGCGACGGACAATATCGCCGATGACAAAACAATCAAATGCTCTGGCCCGGGGCGGAAAGCGTTGCATAACGCCGCTTTTCGCGGAATGCGCATGCCGGTGCCGAATAGGCCGGAGCCGTTTTGTGACCCGGGCCGGCGATTCAGCTTTACAGTGACAAGCATCATGTCCATCGTCGAGCAGCGCGTCGCGGATGAAGTCGAGGAGCCCGCTCCCGAAAGTCCGCCCGGCCGATTGCTCGACCCGTGGGTCATCGCCGTCTTCGCGGCCGTGGTCAGCGGCGCCTGGGCCTGCCGGCCCTCCCTGTGGTTCGACGAGGGCGCGACCATATCGGCCGCGGCGAGCCGGAACTTGGCCGAGCTGTGGCGGCTGCTGAGCCACATCGACGCGGTGCACGGGCTGTATTACCTGCTGATGCACGGTTGGTTCGCCGTTTTTCCGCCGACCGAGTTCTGGTCGCGGGCCCCCAGCGCCCTGGCGGTCGGCGCCGCCGCCGCCGGTGTCACGGTGTTCACCCGACGCTTCTCGACCCGGCCGGTCGCGGTGTGCGCGGGCGTCGTCTTCGCCATCCTCCCGCGCACCACCTGGGCGGGCATGGAGGCGCGGCCCTACGCGTTCGTGGCCGCCGCGGCGGTCTGGCTCACCGTATTGCTCGTCGCCGCCGTCCGGCGCAACAGAGCGCGATTGTGGATTTGCTATGCGCTGGCGTTAATGCTGTCGATTCTGCTGAATCTGAACATGGTGCTGATGGTGCCGGTTTATGCGGTAATGGTGCCGCTGCTGGCGCAAGAGAAAGCGCGCAAATCTCCGGTCATTTGGTGGGCCGCCAGCTCGGCGGTCGCGGTCGCGGCGATGACGCCGTTCATGTTGTTCGCCCACGCCCAGGTTTGGCAGGTCAACTGGATTTATCCGGTCAGCTGGCATTACGCGTTCGACATCGTCCTGCGCCAGTATTTCGACCACAGCGTTCCGTTCGCCATCGGATCCGCGGTCCTCATCGTGGCGGCGATCGCGGCCCGGCTGGCGGGGGTCCGGCCCCCGGCCGGCGACCTGCGCCGCCTGTTGATCGCCTGCTCGGCGTGGCTGGTCATTCCCACCGCGCTCGTGGTCGTCTATTCGGCCGTCAGCGAACCGATCTACTACCCGCGCTACCTGATCTTCACCGCGCCCGCGATGGCCGTCGTGCTGGCCGTGTGCATCGTCACGCTCGCCCGCAAACCGTGGGCCATCGCCGCTGTGGTGCTGGTCTGTGCCGTGGCAGCGGTGCCGAACTACCTGTTCATCCAGCGCTGGCCGTACGCCAAGGAGGGCTGGGATTACAGCCAGGTCGCCGATTTGATCAGCTCCCGCGCGGCCCCGGGTGACTGCCTGATGGTGGACAACACCGTGCCGTGGCGGCCCGGGCCGATCCG
The DNA here is from genome assembly GCF_001667885.1 of Mycobacterium scrofulaceum. Lineage (GTDB taxonomy): Bacteria > Actinomycetota > Actinomycetes > Mycobacteriales > Mycobacteriaceae > Mycobacterium > Mycobacterium scrofulaceum_C. Next base: position 41,097 of record NZ_LZJW01000171.1, on the reverse strand, counting down.
CGCGCTGCTGGCCACCCGGCCGGCGGCCTTCCGATCCCTGATCGACGTCGAACGGGGCGCGTACGGGCCGAAGGTCGGGTCGCTGTGGGACGGCCACGTCGCCGTCTGGCTGACCACGGCCAAAATCAACAAATGCCCCGCGATCTGGACCATTACCAACAAAGAAACGTCGCTGCCCGATCACCAAACCGGGGCGTCATTGCCCCCCGGGCCGGCATTCGGCCGCGCCCCGGCCTATCGATTCCCGAGTTACCTCGGATTCCGCATTGTCGAACGCTGGCAGTTCCATTACTCGCAGGTGGTGAAGTCCACCCGCTGATTGGCGCTTTGCCGGCGGCGTGAACCGCCATTTGTGGGGTAGTTGATCAGGTATGCAAAACTGGCTGGCCGCGCCGCTGCTGGGCGGCAACGTGCAGGGTCTCCGACACCTGGTCGAGCTGTTCGCCGCGTTCGGGCTGACCGCGCTCATCGGCCTTGAACGCACCGTCCAGGGCAAGAGCGCCGGGCTGCGGACGCAGACCATCGTCGGGACGTCGTCGGCGTTGATCATGCTGGTCAGTAAGTACGGTTTCGCCGACGTCCTGTCGGCCGGCACGATCGTGCTCGACCCGTCCCGGGTCGCCGCCCAAATCGTCTCGGGCATCGGATTTTTGGGAGCCGGAATCATCATCACCCGACGCGGCGCCGTGCATGGGCTCACGACGGCGGCCGCGGTGTGGGAATCGGCCGCGGTCGGCATGGCCGTGGGCGCCGGCCTGCTGCTGCTCGCCATCGCCGTCGTGGCCCTGCACTTCGTCAGCGCGCTCCTCTTCAAGGCCGTCGAGGGGCGCCTGACGGCCCAGCTGCGGGGCACGGTCCGGGTACAGATCATCTACGAGAACGGCCGCGGCATGCTGCGGGAGGTGCTGCGCATCTGCGGGCAGCAAAACTGGCAGCTCACCGAGCTCGACGCGGACGCGCACGACATCGACGACGGCGAGGTTCGGGTGGCAATGACGTTGTCCGGCAGCAGGATCGCCAGCGCGCGGCAGGTGTTGGGCGACGTCGACGGGGTGGTGGCCGTCCTGCAGGCCGACGAAGACCCGGACTAGGACGGGCTAACCGACCGGCTGCACCTGGCGCGCGCCGCGCGTCGCCCCGTAGGACACCGCCACCCCGGCGGCGCAGAGCGCGGTGAACACGGTGAACAGCCAGTGCGCCGCCATCCCGTCGCCACCCTTGGTGGTGTTGACCACCACCCCGGCCAGGCCGGCGGCGATCGCCGCGGAAATCAGCTGGACGGTGTTGATCGCCGCCGATGCGGCGCCGCCTTCGGCCGGATCGTCGACCGAGGCCATCGCGCGCGCCGACAGATGCGGCCAGGCCATCCCGATCCCGGTGCCCGCGACCAGCAGTGCCACCGCCCACAGCGCGGCCGTCCACGGGGACGTGTCCCCGCGGCGGGCCACCGCGGCCAGGGCCAGACCGGAAGCCGCCACGATGGGTGCCGCCACGATGACCCGCGCGATCGTCCGCGGGCTCTCCAGGGATGCGCTGAGGATCTCGCTGACCGTCCAGCCCAGCGCCAGCGCCGCTCCCAGGAATCCGGCCGCTATCGGGGTCAGGTGCGCCAGCCGCTGGCCGAACAGCGGCACGTAGGTGTTCACCATCGCGGCGCCCATCAGCGCCCCCATGGTCAGGTAGATCCATTTCGACGGCCCGGGGCCGAAGACGCTGGGCGGCAGGATCGCCGCGTGCGTCCGCCAGTCGACGAGCACGAACGCCCCCACCAGGGCGACGCCGAGGGCGAGCAGCGCGAACGTCGCCAGCGTGTTGCTCGGGATCTGGGCGACGCTGACCGCCAGCGCCGCGGCACCGATCAGCAGCAGCGAGCGCACCGGAACCTTGATCGGCGCCAGGACGGGCGTGCGCTCGACGCGGTCCAGCGCGACGGGCACCAGCAGGGCCATCAGCGCGGTCAGCACCGCCATCGCCACGAAGGCCCACCGCCACAGCCCCAGCTGGGCGAACAGGCCACCCGTCGTCGGGCCAACCACCGTCGCCACGCCCCACATCGCCGACACCAGCGCCGAGCCGCGGGTCCACAGCATCCGCGGCAGGGCGGAGTTGATGACCGCGTATCCGAGCCCGGCCAGCAGGCCCCCGGCCACACCCTGCAGGGCGCGGCCCGCGATCAGAACCTGCATGTTGGGCGCCGCCGCGCAAACCAGGCTGGAGACGCCGAACACGGCGAGTCCGGTCAAATAGCACGAGCGCGCCCCGACGCGCAGCAGCATCGGATTGACCATCGCCGCCGCCACCACCGACCCGACGAGGTACAGCGTCGTGACCCAGGCGTAGAGCCGGCTGCCGCCGATTTCGGCGATCGTGTTGGGCAACAAGCTGGTGGTCAGGAACTCGTTGGTGGCGTAGAGAGCCACCCCACCGGCCAGCAGGATGGCGGTCCTCAAATACCTGGCGCCCAGCAGCTGGCGCCAGCCGCCAGTCACGGTCGCGGTGTCGGTCACCCTTCTACCGTATGGGGTGACTCGGGGGTGGAAATCGGAGATCCCCTGCCAGCAAACTCATTTCAGGCCGGCGGCGTCCATCCCCCGCAGCTCCTTCTTCAGGTCGGCGATCTCGTCGCGGAAGCGCGCGGCCAGCTCGAACTGCAGGTCCCGCGCGGCGGCCATCATCTGCTCGGTGAGGTCCTTGATCAGGTCGGCCAGCTCGGCGCGCGGCATGCTGGTCGTGTCGCGGCCCTCGAACACCCCGGCGCTGACGGCGCGGCCCGGTTCGCCCTGAGCGCGCCGGCCTCGCGAGGAGTTGCGGCCGGACCCGCCCACCCCCACGGTGTCCGTGTCGTCGGCCTCGCGATACACCTGGTCGAGGATGTCGGCGATCTTCTTGCGCAGCGGCTGCGGGTCGATGCCGTGCGCCTCGTTGTAGGCGACCTGCTTGGCCCGCCGCCGTTCGGTCTCGTCGATCGCCTCCTTCATCGAGTCGGTGATCGAGTCCGCGTACATGTGCACTTCGCCGGACACGTTGCGGGCGGCGCGGCCGATGGTCTGGATCAGGCTGCGCGATGACCGCAGGAAGCCCTCCTTGTCGGCGTCCAGGATCGCCACCAGGGAGACCTCGGGGAGGTCCAGACCCTCACGGAGCAGGTTGATGCCGACGAGCACGTCGTACTCGCCCAGCCGCAGCTGGCGCAGCAGTTCCACCCGGCGCAGCGTGTCGACCTCCGAGTGCAGGTAGCGCACCCTGATGCCCATCTCCAGTAGGTAGTCGGTGAGGTCCTCGGCCATCTTCTTGGTCAGCGTGGTGACCAGCACCCGCTCGTCGGCGTCGGTGCGCTTGCGTATCTCGCCGATCAGGTCGTCGATCTGCCCCTTGGTGGGTTTGACCACCACCTTCGGGTCCACCAGGCCGGTCGGCCGGATCACCTGCTCGACGAACTCGCCGCCGGCCTGGCTCAGTTCGTAGGGGCCCGGGGTGGCCGACAGGTACACCGTCTGCCCGATCCGGTCGGCGAATTCCTCCCAGGTCAGTGGGCGGTTGTCGCACGCGGACGGCAGCCGGAACCCGTACTCGACCAGGTTGCGCTTGCGGGACATGTCGCCCTCGTACATGCCGCCGATCTGCGGCACGGTGACGTGCGACTCGTCGATGACCAGCAGGAAGTCCTCCGGGAAGTAGTCGAGCAGGGTCGCCGGCGGCGAGCCCGGGCCGCGGCCGTCGATGTGGCGCGAGTAGTTCTCGATGCCCGAGCAGAAGCCGACCTGGCGCATCATCTCGATGTCGTAGTTGGTGCGCATCCGCAGCCGCTGCGCCTCGAGCAGCTTGCCCTGGCCCTCCAGCTCGGCCAGCCGCTGCGCCAGCTCCTCCTCGATCGTCGAGATCGCGTGGGCCATCCGCTCCGGGCCGGCGACGTAGTGGGTGGCCGGGAAGATCCGCAGCGAGTCGACCTGGCGGATCACGTCGCCCGTCAGCGGGTGCAGGTAGTACAGCGCCTCCACCTCGTCGCCGAAGAACTCGATGCGCACCGCCAGTTCCTCGTAGGACGGGATGATCTCGACGGTGTCGCCGCGCACCCGGAACGAGCCGCGGGTGAAGGACAGGTCGTTGCGGGTGTACTGCACGTCCACGAGCAGTCGCAGCAGGGCGTCGCGGGGCACCTCGGTGCCCACTTTGAGTTCCACGGAGCGGTCCAGGTACGACTGCGGGGTGCCCAGACCGTAGATGCACGACACCGAGGCGACCACGACCACGTCGCGCCGCGACAGCAATGACGACGTCGCGGAGTGCCGCAGCCGCTCCACGTCGTCGTTGATCGAGCTGTCCTTCTCGATGTAGGTGTCGGTCTGGGCGATGTACGCCTCCGGCTGGTAGTAGTCGTAGTACGACACGAAGTACTCAACCGCGTTGTGCGGCAACATCTCTCGCAGCTCGTTGGCCAGCTGGGCGGCCAGCGTCTTGTTCGGCGCCATGACCAGGGTGGGCCGCTGCAGCCGCTCGATGAGCCAGGCGGTGGTGGCCGACTTCCCGGTGCCGGTGGCACCGAGCAGCACCACGTCGCGCTCCCCCGCCCTGATGCGGCGTTCCAGCTCGTCGATGGCCGCCGGCTGGTCGCCGGCGGGCGCGTGGGGGCTGACGACCTCGAAGTGGCCGCCGACGCGCACGACCTCGTCGACCGCGCGGTATTCCGAATGTGCGAGTACCGGATGTTCCGTGGCGAAAGCCATGCCACCAGGTTAGAACCGCGCACCGACAAGTGTCGCGGTGCTGGCTCTATGCAGGCCTTTTGACCGGATGATGCGATCAGACCGGATTGCCGTAACGGCGAGGCGGCGTGGCGGGCCGGCCTTCGTTCGGGCGGGGCATCGAGGCGGACGCCCTGCGCGATGGCGTGCGCCGATACGCCTCGGCAATGTCCGATGGCCGTTCGGGAAGGTCCGCGCGCGGCGAGCCGAACCACCAAATGGCGTTGGGCTCGCCCGGCCGACGCGTCGACGAGGAGGGCTGGTTCTCCTCGAAATCGAGCAGATAGTAATAGAGCACCGCCTCGTCCACGGTCGGCCACGGGCCGGGGTCGATGATCGATTCCCTGGTGTCGCGGACCAGGCCCCAGGTCCCGTCCGACGGCGGTGCCGTGTAGACCAGGTACATCATCGGTCCGTCGGTCCACGCGTGGGTGATGAGATACGGCTGGGTGCGCCTGCGGTTCTCGTCGTCGATGTGGCGCAACAGCTTTCGCAGCACAGCGGCCGCAAACCGCACGTGGCCGTCGGCGGCGTCAGTCGACGGGCACATCCGACCGGACACCCATCGCCCGCAGAGCCGCTGGGTCGACCCGCACTACCTGCATACGCGGAAGCTTATTCGGAACATGACGTCGCCAATGCCGGTCGGCACGTGGGCGAACCGGCCACATCCGTCACACGAGTACCGGTCCGGCGGGGAAAGGCGAGCCCGAAAACTGATAGCGCCGGCGATATCAAATTCGACGGTCGCCTGATGGTGCGGACACCCGCTACCCCACCGGCCGGGTCCACGTCCGCGTGACGGGGTCACACTGCAGCAAGTAGCCGTCGTTCGAGGTGGTCATCGCGAACACCGAGGTGCCCGGCCGGTCGCATGAGCTGCCGGAGGCGTGCACGCCCATCGTGATGGGCGCCTTGGCCCAGCTGTTGCCCTCGCAGACGATCTGCTCGCTGTTGGTCGGGTCATAGGCCAGCTTGCCGACGTCGCCGCACGCCGCGCCGAGCACGGGCGGCGCCGGGGCGGCCGCGGCGGTCGACGTGGCGACGGCCTGGGCGGGGTCGCCGAGGTTCACCCCGGCGGGCACGTCGCCGACCCGGGTGGCCACCACGGGCACCCGCACCACCGCACCCTGCGCACCACATTCGTTGGTCAGCACGGTCTCGGTCACGGTGCCCCGCAGGGTGCCGTCGGCCTGGGGGGCCAACGACCACACCAGCGTCTCCTGCTGGGCCGCGTTCTGGCCGGGGGCCGGCGTGCAGTCCATCCGTTCCTGCTGAGGCGCGCCCTGCCAGTAGCCGCCGACGAAGCGCAGCGTGTCCGTCGGGCCGCTCGCCGTCTGGTGCGCCGCGTTGTCCAGCCGTGCGCCGGTGGCCGCGCAGCCGTTGGTGGTGCACACGGATCTGAAGGCCCACCAGCCGGTGGCGGGGCCGTCGTGGCGGATCGCGACGCCGTTGGTGGTCCGCTTGCTCTGGTCGTAGTCCAGCCGGTAGCTGCCGGAGAGCGACGGTCCCCCGGACCTCGCGGGCGCCGGGACGGAAGGCTTCGACGCGAGCGCCGGGTTGGCCGGCGGGGTGTCGGGCTCGAAGGAGTACAGGACCGATCCGGTGGCGGCCACCGCGATGAGCATTGCGCACACCAACCCGACCGCCCATCGCGTCCGCGCCGAGAACCGGTGGTTCAGCGCGGCGAAAGCGGCGCGCGGGCCGCTGCGCGGCGGCGCCGTCGCCACGGTGCGGGCGCGGGCGCGTTGGCCGGCTTCCGCGGCGGTGTCGCACCGCTCGCTGACGGCGGCGGCGAACGCGCGACACCGCTCGAAGCGGTCCTCGGGTTGCTTCGCGAGGGCAGTGCGGAACACCTCGTCGAGATGCGCCAGCTCCGGGCGGTAATCGCTGAGCCGGGGCGGCTCTTCGTGCAGGTGCTGGCTGATCACCGCGATCGGATTCGAATGCTGGAACGGCGGGGCTCCGGTGAGCAGATGGAAAGCCGTTGCGGCCAAGGCGTATTGGTCGGCCCGACCGTCGATGTTGGATCCCGTCAACTGTTCCGGCGCGGCATAGGCCACCGTGCCCACCGCGACGTTGGTCTCGGTGATCCCGCTGATGTCGCCCAGGTGACGCGCCACACCGAAGTCCGCCAACAGGATTCGGCGTTCGCCGTCCTCCGGATGGGTGAGCAGGATGTTCGCCGGTTTCACGTCCCGGTGCAGCAGCCCGCGGTCGTGGGCGTAGTCGAGGGCCCCGGCGACGGCCTGGACGATGGCGCACACCTCGCCGACCGGCATCCCGTCGGGATAGCGCTCCTTCACCAGCCGGGAGGCGTCGGTGCCCTCCACGTAGTCCATGGAAATCCAGAGGTGACCGTTGTATTCGCCGCGGTCGTGGACGCCGACGATGTGGGGATGCCACAACGTCGCGGCGAGATCGGCCTCGCGGTTGAACCTTTCGCGAAACTCGGGATCGGCGGTGACCGCTTCCGCCAGGACCTTGATGACGTCGCGACGCGGCAACCGGGGATGCAGTGCCAGGTACACCTCGGCCATCCCGCCCGCGCCCAGCTGGCGCAGGATCGTGTAGCCCGCGAACGGCGCCCCGCTGGAAATCGACAGGCGGGCACCGTCGGCCTCCACGAGGCCGGCCACGGGCTCCGCGTTCGGCGCCGAGCTGACCGGCGGGATGCGACGGAACAGATGGGAGATGGTGACCGCGGGCAGCGACTGAAATCCCGCCCGCAGCGCCGCGCGGGCCCCGCTCGGGTTGCTCAGCAGCCGCCGCCCGGCGCCGATGCGCCGGGTCGTGCCCTTGTCGTCATCCATCTACCGCCCCGCCCCCTCGTCGTTTCAGCCCCGGCTTGCCGCAACCTGCGCGGTGCGCACTGCCTCGGGCACGTACATCGCGATTGAGCCTCGCTTCGCCTCGGCGCTGCCGCCGGCACGACGATGTGCCCGGCGCGCACGGAAACAGGCCTCCCCCTTCCGTTGAAGATCATGCCGGATCCCGGTAGGGGCTGGTTTTCAGCGAGCTATGAAACGGCTATGAGTGGCCGAACCGAAACATAGCGAAATCACAGGCGGTCCCAATAGAGACCACTCACCGCGCGCACCGATACTTGAGTGGTGACTCGACCCGCTCCGCCCATCCTGACGATTCGGCATGACGGGTCCCAACGATCCTTCGCGGCCGGCCACGAGGTGGTCGTCGGCCGCGACGCGCAGGCCGACGTGCGCATCCCCGATCCCCGGATCTCGCGCGCCCACCTGATCGTGCGTTTCGACCAGGGCCGGTGGCTGGCAATCGACAACGGCTCGCTGAACGGGACCTATCTCAACGGATACCGGATGCCGGTCATCGATGTCCACGACGGCCAGAGCATTCACGTCGGAAATCCGCGGGGCCCGCGCCTGACCTTCGCCATCGGCCCGCAGCAGGGATACGCCGACCGCCCGGGCCGGACCCGGCCGGGCCACGAGGCCGGACCGCCGACGCTGGCCTGGTCGGCGCTCCCCGAGCAAACGAATCCGACGCGGCCGCCGCGGCCCGCGCCACCCAGGCCGCCCGCCCGGCCGCCGAATTCCCCGATCCGCCAGCCCATTCCACCGCCCCGGCAGGCGCCGCCACCGCAACCGGGCCGGCCCGTGCCGGCCTCGGGCGGTCCGCTGCGCGGCATCCCACCGGAGGAGCGGACCGACGTGCACGCCGGCGCGCCGCCGCCGCAGCGGTCGACGCCGCCCGCCGAACTCACGGTGGTGGACGCGAAGTCGGCCGACGTGTCGAACCTCGCGACGCGCTTTGTGAAGTTGCTCTCACCGCGCTCGTCGGCGGCCGCGGGCACCCACGCCATGACGATCGGGCGCGCCGCGGAGAACGACATCGTGGTCTCCGACGTGCTGGCCTCGCGTCAGCACGCGACGTTGGTGCAGACGCCGCTGGGCACCGAGATCCGGGACAACAGCATCAACGGGACCTTCGTCAACGGCACCCGGGTCGGATCGGCGATCCTGTCCGACGAGGACGTCGTCACCATCGGCAACGTCGACCTCGTGTTCCGGGACGGCGCCCTTGCCGAACGCAGCGAGGCCGAGACCCGCACGGGCGGGCTGGAGGTGCGCAACGTCAAGTACGTCGTCGACAACGGCAAACAACTGCTGGACGACATCTCGCTGATCGCGCGGCCCGGAACGCTGACCGCCGTGATCGGCGGGTCGGGTGCCGGAAAGAGCACGCTGGCCAGGCTGATCGCCGGCTACACGACGCCCAGCTCGGGCTCGGTCACGTTCGAGGGGCACGACATTCACGCCGAATACGCGTCGTTGCGCAGCCGCATCGGCATGGTCCCACAGGACGACGTCGTGCACCGGCAGCTGACGATCAACCAGGCGCTCGGCTACGCCGCCGAACTGCGGCTGCCACCCGACACCAGCAAATCCGACCGGGCGAAGGTCGTCGCCCAGGTCCTCGACGAACTCGACCTGACCAAACACGCCGACACCCGGGTGGACAAGCTGTCCGGCGGTCAGCGCAAGCGCGCTTCGGTGGCGCTCGAGCTGCTCACCGGCCCGTCGCTGCTGATCCTCGACGAGCCGACGTCCGGGCTGGACCCGGCGCTCGACCACCAGGTCATGACGATGCTGCGGCAGCTGGCCGACGCCGGTCGCGTGGTGATCGTGGTGACGCACATGCTGTCCTACCTCGACACCTGCGACCAGCTGCTGTTGGTGGCCCCGGGCGGCAAAACGGCCTACTGCGGCCCGCCCGACCAGATCGGCGCGGCGATGGGCACCACCAACTGGGCGAAGATCTTCACGAAGGTGGGCGCCGATCCGGAGGAGGCCAACCGGCGCTTCATCGAGCAGCGTGACGCCGAGAAGCGGCCGCAGAAGCTCCTGCCGGACAAGGCGGACGAGCCGGGCGCCCTGGGCGAACCGGTGCACACCAGTGTGCGACGGCAGATCTCGACGGTCGCCCGCCGGCAGATCCGGCTGGTCGTCGCCGACCGCGCCTACTTCGTTTTCCTGGCGCTGTTGCCGTTCATCCTCGGGTCGCTGTCGCTGACCGTCCCGGGCGGCAACGGATTTCATCTTCCCGGCCCGAACGCGGGAACGCCGGACGAAGCGGCGCAGATCCTGGCCCTGCTGATGCCCGCCGCGGCGTTCATGGGCACCGCGCTGACGATCCGTGATCTGGTCGGCGAACGCGCCATCTTCCAGCGCGAGCAGGCGGTCGGGCTGTCGACGACGGCCTACCTGCTCGCGAAAACCGCGGTGTTCTGCGGGTTTGCCATCCTGCAGTCGGCCGTCATCACCGCGATCGTGGTGATCGGCAAGAGCGCGCCGACGCGCGGCGGCGTCCTGCTCGGCCACTCGACCGTCGGGGCGACGGTCGAATTGTTCGCCACCGTCGCGGCGACCTGTGTCGCCTCGGCGATTCTCGGCCTGGCGATCTCGTCGCTGGTGCGCTCCAGCGAGCAGATCATGCCGCTGTTCGTGGTGACGGTGATGGCCCAGCTGGTGCTCTGCGGCGGCATGGTCCCTGTGACCGGCCGGCTGGGACTGGATCAGCTGTCGTTCGCGATGCCCGCGCGCTGGGGGTACGCCGCGGCGGCGTCGACGGTGGATCTGCGGCACCTGGTGCCCGATTCGCTGCTGTCCCAGGACCGGTTCTGGCAGCACACGTCGAAGGTGTGGCTGCTGGACATGGGCATGCTGGCGGCGTTGTCGCTGTTCTATGCCGGCTTCGTGCGGTGGAGAATCCGCCTGCGCCGATAGGCCCGGGCCTCAGATTTGCTCCGCACCGCCGTCGACGAAGATCTCGCTGCCGGTCATGAAGCTGCTCTCGTCCGACGCGAGGAAGAGCACCGCCGCGGCGACCTCCTCGGGCCTGCCCAGCCGGCCCATCGGGACCTTGGACGCCTCGCCTTCTCGTAGCTCCTGCTCCCGTCCGGCCGGCGCCAGCCCCATCAGCCCCGGGGTCTCGACCGGTCCGGGCACGATCGTGTTGACCCGGATCCCGCGGCCCACGAGTTCGGCGGCCCAGGTCCGCCCGAACGAGCGGATCGCCGCCTTGGTCGCCGCGTACACGCTGAACGCCGGGGTGCCGTTGTAGGCGGCGGTCGAACCGGTCAGCACGATCGACGAGCCGGGGTTGAGCAGCGGCAGCATGGCTTGCACGGTGAACAACGTGCCGCCCACGTTGGTCATGAACGTGGAGGTGAAGTGTTCGACCGAAATGTCGCCCAGTGCCGCGAATTCTCCGCCGCCCGCGTTGGCGAAGAGGACGTCGAGTCCTTTCCCGCGGGACGCGATGACGTCGGCGACGGCCGCCACGTCGTCGAGGTTGGCCACGTCGGCGCGGATGCCCGTCGCCCGTTCGCCGATCGAGGCCACGGCGGCGTCGATGGTCTGCTGATTGCGCCCGGTCAGAATCACGTGGGCGCCCGCGTCGGCCAGCCGCCGCGCGGCCGCCAACCCGATGCCCGAGTTGCCGCCGGTGACGAGGGCTGTCTTTCCGCTGAGGTCGCTCACTGTGCCCTCCCAAGTTGGCCCGCTGTGCCGGCTTCGACTTCGACGTGGCCCCGAGACGGCCCCGGCAACTAGAGTAGGTCCATCCATCCGCCCAAGCACGAGACGTTCGACCTGATCGCCCGCACCAACACCGATCCCAAGGGCATCGTGCGGGACGTGGACGACTATGCGGTCCACCCGTGGGGACTCTACGTGGCCCGACCCACACCCGGCCGCGCCCAATTCCATTACCTCGAGTCGTGGTTGCTGCCCTCACTCGGATTGCGCGCCACGGTGTTTCACTTCAATCCCGGCCACGAACGGGATCACGACTACTACCTCGACGTGGGCGAGTACACGCCCGGACCTCAGGTGTGGCGTTCGGAGGATCACTACCTCGACATCGAGGTCCGCACCGGCGACGGCGCGGACCTGGCCGACGTCGACGAGTTGCTGGATGCCGTCCGGCACGGCTTGTTGACGCCGGAGGTCGCCGAGGGGGCCGTGCGGCGCGCCGTGGACGCCGTTGCGGGGTTGGCCCGCAACGGCTATGACCTCTCCCGCTGGCTGGCCGGCCACGGGATGGAGCTGACGTGGCGCGAGACATAGCCGCGGGGCTGCCCGATGAACCGGTGCCCGACTGGCGATCCCCCACGCTGGCGACGCTGACCGACGAGCGGTTCTCCGATCCGCGCTGGATCTTCGAGCGCAAGTTCGACGGGATGCGCTGCCTGGCCTTCCGCGACGGCGACCGGGTGCGGCTGTTGTCGCGAAACCGCCAGCCGCTCAACGGAACCTACCCGGAACTCGTCGACGCGCTTGCCGCCCAGGGCGCGACCCGCTTCGTCGTCGACGGGGAGGTGGTCGCCTTCGAAGGCCGCCGCACCAGCTTCGCCAGGCTGCAGGGCCGGCTGGGCATCACCGACCCGCAGGTCGCCCGCGCATCGCCGGTCCGCGTCTTCTATTACCTGTTCGACCTGTTGCATCTGGACGGCAAGTCGACGCTCGACGCGCCGCTGTTGTTGCGTAAGCGGTTGCTGCGCAACGCGATCGAGTTCGCCGACCCGCTGCGGTACACCCCGCACCGGGTTGAGGACGGCCTGGCCGCCTACCGCGCCGCCTGCGCACGCGGCGACGAAGGGGTGATCGCGAAGCTGGCCGAGTCCCGATACGACGGTGGCCGGTCAAAGAATTGGCTGAAGTTCAAGTGCGTGCGGGACCAGGAGTTCGTGGTCGGCGGCTACACCAGCCCCAAGGGCAGCCGGGTGGAGCTCGGGGCGCTGCTGCTGGGCTATTACGACGGCCGCGACCTGGTCTACGCCGGCAAGGTCGGCACGGGCTTCGACGAGGCCACGTTGCGCCGTCTGCACGAGCGGCTGTCGGCGATCGCCCGGGACACCCCGCCCTTCACCCGCGGCCTGGTGCGGGAAGCCGGCGCCCATTGGGCGCAGCCCGAGCTGGTGGTCCAGATCGGTTTCACCGAGTGGACGCGCGACGGGAAGCTGCGCCACCCGCGTTATCTCGGCGTCCGCACCGATAAGGAAGCCGGCGAGGTCGTGCGGGAGAGCGGGTAATGTCACCAGCTATGAGTTACACCGGCCGCAGGCTGCCGCCGATCACCGCGATCGCGATCATTGCCGTTGCCGCCCAGCTGAGTCCGGCGACCGCGCGGGCGGACCTGCACAACATCACCTACCGTGCCCGTATCGATGCGTTGACGACCGGCAGTCAGGCCACCTTCGTCATCAACGGCGGCCAGACCAACACCACCAACCTGCCGTCCATGCCCGGCAACGTATTCGAGGCCAACACGGTGCTGCCCGACCCCCAGCAGGCCGGGATGCGGATAGTGCTGCATTTCCCCTACGCGGCGAACGTGCACTGCGAGATCGACGTCGACGACGCCGTTTTCACCCAAACCGATCAGTTCGTCAAACCGGCGGCCGGCAACGCCGACCCCAACAGCGGGGCGCTGCAGTGCGGCGCGCCGCTGCCCGCCTGAGATCGAAGGACGGGATTGTCGACCTGCTTACCGGCTATCCAACAGGGCGTCCAGATCGGCGATCGCGCGCAACGTGTCGTTGAGGTGGGTGCAGGTGCTGGTGCCGACGAATTCACCGCGGACGCGGTCGCGTAACTCGGCCAGAGTCATACCGCGGATGCGGGATGCGCTACCGATCGCCCCCGGGCACTCCTGCCAGGGCAGCACCCGCACTTCCGCGTTCACCCCGGTGATCACCCGCCTCGAGGTGTCAATCGTGCCGGCGACCGTGTACTCGTGCACGATCGTCTCCACCAAGTCGTCGTCCACGTGAGAGTCGCGGAAGTGGGCCTGGAACTGCGCCGGCCCGGTGTCGAAGTCCGCCAGATCCAGCCGTCGGTACCTGCGCATCCCGCGCGCTCGCAGCGGCTCCACTTCGTGTAGTCCGCTCAGCGGCGGCGCCACCGGGCCGCGGCCCGTCGGGATGACATCGTGCCGCCGGGTGTACGCGATCAACGAAGCGTCCGGCGCGAAACCGGCGCAGATGCCGGCCATCCGGTCGGCGATGCCCAGCGGCATCTTCTCCTCGACGCCCTCGATGATCGCCGCGTATTGGGTGGCGTATCCGGACACCAGGGTTGCACCGACCCAGTCGTCGAGCAGCAGATGCAGCAGGCTGGCGCGCTCCGCTTCCTCGGGGAACAGCCGGCCAACCTTCGCCCGGAATCCGGCGCCGACACGACAGCCCAGCAGTGCGTCGAGACCGGCGGGCGAAGTGATGTCGTCGACGACCTGATCGGTGAGATGCGCCTGCATTCGGATCTCACCGAGTACCTCGACGCGTCCGTCCTCGGCGCCCACCACGTCGCGCGCCCGCAGGTCGGCCAGGGAGCCGCCCGCCCCATCCGGATGGGTGTCGATGGTGCTGGTGCGCCGCCGTCGTCCGGCCACCAGCTGCGGCGCCTCGTCCACGAAGGGCCGCCGCGGGCCCAGGATGTCGTTGACGAACGGCATCGTGGCTCAGGGCTTCCAGCCGGTGGCGTCGGCCCACGCCCACGCCCGCCGATAGGCGTCGGCGAACCAGGGTTCCTTGGCCTCGACGTACGACGCCGTGTCGCCGCCCGCGCGCTCGGCGGCCGCCCGCTTGACGTTCACGTATTCGGCCGCCACCTCGGGCTCCGCGGTCATCCAGTCCTTGAACAGCAGGGCGAACTGCTGGCCGGGCCAGCCGTCGACCCGCAGGTGCACGTTGGTCGGCCGGCCCGGGTCGGCCGAGCCGTGAAAACGTTTGCGCCACAGCGATGGATCGTCGCTGTAGTCGTATTCCTCGACGCGGCTGCGGGCTTGCGGCTTGGCGACGTCGGCGCCGATGCCCTCGATCCGCGGGTAACCCGCGGCGAGCAGGGGCTCGGCGAGTTCGTCGGCGACCGCCAACGATTCGACGGTGATCTGCACGTCGACGACGTCCTTGGCGGGTAACCCCGGCACGGCGGTCGAACCGATGTGGTCCACCCGGATCGCCCGGTGGCCGCAGGCGGTCTTCAACCGGTTGACGATGCGAAGGGCCTGATCCGGCCACGTCGCGTCGGGCGGCACCAACCGGGCCGCCGCCCGGGCGGCCCGATGCCGACTCAGGTTGTGCGCGAACGGCAGTATCCGGTTGTCCCACACGTCATGGGCCCGTCGCACCAGGTCGTCCGGGCTGCCGGAGTTGTCCACCCAGACATCGGCGACGGCGCGGCGCTGCTCGTCGGTGGCCTGTGCGGCGATCCGGGCGCGGGCGTCGGATTCGGGCATGCCGCGCTGATCGACCAGCCGCCGCAGCCGCACCTCGACGTCGGCGTACACGATGACGACGAGCGGAAACAGCGGCGCCATCCCCGATTCCACCAGCAGCGGAATGTCTTCCACGACAACCGAATCCGCGGGCACCGATTCGATGATCTCGGCGCGCCGCTTGCCCACCAACGGGTGGACGATGCCGTTCAGCTTTTGCCGCGCCTCGTCGTCACGGAACGCCTTGGCGGCCAACGCCGGACGATCCAGCGATCCGTCGGGCAGCAGGATGTCGTCACCGAAGGCCTCGACCAGGGCCGCCAGGCCCTCGGTGCCCGGCTGGACCACCTCGCGCGCGATGACGTCGCCGTCGACGATGACCGCCCCGCACTTCGCGAAGGTGGCCGCCAGCGCGGACTTGCCGGCGCCGATGCCGCCGGTCAACCCGATACGCAGCATGCGGTGCGGCTTAGGCGTTGCCGGCGAGTTTCTCCCGCAGCGCGGCCAATTGGGCGTCGCTGGCCAGCGAGCCACCGGCCGCCTTCTCCTCGCGCGCGCCGTTGCCCGACGACGGTTCGGCGTGCCCGGCCGCCTCGGCCGCGGCGAACTTCTCCATCTGCGCGGTGTGCATCTTGTGCCGGCGCTCGGCCTCGGCGTACCGGGCCTCCCACTCGGCGCGCTGCTTCTCGAAACCCTCGAGCCATTCGTTGGTCTCGGCGTCGAAGCCCTCCGGGAAGATGTAGTTGCCCTGCTCGTCGTAGCTGTCGGCCATGCCGTACTTCGCCGGGTCGAACTCCTCGGTGTAGTCCTCGTTGGCCTGCTTGAGCGACAACGAGATCCGGCGCCGCTCCAGGTCGATGTCGATGACTTTGACCATGGCGTCGTCGCCGACGGCGACCACCTGGTCGGGCACCTCGACGTGGCGCTCGGCCAGCTCGGAGATGTGCACCAGGCCCTCGATGCCCTCCTCGACGCGAACGAACGCACCGAACGGCACCAGCTTGGTGACCTTGCCGGGCACGATCTGGCCGATGGCGTGCGTGCGGGCGAAGTGCCGCCACGGGTCTTCCTGAGTTGCCTTGAGCGACAACGAAACCCGCTCGCGGTCCATGTCGACGTCGAGCACCTCGACGGTGACCTCGTCGCCCACCTGGACGACCTCGGACGGGTGGTCGATGTGCTTCCAGCTCAGCTCGGAGACGTGCACCAGCCCGTCCACACCGCCGAGGTCGACGAAGGCGCCGAAGTTGACGATGGAGGAGACGACACCCTTGCGGATGGCGCCCTTCTGCAGCTGGTTGAGGAACTCGCTGCGCACCTCGGACTGGGTCTGCTCCAGCCAGGCACGACGCGACAGCACCACGTTGTTGCGGTTCTTGTCCAGCTCGATGATCTTGGCCTCGATCTCCTTGCCGATGTACGGCTGCAGATCGCGGACCCGGCGCATCTCGACCAACGATGCGGGCAGGAAGCCGCGCAGGCCGATGTCCAGGATCAGACCACCCTTGACGACCTCGATGACGGTGCCCTTGACGGCCTCGTCCTTTTCCTTGAGAGCCTCGATGGTGCCCCAGGCGCGCTCGTACTGGGCGCGCTTCTTGGACAGGATCAGGCGGCCCTCTTTGTCCTCCTTGGTGAGAACCAGGGCCTCGACCTCGTCGCCGACGGAAACGACCTCACTGGGGTCGACATCGTGCTTGATGGAGAGCTCGCGGGCGGGGATGACGCCCTCGGTCTTGTAGCCGATGTCGAGGAGCACCTCGTCCCGGTCCACTTTGACGATCGTCCCCTCGACGATGTCGCCATCGTTGAAGTACTTGATCGTTTTGTCTATTGCGGCAAGAAAATCCTCGCTGGAACCGATGTCGTTGACGGCTACTTGGGGCGAGGTGACGGTGGGACTCGGCATGTGGTGGGTTGCTCCGGACAGGTTGGGTCGTAGGGACAAATCTGGGATTTACCTATTGAGGCTACTCGACTGCGTACACGCTGGCCAAACCCGGGCGGCCCAGCCTGCGCGTTTCTGACGAGAACATGACGTGTCGGCAAAATTCCGGGGCCGAAGTTTCACTAATGCGCGGCCGCGTCCCAGGAGCGGCCGTAACCCACCGAAACCTCCAGCGGGACGTCGAGCGGGTACGCGCCGCCCATCCTCTCGCGCGCCAGGGCCTCGACGCGGTCCCGCTCGCCGGGCGCGATTTCGAACAAGAGTTCGTCGTGCACCTGCAGCAGCATGCGGGACTTCAGTCCGGCCTCTTTGATCGCCTTGTCGACCTCGATCATCGCCACCTTGATGATGTCGGCGGCGCTGCCCTGAATGGGCGCGTTGAGCGCCGCGCGCTCGGCGGCCTCCCGCACCTGGCGGTTGCTGCTGTCCAGCTCGGGCAGGTAGCGGCGGCGGCCCAGCACCGTCGAGGTGTAGCCGTCCTTGCGGGCCTGCTCCACGACGTTCATCAGATAGTCGCGCACGCCGCCGAACCGGGCGAAGTAGGCGTCCATCTGCTCCTTGGCCTCCTCGGTGGAGATCTTCAGCTGCTGCGACAGCCCGTACGCGCTCAACCCGTAGGCCAGCCCGTACGACATCGCCTTGACCCGGCGGCGCAGCTCGGAGGTGACCTCCTCGATCGGCACGCCGAACGCCCGCGAGGCGACGAACGAATGCAGGTCCTCCCCGGTGTTGAAGGCCTCGATGAGGCCCTCGTCCCGCGACAGGTGCGCCATGATCCGCATCTCGATCTGGCTGTAGTCGGCGGTCATCAGCTCGCTGTAGCCCTCGCCCACCACGAACGCGTCCCGGATCCGCCGGCCGGCCTCGGTGCGGATCGGGATGTTCTGCAGGTTCGGCTCGGTCGACGACAGCCGGCCCGTCGCCGCGATGGTCTGGTTGAAGGTGGTGTGGATGCGCCCGTCGGAGGCCACCGAATTCAGCAAGCCGTCGACGGTCACCTTGAGCCGGGTGGCGTCGCGGTGCGCCAGAAGGTGTTGCAGGAACGGATGTCCGGTCTTGTCGAACAGCGACTGCAGGGCGTCGGCGTCGGTGGTGTAGCCGGTCTTGGTGCGCTTGGTCTTCGGCATCTGAAGCTCGTCGAAGAGCACCGCCTGCAACTGCTTCGGCGAGCCCAGGTTGATCTGCTTGCCGATCACCGCGTAGGCGGCTTCGGCGGCGTCGCGGATCTGGTGGGCGAAGTCGCTCTGCAACTCGCCCAGCAGGTCCAAATCGACTGCGATGCCGGTGTGTTCCAGCTCGGCCAGCACCCGCTGGACCGGCAGCTCCATGCCGCCCAGCAGCGACGTGGAGTTGATGCGGGCCAGCTCCTCGTCGAGGGCATCGGCCAGGTCCAGCACCGCGACGGCCCGCAGGATCAGGGTCTGCACCGCTTGGTCGTCCGTCCCCTCGGGATCGTCGAGAAGCGAAAGCTGTTGCTGCTCAGCCGTTTCCGCACGCAGCTCGCGGCGCAGGTAACGCAGGGACAGGTCCTCGAGGGAGAAGCTGCGCTGACCGGGACGCACCAGGTAGGCGGCCAGCGCGGTATCGGAGGTCACGCCGGCCAGCGTCCAGCCGCGGCCGGCCAGGTCGTGCATCGCCAGCTTGGCCTCGTGCAGCGCCTTGGGCGGGCCCGGGTCGGCCAGCCAGGACGCCAGCGCCGCCTCGTCGTCGGGTTCCAGCGCGGAGGTGTCGATGTAGCGGCCCTCCCCGTCGGCGGACACGATCGCCAGCGCGGTGGCGTCGGCGTCGTAGGCCAGGTGGGTGCCGACGACCGCCAGGCCGAACCGCTTGCCCGAGCTGTGTTCGGCCAGCCACACGGCCAGCTCGCCCGCCTGCAGCGCCCCGCCGCGCACGTCGAACCCCGCGTCGACCTCGGGCTCCACCGCGGCCAGCGTGTCGAACAGCCGGTCCCGCAAGACCCGGAACTCCAGGTCGTCGAACAGGCGGTGGATCTGGTCGCGGTCCCACGGCAGCATGCGCAGCGTGTCCGGGGTCTGCGCCAGCGGCACGTCCTTGACCAGGTCGGTGAGCTCGCGGTTGCGGATCACGCTGGCCAGGTTGGCCCGCAGCGCGTCGCCGACCTTGCCCCGCACCGAGTCGACGTTGTCCACCAGGCCCTGCAGCGAGCCGTATTCGGCGATCCACTTGGACGCGGTCTTCTCCCCCACGCCGGGGATGCCGGGCAGGTTGTCGCTCGGATCGCCGCGCAGGGCCGCGAAGTCGGGGTACTGCGTGGGGGTCAGCCCGTACTTCTCGACGACGGCCTCGGGCGTGAACCGGGTCAGTTCGCTGACGCCCTTGCGCGGGTAGAGCACGGTGACGTCGTCGCTGACCAGCTGCAGGGAGTCCCGGTCGCCGGTGACCACCAGCACGCGGAAGCCCTCGTTCTCGGCCTGGGTGGCCAGCGTCGCGATCAGGTCGTCGGCCTCGAAACCCGGCTCGGCCAGCACCGTGATGCCCAGCGCGTTCAGCACCTCCTTGGTGATGTCGATCTGGCCGTGGAACTCGTCGGGCGTCGACGAGCGGTTCGCCTTGTACTCGGGGTAGCGCTCGGAGCGGAACGTCTGCCGCGAGACGTCGAACGCCGCGGCGACGTGGGTGGGGGCCTCGTCGCGCAGCAGGTTGATCAGCATCGCGGTGAAGCCGTAGACGGCGTTGGTGGTCAGGCCGCCGCGGGTCTTGAAGTTCTCGGCGGGCAGCGCGTAGAAGGCCCGAAATGCCAGCGAATTGCCGTCGAGCAACATCAGTGTCGGCTTGGTGTGTTCCTCGGTCGTCTGAGCGGGCGGAGCGGGCACGGCTATCACTCTAGGCACCCGGACCGACGAGCCAGGCGCCGCCGCAGAACTGCAACACGTTTCAGTTTTGTGTTGGGCCTGGGTAGTCTGGCCGAGTGCCAGAGGTCACCAGCCAAGAACCCGCGATCGACGGATGGTTCGCCACCGACGAGGCCGGCCAGCCGCACCTGATCGGCGGCAAATGCCCCGAGTGCGGCACCTACGTCTTCCCGCCGCGGGAGAACAACTGCCCCAACCCGGCGTGCGCCAGCGACACGCTAGAGCCGGTCGCGCTGTCGACCCGGGGCAAGCTGTGGAGCTACACCGAAAACCGGTATCCGCCGCCGGCGCCCTACCCCGCCCCGGATCCCTTCGAGCCCTTCGCCATTGCCGCGGTCGAGCTGGCCGACGAGGGACTGATCGTGCTGGGCAAGGTGGTCGAGGGCACGCTGGCCGCCGACTTGAAGGTCGGCATGGAGATGGAGCTGACCACCATGCCGCTGTTCACCGACGATGACGGCGTGCAGCGCATCGTCTATGCGTGGAGGATCGCCTGATGCCCGAACCGCTTTACATCCTCGGCGCCGGCATGCACCCGTGGGGCAAGTGGGGCCGCGATTTCACCGAATACGGGGTCGTGGCCGCGCGCGCCGCGCTGGCCGAGGCCGGCCTGGACTGGCGGCAGATCCAGTTGGTCGCCGGCGCGGACACGATCCGCAACGGCTACCCGGGCTTCATCGCCGGGTCCACGTTCGCCCAGAAGCTCGGCTGGAACGGCGTGCCGGTGAGCTCGAGCTACGCCGCGTGCGCCAGCGGCTCACAGGCGCTGCAGAGCGCGCGCGCCCAGATCCTGGCCGGCTTCTGCGACGTCGCGCTGGTGATCGGTGCGGACACCACCCCCAAGGGCGCGTTCGCCCCGGTCGGCGGGGAACGCAAGAACGATCCCGACTGGCAGCGATTCCACCTGATCGGCGCGATGAACCCGGTGTACTTCGCGCTGCTGGCGCGCCGACGGATGGACCTCTACGGCGCGACCACCGACGACTTCGCCCAGGTGAAGGTGAAGAACTCCCGACACGGATTGCAGAACCCGAACGCCCGCTACCGCAAAGAAGCCTCGCCCGAGGACGTGTTCGCCAGCCCGGTGGTGGCCGACCCGCTGCGGCAGCTCGACATCTGCGCCACCTCCGACGGCGCGGCGGCCCTGATCGTGGCCAGCGCCGAGTTCGCCCGCAAGCACCTCGGCTCGCTCGACGGCGTTCCTTCCGTGCGCGCCGTCAGCACGGTCACCCCCCGCTACCCCCAGCACCTGCCCGAATTGCCCGACATCGCAACGGATTCCACCGCCGCGGTGCCCGCGCCGGAGCGGGTGTTCAAGGATCAGATCCTGGACGCGGCCTACGCCGAGGCGGGCATCGGGCCCGAGGACGTCAGCCTGGCCGAGGTCTACGACCTGTCCACCGCGCTGGAGCTCGACTGGTACGAGCACCTCGGGCTGTGCCCCAAGGGCGAGGCCGAGGCGCTGTTGCGCAGCGGCGCGACCACCATCGGCGGCAGGGTCCCGGTCAACCCGTCGGGCGGGCTGGCCTGCTTCGGCGAGGCCATCCCCGCGCAGGCCATCGCGCAGGTCTGCGAGCTCACCTGGCAACTGCGCGGTCAGGCGACGGGCCGGCAGGTGGAGAACGCCACGGTCGGCGTCACGGCCAACCAGGGCCTGTTCGGCCACGGCTCCTCGGTGATCGTCGCGCGCTGACGGCGCTTAGCCGCCCAATGTGCAACGGGGGCGGCCTCATTCGGCGTGTCGTCGCCCTGAGCGCACCCCGAAAGCCGTCGGCGCACGCTCGACGGCCCAGCGCTACTCGTCGTCGGTGTCCAACGTTTCCAGGACGACCTCGGCGACCCGCTTCATCGTGGTCCGCCGGTCCATCGCGGCGCGCTGAATCCACTTGAACGCCTCGGGCTCGGTCATGCCCTGCTTGGTCTGCAGCAGCCCCTTGGCGCGTTCGACGAGCTTGCGCGTCTCCAGCCGCTCGGACAGCGTCGCCACTTCG
This sequence comes from Mycobacterium scrofulaceum, assembly GCF_001667885.1. GTDB lineage: Bacteria > Actinomycetota > Actinomycetes > Mycobacteriales > Mycobacteriaceae > Mycobacterium > Mycobacterium scrofulaceum_C. The sequence continues at coordinate 19,289 of NZ_LZJW01000171.1, read as the reverse complement.
CGTTCCAGCTCACTGATCTCGGCGAAGCGGCTCACGGCCAGCTCGATGGCCGGAATCAGGTCGCTGATAGTGAAGGGCTTCACCAGGTAGGCCATCGCGCCGGCGTCGCGGGCGCGTTCGACCAAGTCCCGCTGGCTGAACGCGGTGAGCACCACGATCGGGGCGATGCGCTTGCTGGCGATCTCCGACGCCGCGTCGATCCCGTCGCGGCGCGGCATCTTCACGTCCATGATCACCAGGTCGGGCCGATGGCGCTCGGCCAGCTCGACGGCTTCCTGGCCGTCGCCGGCCTCCCCGACGATCTCGTAACCCTCCTCTCGGAGCATCTCGGCGAGGTCCAGTCGGATGAGCGCTTCGTCCTCGGCGATCAGGACCCGGCGCGGCACAGCTGCGTCGGTGTCGGTCGTGGGGCCTGTCATGACGGACATTGTGTCGTGAACGCCTCGAACCAGCGACCTCGGGGGCGGTGAGATGGTCCGCGGCACCAAATCCTTTATGGTGGGAGGCTGCCTCTAACCTAGGAGGCCGAGCAAGCCCTCGTATCCCAACTGGCAGAGGAAACGGACTCAAAACCCGTCCAGTGTGGGTTCGAATCCCACCGAGGGCACCATCAGCGGCAGCGCCCTTCTCACGGGCGGCGCCGGAAAGGTCGACGCGGTCCTGCGCGGCTGCGCGGGCAAACCCGCCACACCTGGCGTAGGCCCCCGGGACCCTGGAGTCGATCGGAGGGGTCGCCCAACAAACTCTTCGGGGGTCCGGCCCCAGGGCGCGATCGCTGTGTGCACGCCGGCGGGCCGCGACGGGGCCCCCCGCGGCAAACCGGCTGCGGCTGATAGCCGCCTCTCCGATACCGAAGTCGGCGCGATGCGCGGGGGTAGCAAGCCTCCGGCTTGGAAAAGCCACAAAATACGTTCCAAAGGTATGGAATAGGCCCCATTTAAGTACCGCGAAATTTAACTCCGGCTTTGCATTCAATCGCGGCGCGACGGTTCATGATGAATTCATACTAATTCGGGTAACTAGCAACTCACGCCGCCGAAACACAATTAACAACGGCTCCCATCGACCCCTCACGATGGGCGCCGCTCCGCGAGCTAACTCCAGTCCGGCGGTGGCACCGAACGCCACCGCGTTAGCGGCTGATGCACACTTGTTCTTCCGAGTGCACCACGTTGACCTGCATCGGATCGCTCTGCATCGAGTCGGTGGCCACCCGCAGCAGCGAGGCCGCGCCGTTACACCCCACCCCGCACGCGGGCGTTGCCGCCGCGGTGCACGCGAGCATAAGCGCGATTCCAATCCTGCTGCTGAGACTTGCCATCCCGCACCCCCGCATTAGAGGAACACATGACCCACATCACAGCCCGACATATGTTTAATAACACGTCGGAAAAATTTGCAAAACCCTCATACGGAAAATCTTTTTTACAATTTTTTCTCGACCCGCTGACGCCGCCCGTGGACCGGCACCGGTAGCGGCGGCCGAGACCTGATTCCGCCTCCGCCGTCGGGGCCGACAAATCCGAGCTCAGCGGGTTACGCTTTGACCGTGGCGGCGAAGAAGTGCGGTGCCCCACCGGTGTCAGCTGGCGAGCCGAACCGCCCGGACTGCGTAGCCGCGGTGCGGGCGCAGACCCGCGACCGCAACCAGCACTACGTCGCCAGCGCCGCGCGCCGCGCCCGGATCTTGACCATCACCGCGTGGCTGGCCGTCCTGGTCAGCGTCAGCTTCGTTCTGGTTCAGATCCTGGGCGGATCCTGGTTGTGGCAGGTCAGCTCCATCAACGTCCTGGGCGCCATGGTCTTCGCGATGGTCCCGTGGCTGCAGCGATTCGGCGAACTCGTTGCCCCGCTGACGTTCTTGGGCGCGGCCTACGTGTCGGTCTTCGCCAGCTGCGTCGACGTCGGCACCGGCTCGGGCGCTCAGTTCTTCTTCCTGGTGGGCGCCTGCATCGTGGTGCTCCTGCTGGGGATCGAGCACATCGTCCTGGCGTCAACGCTGGCGGCGGTCGCCGCCGGCCTGATCATCGCCGTCGAATTCTTGATCCCCCGCGACACCGGCCTGCAACCCGCATGGGCGCAGTCGGCGGGATTCGTCATCACCGCGATCTCCAGCGTCGTGATGGTCGTCGTGACGGTGTGGTTCGCCCTGCGCGACACCGCTCGCGCGGAGGCCGTGATGGAGGCGCAGTACGAGCGCTCCGAAGCGCTGTTGGCCAACATGTTGCCGGCCAGCATCGCCGAGCGGCTCAAGGAGCCGGACCGCAGCGTCATCGCCGACAAGTACGACGTCGCCTCCGTCCTCTTCGCCGACATCGTCGGGTTCACCGAACGAGCCAGCAGCACCGCTCCGGCCGATCTGGTGCGCTTCCTCGACCGCCTCTACGGCGCCTTCGACGCGCTGGTGGACAGGCACGGACTCGAGAAGATCAAAGTCAGCGGGGACTCCTACATGGTCGTCAGCGGGGTGCCGCGCGCACGCCCCGATCACGCCCAGGCGCTCGCGGACTTCGCCCTCGACATGGCCAATGCCGCGGCCGCACTGAAGGATCCGCATGGCAACGCGGTGCCGCTGCGGGTGGGCATGGCATGCGGGCCGGTGGTCGCCGGCGTCGTGGGCTCGCGCCGCTTCTTCTATGACGTGTGGGGCGACGCGGTCAACGTCGCGTCCCGAATGGAATCCACCGACTCCGTCGGCCGAATTCAGGTGCCCGAGGCCATGTACGAGCGCCTCAAGGATGAGTTCGTCCTACAGGAGCGCGGCCACATCGACGTCAAAGGCAAGGGCCTCATGCGCACCTGGTATCTGATCGGGCGCAAGGCGGCCGGCGAAACCACCGAGGAAACCGGCGACCTGCTGACCGAGGATTCGCGCACCGCCCACGTGTAGCCAAAGTGCCCTATACCGGGGGCGGCGATTGTGTCAGACTGCGGCCATGCAAACCACACCCGGACCTCCTCCAGCTCCAACTCTGTTGCCGCATCTGTGGAAATCGACCCTGATATCGGGAATTCTGTCGCTCGCCCTCGGCGTCGTGGTGCTGGCGTGGCCCGGGATATCCATCGTCGTCGCGGCGACCGCGTTCGGCGTGTACCTCTTGATCACCGGCGCGGCGCAAGTGTTCTTCGCGTTCAGCCTGCATGTCTCGGCGGGCAGCCGGATACTCCTGTTCATCAGCGGCGCCGCGTCACTCATCTTGGCGCTCTTGGCGTTTCGTCATTTCGGTCAGGGTTACGCAATTCTGTTGCTGGCCATCTGGATTGGCATCGGATTCATCTTCCGCGGCGTCGGCACGACGGTCTCAGCCATCCAGGACCCGCATCTGCCGGGTCGGGGATGGGCGATCTTCATCGGCGTGATCAGCCTGCTCGCCGGCATCGTCGTCCTGGCCTCGCCGCTCGAATCGATTGTCACGCTGGCGCTCGTGGTCGGGGTGTGGTTCGTGGTCATCGGCATTTTCGAGATCATCTCGTCCTTCGGCATCCGCAAGGCGTCCAAGACACTGACGGGCTGACGGCGGTTCTCGCTAGCGCCGGCCCCGACCCTTCTACTACAATCCGTAGTAGCCGTGCCCACGGCTCCGCTGTATCGGGAGATGACAGATGAATGTCGTCGATATTTCACGGTGGCAGTTCGGTATCACCACCGTCTACCACTTCATCTTCGTGCCGCTCACGATCGGCCTGGCGCCCCTGCTGGCCGTCATGCAGACGGTGTGGGTGGTCACCGACAACGTCGCGTGGTACCGCCTCACCAAGTTCTTCGGCAAGTTGTTCCTGATCAACTTCGCCATCGGCGTGGCGACCGGGATCGTCCAGGAGTTCCAATTCGGGATGAACTGGTCTGAGTATTCGCGGTTCGTCGGCGACATCTTCGGGGCGCCCCTGGCCATGGAGGGGCTGTTCGCCTTCTTCTTCGAGTCCACCTTCATCGGGTTGTGGATCTTCGGCTGGGGCCGGCTGCCGAAACTGATCCACCTGGCCTGCATCTGGATCGTCGCCATCGGCGTCAACGCGTCCGCGTTCTTCATCATCGTGGCGAACTCTTTCATGCAACATCCGGTCGGTGCGCACTACAATCCCGCGACGCACCGCGCCGAACTCGACAGCATCACCGCGCTGCTGGGCAATAACACTGCGCGGTGGGCGTTTACCCACACGGTGACCGGCGCGTTGCTGACCGCGGGAACGTTCGTCGCGGCGGTCAGCGCCTGGTTCCTGGTCCGGTCCCGCCGCCCGGAAACCGCCACCCCCGCCGCCGAATCGAATGCGCGCACCATGTTTCGGCCGGCGACCATCCTGGGCTGCTGGGTGGTGCTGCTCGCCGCCGTCGGCCTGTTCTTCACCGGCGACCGGCAGGGCAAGCTGATGTTCGTCCAGCAACCGATGAAGATGGCGTCGGCGGAATCTCTATGCGCCACCGAAACCGACCCGGACTTTTCGATCCTCACCGTCGGCACGCACAACAACTGCGACAGCATCACCCGGGTGATCGAGGTGCCCTACGTGCTGCCGTTCCTCGCCGAGGGCCGGACCAGCGGCGTGACGTTGCAGGGCGTGCGCAATATCCAGCAGGACTTCGAGCATCGATTCGGCCCGAACGACTACCGGCCCAACCTGTTCGTCACCTACTGGTCCTTCCGCCTGATGATCGGTTTCCTGGCCGTACCGATCCTGTTCGCCCTCGCGGCGCTGTGGCTCACCCGCGGCGGCCGGGTCCCCAACCAACGCTGGTTCTCCTGGCTGGCGCTGCTGACCATTCCCACGCCGTTCCTGGCGAACATCTCCGGGTGGGTCTTCACCGAAATGGGCCGGCAACCCTGGATCGTCGCCCCGAATCCGACCGGCGACCAACAGGTTCGGTTCACCGTCCGCGAGGCCGTGTCGAACCATCCGCCCGGCATGGTCATCACGTCGCTGGTCACCTTCACCCTGGTGTACGCCGTGCTCGCGGTGATCTGGTTCTTCCTGCTCAAGCGCTACATCACCGAAGGGCCGCGGGAACACGACGCCGAACCGGCTCCCCCGCCCGCACCCGGCGACGCCGAGGTGGCCCCGCTGTCGTTCGCCTACTAGGCCCGAAGAACCCACGACTCGGAAGGGAGCTGATCGATGGGGCTGCAGCAGTTGTGGTTCGGCATCATCGGATTGCTGTTCCTCGGCTTCTTCGTTCTGGAGGGCTTCGACTTCGGCGTGGGCATGCTGATGGAACCGCTCGCGCGCGTCGGCATCGGCGAGCCGGAACCGATCCGACGCACGGCGCTGAACACCATCGGCCCGATCTGGGACGGCAACGAGGTCTGGCTGATCGTCGGCGGCGCAGCGATGTTCGCCGCCTTCCCGGGCTGGTACGCCACCGTGTTCTCGACGCTGTACCTGCCGCTGCTGGCCATCCTGTTCGGCATGATCCTGCGGGCAGTGGCGATCGAATGGCGCGGCAAGATCGACGACACGAAGTGGCGGGGCTGGGCCGATTTCGGCATCGCGGCCGGGTCGTGGCTGCCGGCGATTCTGTGGGGGGTGGCCTTCGCCATCCTGGTTCGCGGGCTGCCGGTGGACGCCGACGGCCAGGTTCACCTGTCGGTCACCGACGTGCTCAACGCCTACACGCTGCTGGGCGGCCTGGCCACGGCCGGGCTGTTCCTGTTCTACGGCGCGGTGTTCATCTCGCTGAAGACCTCCGGTGCCATCCGCGACGACGCCCACCGGCTGGCGGTGTGGCTGTCGCTGCCGGTGACCGGACTGGTTGCGGTCTTTGGGATCTGGACGCAACTGGCCCACGGCAAGGACTGGACCTGGGTGGTGCTCGGGGTCGCGGTGGTGGCGCAGCTGGCGGCGGTGCTGCTGGTGTGGCGGCGCCTGTCCGACGGTTGGGCCTTCGCCTGCACGGCGACCGTCGTTGCGGCGGTGGTGGTGCTGTTGTTCGGCGCGCTGTACCCGAACCTGGTGCCCTCGACGCTGAACAAGCAGTGGAGCCTGACCATCTACAACGCCTCCTCGACGCCCTACACCCTCAAGGTGATGACGTGGGTGACGGCGTTCATGGCCCCGCTGACGGTGGTGTATCAAGCGTGGACGTATTGGGTTTTCCGGCAACGGATCTCGGCGGATCGGATACCTGAGTCCATCGGCCTGGCGAGGCGGGTGTCCTGAGCGCGACGGATTCGCCGCCCGACTCGAAAACGCGGGGCCCGCTGGACCCGCGACTGTGGCGGGCCTCGATCGCCTTGCGGCGCTACCTGACCGCGACCGTCTGCTGCGGCGTGGTGATCTCCGGGTGTGCGATCGGCTCGGCGATCGTGCTGGCGAACGTCGTCGCGCGCGCCGTCGGTGATCACGCGGCGCACGGCCTGCGGACCTGGCTGGGACCGCTGTCGATGCTCGCCCTGCTGTGGACCGTTCGCGCGCTAGCACAGTGGCTGCAGGCCCGGTTGGGCCAACGCGGCGCCACCGCGGTGATCGCCGATCTGTCCGGTCAGGTGCTGACGGCGGTGACCGCCCGGCAGCCGGGCGAACTCGCTTCCCAACGGGACGCCGCCGCCGTGGTGGTCACCCGGGGTCTCGACGGCCTGCGCCCTTATTTCACCGGGTACCTGCCCACGCTGGTGCTCGCGGGGATCCTGACGCCGGCGACCGTCGCCGTGGTCGCGTTCTACGACCTCAAGTCCGCGGCGATCGTGGCGATCACCCTGCCGCTCATCCCGGTATTCATGGTGCTGATCGGCCTGGCCACCGCCGACCGGTCGGCGGCCGCCCTGGCCGCCATGACGACGCTGCAGGGGCGGTTGCTGGATCTGATCGCCGGCATCCCCACGCTGCGCGCGCTGGGCCGCGCCCGGGGCCCCGAACAACGCATCGCCGAACTCGCCGCGGCCCATCGCCGCTCGGCCATGGCCACACTGCGCATCGCCTTCCTGTCGGCGCTGGTGCTGGAATTGCTGGCGACGCTGGGCGTCGCGCTGATCGCGGTGGGGATCGGGATGCGCCTGGTGTTCGGCGAGATGACGCTGGCGACCGGGCTCACGGTGCTGTTACTGGCGCCCGACGTGTACTGGCCGCTGCGCCGAATCGGCGTGGAATTTCATGCCGCGCAGGACGGCAGGACCGCCGCCGACAAGGCCTTTGCGCTCATCGGCGCGCCGATTCCCCCAACGGCCCGAAGCCAGACCGTCACCGCACGCGGGGCGGAGATCCGACTCGAGGGGCTCAGCGTCGCGGGCCGCGACGGTCAAGCGCCGCGCGGCCTCACCGCGCTGATCGAACCGGGCTCGGTGACGGTGCTGACCGGACGCAATGGTGCCGGCAAAAGCACGGCCCTGCAGGCGATCACCGGCATCACGGTACCGACGTCGGGCCGCGTGACGGTGGCCGGCATCGACGTCACCGACCTGGAGCCGGGCGCTTGGTGGCGTCAGCTGTCCTGGCTGCCGCAGCGCCCGGCGCTCGTCCCGGGCACCGTCCGGGACAACCTGATCTTGTTCGGCGACCTCGACGACCTGGACAAGGCTTGCACGGCTTCGGCTTTCGATGCGGTGCTGGCCGAGCTTCCGCAGGGGCTGGACACCGTGCTGGGCCGTGGCGGCGTCGGCCTGTCGCTGGGCCAGCGGCAACGGCTCGGCCTCGCCCGGGCGCTCGGGTCGGCCGCGCCCGTGCTGTTGCTCGACGAGCCCACCGCACACCTGGACGCCCGCGCCGAGCAACGCGTGCTGCGGGCCATCGAGGAGCGCGCCCGCGCCGGTGCGACCGTCGTCGTCGTCGGGCACCGCGAACCGGTGCTGGCCATCGGCGATCGGGTGGTGGAGGTGGCCGCCGACAGCGGAGCGCGTTATGCCGCAATCTGATCCGCTGCGGGCGGCCCTGCCGCTGCTGCGTCCGAGCCTTCCCCGCATCGGGGCGGCGATCGCGCTGGGTGTGCTGTCGCTGGGCAGCGCGCTGGCGCTGGCGGGCGTCTCGGCGTGGCTGATCACCCGGGCCTGGCAGATGCCGCCGGTGCTCGACCTGTCGGTCGCGGCGGTCGCGGTGCGCGCGTTCGCCATCTCGCGGGGCGTGCTGCACTACTGCGAGCGACTGGTCACCCACGACGCCGCGCTGCGGGCGGCCGGCACCGCCAGGGCGCGGGTCTACGATCGGCTGGCCCGTGGGCCCGCGGCGGCCGCGGTCCGCCTGCACAGCGGTGAGCTGGTCGCACGCGTGGGCTCCGACGTCGACGAACTGGCCAACGTGCTGGTGCGTGCCGTGGTGCCGATCGGGGTCGCGGCGGTGCTGGGGCTGGCGGCGACCGCCGTGGTCGCGGCCATCTCGCCGCCGGCGGCGGCGGTGCTGGCGATCTGCCTGCTGGTCGCCGGCTTCGTCGCGCCGCGGTTTGCCGGCAGGGCCGCGGCCGGCCAGGAAAGCCTTGCCCGCCAGCATCATTCGGAGCGGGACACGGCGGCCATGATCGCCCTCGAGCACGCGCCCGAGCTTCGCGTCGCCGGCCTCCTCCCCCGTGTCATCGCCGAGTCGCAACGCCGCCAAAAGGCTTGGGGCGCCGCGCTCGACGCCGCCGCCAGACCGGCCGCCATCGCCGAGGCCGTGCCCACCGCCGCCATCGGCGCCAGCGTGCTCGGCGCGGTGGTGGCCGGGATCGGGTTGGCGCCGTCGGTCGCGCCCACCACCTTGGCCGTCCTGATGTTGTTGCCGCTGTCCGCGTTCGAGGCGATGACACCGTTGCCGGCCGCCGCGGTCCAGCTGACGCGGTCGCGCATCGCCGCGCGCCGGCTGCTCGACCTGGCGGCGCCCGAGCACCCGAGCCGGCCCGAGGCTGCAACCGGGAGCCCGGTGCGACCCGGTGACGCCGCCGTGTTGTCGGCCGACATCCGCTCCGGCCACACCGAGGCCACCCGGTCGAACCGCGTCACCCTCGACCTGGCGCCTGGTGCCCGGCTGGCCGTCACCGGCGCCAGCGGCTCCGGCAAGACGACGCTGTTGATGACGCTCGCCGGGCTGCTCCCCCCGCTGCAGGGACAGGTAACGCTCGACGGCACCGACCTTGTCGAATTCGACGAAGGGGAATTGCGGCGCGCCGTCAGCTTTTTCGCCGAGGACGCGCACGTCTTCGCCACCACCGTCCGAGACAACTTGCTGGTCGCCCGCGGCGACTGTCGAGACGACGAACTGGCGGCCGCGCTGGGTGCGGTCGGGCTGGGCGGCTGGCTCGCCGGTCTCCCCGACGGCCTGTCGACGGTGCTGACCGGTGGGGCCCAAGCGCTTTCGGGCGGTCAGCGCCGACGGCTGCTGCTGGCGCGCGCCGTGCTCTCACCGGCCCGGATCGTCCTGCTCGACGAGCCCACCGAGCACCTGGACGCGGCCGACGCCGAACCGATCCTGCGTGACCTGCTGGGGCCGGATTCTCGACTGGTGCCCGCCGACCGGACCGTGGTGGTGGCCACCCACCACCTACCCGACGGCATCGGGTGTCGCGAGCTGCGCGTCGATGGGCTCAGAGATGTCGCCGGCGCGGCATGAACTCCAATGACAGCAACACGATCAACAACGTGACGATCTGGGTCATCGAAACCAGGGCGTAGCGCCGGGCGTCGAGCGCGTGGAACTTGCGCACATACCGGTAGAGCGACTCCAGCGCGATCAACGGATCGAGGATGTGGATGAGTCGATAGAAGACGCGCTGGGCGCGGCTGCGGTTCTTCTCGTCGAAGATCTCCGGGAACGCCGCGAAGGCGAGCGAAAGCCGTTCGGCCCCAGTCTCTTTGCCGGCCATGATCATGTCGATGCTGAGCCGCTCGTCGATGCCGTTGGGCGCCCCCCGCCGGCGCCACGGCACGTCGAGGGTGATGTCGCTGCCGCCGCCGGCCGTCGCGTAGCGGTGAAAGCCCTGCACCTTGCCCGTGGCGTCCCTGGCGAGGATCAACTGGATGCCGGGGAACCGGCCCTCCAGCACTCCGTCGAGATTCATGTGGAACCCGCGTTCGGTGTGGGCCGCTTTGCTCGAGGCCCGCACCACCTCGGTCAGCTCGGCGAGTTGATCACCGGTGAGCTCCTGTTCCGCGACGATCTCGGTGGTGATGCCGCAGTTGTGCGAGCGCTTCACCGCCTGGCGCAGGTTGCGAAACTTGCGGCCCGCCATGTCGAAAGCGGTGACGTCGACGACCACGTCGCGCCCGATCGGCACGGCGCGCAACGACTGTCCGAGCAGCGCGGCGTCGTTCCACAATCCGAGCCGCCGCTCGCTGCAACCCACCACCGCGATTCGCCACCCGTGAGCGTGGCACATGGCGGCGAAGCCGGCGACCAGCTCGGGGAATCGGGTCTCGTCGCCGATCGGGTCACCGCCGACCACCGCGATGCCCAGGCGAGTGCGGTACGCCAGCGCCGCGCTGCCGTCGGCGGTGAAGTGGTAGCTCTTGCCGGTCTGCATCGCGAACGGCGCCAACGGATCGTCCTTGGTGGCCTGGATCAACGTCCAGATTCGGGGTAGGTCCTCCGGACGCGGGTGCGACGCCGTCGGCCACATCAGGACCAGGCCGGAGCCGGCGATCACCAGGTCGCCGAGCAGGTCGAAGGACAGCACGTGCAGGCCCAGGCCGGCCAGCACGAAGAATCCGGCGGCGACCGCATGCATCGCGGTGACCGGTCGGCCCAGGAAGATGCCCCGCGCGATCCACGCCACCGCGACCAGCACCGTCAACGACCAGGCCAACCGATCGGTGTAATGCCACGCCGGCTGGTGGTGGTGGCGAACGAGGATTTCGGCCAGCCAGCAGGTGGCGCTCAACAGCGCCAGGGCTCCGATCAGTCGGGCTGCTCGTGAATCGACCGGGACGACGACGCGTTCGCGCCCGCGAGCCTTCGCTGAGACGTCGACCAACGGCCCGCTCACACTCACCTCCCGATGCGCTGACGTTCCAGCTGGGCGGACGTCCGCCGCCTCTGCACCGAATACCCGGCTGCTATGAACTTACGCGCGGTCCTGGCCCTGCCGGGCCCGAACCACGGCGACGTCCTGCGGGTATCCCGACCTGTCTATCGGCGGGAGGGTGGAAAGTATTTCAGCACGCCCTCTTGCACCACCGTGGCCAGCAGCTGCCCGGAGCGATCGAAGAAGTGGCCGGTCCCGAGCCCGCGCGAATCCGCGGCCACCGGCGACGACGTGGAATACAGCACCCAGTCGTCGAAGTCGACCTGTCGGTGGAACCACACCGAATGGTTGGCGGAGGCGGCGAAGATGCGGTCGAACCCCCAAGACAGGCCATGCCTGGTGATCACCGAATCGAGCACGGTGGTGTCCGAGGAGTAGACCATGGTCGCGGTGTGCAGGACCGGGTCGTCCGGCAGCTTGCCGCCGGCCTTCATCCAGACCCGGTTGTGCGGCAGCCGATCGCCCTTCTCGCGCATCACCCAGGCCGGGTCGTTGGTGTAGCGCCACTCGATCGGCTGCAGGGCGTTGACGAAATGCGGAACGGTTTCCTCGTAGCCGCGGAGCAATTCGCTGATCGGCGGCTGGGTTTCGGGCTCGCCGACCTGCGGCGGGTCCACGCCGTGTTCGAGGCCGGGGCCGCCGGCCATGTAGGAGATCATCGCCGAGGACAGCAGCATGCCGTCCTGCACGGCGTCCACGCGCCGATTGGCGAAGCGCCGCTCGTCGCGCAGCCGGGTGACGTGGAACTCGATGTCCTTGGCGGTGTCACCCCCGTTGACGAAGTGCACGGACAGGGCGCCGGGCGGCAGGTCGTCCCGGACCAGCGTGCGGCTGCTCGCGACGAACGATTGGGCCATCAGCTGGCCACCGAACGTCCGCATCGGGTTCTTGGTGGGATGAGACCCGACGAAACGGTCCTCGGCGACCCGGGTGAGGTCGAGGGTCGCAAGCAGCTCCTTGAAATCGGAATCGGTGCCGATCGCGGCCTCTCCTTGGTTCGGTTGCCGGCCCGGACGGGCTAGACGTCGTCCTCCCCGATGCGGTGCACATGGATGAGGTTGGTCGACCCTACTGTGCCAGGTGGCGCGCCGGCCACGATCACCACCAGGTCACCGCGCTTGTAGCGGCCCAGTTCCAGCAGCGACTTGTCGACCTGGCGGATCATGCCGTCGGTGGACGTCATCATCGGGACGATGAACGTCTCGGTGCCCCACGTCATCGCGAGCTGACTGCGCACCTCGGGCCAGGCGGTGAAGGCCAGCAGCGGCAGCGGGGTATGCAGCCGCGCCAGCCGCTTGACGGTGTCGCCGGACTGGGTGAAGGCGACCAGCGCCTTGGCGTCCAGGCGCTCGCCGATGTCGCGGGCGGCGTACGAGATCACCCCGCGCTTGGTGCGCGGCACGTGCGTCAGCGGCGGCGCGGCGGTGGAATTGTCCTCGACGGCGCAGATGATGCGCGACATGGTCCGCACGGCCGCCAGCGGGTACTTGCCCACCGACGTCTCGCCCGACAGCATCACCGCGTCGGCGCCGTCGAGCACGGCGTTGGCGACGTCGGACGCCTCGGCGCGCGTCGGGCGTGAGTTCTCGATCATGGAGTCGAGCATCTGGGTGGCCACGATCACGGGCTTGGCGTTCTCCCGCGCCATCTGGATGGCCCGCTTCTGCACCAGCGGCACCTCTTCGAGCGGCAGCTCGACGCCGAGGTCGCCGCGGGCCACCATGATGGCGTCGAAGGCCAGCACGATCGCTTCCAGATTGTCGACGGCTTCCGGCTTTTCGAGCTTGGCGATCACCGGCACCCGCCGACCGATCCGGTCCATCACCTCGTGCACCAGCTCGACATCGGACGGCGAGCGCACGAACGACAGCGCGACCAGGTCGACCCCGAGGTCCAGCGCGAACGTCAGGTCCTCGACGTCCTTGTCGGACAATGCCGGTGCGGACACGTTCATCCCGGGCAGCGAGATGCCCTTGTTGTTGCTGACGGGACCGCCCTCGACGACGGTGCAGATGACGTCGTCGCCGTCGATGCGGTCGACGACCAGGCCGACCTTGCCGTCGTCGACGAGCACCCGGTCCCCGATCGCGGCGTCCGCGGCCAGCCTCTTGTAGGTGGTCGACACGCGGTCGTGGGTGCCTTCGCAGTTCGCGACGGTGATGCAGACGGTTTCGCCGTCGGCCCAGTAGGTGGATCCGGTGGCGAAGCGGCCCAGCCGGATCTTCGGGCCCTGCAGGTCGGCGAGCACGCCGACCGCGCGGCCGGTGGTGTCGGAAGCGGCGCGCACCCGCTCGTAGGCGGCCTTGTGGTCGGCGTAGTCGCCGTGGCTGAAGTTCAAGCGGGCGACGTCCATTCCCGCCTCGACCAGCGCCAGAATCAGCTCGTCCGAATTGGTCGCAGGGCCAAGGGTGCAGACGATCTTCCCGCGTCTACTCACGCCGACCCAGCATAGTCGTGTGGGCCCCCCGCGGTCCGACTTAACGGGCTGTCGCGCTGTGAGCGGCTAGCCACTCTGAATCGCCGGAAACAGAGGGAAGCCGGGCAGGTTACGCAACACCGTCCACCCGATGACCGCCAGCACCATGATCAGCCACGCCGCCGTCGACAGCGCCGGCTTGCCACGGCTCCGGCCAACCAGCAGCCATCCGGCCAGCATCGGGATGCCGACCAGCAGGAAAACATTGTCGTTGACGGCGGCGGCCAGGTGGCCGTGCAACAGGTCGTGGGTCATGCGCAGGCCACCGCAGGCCGGGCAGTTCCAGCCGGTGAGCCACTTGAAGGGGCATTGGGGATACAACGAATTCGCGTTGTGCGGGTCGACCAGCGCGACGTAGCCGAGTGCGCCGCCCAGCACGACGGTGGTGCCGACTGCGACGTAACGGCGCTGGCCGTCACGCCGCTCCACCGCTTGGCCGGCGGGATGCGGTTGCGTCACGGTCTCAGCATGCCAGACCGAGCCGGCCTCTAGCTGTTCGACGGCCGGTTCCTGCGCAGCCTCCAGCGGCTGCGCGGTGTCTTGTACGGCTCGGCGGCCGAAGCCGGTTCGGCCGAGTCGTGTGCCGGCGTCGGCTCGGGTTCGGGCTCTTCGGGTTCGTCGGCCGCTTCGGCTTCTGCTTCGTCTGGCTTTTCTGCTTCGGCGTCGGACGCTTCGGGTTCTGCCTCGTCAGCCTCTTCGGTCTCGGCCTCGGGCGATTCGACTTCGGCTGGCTCTGGGGCTTCGGGTTCTTCCGCCTCGGCCGCCGCGGTGTCCGGCTCGTCGGCTTCCTCGGCCTCGTCGGCTTCGTCGGCCTCGTCGGCTTCCTCGGCCGCGTCGGCCTCGTCGGCCTCCGCGCTGGACGACTCGGCCGCCGCGGTGTCCGGCTCGTCGACTTCGTCGGCCCTGTCCGTCTCCGTCACCTCGTCGGAGTCGGCGCCGGCCGTGCCCGACGCCCCGGCCGCGGTCGATGCCCCGACCGCGGCGACGGTCGCGAGCTCCTCGGCCGGCTCCGCCGCCGCGGATTCTTCGGCCTCCTTGCCGCGCAGGCTCTCGGGGGCCTCCCGCCCCTTCGGCGCCACCATGATGTACACCACGGCCCCGATGAACACGAAAGTCGATGTGAACGAATTGATCCGGATGCCCGCGATGTGGGTGGCGGTGTCGTCGCGCAGCAGCTCGACCCCGAACCGCCCGATGCAATAGCTGGCCACGTACAGCGCGAACAATCGCCCGTGGCCGAGCGCGAAGCGCCGGTCCGCGTAGATCAGGATGGCGAAAACCACGACATTCCAGATCAATTCGTACAGGAATGTCGGCTGCACGACGAGTGCGACCTGTCCCGTCGAGACGCCGTCCAGCGAATGGGGATCGATGTATCCGGAAGGATCCCGACGGTAGAAGATCTCCAGGCCCCACGGCAGGGTGGTTTCGCGGCCGTAGAGCTCCTGGTTGAAATAGTTGCCCAGCCGGCCGATGGCCTGCGCCAGGACGAGCCCCGGGGCCACCGCGTCGGCGAAGGCGGGCAACGGAATGCCGTGCCGTCGGCACCCGATCCACCCGCCCACGCAACCGAGCGCCACCGCGCCCCAGATGCCGAGCCCGCCGTCCCAAATGCGCACCGCGGCACCCAATCCGGCGCCGCCCGGCCCCCAATAGGTCCGCCAGTCGGTGGCCAGGTGATAGAGCCGCCCGCCCACCAGCCCGAACGGCACCACCCACAGCGCGATGTCGTAGATGACGCCGCGTTGCCCGCCGCGGGCCTCCCAGCGGCGGTCGCCGATCAACAGCGCCACCACGATGCCGGTGATGATGAACAGCGCGTACGCGCGGATGGGCAGGGGCCCGAGGTGCCAGACGCCCTGGGGCGGGCTGGGAAAGTACGTCGGCAACGTCGTCATCACGCGGACGCCTTCTGCCGAACGCCCGCGGCCAGTTCCTCGGTCAGTTCCCGCAAGGCCGGCAATCCTCCCGCACCGAGCGCCGACACCAGCGCCGAACCGACGATGACGCCGTCGGCGTAGCTGCCGATCTGGGCGGCCTGCTCCCGCGACCGCACCCCGAGGCCGACGCCGACGGGGATGTCCGAGACCGCCTTCACCCGCCGCACCAGCTCGGGCGCGGCCTGCGACACCGCGTCCCGCGCCCCGGTGACCCCCATCGTGGAAGCGGCGTAGACGAATCCGCGCGACGCCTCCACGGTCATGGCCAACCGTTCCGGCGTCGACGACGGCGCGACGAGAAAAATGCGATCCAACCGATGCTCCTCAGCTGCCGTCAGCCACTGCCCGGCTTCGTCGGGGATGAGGTCCGGGGTGATCAAGCCGAGCCCGCCGGCCGCCGCGAGATCCCGCGCGAAGGCGTCGACCCCGTAGCGCAACACGGGATTCCAATAGGTCATCACCACCGCGCGGCCGCCGGCCGCGCTGATCGCCTCGACCGCGGCGAGAGTGTCCCGGACCCGCACTCCCCCTCGCAGCGCGGCCTCGGTGGCCCGGGCGATGGTCGGCCCGTCCATGCCGGGGTCCGAATAGGGCACACCGACTTCGATGATGTCGCAACCGGATTCGACCAGGGCAAGCATTCCGTTCACCGAACCCGGCACGTCGGGGTAGCCGGTCGGCAGGTAGCCGATCAAGGCCGCGCGATTCTCCGTGCGGCACGAGTCGAAGACGGGCCCCAGCCTGCTGGCTTGCCTCTGTTGCACGCTCATCGCTCGCTGGGCCCCATCAGGCCGAACCATTTGGCGGCCGTCTCGACGTCCTTGTCACCGCGACCCGACAGGTTCACCACGATGATCGCGCCCTGCCCCAATTCCAGCCCCAGCTTGACCGCACCCGCGACCGCGTGGGCGGATTCGATGGCCGGGATAATGCCCTCGGTGCGGCACAGCAGGGCGAACGCGTCCATCGCTTCCGCGTCGGTGATCGGCCGATACTCCGCGCGCCCGATCTCCTTGAGGTAAGCGTGCTCGGGCCCGACCCCGGGATAATCGAGACCCGCTGAGATCGAATGGGATTCGATGGTCTGGCCGTCCTCGTCCTGCAGCAGGTACGAGAACGACCCCTGGAACGCCCCCGGCGATCCGCCGGCGAAAGTCGCTGCGTGCCTTCCCGTCTCGACGCCGTCACCGGCCGCCTCGAAGCCGACCAGGCGCACCCCCGGATCGTCGATGAACGGGTGGAAAATGCCGATCGCGTTGGATCCGCCGCCGACACAGGCCACGACCGCGTCGGGCAACCGGCCCGCCTGCGCCTGGATCTGGACCCGCGCCTCCAAGCCGATGATCCGCTGGAAGTCGCGCACCATCGCCGGAAACGGGTGCGGCCCGGCCGCGGTGCCGAAGCAGTAGTAGGTGCGCTCGGCGTTGGTCACCCAATCGCGGAACGCCTCGTTGATCGCGTCCTTGAGCGTCTTGGACCCACTCTGGACCGACACCACCTCGGCGCCCAGCAGTCGCATCCGCGCCACGTTGAGCGCCTGGCGCGCGGTGTCCACGGCGCCCATGTAGATCACGCACTCCAGTCCGAGCAGGGCGCACGCGGTGGCCGTGGCCACGCCGTGCTGCCCGGCGCCCGTCTCGGCGATGACCCGGTTCTTGCCCATCCTCTTGGCCAGCAGCGCCTGACCGAGGACGTTGTTGATCTTGTGAGAACCGGTGTGGTTCAGGTCTTCTCGCTTGAGGAAGATGCGCGCCGATCCGGCATGCCCGGACAGCCGGGTGGCCTCGTACAGCGGCGACGGCCGGCCGGCGTAATTGGCCTGCAGGTCATCCAGGGTGTCCAGGAAATCGGGGTTGATGCGTTCCTTCTCGTAGGCGGCGGTGACCTCTTCGATCACCGCCATCAACGCCTCCGCCACGTAGCGGCCGCCGTACACGCCGAAATGGCCACCAGCATCGGGTTCGTGGCTGGTGGGTTCGGCGACGGCTGCACTCGGAAGGGGAAGGTCCGGGCGGGACAGATTGACCATCACCAAGGCTCTACGCGGGGACGGCTCATGAGGTTCAACGTTTCAGCGCCGGGATTCTTCAAGTGACTTGCCGACTAGCGAGACGGTTTCGGGCAAGACGGGTGGGTTCCCGCGGTGACCAGGTCGGCGACCGCGGCACGCGGGTCACCGCTTTTGACCAAGCCCTCGCCGACCAAGACCGCGTCCGCACCCGCACCGGCGTACGCCAGCAGGTCACCGGTGCCGCGGACGCCGGACTCGGCGATCCTGATCACGTTGCTCGGCAGCCCGGGAGCGATGCGCGCGAAGCAGTCGCGGTCGACCTCCAGCGTCGCGAGATCCCGTGCGTTGACACCGATTACGTTGGCCCCGGCCTTGAGTGCCCGGTCGGCCTCCTCCTCGGTGTGCACCTCGACAAGGGCCGTCATGCCGAGCGATTCGGTGCGGTCCAGCATCGACACCAGGGCCGACTGGTCCAGCGCGGCAACGATCAGAAGCAGCATGTCGGCGCCGTGCGCGCGGGCTTCGTGGATCTGATACGGCTGCACGACAAAGTCTTTGCGCAAGACCGGGATCGAGACCGCGGCGCGCACCGCGTCGAGGTCGTCGAGCGATCCGTGGAAGCGCCGCTCCTCGGTCAAGACGCTGATGATCCGAGCGCCGCCGTCCTCATACGCGCGGGCCAGCTTCGCCGGATCGGCAATCGTCGCCAGGGAACCCGCCGACGGACTGGCGCGCTTGACTTCGGCGATGACACCGATGCCGGGTTCGCGCAGGGCGGCCATCACGTCGCGCGGCGGGGGCGCGGCGGCGGCGGCGGCTTTGATTTCGGAAAGGCTGATGAGGGCTTCGCGCGCCGCAACGTCGGCCCGGACTCCCTCGAGGATGGAGTCAAGCACGGTAGCCGGACTCATGCCTGTTGCTTCCCTTCGCGCTGTTACCCATCGTCACCCCGCGGCCAATCTGACACATCCGAGCCGATTGCGACGACGTGAATGAAGGGTAGCGGCCCTCGGCTCGCGGCCCGTCACCGACCCTCGGTGTCCGAGTCGCGCGGCCGATCGGTCGGGTCCCGCGTTGGGTCGCAACCCTCGTCAAGCGCGTCCCAGATCATCCGCTCCGACATTTCCGGCGTCTCCGGCTCCTCCAGCATCGCGCCATCGGCGTCTCCGCGGAGCGCATTTGAGCGGCGCGTCGCCGGCGCCGCATACTTTTCCGCGCTCAACCGGGCCGCGCCCGAGTCGCCGGCCGAGCGCAGCAGTAGGACGGCCGCGACAAGGGTGCACGCGGCGGCGGCCACCGCGATGCCCGCGCCGACGTACCGTCGCTCGCTGCCGACCAGCGACATCACGGCGACGTGCGCCAGATCGGCCCCGCGTACGGCGACGTCCGGCAGCGCCCACAGACTGACCCCGAGATAGCCGACCGCCAGGCTGGCCAACGCCAGCAGTCCCGCCAACGCCCGCAGCGGCCAGCCGCGCACCGCGATCGCCGCCACGGCCGTCGCGAGCATCAGCACCGCCAACGGCAGCAACGCCGTCGACCACGCCGCGCCGGACAGCGTCACGTCGCGGGGCGGGCTCAGCCCGTCGAACGACCGGACCACCACCCACGGCAGCCGGGACGACGCCCACAACGCCGCCGCCGACAGCACCAGCAGCGCCTGCGCCACTCCGACCGATAGCCGCGCACGCCGATTCGGCCGCGCCTCAGTCATGGTGGTCGGCGTCCGGGGCGGTCAGCGTCTCGGCGGCCGCGATCGCGTTGAGCACCGCGCTGATGCGCGACGGGACGGCCTACGTTCAGGCGGGCGGCGGGGTGGTGGCCGACTCCAACGGTCCGTACGAGTACACCGAGGCCTCCAACAAGGCGCGCGCGGTGCTCAACGCGATCGCGGCCGCCGAGACGCTGACCGCCCCGGACGCCGACCACCATGACTGAGGCGCGGCC
>NZ_LZJW01000170.1 GCF_001667885.1 Mycobacterium scrofulaceum | reverse complement strand
CGACGAGCTGACCCGGCCCAACCCCGACGACCCGACCGGCCGCAGCACGATGCGGCGCATCCCCGACGTGCTCGACGTGTGGTTCGACTCGGGCTCGATGCCCTATGCCCAGGTGCACTACCCGTTCGAGAATGCGGACTGGTTCGACAGCCACTATCCCGGCGACTTCATCGTCGAGTACATCGGGCAGACCCGCGGCTGGTTCTACACGCTGCACGTGCTGGCGACCGCGCTGTTCGACCGGCCGTCGTTCAAAACCTGTGTCGCCCATGGGATCGTGCTGGGTTCGGACGGCCAGAAGATGAGCAAGTCGCTGCGCAACTACCCGGACGTGTCCGAGGTGTTCGACCGGGACGGCTCCGACGCGATGCGGTGGTTCCTGATGGCCTCGCCGATCCTGCGCGGCGGGAACCTGATCGTCACCGAGCAGGGCATCCGCGAGGGCGTGCGCCAGGTCCTGCTGCCGCTGTGGAACGCCTACAGCTTCCTGGCCCTCTACGCGCCGAAAGTCGGTGTCTGGCGCACCGATTCGCGGCAAGTGCTGGACCGCTACATCCTGGCCAAGCTCGCCGAACTGCGCGACAACCTCACCCAGGAAATGGACACCTGCGACATCTCCCGGGCCTGCGAGCACCTGCGCCAGTTCACCGAGGCGCTGACGAATTGGTATGTGCGACGGTCACGGTCGCGGTTCTGGGAGGAGGACCCCGACGCGATCGACACCCTGCACACCGTGCTCGAGGTGACGGCCAGGCTGGCCGCGCCGCTGCTCCCGTCGGTCACCGAGATCGTCTGGCGCGGCCTCACCGGCGGGCGCTCGGTGCATCTCACCGATTGGCCGGACGCCGAGGCGCTGCCCGCCGACCCCGACCTGGTCGCCGCGATGGACCAGGTGCGCGAGGTGTGCTCGGCCGCGTCGTCGCTGCGCAAGGCCAAGAAGCTCCGGGTCCGCCTGCCGCTGCGGAAATTGACCGTGGCCGTTGAGAATCCACGCGACCTGGAGCCGTTCGCCGACCTGATCGCCGACGAGCTCAACGTCAAGAGCGTCGAGCTGACCGACGCGATCGACACCTACGGCCGGTTCGAGCTCACGGTCAACGCCCGCGTGGCCGGGCCGCGGCTGGGCAAGGACGTGCAGGCCGCGATCAAGGCGGTCAAGGCGGGGGAGGGCGTCGTCAACCCCGACGGCACGCTGACCGCGGGGCCCGCGGTGCTGCTGCCCGAGGAGTACAGCTCCCGGCTGGTCGCCGCGGACCCGGAGTTCACCGCGGCGCTGCCCGACGGGTCCGGGCTGGTGGTGCTCGACGGCACCGTGACACCGGAGCTGGAGGCCGAGGGTTGGGCCAAAGACCGCATCCGCGAGTTGCAGGAGCTGCGCAAGTCGACCGGCCTGGACGTGTCCGACCGGATCTCGGTCGTGATGTCGGTGCCGGCCGAGCGGGCCGACTGGGCACGCACCCATCGCGACCTGATCGCCGGTGAGATCCTGGCCACCAGTTTCGAATTCGGAGAGCCGGCCGACGGCGCCGATATCGGCGACGGCGTGCGCGTGAGCATCGCCAAGGCGTAGCAGCCGTCAGGGGCGCCGGAGCTGAGGCCCGGGAAAAAGTTCCGAAAAATGTGTCCGCGCCGGCGAGGCCGGCCGCTCCTACCTGTGACGGCGGCCCACCGGGGCCGCGAGCACAGTTAAGGAACACGCCATGAGCACCATCGAAGACTTCCGGTCGACGACCTTCGCCGCCGTCCCGTACGAGGACCTCACCGCGGCCGAGGCGTGGGCATCGAGCCCGCTGGGCGACCCCGAGCTCGAGGACGGTTCGCTGTCCGGGCCAGTAGCGCCTGAGGACGCTCCGGCCACGGCCGTGACCGCGAAGCCGCGCTCGAGGGGAACGAACGCCTTGGTGGCCGGGGCCGTGGTCGCGGCCTTCGGAGCGGTCGCCGGGCTCGGACTGGTGCTCGTCGACGGGTCGAACGCCAAGGAGCACAAGCCGGCCGCCGTGGTTCCGAATTCAAATGTCAGTTCGGTGCTGCCGCAGGCGCCCAGCGCGCCGCCGCCCGTGGCGCCGGTCTCGTCCACTCCTGCCCCGGCTCCTGACGCCGGGCACGTCTCGTCCGGACCCGCCAGCGGTGGGGATGCGCCCGTCGTGATCGTGCCCACACCAGCAGCGCCACCGGCACCCGCGGCGCCCCCGGCCAATTGGGGCGCGCCGCCGCCCCCGCCCAACGCGACCGTCAACAACCCGCCGGTCATCGTGCCCGTGCCCGTTCCGGTATGGGTGCCGCCCAAGGAAGGTGGCAGTCAGCAGGGCGGCGGTCAGCAGCAGGGCGGCGGTCAGCCCGCGCCCAGCGGCCACGGGCCGATCCAGTGTTACGCCTGCCACCCCCCGCAGCCGGCGCCGCAGCAGCCGGTTCACCCGCAGCCGATCCACCCGCAACCGCTGCAGCATCCCTGAGCGGGCGGCCGCTATCGGGCCGTTCGCGAGCGCAGCGCGCGGTGGGCGTGCGGCCAGAACGGCATGCCCGCCACGACGGTCGCCCCGGTGGCAATGAGTCCGACCGCGACGTCGACGCTCTCGCGGCCATCGCTTGCCCAGTAGACGTCCTTGAGGTCTAGGAGCAGGGCGAGCTCGTCGACGATCATGGCGTTCGCGGCGCCGTACGCGACGGCCGCCGCGGGATGCCGCCGTTGCTCGTCGGTCCCGCGCAAGCCCACCGCGCCGACCGTGGCCAGCATCCCGATGCCGATGTTGTAGTGGTGAAAGTGCCTGCCGCCCATCGACATACCCCCACCCGAGGGGCCATGGCCGGCGCGGATCCAGTGCGTGAGCGCCCGCAGTCCGGCGAACGTGAGGGTGAACGACGTCCAGGCCAGCACCGTGGCCTGCTCGCCGGGTTGCAGCCGCTGGTCCCATTGCTGGCGCAGGCGCGCCCACCGCGACCTCGGTGCGTCGGTGCCGTCAGGCTCCATACCCACCGACGCTAGACCAATAGCATTCCGAAGTGTGGAGTCCCGTTGGGTGCTGCACCTGGACATGGATGCGTTCTTCGCCTCGGTCGAACAACTCACCCGGCCGACGCTGCGCGGACGGCCGGTGCTGGTCGGCGGCCTGGGCGGGCGAGGCGTGGTGGCCGGGGCCAGCTACGAAGCCCGCGTGTACGGCGCCCGCTCGGCCATGCCGATGCATCAGGCCCGCCGCATGGTCGGCGTGACCGCGGTGGTGTTGCCGCCACGCGGCGTCGTGTACGGGGTGGCGAGCCGGCGCGTCTTCGACGCCGTGCGCGGCGTGGTGCCGGTGGTCGAGCAGCTGTCCTTCGACGAGGGCTTCGGCGAACCGCCCGGCCTCGCGGGCGCGTCCGCCGAGGACGTCGAGGCGTTCTGCGAAGGCCTGCGGCGACGGGTCCGCGAGGAGACGGGCCTGATCGCGTCGGTCGGCGCCGGCTCGGGCAAGCAGATCGCCAAGATCGCGTCCGGGCTGGCGAAGCCCGACGGCATTCGGGTGGTCCGCCGCGACGAGGAACGCTCGCTGCTCGCCGGGTTGCCGGTGCGACGGCTGTGGGGCATCGGCCCGGTTGCCGAGGAGAAGCTCAACCGGCTCGGCATCGAGACGATCGGCCAGCTGGCCGCGCTGACCGACGCCGAGGCCGCCAACATCCTGGGCGCGACGATCGGCCCGGCGCTGCACCGCCTGGCCCGCGGCATCGACGACCGCCCCGTCGCCGAGCGCGCCGAGGCCAAGCAGATCAGCTCCGAATCCACCTTCGCCGTGGACCTGACCAGCCTGGAACAGCTGCGCGAGGCGATCGACCCGATCGCCGAGCACGCGCATCAGCGCCTGCTGCGCGACGGCCGCGGCGCCCGCACCGTCACCGTGAAGCTGAAGAAGTCCGACATGAGCACGCTGACCCGCTCGGCCACGCTGCCGTACGCGACGACGGAGGCCGGCGCGCTGGTCGCCGTGGCCCGGCGGCTGCTGCTCGACCCCCGCGAGATCGGGCCGATTCGCCTACTGGGCGTGGGATTTTCGGGGTTGAGCGACGTGCGGCAGGAGTCGCTGTTCCCGGACCTGGACCTGGCGGGGGAGGATCACCCCGCCGAAACGGTGGCGACCGCGACCGAGGCGATGTTCGCCGCGCCACCCGAGGAGGGCTGGCGGGTCGGCGACGACGTCACGCATCCCGAGCTCGGGCACGGCTGGGTGCAGGGCGCGGGCCACGGCGTGGTCACCGCGCGGTTCGAGACGCGCAGCTCCGGCCCCGGCCCGGCCCGCACGTTCCCCGCGGACACCGCCGAACTGAGCAAGGCCAACCCGGTCGATTCCCTGGACTGGCCGGACTACCTGGGCAAGCTGCAAGCCCTGGAAGTAAACGCGCCGTCAGCCCCAGCGGGCGATGACGTCGGCGACCGGTAGCCGCGCGGCCAGCGCCGCCATCATCAGCACCCGCGCCTGCGGCGGTCGCAGCCGGGGCACCATCACCGCGCCTGCGGCCGCCATCTCGTGGCCGGGCCCGTAGCTGGCACCGACGCGCCCGCCGGGGACGCGGGTGGACACCGCGATCGCGACGCCGGCGCGGCAGTGGCGGATCACCGCGTCGACCACCGCGTCCCCGACGTTGCCCGAACCCAGCGCCTCGAGCACCACGCCCTTCGCCCCGGCCGCCACGCAAGCGTCCAGGGCAACACCGTCGCTGCCCAGGTAGGCGGCGACGATGTCCACCCGCGGCGCCTCCGCCGCGGTCAGGTCGCCGAGCTGCGGCCGTGTCTTGGTGCCGGCCAGCGTGAGACCGCCGTTCACCGTGCCGATCACCTCACCGGCGAACCCGGTCAGGTCGTTGGTCGCGACCTTGCTCAGGCCCAGCGGCTGCAACACCCGGCCGGCGAAGCACACCAGCACGCCGAGGCCCCGCGCACGCGTGCTGCCCGCCACGGCGAGGGCCGCGCGCAGGTTGGCCGGACCGTCGGCGTCGGCGGCGTCGGCGCTGCGCATCGCACCGGTCAGCACCACGGGAACGTCGCCCGCGTGGGTGAGCTCGAGCCACAGCGCGCTCTCCTCCATGGTGTCGGTGCCGTGGGTGACCACCACGCCGTCGGCGCCGCCGTCGATCGCCGCCCGCACAGCGCCGCGGATCCGGTCCCAGTCGGCGGGCACCAGCTGCGAGCTGTCCAACGCCAGCACGTCGACGACGTCGACGTCGAGGCCGGCGGCCAGGTCGGCCGCGCCATAAGCGGGGCGATGCACGCCGTCCGCGCCGGTGCCGGTCGATATCGTGCCTCCGGTGGCGATCACGGTGAGCCGGGCCATGGTGGAATCATCGCGCACGCCAACCGCGAACATCGGCCGGCCCGCGTCGGCATTGAGGGATGATGTGAGAGTGCCCGAGGAACCATCGACTGAGCCAGCGACCTCAACCGACCAAGCCGGGGACGCGGCGGCCGCCGAGCCGCAGCGGCCGCCGAGGCGCCTGCGCCTGTTGCTTTCGGTGGCGGCGATCGTCCTGGCCCTGGATGTCGTCACCAAGGTGCTGGCCGTCAAGCTGCTGCCGCCCGGTCAGCCGGTGCCCATCATCGGCGACACGGTGACCTGGACGCTGGTCCGCAACTCCGGCGCCGCGTTCTCGATGGCGACCGGCTACACGTGGGTGCTCACCCTGATAGCGACCGGGGTGGTGGCGGGCATCTTCTGGATGGGGCGGCGGCTGGTGTCGCCCTGGTGGGCGGTCGGGCTGGGCATGATCCTCGGCGGCGCCATGGGCAACCTGGTCGACCGCTTCTTCCGCGCGCCCGGGCCGCTGCGCGGCCACGTCGTGGACTTCTTGTCGGTCGGGTGGTGGCCGGTCTTCAACGTCGCCGATCCCGCCGTGGTGGGCGGCGCGATCCTCCTGGTGGTGCTGTCGGTCTTCGGCTACGACTTCGACACGGTCGGCCGGCGGAAGGCCGACCAGCAGCGATGACGCACCGTTCCATGCCCGTCCCCGAGGGGCTGGCGGGCATGCGCGTGGACGCGGGGCTGGCCCGCCTGCTGGGGCTGTCCCGCAGCGCCGCCGCGGCGCTGGCAGAAGACGGCGGCGTGGAACTGGACGGCGTGCAGGCGGGCAAGTCCGACCGGCTGACCGGCGGAGCGTGGCTGGAGGTCCGGTTGCCCGAAGCGCCACCGCCGGTGGAGAACACGCCCGTCGAGATCGAGGGCATGACAATCCTGTATTCCGACGACGACATCGTCGCGGTCGACAAGCCCGCGGCGGTGGCCGCGCACGCGTCAGTCGGCTGGACCGGGCCGACGGTGCTCGGCGGCCTGGCCGCGGCCGGTTACCGGATCACCACGTCCGGCGTGCCCGAGCGGCAGGGCATCGTGCATCGCCTCGACGTCGGCACCTCCGGGGTGATGGTGGTGGCGCTGTCCGAGCGCGCCTACACCGTGCTGAAACGCGCGTTCAAACAGCGAACGGTGGACAAGCGCTATCACGCGCTGGTGCAGGGGCACCCCGACCCGTCGAGCGGCACGATCGACGCGCCGATCGGGCGGCACCGCGGCGGCGAGTGGAAGTTCGCGGTCACGACCAACGGCCGGCACAGCCTGACCCATTACGACACCATCGAAGCCTTCACCGCGGCCAGCCTGCTCGACGTGCACCTGGAAACCGGTCGCACGCACCAGATCCGGGTGCACTTCTCCGCGCTGCACCACCCTTGCTGCGGTGACCTCGTCTACGGTGCCGATCCGAAACTCGCGAAAAGGCTTGGGCTGGAACGACAATGGCTGCACGCCCGGTCGCTGTCGTTCGCCCATCCGGCGGACGGCAGGCGGATGGAGATCGTCAGCCCCTACCCGGCCGATCTCGAGCACGCGCTGGACGTGCTGCGCGCCGAGGGCTGATCACTCTGATGGTCGCGACCCGTCCCCCGCGCTTCGCTGGGGGTGCCCCCAGCGCCCGGCTTCGCCGCGCTTGCGATCACTCAGCCGGCTTGCGCGCCTCGACGAGCAGCCGCGTGGAGTACGCGACGAACGGCCCGTCGGCCTGGATGCGCTCGTGCAGTTGCCGCAGCCGGTCCCGGTAGGCGGCGACCGTGAAGTCCGGCACCGTCCAAATCACCTTGCGCAGGAAGTAGATAACGGCGCCGACGTCGAAGAACTCGGCCCGCATCCGTTCCATCCGGAGGTCGACGACCTCCATCCCGGCGGCCTCGGCGTCGGCGCGCTGCACGTCGGGGTGAAGTTCGGCCCATTTCTCCGGTTGTGGCCCGACAAAGTACTCGACCAGCTCCGCCATCGTCGCGGGCCCGATCTGCTGGGCGAAGTAGGTGCCGCCCGGCCGCAGCACCCGGGCGATCTCGGGCCATCGCACCTCGACGGGATGGCGGCTGGTCACCAGGTCGAAAGCGGCGTCGGCGAACGGCAGCCGCGGCCCGTCCCCGGTGACCACGACCACCACGCCGCGGGGATGCAGGCGCTGGGTGGCCAGCGCCGCGTTGGGCGGCCACGATTCCGTCGCGGCCATCGCGGGCGGAAACCGCTCCGCCCCCGCGAGCACCTCGCCGCCGCCGGTGTCGATGTCGCACGCGGCCGAAACGTTCGCCAGCCGCCGGCTCATCTGCCGCTGGTAGCCCCACGACGGGCGTTCCTCGGTGGCGCGCCCGTCCAGCCAGGAGAAGTCCCAGCCGTCGACGGGGGCGGCGTCGGCCTCGGCCACGAGGTCGTCGAATGTGCGGCCCATGTCGAGCATGCTAGGCAGCGCTCAGGGCTGGTGATCACCGGCCTTCCCGTTGAGCTGCGCCAGGGTGCTCCAGATCTGAGTTGTGCCGTGCGAATAGATTTCGACGATGTTGCCGAAGGGGTCTTCGCAGTAGCACACGAAGAAACCGACGCCGGGCGCAAACTCCCACACCGCGCTGCGTTGTCGGCCGCCGCTCTCGACGATGCGCCGCGCCAGACCTTCGACGTCGGGGTCGATCACGCAGAAGTGGAACGTTCCGGTCTTGTGCAAATAGAACTCCGTGTTTTCTTCCGCCCCGCGCTGTTCGGGCCTGGGTTCGGAGAACTCGAACAACTCCAGCCCGACACCGTTGCCCGCGTCCATCATCGCGATCCTGCCGGATACCACGTGCGGTCCCAGCATGTCCGCGACCAGCTCACCGAAGTAACCCTCGCCTGCGGTGTACTCCTGCGGCTCGTGGAGCAGTTGGAAACCGAGAATGCGTCGATACCAGTCGACGGCCGCGTCAGCGTCGGTGACGGTCACACCAACGTGAGTAATCGTTCGTGGCTGGACTTTTGCGGCCGGTGCGGTCATCGGGGTCCCCCTCGCGTCGAGTTGTGTTGCGCTTCCACTGCACCACGCGGCGAGCCCCGGACTGGTGCGATTCCCCGAAGCCGTTACTGATCCGGTCGCTTTCGGTTATCGGTCGGCCTCAGCCGGCGGACTGACCGCCGGCGTAATCGCGCGGCGTGGCGCCGAACCGGGTCCGGAACTCGCTGATGAAGTGCGACACGCTGACGTAGCCGACCCGGTGGGCGATATCGGCCACGGCCAACCGCGGGTCCAGCACAAGTTCGCGCGCCCGGTTCAGCCGCACGTCCTTCACGTACTGATAGGGCGACGAGCCGGTCACCTCGCGGAACGCTCTGGTGAACGCGGACGAGCTCAGCCCCACCTGCGCGGCCAGGGTCGCAACCGTTATCGGCTCGGCCCAATGGGTGTCGATGTACGTCAGCGCCGCGCCGATCGGATTGCCGGCCGCCTGCTGGGTGGCGAAGTGCAGCATGCGCGCAAACTGTTCCCGCTGCAACACCCGGTACACCAACTCGCGCAGGTAGAGGGGCGCCAGCACACGCCGGTCGACGCCGGTCGACAGCGACCGCACGAACCGCAGAACCGAACTCATGACTTCGTCGTCGAGTGCGGAGACCACGCACGAGTCGGTGAGCTCCCGCGCCGCCCCCGGGCCGGCGCGGCGGGTGCCCGGCATCTTCTCGGTGATGTCGCGGACGGTAGCCGGGTCCACCTCCAGCACCATGCACAGGCAGGGCTTGCTCGGCGACGCCTCGAGCACCTCGCTCTGGAATTGCAGATCGCCGTTGATCACCAGGTAATTGAACTGGTCGTAGACGTGACGCCGCCCCATCTCGATGACGGCCTTGCGGCCTTGCGCGACGAGCCCGATCGACAGCCCCCGGATCTCCTGCCACTCGGGCTCGGTGGGCTCGGTGAAGCGGTAGATCGTCAAACCCGGCCACAGGCCGACGTTCGCGCCGGGATGCGGTGCGCGGGCAGTCAATTCGGCGACAAGATCGCCGGAGGTGAGATGGTGCTCGATGTGTTCGGTGGCGGTCAGGTCGGCACCCCCTCGGCATCGGCACATCGCGGGGGCGGAACCGCTCCGCAAATAAAAGGTATCCGACGGCCGGCGCCCGCGCTGGGTGAATGCTGCCGGGCTGCGGTCGGAACGGGCAAACATCGAGCAGGAATCTTGTACCGCGGTCGCCGATGATCCGGTTGGCTTTTGATCATCCCGTCGGGCGGGACCATGGCCGGCGCTACGGCGCGGACGTCAGGAGAAATTATGTCGATGCGGGCAGCACGGATGCACGGATACAACCAGCCGCTGGAGATCGACGAGGTTCCGGTTCCCGATGTCGGGCGCGGCCAGGTCCTGATCAAGGTCGCCGCGACGGGCATGTGCCGCAGCGATTATCAACTGGTGGACGGCTACTTCCGGGACGGCCTGCCGGTGGACTTCCCGTTCATCCCCGGGCACGAGGTGGCGGGCACCGTCACCGAAGTGGGCGCCGACGTGCCGGACTCCGCCGCCGTCGGCGAAGGGGACCTTGTCGTGGTCGACCCGAACTGGGGGGACGGCACGTGCCGGCAGTGCCACGAGGGCAACCAGCAACTGTGCGCCGACGGGCAACTCGTCGGATTCGGGCCGAACGGGGGCTTCGCCGAGTACATGGTCGCTCCGTACGACCACGTGATCTCCGTTGCCGATCAGCCGAACGCCGACCCCAGGTACCTGGCCCCGCTGACCGACGCCGGTCTGACGCCGTACCGGGGCATGAAGAAGTTGCGCGACGCGGGCAAGCTCGGCGCCGGCCGCACGGTCGTGGTCAACGGCATCGGCGGTCTGGGCAGCTACGCGGTCCAATACGCCCGGCTACTCGGCGGCGGCGCCACCGTTTTCGGATTCGCCCGCAGCGATGAAAAACTGAAGGTCGCAACGGAGAACGGCGCCCATCACACCGTGAACGTCCGTGACAAGTCCGTCGAGGACGTGCAGAACGAGATCGAGGAGGTCACCGGCCGGCGGACCGTCGACGCGGTGCTGGACTGCGCCGGGTCGACCGAGTCCCTGGGATTGGCGGCCGCGATTCTCGAGACCGAGGGGGCGCTGTCGCAGGTCGGCCTCATGGGTCAGCGCGTGGAGCTCCCGCTGTTCCCGTTCGTCAGCGGAGAGAAGTCCTACTTCGGCTCGTTTTGGGGCAACTACAACGATCTCCGCGAGGTGCTCGCACTTGCCGCCCAAGGTCTGATCAAGCATCACGTGGTGCCGGTCAAACTGGACGACATCAACGAGAACCTGGAAGCGTTGGGGCGGGGCGACATCGTCGGCCGGGCGGTCGTCGTCTTCGACTGATCCGCCGGCGCGCCGAATCACGGTGCGCGGCAAACGAACTTGGTGCCGTTGAGGTCGAGCTTGACCTCGCCCTGGTGCTCCCAGTATTCCGAGCCCTGGCGCCCGTACCTGGCGCCGCTGCCGGAAGGTTCTTGGAACAGGATCTGCGGGTTGCCCTTCCAGGTGAGCACCGCCGCGGGCGGGTCGAACTCGTTGTAAAACTGCGCGGTCAACGGCCCGGTGTCAGCGGGGCACTGGTAGGTGACCACCGGCGGGCTGAGGGTTCCGGGGTCGGCGATGGCCAGCTGGTCCAGCCGCGTCTGGTACGCCTCGACCAGGCAGGTGTGCGGCTCGGGGTTCTGGGCACAGCCGTCCCGGGCGGTCGCCCAGGTCTGCTGCGCCGCGCTCAGTGCGGCCTGGTCGGCGCCGGGCCGGGCAAGCGCCTCCTGGTATGCGGCCTGGAGCCGGTGGTCGAGGTCGCTTAGGTGCGGATCCGCGCACACCTGCCGCTGGGCCGCGTTGGCCGGGTTGGCGCAGTCGAGCGGTGCCGCGGTCGGCGGGGCGGTGGTGGTGGTGGCCGACGTGGTGGTGGCCGGCGGCGGGGTCGTTTTCGGGCCGCAGGCGCTGAGCGCCAGGGCCGCGACGATGACGGCGAGCAGTCGCATCCCTGCTGACTACCGCCTGCCGGGCGCACCGTCGGCGCGACACGCCGAGTTCCCCGCCTCGGCCGCGACGGCCGCTGTCTCGGCGGTCCGGTCAGACCGTGGCCGTGTTGGCCTCGCCGGTGGCGATCTCGGGGGCCAGCGGCGCGATCGCGCCGATGATCTCGGTGGCCGTTTCGGGCGGCACCCCGGCCGCGGCCAGCGCGTCCGACAGGTGCCCGGCCACCAGGTTGAAGTGGTACATGGTGATCCCGCGTCCCTGGTGCACTTGCTTCATCGGCGCGCCGGTGTAGGGCTCGGGCCCCCCGAGCGCGGCGGCGAAGAACTCGACCTGCTTGCCCTTGAGGCGGTTCATGTTGGTCCCGGTGAAAAAGCCCGCGAGCTGGTCATCGGCAAGCACACGGACGTAGAAGTCCTCGACCACGACCTCGATCGCCTCGTGCCCGCCGATCCGGTCGTAGACGGTGACCGGCTGCGGCTTGCGGAAGCGTGCCAGAATTTTCATAACACCGATTGGAACATTTCGGCGTTGCCCCCC
This sequence comes from Mycobacterium scrofulaceum, assembly GCF_001667885.1. Lineage (GTDB taxonomy): Bacteria > Actinomycetota > Actinomycetes > Mycobacteriales > Mycobacteriaceae > Mycobacterium > Mycobacterium scrofulaceum_C. The sequence continues at coordinate 1,403 of NZ_LZJW01000170.1, read as the reverse complement.
AGTTAGTTCACAATCACGCTCGGATGTCCTTGCGTAACAACCGGATTGCCCGCTCATGACGGTCGCGGCCGCCCTTGCGTGAGATGTGCGGCGCGCGTTACCTGCCGGAAATCTGCATCGAGCCGGGGCACTGATGTCCTAGGTTGGTTTTATGACTCGCGTCACAACATTCACACAGCCCCGCAAGGCGGTCGTGGTCAACGGGCAGGCCAGTTGCGGTCGGGGGGCCGACACCATCAGGAGCGAAAGCCAATGAATCTGGGCGACATCACCAACCTGGTCGAAAAGCCGCTCGCCAACTTGGTGGAGAAGCCGCTCGCGGCGGTGTCCCACATCGTCAACACCCCCAACTCCGCGGGCCGCTACCGGCCGTTCTACCTGAGAAACCTGCTCGACGCCGTGCAGGGGCGCACGCTCGACGAGGCGGTCAACGGCAAGACCGTCCTGATCACGGGGGGATCGTCGGGCATCGGGGAGGCCGCCGCGAAGCGGATCGCGGAGGCGGGCGGCGCGGTGGTGCTGGTCGCGCGCACCCGGGAGAACCTCGAGAAGGTGGCCGACGAGATCCGCGGCAACGGCGGCACCGCCCACGTCTACCCGTGCGACCTGTCCGACATGGACGCGATCGCCGCGATGGCCGACCAGGTGCTCAGCGACCTGGGCGGCGTCGACATCCTGATCAACAACGCGGGGCGATCCATCCGGCGCTCGCTGGAGCTGTCCTACGACCGGATCCACGACTACCAGCGGACCATGCAGCTGAACTACCTGGGCGCGGTCCAGCTGATCCTCAAGTTCATCCCGGGGATGCGGGAGCGCGGCTTCGGCCACATCATCAACGTCTCGTCGGTCGGGGTGCAGACCCGCGCGCCGCGGTTCGGCGCCTACATCGCCAGCAAGTCCGCGCTGGACAGCCTGTGTGATTCCCTGCAGGCCGAGACGGTCAACGACGGCGTCAAGTTCACCACCGTGCACATGGCCCTGGTGCGCACGCCGATGATCAGCCCGACCACGCTCTACGACAAGTTCCCGGCGCTGACGCCGGACCAGGCGGCCGGGGTGATCGCTGACGCCATCGTGCACCGGCCCCGGCGGGCCAGCTCGCCGTTCGGCCAGTTCGCCGCCGTCGCCGACGCGGTGAACCCGGCGGTGATGGACCGGGTGCGCAACCGCGCGTTCGCCATGTTCGGTGACTCCGAGGCCGCCAGGGGTGACGAATCACCAAGCGATTCACCGCAATTCGACAAACGAAGCGAGACGTTTGTGCGGGCGACCCGCGGGATACATTGGTGACATCATGAGCCTTCCCAAACCCGACATTCAAACCACCGTCGTGATCACCGGCGCCTCGTCCGGCATCGGCGCCGAACTGGCTCGCGGGCTGGCCCGGCGGGGCTTCCCGC
>NZ_LZJW01000169.1 GCF_001667885.1 Mycobacterium scrofulaceum | reverse complement strand
CCGCCGAGCCCGCCGCGCTGCGCGCCGCGCTGGCCGACCGGCTGCCCGGCTTCATGGTGCCCGCCGCGATCGTCGCGATCGATACCCTGCCGATCACGGTCAACGGCAAACTCGACACCCGCGCCCTGCCTGCACCCGACTACCTAAACCTCGACCACTACCGCGCCCCGACCACCCCCGTCGAGGAAGTCCTGGCCGCCATCTACGCCGAGATCCTCGGAGTGGAGCGAGTCGGCGTCGACGACTCCTTCTTCGACCTCGGCGGCGACAGCATCCTGTCGATGCAAGTAGTCGCCAGGGCCCGCGCGGCCGGGTTGGCCTGCCGTCCGCGTGACATCATCGTCGAGCAGACCGTTGCCCGGCTGGCCCGCATCCCTGGCATCACCGACGGTCATGAACGGATCACCGACGAAGGGATCGGGCCCGTCAAGCCCGTGCCAATCATGCACTGGCTGTTCGACATTGACGGCCCGATCGACCAGTTCAACCAAACCATGGTCCTGCACGCACCGCCGAGCGCAACGCACGCCGAGGTGCTCGCCGTGCTGCAAGCGCTGCTCGACCGCCACCCGATGCTGCGGGCACGGGCCGATACGAGCGCGCGGTCCCTGGCCGTTCCCGGGCCCGGGGCGGTCGACGGCGCTCAGTGCCTGCACACCGTCGACGCGCTGACCGATGATGTCCTCGGCCAGGCCAGGTCCCGGCTCGACCCCGGCGGTGGCGTGATGCTCAGCGCGCTGTGGGTTTCCACTACCGGCCAGCTGGTGGTGATCGTTCATCATCTGGCCGTGGATGCGGTGTCGTGGCGGATCCTGTTGGAGGACTTCAACATCGCGTGGGCCCAGTACCACCACGGACAGCCGATCACCCTGCCCCAAACCGGCACCTCATTCCAGCGGTGGGCCGCGCTGCTCGACGAGCACGCCCACACCCCGGCCGTCACCGCACAGGCCGACACCTGGCGACACATCAGCGGCATCCCGGCCGCGCTGCCCCCACCGCGGCCCAGCGACACCTTTACCAGCGCCGGACACCTGACGGCCACCCTGGACGCCGAGACCACCCAGGTGTTGCTCACCGACGCCCCGGCGGCCTTCCACACCGGCATCCACGACATCCT
>NZ_LZJW01000168.1 GCF_001667885.1 Mycobacterium scrofulaceum | reverse complement strand
CTTCCGTGGTGATCGCAAGCGCGGCGAAGCCGGGCGCCGCGGGTCGCCACGATCAGGTTCCGTGGTGATCGCAAGCGCGGCGAAGCCGGGCGCCGCGGGTCGCCACGATCAAGTTCCGTGGTGATCGCAAGCGCGGCGAAGCCGGGCGCCGCGGGTCGCCACGATCAGGTTCCGTGGTGATCGCAAGCGCGGCGAAGCCGGGCGCCGCGGGTCGCCACGATCAGGTTCCGTGGTGATCGCAAGCGCGGCGAAGCCGGGCGCCGCGGGTCGCCACGATCAAGTTCCGTGGTGATCGCAAGCGCGGCGAAGCCGGGCGCCGCGGGTCGCCACGATCAGGTTCCGTGGTGATCGCAAGCGCGGCGAAGCCGGGCGCCGCGGGTCGCCACGATCAAGTTCCGTGGTGATCGCAAGCGCGGCGAAGCCGGGCGCCGCGGGTCGCCACGATCAGGTTCCGTGGTGATCGCAAGCGCGGCGAAGCCGGGCGCCGCGGGTCGCCACGATCAAGTTCCGTGGTGATCGCAAGCGCGGCGAAGCCGGGCGCCGCGGGTCGCCACGATCAGGTTCCGTGGTGATCGCAAGCGCGGCGAAGCCGGGCGCCGCGGGTCGCCACGATCA
>NZ_LZJW01000167.1 GCF_001667885.1 Mycobacterium scrofulaceum | reverse complement strand
ACATCGGCAGCCAGGGCGCGTTGTTCGACACCCCCATCCTGGTTCCGCCGCAGGCCGCCATGCTGGGGGCCGGGGCGGGCGCTTTCTGCGCCTGCTGCTTCTTTTCCGCCGCCGCGAGCACGTCCTGCTTGCGGATGCGGCCACCGACGCCGGTGCCGGTGATCTCCGCCAGGTCGATGCCGTTCTCGGTGGCCAGCTTGCGCACCAGCGGGGTCACGTAGGGGGCGCCGTCCTGACCCGAGCCGCCAGGCTCGGCGGCCGGCTGTGCTTGCGCCGGAGCGGCTTTCGGCGCGGGCGCCGGCTGGGACACCGGCTGCGGTTCGGGCTTCGCCTCGGCCGTGGGTGGTTCGGCCTTGGGCGGTTCGGGTGCCGGCTCGGGCTTGGGTTCCGGTTTGGGAGCGGGCGGGGGAGTCGGGGCGGACGGGGCCTCGGAGCCGGTGCCGATCCGCGCCAGCTCCCCGCCGACCGGCACGGTGGCGTCCTCCTCGGCGGTGATGCTGACCAGGACGCCGGCCACCGGTGAGGGAATCTCGGTGTCCACCTTGTCAGTCGACACCTCGACCAGCGCCTCGTCGACGCCGACCGAGTCGCCGACCTTCTTCAGCCAGCGGGTCACCGTGCCCTCGGTCACCGACTCGCCCAGCTCGGGCATCAGCACCGGGGTTGCGTCGCCGCCACCGGAACTCTGCGGCGCCGGTTCGGGCTGGGCGGGCGCGGCCGCTTCGGGCTCGGGCTGGGCCGGCGGCGCGGATTCGGCCTGCGGCTCGGGCTGCTCGGGCTGGCTCGGCGCCTCCGGGGCCGCCTGCGAACCGCCGCCGTCGGACGAGTCGCCGATGACGGCCAGCTCGCCGCCCACCTCCACGGTGTCGTCCTCCTGCGCGACGATCTTCGTCAGCACACCGGCGGCGGGCGACGGGATTTCGGTGTCGACCTTGTCGGTGGACACCTCGACGAGGGGTTCGTCGAGTTCGACCGTGTCGCCTTCCTGCTTGAGCCAGCGGGTGACCGTCCCCTCGGTGACGCTCTCACCGAGTGCGGGCATCTGGACGGAGAAGGCCATCGTCTTTGACTCCTCGATCGCTCGTGGGTCGGGGTGGGTCGAACATCTCGCTAGCCGTTGCAAGTAGCTATCCAAAACTATCCTGTCACTGCGCCCGCGCCGGCACACATCCAGGGCGGACCGCGCGCGGTTGCCGGGACGGCCCGAACACCCTTGCTACGGTGTGGCCACTGCAATCCAAGCGGGGAGGTCGGAGATGCCGGCAACACAACAACTAGCCCAGCATTTCGTCGACAGCGCCGACGGCGCGCGAATCGCGGTCTACGAAGAGGGCAATCCCGACGGGCCCACCGTCGTGCTGGTCCACGGCTTTCCCGACAGCCACGTGCTGTGGGACGGTGTCGTGCCGCTGCTGGCCGACCGGTTTCGCATCCTGCGATACGACAACCGCGGCGTCGGCTCGTCCTCGGCGCCCAAGCCGGTGTCCGCCTACACCATGGACCGATTCGCCGACGACTTCGCCGCGGTCACCGGAGAACTCAGCCCCGGCCGGCCCGTGCACGTGCTCGCCCACGACTGGGGCTCGGTGGGCGTGTGGCACTACCTGAAGCGGCCCGGCGCCGGTGACCGGGTCGCGACGTTCACGTCGGTGTCCGGCCCGAGCCAGGAGCAACTGGTCGACTACATCCTCAGCGGCCTGCGCCAACCCTGGCGCCCCCGCAGATTCGCCCGCGCGGTCAGCCAGGCGCTGCGGTTCAGCTACATGCTGTTCTTCTCGATCCCGGTGCTCGCGCCGCTGTTCCTGCGGCTGACGATGTCGATCCCGGCGCTGCGGCGCAACGCCGTGGACAACATCCCGGTCGAGCAGATCCATCACTCGCCCCAGCTGGCCCGCGACGCCGCCCGTTCGGTGAAAACCTATCCCGCCAACTACTTTCGCTCGTTCTCCGGCCGCGGGCAGGGCATCCACGACGTCGACGTGCCGGTGCAGCTGATCGTCAACACCAAGGACAAATACGTGCGGCCGTACGGCTACGACCACACGCCGCGGTTCGTGCCGCGGCTGTGGCGGCGCGACATCAAGGCCGGTCACTTCTCGCCGATGTCGCACCCGCAGGTGATGGCCGCCGCGGTCCACGAGTTCGCCGATTGGGCCGAGGGCAAGCCGCCGAGCCGCGCGCTGCTGCGCGCCCAGGTCGGGCGTCCCCGTGGGTCCTTCGGCGACACCCTGGTGTCGGTCACCGGCGCCGGCAGCGGAATCGGACGCGAGACGGCGTTCGCGTTCGCCCGGGAGGGCGCGGAGCTCGTCATCAGCGACATCGACGAAGCGGCCGTCAAGGCCACGGCCGCCGAGATCGCCACCCGCGGCGGCGTCGCGCACGCCTACGTGCTCGACGTGTCCGACGCCGAGGCCGTCGAGGCGTTCGCCGAACGGGTCAGCGCCGAGCACGGCGTGCCCGACATCGTCGTCAACAACGCCGGCATCGGGCACGCGGGCGGATTCCTGGACACCCCGGCCGAGCAGTTCGACCGGGTGCTCGACGTCAACCTGGGCGGCGTGGTCAACGGGTGCCGATCCTTCGCGCGGCGGCTGGTGGAGCGTGGCACCGGCGGCTACATCGTCAACGTCTCGTCGATGGCCGCCTACGCCCCGCTGCAGTCGCTCAACGCCTACTGCACGTCGAAGGCGGCGACGTACATGTTCTCGGACTGCCTGCGCGCCGAACTCGACACGGCCGGCGTGGGACTGACCACGATCTGCCCGGGCGTCATCGACACCAACATCATCAACACCACCCGCTTCGACGCGCCCGCCGGAAAGGGCGAACAGGTCGACGGCCGGCGGGGCCAACTCGGCAAGATGTTCGCGCTACGGCACTACGGCCCGGACAAGGTGGCCAACGCGATCCTGTCGTCGGTCCAGAAGAAGAAACCGATCCGCCCGGTCGCGCCGGAAGCCTATGCGCTGTACGGCCTTTCGCGCCTGGCGCCACAGGGGCTGCGCAACGCTGCGCGGCTGCGAGTGATCTGACCCGGGCTCAGATGCCCGTCCGCGCGGCGCCCTGGCGGCCCGTCAACAACGCGCCGCCGATCGCGAGCAGCCCGATGACCGCCAGCGGGATCGACCAGGTGCGCCTGCTGCCCACCGACGACTGGCACTGCGCCACATAGTCGGTGTGCGGGACGACCTGATTGAGGATCGGGATGTTCGCCACACTGTTGTTATTGGCGCTTCTGGCCGCCGACAGGTCCGTGGCGACCGCATTCCCGCACCCGATCGAATGCCCGTTGCCGTCGGAAATCGACACCGGCGCCAGTAGCCCGATCACGCCCGCCAGCAGCAGCACGGCGCCCACACCCAGGATCAACCGTCGCACCGTCACGATCTCGCCTCTCTTCGTACACGTTTTCGACCGTGGGAGATTAGCCGCCGGACGGGGCCGGTAAACCCCGAGCGGCCGGATTCAGCGTCCCGTTCGTGGGTATTCCGCGGCGGTAACCGAGAGGGGGAGTCAGGTCGTGGTACTGATTGCGACGCGGGACGTGGCCGCGCCTTGCGAGCGGGTGTGGGAAGTGCTGGCCGACGGGTGGACCTACACCCAGTGGGTGGTGGGCAACAGCCGCATGCGGGCCGTCGATCCGAACTGGCCGGAGCCCGGGTCGTCGATCAGGCACTCGATCGGGATTTGGCCGTTGGTGATCAACGACGCGACGGTGGTGGAGGAGAGCGAGCCGCCGCACAAGCTGGTGTTGTGCGCCCGCCTCGGGCCACTCGGGGCAGCGCGGATCACGATGCTGCTGCACGAGACACCGCAGGGCTGCCGGGTCGAGATGATCGAACGGCCCGTCGAAGGCCCGATGGGCGCCGTTCCCGACTCGCTCGCGCTGGCCGCGGCCTACCCGCGCAACAAGGAGTGCCTCTGGCGGCTGGCGGCTCTGGCCGAGCGCAAGGTGCCCAGCCAGGTGAAATGAGCGTGCGGGACACCGCCGACGCCGTGGTGATCGGGGCGGGACACCACGGACTGGTCGCCGCCTCGATGCTGGCCGACGCCGGTTGGGACGTGTTGGTGCTGGAGGCCCAGCCCGAACCCGGCGGCGCGGTGCGCAGCGCCGAGCTGACGCCGGGCTACATCACCGACCTGTTCAGCTCGTACTACCCGATGACGGTGGCCTCGCCGGCGATCGCCGCCCTGGGGCTGGAGGACCACGGCCTGCGCTGGTCGCACGCGCCGGTGGTGCTGGCGCATCCGCGCAGCGCGGCCGACGACGACCCGCCCATCGTCTACCACGACCCGGCCCGCACGGCAGCGGAATTCGCCCGCCGGACGCCCGCCGACGGCGACAACTGGTGGCGCCTGGTCCACTTGTGGGAGCGGATCAAGGCGCCGCTGCTCGACGCCATGTTGGCGCCGTTCCCGCCCGTGCGCCCGTTGCTGCGGCTGCTGACCAGCCTGGGCACCTCGGAGGCGCTGCGGGTGGCGCGCCTGCTGGTGCAGCCGGCCAACACCATGGCGAGTGAGCTGTTCGCCGGCGAAGCGCCGCGAGTGTTGTTGCTGGGCAACGCGATGCACGCCGACGTTCCGCCGGACGCGCCGATCAGTGGCGCGATGGGATTCCTGATGACGATGCTGGCCCAGGACTGCGGCTGGCCGGTGCCGGTCGGGGGGTCGGGACAGCTGACGGCCGCCCTGGTCAACCGAGCCCGCTCCGCCGGCGCGCGAATCGAGTGCAACCAGAACGTTTCCCGCATCCAGGTGCGGGGCGGCCGCGCGGTCGGGGTGACGACGGCCGAGGGGAGCACGGTCGCGGCGCGGCGCGCCATCGTCGCCGACGTGACGGCCCCGCGATTGTTCTGCGACATGCTTCCGCCGGATGCGTTGCCGCCCAAGCTGTTACGCGACCTCGAGCACTTCATCTGGGACCCACCCGTGGTGAAGGTCAACTACGCCCTGGGAGCACCGGTTCCGTGGCGGGCGAAGAACCTGCACGGCGTGGGCACCGTCCATCTGGGCGCCGACGGTGACGGGCTGATCCGCTGGATGGCCGACCTGAACACCCGGGTGGTGCCCGAGCATCCCTTCATGCTGTTGGGTCAGACCACCACGGCCGATCCCACCCGGTCGCCGAAGGGCACCGAAAGTGTCTGGGCCTACACGCATCTGCCGCGCAACGTCGCCGACGACACGTCGGCCGATCGGCTCGCCGAAGCGGTGGACCGGGTGATCGAAGAACACGCCCCGGGATTCGGTTCGGCGGTCGTGGACCGGTTCGTTCAACGCCCGTCGGACCTGGAGGCCAGCGACGCCAACCTGCACATGGGCGCGCTCAACGGCGGCACCGCGCAGCTACAGCAGATGCTCATCTTTCGCCCGGCGCCCGGCATGGGCCGGGCCGAAACCCCGGTGCAGGGGCTGTATTTGGGCAGCGCGTCGGCCACCCCGGGCGGCTCGGTGCACGGCGCCTGCGGACGCAACGCGGCCAACGCCGCGCTGGCCGCAGATGGCGCCACCGGCTGGCCCCGCCGCGCGGTGCAGCGAGCGGTCTTCTCGGTGCTGACGGGTAAACGCTAACCGCCGAGCGCCGGCCGTGCGCTAGCCGTTCTCGGCGATGTCCTCGAGCACCGCGAACATGGTGCGGGTCGGCACTCCGGTGCCGCCCTTGGGTGTGTACCCCCACGGGCCGCCGGTGTTGTACGCCGGGCCGGCCACGTCGATGTGCGCCCAGCCCACGCCGTCGGCGACGAATTCGCGCAGGAACACCCCGGCGACCAGCATGCCGGCGAAGCGCTGGCCGCTGATGTTGGACAGGTCGGCCACCGTCGACTTCAGGTCCTCCTTGAGCTCGTCGGGCAGCGGCATCGGCCAGCCGTTCTCGCCCACCCGCTGCGAGATGGCGGCGACCCGGTCGCGAAACTCGTCGCTGCCCATCACCCCGGGGATCCGGGCGCCCAGCGCCACCGTCTGGGCGCCGGTCAACGTGGAGGTCTCGATCAGGTAGTCGGGGTTGTCCTCGCACGCCCGCACGATGGCGTCGGCCAGGATCAGCCGGCCCTCCGCGTCGGTGTTCTGCACCTCGACGGTGATGCCGCCGTATTGCGTCAGCACGTCACCGGGCCGCTGCGCCGTGCCCGACGGCATGTTCTCGGCCATCGGCACGGTGGCGATCACGTCGATCGGCAACCGCAGCTGCGCGGCCAGCGCCACCGTGGCGATGACCGCGGCCGCGCCGCCCATGTCCGAGGTCATGTAGTGCATCGACGCGGCCGGCTTGATCGAGATGCCGCCGGTGTCGAACGTGATGCCCTTGCCGACGAGGGCCACCTTCTTCGCCTGCTTGGGTTTCTTGGCCAGCCTGGAACCCCGATGGGTCAGTCGCACCAGCCGCGGCGGGCGCGACGAACCCTGACCGACGCCGATCACGCCGCCGTAGCCGCCCTTCTGCAGCGCCTTCTCGTCGAGCACCTCCACCTCGAGGCCCACAGACTCACCCAAAGCCCTTGCACGCCGGGCGAATTCGGCCGGAAAGAGGTGGCTTGGGGGCGTGTTGACGAAGTCGCGGGCGGTGGCCACGGCGGTCGCCACGGCGGCGCCGTGCGCGCTGGCCGCCTTCGCGTCCTTCGAGGCGGACAGCACGGTGATCTTGCGCAGCCCTTTGTCTTTCGGCGCGGTCTTGCCGCTGCGGAAGTCGGTGAACCGGTAGCTGCCCAGGATCAGGCCCTCGACGGCCGCCGAGCAGACGTCGGCGCTGAAGTCACCGGGCAGCGTCACGAGCACCGCCTCGGCGGTGCCCAGCGACCGCGCCGCCACCCCGGCGGCGCGCCGGATGGTGTCGGCGGGCCACTCGGGTCGCGGTTTGCCCAGGCCGATCGTCAGCACGCTGGACACCGGCAGCGACGGCACCACCAGCCGGTGGACCTGCTCGCTGCCGCCGGTGGCGTCCAGCGCGCGCAACGCGGATTCGATCTCGGTGACCGCGTCGGCCGGTAGCAGCGATTCGCCGGGGGCAACAGCCGCCCCCGGTCGGTCCTCCTCGCCGGTGGAGACCACGGGCACGATCAATACCGAAGAGCCCGCCCCGCGTTTGGGCAGCGATGTGGCGACGTTGACGGAGGGGCTGTCATAGCTCAAATCGGTGGTCACGGGCAGTTACCCTAATCGCCGGAGCCCGCGCCGGGATCGGCGGCGTCCCCTCCGTGCAGCTCGAAGGCGATCGTCGGGGTGTCAAAACCCTTGAGGTCAAAGGGGCCACGCGGCGTGGCCGGCCAGTCCGGCAGGTGTTCGTGCAACGCCGCATCGGCCAGGATCTGGCCCGGGGCGGCGGCCCCGACCAGGCGCGCCGCGAGGTTGACCGGGCTGCCGAAGTAGTCCCCGTTGATCGCCAGGACGGAGCCGAAGGCCAGGCCGGCGCGGACCTGCAGGCCCTCCTCGCGAGCCCGCGGATGGTCGACCAGGTCGACCGCCGCCTTGGCGAGGCGCTCGGGCGATGCGCTCACCCACATCACCTCGTCGCCGATGAACTTCACCACCCGGCCGCCATCGCGATGCACGACGTCCGCGACGGTGCCGGCGAACTCGTTGAGCAGAGCGGAGAGTTGGGCGGGGGTGAGCGCGCGGGTGAGCACCGTGAACCCGGACAAATCCGCAAAACCGATGCCGCACAACACGCTTGCCGAGGTATCGCGCAGCACGCCTTCGAAGTGGGTTCGGGCGCCGGTCAAATGGTGCCGGTGGACGACGTCGATCAGCCCCGAGATGCGCGGGACGAACTCGGCGACGGCGCGGTACGCCTGCGCCGTGGCGAGTTCGTCGTTGGTGTAGGTCATCTGGATGTCCGGCGTCCCGGCCCGGATTGCCGTCGACTCGGCCTCCGCGAGCCGCGCCATCGCGGCGCCGAGCACCCGCAGCAATCCGAACGCGCCGTCCTCGCCCACCACCGCCTTCAGGCCGACCCAGGTCGCCAGCGCGTCGACGTCGGCCTGGCTGAGCACCGGGACGTCGGGGCCGGCGACGGTCAGGCCGAGCAGACCCCACGCCTGGGTGACCTCCTCGGGTGACAAGCCGAGCTGGTCGGCCGCGGTCGCGATCGTGTGGACCGGGCGCCCCGACCACTGCAGGACGTCGCCGGCGAGGCCGAACAGCCGCCCACGCTGCTCGGCTTCCACCATCTCGTCGACGGTGAAGCCGAGGTCGTCCAGGTACTTGATCAGGTCGGCCCGCTCGCGCGCGTTGGCGATTCCGGCGGCCTCGAGCGCCGCGAAGTCCGGGGAATCGACCACCCACCCAAGTGTGCCAGCCCCCGCGATTAGGGTGAACCGTCGTGACCGATGACCTACAGCATGGCCCGTTGGAAGACCGCCACCGCGAGTTGGGGGCCAGCTTCGCCGAGTTCAGCGGCTGGCTCATGCCCGTGTCGTATGCCGGCACCGTCAGCGAGCACAACGCCACCCGCAACGCGGTGGGTCTGTTCGACGTCAGCCACCTGGGCAAGGCGTTGATCCGCGGGCCGGCCGCCGCCGAATTCGTCAACTCGACGCTCACCAACGACTTGAGCCGCATCGGCCCGGGCAAAGCCCAATACACCTTGTGCTGCAACGAATCCGGCGGTGTCATCGACGACTTGATCGCGTACTACGTCGGCGACGACGAGATCTTTCTGGTGCCCAATGCCGCGAACACCGCCGCGGTGGTCGAGGCGCTGCAGGCGGCCGCCCCGGCGGGCCTGACGATCACCAACGAGCACCGCTCCTACGCGGTGCTGGCGGTGCAGGGACCGCGATCGGCGGACGTGCTCGACGGGTTGGGCCTGCCGACCGGCATGGACTACATGGGCTACGCCGACGCCTCCTACTCGGGGGTGCCGGTGCGGGTGTGCCGGACCGGATACACCGGTGAGCACGGCTACGAGCTGCTGCCGCCGTGGGACTCCGCCGGGGTGGTGTTCGACGCGCTGGCCGCGGCGGTCGGCGCCGCCGGCGGCGAGCCCGCGGGCCTGGGCGCCCGCGACACGCTGCGCACCGAGATGGGCTATCCGCTGCACGGGCACGAACTGGCGCTGGACATTTCGCCGCTGCAGGCCCGATGCGGCTGGGCGATCGGCTGGAAGAAGGGCGCGTTCTTCGGGCGGGACGCGCTGCTCGCGGAGAAGGAGGCCGGACCGCGACGGCTGCTGCGCGGCCTGCGAATGGTCGGACGCGGTGTGCTGCGGCCCGGTCTGACGGTGCTCGCCGGCGAGACGCCGGTGGGGGTCACCACGTCGGGGACCTTCTCCCCGACGCTGCAAGTCGGCATCGGGCTGGCGCTGATCGATACCGGCGCTTCAGTCGAGGACGGCCAGCGGGTCACCGTCGACATTCGCGGGCGCGCCGCGGAGTGCGAAGTCGTGCGCCCGCCCTTCGTCGACGCCAAGACTCGTTAGTGCCACCGGTTCAGGTGAAAAGCCCGGTCGCAGGCGGATATACAATCAGCCCCATGACCAGCGGCTCCCTCGAGTTCACGGTTTCACGTTCGGCCAACCCCGCGACCGACGCCGAACGTGGATCCATCCTGGCCGAGCCCGGTTTCGGCAAGTACTTCACCGACCACATGGTCTCGATCGACTACGACGACGAGCGGGGCTGGCACAACGCGCGAGTCATCCCGTACGGCCCGATCGAACTGGACCCCTCGGCGATCGTGCTGCACTACGCGCAGGAGATCTTCGAAGGGCTCAAGGCGTACCGCTGGGCCGACGACTCGATCGTGTCGTTTCGCGCCGAGGCCAACGCCGCGCGGATGCGGTCGTCGGCGCGGCGCCTCGCGATGCCCGAACTGCCCGACGAACTGTTCATGGGCTCGCTGTGCCAGCTGATCGCCGTCGACAAGCCCTGGGTCCCCGCGGCCGGCGGTGAAGACGCGTTGTACCTGCGCCCGTTCATCATCGCCACCGAACCGGGACTGGGTGTGCGGCCGTCCAAGCGGTACCGCTACCTGCTGATCGCGTCACCGGCCGGCGCGTACTTCAAGGGCGGCATCAACCCCGTCACGGTCTGGGTGTCGACGGACTACGTGCGGGCCAGCCCGGGCGGCACCGGCGCTGCCAAGTTCGGCGGGAACTACGCCGCCTCCCTGCTGGCGCAGGCCGAGGCCGCCGCCCACCAGTGCGACCAGGTGGTGTGGCTGGACGCCGTCGAACGGCGCTTCGTCGAGGAGATGGGCGGCATGAACATCTTCTTCGTGTTCGGCAGCGGCGGGTCGGCGCGGTTGGTCACCCCGGAGCTGTCCGGTTCGCTGCTACCCGGCATCACCCGAGATTCGTTGTTGCAGTTGGCAATTGATGCGGGATTCTCCGTCGAGGAACGCAAGATCGACATCGACGAATGGCAGAAGAAGGCCGCCGCCGGCGAGATCACCGAGGTGTTCGCGTGCGGTACCGCCGCCGTCATCACCCCCGTCTCGCACGTGAAGTACGGCGACACCGACTTCACCGTCGCCGACGGCCAGCCCGGCGAGGTGACGATGGCGCTGCGCGACACCCTGACCGGGATCCAGCGCGGCACGTTCGCCGACACCCACGGCTGGATGGCGCGGCTGGGCTAGGCCCTGCCCGCGAATGCCCGGCCGTCGAACGTGAAGCTGCTTTCACGTTCGGCCGCGAGCGTGAACATAAGTGCACGCTCGGCTGGCAGGCGCTAACCAGCCGGGCGCTCGCGGCTAGAACCGCACCAGCCCGGCCAGCGCCACCACGCTGACCGTCGTGGTCAGCTCGATGGCGGCGCCCAGCACGTCGCCGGTGATGCCGCCGAATCGGCGCACGCAGTGCCGCACCAGCACCGCACCACAGCCCAGCCCCACGAGCACCGCGACCGGCCCCTGCCAGGGCCGCGGCCCGGCGGCCAGCGCCGCGACCAGCAGCACCGCCACCCAGGCCGCCGCGACGATCACCGGCTGGCTGCCCGCGACCCGCGCGCCCAGCGCGCTGTTCGCGGCCGCAGGCACCGACCGCCGGCTGGCCAGCACCGCGGCCACCCGGCCGGCGGCGACCGTCACGGCGATGCCGACCAGCCCCGGCCTGCCCGCCGCCCCGAGCGCCGCGAAGGCCAGCCCCTGCAGCGTGATCGTCAAGACGACGGCCGCCGCGCCGAACGGGCCGATCGACCCGTCGCGCATCACCGCGAGGGCGCGCTCGGGCGGGCCGTAACAGCCCAGCCCGTCGGCCGTGTCGGCGACACCATCGATGTGGAGGCCGCGGGTCGCCAACAGCAACGCCGCGACCGCGAGCAGGCCGGACAGCGGAGAGGACGGCCCGAACGCCTGGGCCGCGCCCCACGTCACCGCGGCGGCGAGCGCCCCCAGGACGGCACCCACCACGGGCAGCGCCGTCATCGCGCCGCGGCCCACCGCGGCGTCTCGCGAACGCGGCACGGGAAGGACCGTGCCGAACGCGAAAGCCGTTGCCAGCGAACGGATCACAGCGGGGGAGCGGCCCGGTCGGACACGCCGGCCTGCGTGAACGTGGCCATCGACGACAGCGTGGCCACCGCGGCGCGCAGCACCGGCAACGCCAGCGCGGCGCCGCTGCCCTCGCCCAACCGCATCCGCAGGTCGAGGATCGGATCGAGGCCGAGCTCGGTGAGCGCCAGCGCGTGACCGGGCTCGGTGGACCGGTGACCGGCCTGCCACCACAGCCGGGCGCCCGGAGCCAGCCGCTCGGCGACCAACGCGGCGGCGGTCACCGCCATCCCGTCGAGCAGCAGCGGGGTGCGTCGCACCGCGGCCTGCGCGCAGAAGCCCGCGATCGCGGCCAGATCGGCGCCGCCGCCGCAGCGCAGCAACGCCACCGGGTCGGGCAGCACGCGCGACGCCCGGAACAGGGCGTCGCGCACCGCGGCCGTCTTGCGCGCCCAGCCGGCGTCGTCGATCCCGGTGCCGAAGCCCACCACCGCGACCGGCTCGGCGTTGGTCAGCGCCGCCACCAGCACCGCCGCCGGGGTGGTGTTGCCGATGCCCATGTCCCCGGCGATCAGCAGGTCGGCCCCGGCGTCGACCTCCTCGTCGGCGATGGCCCGGCCCGCGGCGATCGCGGCGGCGGTTTCGTCGTCGGACAGCGCGTCCTGGACGGCGATGTCGCCGCTGCCCCGCCGCACCTTGTGGGCGCCGATCCGTTCCGTCGCCGCGTCACCGGCCACCGCCAGGTCCGCGACACGCACGGTCGCGCCGGCGAGGTCGGCCAGCACGTTGATGGCCGCCCCGCCCGCCTCGAAGTTGGCGACCATCTGGGCGGTCACCTCCGGCGGGTAGGCCGACACCCCGGACCGGGCGACACCGTGGTCACCGGCGAACACCACCACCCGGGCACGCTCGAATTGCCTTGGCGGGCAATGCCCTTGGCACGACGACACCCACACCGACAGGTCTTCGAGGCGGCCCAGCGCGCCCCGCGGCTTGGTCAGGGTGTCCTGGCGGGCGCGGGCGGCCGCGGCGACGCCCGCGTCGGGCGGCGATACCGGGGCGAACTCCATCACGCCCCCGACGGCTTGATCGGCACCGCCTGCCCGGCCACCACCAACACCACCCGGTCGCAGAGCTCGGCGACGCGCTGGTTGAGGCTGCCCAGTTCGTCGGCGAACCGGCGACCGGACGCGGTGGCCGGCACGACGGTCAGCCCGACCTCGGGGCTGACCAGCACCAGCGTGGAGTTGAAGTCGCCGACGGCGGCGAGCATGGCCTCGACGGGGGCGGCGACCGATCCGCCGTCCCACCCGTGGTGGCGGTCCAGCGTGCCGGTCAGCCAGGAGCCCAGGTCGTCGACGAGCGTCGGGGTGTCCGGCGCCGCGCGCAATTGGCGTGCGATGTCGTCGGTTTCGACCGTCGACCAGTGGCCGGGCCGGCGGCCGCGGTGCTCGGCGACCCGGCCCGCCCAGTCCGCGTCGCCGTCCCCGGCCGGGCCCGGTGCCAGGTAGCAAACCGGCTGGCCGGCCGGCAGCGTCCCGGCGATGGCGTGCTCGGCCCACCGGGATTTGCCCGATCGGATCCCGCCGAGCACCAGCGTGCGCACCGCGCTCAGGCGGGCCTACTTGACATCGGCGCCGCGCTTGACTTGGGGCCGCGGCGTCCGCAGCCGGCGCATCTGCGACGCCCGGCTGGCGGCGTAAAGGCCCAGCTTCCAACGGCTTTCGGTGTTGTCGGGGAACTTCGCGTCCACCAGCTTGCTCACCCTGCGGCCCAGCAGCAGGCCGTCGACCAGCATCACGGCCATCAGCAGCAGCATCGCCGGGGAGACGTAGAGCTGCAGCTGCGGGGTGGTGAACAGGGCGAACATCAAGAACAGCGTCGCGGGCATGAACAGGCCCAGCAGGTTGCGCCGGGCGTCCACCACGTCGCGCACGTAGCGCCGGACCGGGCCCTTGTCGCGCGGCAGCAGGTACGCCTCGTCGCCGGCCATCATGCGCTCTCGGCGATCGGTCATCTTCGCGCGGTTGGCGGCCCGGTCGGCCCTGCGCTCGTCGCGGCTGAGCTTGGGGCCGGCCAGCGACTTGCGGCGGGCCCGCGCCTCGGACGCGGTCATCGGTGCGGGCGCGACCGGACCCTTGCGCGCGGTGCGCCGCGCCTCGTTGCGTTTCGGCGTGGGCCGGCCCTTGGGGCTCGTCCCTCGCGCGCCACGCGACGTCGTCTCGGCGGCGCCGGCGGCATCGAGCGCGCCCGCGCCCTCGTCAAGGTCCTCGTCCTGGCCCTTCTTGCGGCCCATCAACTTCACAGAGGCCAGGTTACTTCGCGGATGGGCGGCCCCGGAATCGGCTTGGAATGGCTTGCTATTAGACCTGCGTCAGCGCCTCACTTGGCCCTACTCTTACCAGTGATGAACGGCTGCCTGTGATGGACGACGGCACCATGGCCTCGGATGATGCTGCTTTGGGCCTCGCTCCCGGCCGTCTTCAGCTGCCGGCCATGCTCGTCCTGGTCGCCCCCGATTGCTACGGCGACAGCATGACCGCCGTGGAGGCCGCGGCCGCCATCGCGACCGGGTGGACCCGATGCCGGCCGGGCGACCGGTTCATCGTCGCCCCGCAGTCCGACGGCGGCCCCGGCTTCGTCGAGGTGCTCGCCAGCCGGCTGGGCAAGTCCAGGCGGTTGCGGGTGTCCGGGCCGCTGTCGACCATGGTCGAGGCCCAATGGGTGTTCGATCCCGCCACGACGACCGCCTACCTGGAATGCGCGCAGGCGTGCGGCCTGGCCCTGCTGGGCGGCCCGCCCACCCCGGAGACCGCGATGGCGGCCCACAGCAGGGGAGTGGGGCAGCTCATCGCCGAGGCGCTGCGGGCGGGGGCGACGCGGATCGTGGTCGGGCTGGGCGGCAGCGCATGCACCGACGGCGGGCAGGGGATGATCGCCGAACTCGGCGGCCTGGACTCCGCCCGCCGCCAACTGGCCAACGTGGAGCTCATCGCCGCCTCCGACACCGAATATCCCCTGCTCGGGCCGTGGGGAGCGGCGAGGGTCTTCGGCCCGCAGAAGGGTGCGGACACGGTCACCGTGGCGGCGCTGGAGGTCCGGTTGCAGGCGTGGGCGCTGATTCTGGAGGCGGTCGCCGGCCGCGACGTCAGCTCCGAACCGGGCGCGGCCGCGGCGGGCGGCATCGGCGCCGGGCTGCTGGCACTGGGCGGCCGGTGCGAGTCGGGCGCGGCGATCATCGCGCATCACACCCGCCTGACCGACGACCTGGACATGGCGGAGCTGATCGTCACCGGCGAAGGCCGGTTCGACGAGCAGTCGCTGCACGGCAAGGTGGTGGGCTATCTCGCGGACGCGGCCCGGCCGCGGGGGGTGCCGGTGATCGTGCTGGCCGGGCAGGTGGGCCTGGACAACGCCACGGTCCGCTCGGCGGGCATCATGGCCGCCCTGTCCATCGCCGAGCACGCCGGATCGGTGCGGCTGGCGCAGGCCGACGCGGCCAATCAGCTCATGGGGCTGGCGTCCGTGGTGGCGGCGCGACTCGGGAATAGCGGTCCTGCAAGGTACCGTTGAGGTAGTGGACTTTCTCGGGCCCCGCCTGAAGACCCAAGCCAACGAGAGGCATGTAGGAGAAGCAATGACGGTGCAAAACGAGTCGAACGCCAAGACCCACGGCGTGATCCTGACCGAGGCCGCCGCCACCAAGGCAAAGTCCCTGCTCGACCAGGAGGGGCGCGACGACCTGGCGTTGCGTATCGCGGTCCAGCCGGGCGGGTGCGCGGGCCTGCGGTACAACCTCTTCTTCGACGACCGGACGCTGGACGGCGACCTGACCGCCGACTTCGGCGGCGTGACGTTGACGGTGGACCGGATGAGCGCGCCGTACGTGGAGGGCGCGTCCATCGATTTCGTCGACACCATCGAGAAGCAGGGCTTCACGATCGACAACCCCAACGCCACCGGCTCCTGCGCCTGCGGCGACTCGTTCAACTGACCGGGTGACTTCCGCTCAGTACGAGCCGCCGGTGCGCAGCACGTACGAGCACACCATGATCTGTCCCCGCTGAAACAGCAGCTGGGCGATGCCCTGCAGCTCACCGCGCAACGGGCCCCCGCCCGCGGGTGACGCCTTCATCGTGAACAACGCCTGGGCCTGGTACTGCGACAGGTAGACGATCTTGTCGATCGAGGTCACCTCGACCTCGGAGAACTGCTTGCGGAACGCGTCGCTGCTCAACTTGGCCAGCGCCTGGTCGGACCGTTTGTCCCGCACCCCGTCGTACATGCCGCACAGCGCGTTGCGTTCGATCTCCTCGATGTCGCGGTGATCCAGCGCGTCCAGATACCCCTGGATCGCCGTCTTGGCGGCGCCCTCGGAGAACGTCGCGCCGGTGTTGGCCCCGTTGGTGCGAACGCCGTAGACGATCGCCACGGTCAGGGCGGCCGCCAGCGCCACGGCCAGCAGGATGCCGATGATCAGCCGCCGCTTGGACCGCCGCTGCGGGTAGGGCATCGGCGGCGGTGGCTGACCGGCATAATTGGCGGGAGCCGCGCCACCGGCGCGGGGGTCGTCGGGGAACTCGAGCGGCTGAGACTCTGCCGGTTCGGGTCCGCTGCCGCCGACGGTGTGGTTCGGCGAGTGCGGACCTGCCATCGTGGTCTCCTACGGTGGTGGACGGGGACTACGTGCGGGATACCCCGACCGCGCTTCGTGTCCCGGGCGACTTGAGCGAGTTCCCTAGGGAGGCTAGCGCACCGCTTGGCGCCGCCGGTGGACACAGCGACGGCCGAGGCACGTGCGTAAGCTAGATAACCTTACTAACGAAGGGCGGAGACATTCGTGACGATCGCGGTGACAGGTTCGATTGCGACCGACAATTTGATGCGGTTCCCCGGCAAGTTCTCCGAACACCTGCTGGCTGAACATCTGCAGAAGGTATCGCTCAGTTTTCTGGTTGACGACCTGGTGATCCACCGCGGCGGCGTGGCGGGCAACATCGCCTACGCCATCGGCGTGCTCGGCGGCGACGTGGCGCTGGTCGGCGCGGCCGGCGACGACTTCGACGACTACCGGCAGTGGCTGCAGGCGCACAACGTCAACTGCGACAACGTGCTCATCTCGGAGACGGCGCACACCGCGCGCTTCACCTGCACCACCGACGAGGACATGGCCCAGATCGCGTCGTTCTACCCCGGTGCGATGTCGGAGGCCCGCAACATCAAGCTCGCCGACGTGGTGTCGTCCATCGGCGAGCCGGACCTGGTGATCATCGGGGCCAACGACCCGGACGCGATGGTGGTGCACACCGAGGAGTGCCGCAAGCTGGGCCTCGCATTCGCCGCCGACCCGTCCCAGCAGCTGCCCCGCCTGTCCGGCGAGGAGATCGACAAGCTCGTCGGCGGCGCCGCCTACCTGTTCACCAACGACTACGAGTGGGAGCTGCTGCTCAACAAGACCGGCTGGTCGGAAGCCGACGTGCAGGGCAAGGTCGGGCTGCGGGTGACCACGCTGGGACCCAAGGGCGTGGACATCGTCGAGCCCGACGGCACGACGACCCACGTCGACGTGGTGCCCGAGACCAGCCAGACCGACCCGACCGGCGTCGGCGACGCCTTCCGCGCGGGCTTCCTCACCGGGCGCAGCGCCGGGCTCAGCCTGGAACGCTCCGCGCAGCTGGGGTCGCTGGTCGCCGTGCTGGTCCTGGAATCCACCGGAACGCAGAACTGGGAATGGAACCGCGAGACCGCGGTGAGCCGGTTGGCGGGCGCCTACGGCGACGACGCGGCCAACGAGATCGCCGCGGTGCTCGCCTGACGGCGTCGCGCGTGAACTCGCGGCAACGCGGGTGAGCCACGGGAGGCGGCACGCCGCAAACGCCCGCCCGGGGCGCACGCTCGACGGCCTCAGAGCTGAACTGGATACACCGGCTCGCTGATCTGCGGCACCACGCTGGCGTCGACGAAGATCGCGTGCCAGAGCAGGAAGATCAGCAGCGTCCAGAGCCGGCGGCTGTGATCGCTCACGCCGTTGCGGTGCTCGTCGAGCATCCGCTGGACGGCGGCTAGGTCGACGAGGCGACCGGCGCGCCCCTCCTTTGCGGATGCGACCAACCCGTAGGCCCAGTCCAGCAATTCGCCGGCGCGCAGCCAATGCCGGATCGGCACCGGGAACCCGAGCTTGGGCCGGTGCAGCACGTGCGCGGGGACGATGGGTTCCAGGGCCCGGCGCAGCGCGTACTTGGTGGTGGTGCGGGTGATCTTGGCCTCGACCGGCAACCGCGACGCCACGGCGAACACCTCGGGATCCAGGAACGGCACCCGCAGCTCCAGCGAGTTGGCCATCGTCATCTTGTCGGCCTTGACCAGGATGTCGCCGCGCAGCCAGGTGAACAGGTCGACGTGCTGCATGCGGGCCACCGGGTCCCAGCCCTTCGACTGCGCGTACACCGAGGCGGTGACGTCGGTGTGGGTCCATTCCTCGCGGAAGCCGGGCAGCACGTCGCGCAGCTGGGCGTCGGAGAAGCTACGGGCGTTGCCGTAGTAGCGCTCCTCGAGCGTCAGCGAGCCGCGGTGCAGCAGGCTCTTGCCCCGCATCCCTTCCGGCAGCGGTTTGGACACCTTGCCCATCGACCGCCGCAGCGGCCGCGGCAGGTAATCGAAGGGCTTGAGCGACAACGGTTCCCGGTAGATCGTGTAACCGCCGAACAGCTCGTCGGCCCCCTCCCCGGACAGCACCACCTTGACGTGCTTGCGGGCCTCCCGGGCGACGAAGAACAGCGGCACCAGCGCGGGATCGGCCACCGGTTCGTCGAGATACCAGACGATTTCGGGCAGGGCCGCCACGAACTCGTCCGGGTGGACCACCTTGGCGACGTGGCGGGCGCCGATCGCCTCGGCGGAGGCCACCGCGACGTCGATCTCGGAGAAGCCCTCCCGCTCGAAGCCGGTGGTGAAGGTGATCAGCTTGGGGTTGTGCCGGATGGCCAGCGCCGCGATGGCGGTGGAGTCGATCCCGCCGGACAAAAACGCCCCGACCGTGACGTCGGCGCGCATGTGCTTGGCCACCGAGTCCTCGAGCACCGCGGTGATCTCGTCGTAGCGGGCCTGCTCGGTGCCGCGCGTGATCGGTGTGGCGGCGAACCGCGGCACGAAGTAGCGGGTGACCTCCGGCGGCCGCCCGGCCGTGATCCGCGCGTAGCAGCCCGATTCGAGGCGACGCACCCCGCGGTGCAGCGTCTCGGGCTCGGGCACGTATTGCAGCACTGTGTAGTGCTGCACGGCCCGCTCGTCGATCCCGGTGTCGAATCCGACCAACTCGGCGAGGTCCAGCAGGCATTTCTTCTCGCTGGCCACCGCGGTGCCACCGGGGCCGGTCGCCATGAACAGCGGCTTGATGCCGAATGGGTCTCGGGCGCAGAACAATTCACCGGTGGCGGTGTCCCACAGGGCGAAGGCGAACATCCCGCGCAGCCGGGTGAGCACGTCGGCGCCCCAGTAGTGGTAGCCGGCGACGATGGCCTCGGCGTCACCGTCGGTGGCGAAAACGGCGCCGTGCGCGCGGGCCAGCTCGTCGCGCAGCTCCAGGTAGTTGTAGATCTCGCCGTTGAACACCAGCACGTAGCGGTCGGGCGCCTCCGCCGGGCCCCAGCGCAGCGGCTGGTGCGAATGGGCGATGTCGATGATCGACAGGCGGTTGAAGCCGAACACGACGGATCCGTCGGCTCCCGGGTCGGTCCACGTGCCCGGCTCGTCGGGGCCGCGGTGGCGCATCAGATGCGACGCGCGCGCGATCGCCTCGTCGGCCCGGGCGGCAGAGACACTGGCACTGTCCGGGGCAGCGACAAACGCCAGCAGACCACACACGGCGCCCCAGTATGCCGCACTGCGGGTCAGCCCGTGGCGGTCGCACCCGGCACGTCGTGACGGCCCGGTGGGCCGGGGTTTCGTCGCTCGGGTCAGCGGCGTGGTCTACGCTGCGTAGTATTCGATATCCGAGCAGGAGGCGCCAACGTGACACCTCGCGAGCAGGTCCGTTCGCAACGTTTGTCGCACGGCAGGTTTGAGAGCCTTTCTGGCCGCCGTTCCGGGGGCTTTCGGCGAGGCCGGTCCCGTCGGCTGCGGCCGCTGGCGCTGGCCGCGACGTTCGGCGTGTTGGCGCTCACCCTGAGCGGATGCAGCTGGTCGGACGTGCTTGGCCTGGGCTGGCCCAAGGGCATCACCCCGCAGGCCCACATCAACCGCGAGCTGTGGGTCGGGGCGACGATCGCCTCGCTGGTCGTCGGGGTCATCGTGTGGGGCCTGATCTTCTGGGCGTCGGCCTTCCACCGCAAGAAGGCCACCGACACCGAGCTGCCGCGCCAGTTCGGCTACAACATGCCGCTCGAGCTGGTGCTCACGGTGACGCCGTTCCTGATCATCTCGGTGCTGTTCTACTTCACGGTCGTGGTGCAGGAGAAGATGCTGCACGTCGACAAGGACCCGGAGGTGGTGGTCGACGTCACCGCCTTCCAGTGGAACTGGAAGTTCGGCTACCAGCGCGTCGACTTCAAGGACGGCACGCTGACCTACGACGGTGTCGATCAGGCGCGCAAGAACGCGATGGTGTCCAAGCCCGAAGGCAAGGACGCCCACGGCGAGGAGCTCGTCGGACCGGTCCGCGGGCTCAACACCTCCGACCGCACCTACCTGAACTTCGACAAGGTCGAGATCCTGGGCACCAGCGACGAAATTCCGGTCCTGGTGTTGCCCACCGGCAAGCGCATTCAATTCCGGTTGGCCTCGGCCGACGTCATCCACACGTTTTGGGTGCCCGAGTTCCTGTTCAAGCGCGACGTGATCCCCAACGCCGAGGCGAACAACTCGGTGAACGTCTTCCAGGTCGACGACATCAGCAAGGCCGGGGCTTTCGTGGGGCACTGCGCCGAGTTCTGTGGCACGTATCACTCGATGATGAACTTCGAGGTTCGGGTGGTGCCGCCCAACGACTTCAAGGCTTACCTGCAGCAGCGGATCGACGGAAAGAGCAACGCGCAGGCATTGCAGGCGATCGGTCAGGCGCCGCTCGCGGTGACGACCCACCCGTTCGACACCAAGCGCGGTCAGTTGGCCGGAAGCCAGTAGGTTAGGACACCAAATGCATATTGAAGCCAGGCTTTTCGAATTCATCGCCGGGTTTTTCATTTTGGTTGCGGTGCTTTATGGGGTGCTGACAGCGCTTTTCGCCACCGGTGGTGAGGAGTGGGCCGGCACGACCGCGCTGGCGCTGACCGGTGGGCTGGCGTTGATCGTGGCCACCTTCTTCCGGTTCGTGGCCCGCCGCATCGACACCCGGCCCGAGGATTACGAAGGCGCCGAGATCAGCGACGGAGCAGGTGAATTGGGCTTTTTCAGCCCGCACAGCTGGTGGCCGATCCTGATCGCCTTGTCGGCCTCGGTATCCGCCGTCGGCATCGCGCTGTGGCTGCCGTGGCTGATCGCCGCGGGCGTGATGTTCGTCCTCGCGTCGGTCGCGGGATTGGTGTTCGAGTACTACGTCGGCCCCGAGAAGCACTGATTCGCATCCGTAAAGGTCACAATCAGATCACGTGATCTGTGGCCGCTTCGCCAGGACTTCTTTGCCCCTCCGTGTTCGGTAGTGTTTTGCCCAGGCAATTGACAATTTCTCAAGCGCGCGCGCAACGGTATGGCCGCGGGGCCCCGCGCGCTGGTGAGGCAGTCGGACAGGGCAGGCGAAGATGAGTGGGCCGAAACCGCCGGAATGGGAACCTGAGGAAGCCGATTCCGTGAACGAGGGTCCCCACCAACCGGATTCCGGCGGCGAGCCCCCCGAGCCCGCCGACGCCGCCCACGACGCCGGGGTCGACGACGAGCTCGAACCGTTCGACGACGGCGCCGAGCCGGAGGCCGACCAAACGGGCCAGACCGACGCCTACTCGCGGGCGTATTCGGCCCCGGAGTCCGAGCACTTCATCAGCGGCCCGTACCTGCCGGCCGACCTCAGGCTCTATGACTACGACACCTTCGACGAGGCGGCCGAGGACGAGGACGAACACGCCGCCCCGCGCTGGCCGTGGGTGGTCGGGATCGCCGCGATCGTGGCCGCCATCGCGCTCGTGGTGTCGGTGTCGCTGCTGTTCGCGCGCACCTACACCACCAAGCTGGCCAACCCCAACACCACCACCACCGCGCCGTCGACGCCGCCGCTGCAGGACGAGATCACCACCACCAAGCCGCCCCCACCGCCGCCGTCGCCACCGCCACCAGCGCTGCGCCCATCGCGGTCACCAACAGCACGGTGCCGCGCAACCAGACCCGATCGA
>NZ_LZJW01000166.1 GCF_001667885.1 Mycobacterium scrofulaceum | reverse complement strand
CTGGAACCAACCCCCACCCAAACGACGCAACCCCTGGCCCATCGTCGCCGGCGTCGCCGCCCTGGTCGTCGTCCTCGTCATCGCCGCCGTCGTTATCGCGATGGTCATGGGAGGCGACGACAGCAACCCGCAGGCCAACCGCACTTCGACCACGACGACCACGACGACCACCAGAAGCGTCACCACCACCACGACCGTAAGCCCCCACCCACCCCGGCGTATTGCGTCGGATATCGGTTGTCGGCGGTTCAACTGTGGTGTGCCGCGCCGGCGGTCAGCGGCGTCCCTCTCGCGGTGAATTGTGGCGGCTGGGCCGCCTACTAACGTCGTGAAAGCCTGTCGGCGTTGCGGTTTGGCCCCACGACTCAGCCGCCGTAGTTGGTCCACCACGTGTGCAGGTCCTCGAGCGCGGGAGGATCTCCGTAGACGTCACAGAGCAGGAGTTTGGCGTCGTTGGTCCAGATGACGTTCGGGTGGTTCTTGTATGTGCCGCAGGCGATCGAGCCGGCCGTCACCGTCGGGGTGCTGTCGTGGTGCCAGCCATCCGGTGACGGACCGGCGCCCGGGCAGTTGAGCAACTGCACGGCGGCGACGTCGTCGTCGAACGCCTTCTTCAACAGATCGGCACTGGCGAACAATCCGTAGACGGCGCGGGAAGGGCCGCCCTGGTTGGTGTTCTGGTCGCAGTCCACCATGGCCAACGCGTTCACCCATATGCTGTTCGCCTTCGGGGTGGCCGGTGTGCAAGCGCCATTGGGATATCCGGCGGGCAGCATGCCCAGCAGCTTGCTCTGTGGGTTACCGGCCCGGGTGGTCGTGGTGGTGGTGACGCTTCTGGTGGTCGTCGTGGTCGTCGTGGTCGAAGTGCGGTTG
This sequence comes from Mycobacterium scrofulaceum, assembly GCF_001667885.1. Lineage (GTDB taxonomy): Bacteria > Actinomycetota > Actinomycetes > Mycobacteriales > Mycobacteriaceae > Mycobacterium > Mycobacterium scrofulaceum_C. Next base: position 135 of record NZ_LZJW01000166.1, on the reverse strand, counting down.
GCCTGCGGGTTGCTGTCGTCGCCTCCCATGACCATCGCGATAACGACGGCGGCGATGACGAGGACGACGACCAGGGCGGCGACGCCGGCGACGATGGGCCAGGGGTTGCGTCGTTTGGGTGGGGGTTGGTTCCAG
>NZ_LZJW01000165.1 GCF_001667885.1 Mycobacterium scrofulaceum | reverse complement strand
ATCACCATGGTGCTCGTTGAAGGCGAAGCGGCGGGCGAAGTGGTCGACCAAGACGGCTTTGAACTCGCCGAGGCCGGCGGGGGTGGTGGCGCCTGGACTGCCGGGGCGACGACGTTTTGGGTGATGTCGGGGCGCTGATGCGCGTGGGGCCGGATATCGAAGGCCAGCGCCAAGGCGAGCGCCAGGACGCCGCCGACGAACACCAGGGTCGCGGCGGCAACGGCCAGCACCGACTTCCGGCTGCGCCGCTCGCCCGAATGCGCGGCCGCCTCGGTTCCCCGGACCGCCCCGTCACCCGCTTCGGCGCTGTAGGCGAGCTCACGTCCGCCCGTCGCGGGTTGCCCTGCATACGGCATGGCTATCGTCGACGGCGCCCCCAGATGGGCGTTGGCCGCCGCCAGCGAGGCGCCGCGGGCCAGGGCCATCTCGGGTTCCTCGGGCGTGGTCACCGACAGTGAGGTCGCCGCCTCGAGCGCGGGCTTGATGTACGGAATGTCGACGTCCGAACCCACCAGGAACAGCCCGTCCGGGCGCGCGCTCATCGATTCGGCGCCGGAGGCCAGCGCGGCCAGCTGTGCCAGCGCCGCTCCGTCGCTGTTGGGCAGCGAATGCCGGCGCACGTCGGCGACCGAACCGTCGACGGTGTCGACGACGGCCAGCGTCGCGGTGTTGGGTTCGACGAACAGCAGCGCGGTGCGCTTGCAGTTGGTCGCGCTGCCCGCGGCCTGGGCCAGCGCCGCGGCGGCCATGACGCCGGAAACCAGCATGACGTCCTCGACCTTGCTCTCCGCCAACGCATTTCGCAGGGCGGCCGCCTCGGCCTGGTCCGTCCACGTCACGCCGCTCGACTTCACCCGGTAGCCACCCGCGGCCGCGTTTTCCCGCGTGCCGACAATCGCGGCGACCACGCGGTCCGCCGCCGCGACCGCGGTCGTCTGATCGGCGAGTTCAAAGCCGTCTTGGTCGACGGTCACTCCGCCGGCTGCTTCGCCTTCAACGAGCACCATGCGGACCGTCTCGGGCGCCATAGACACGCCAAGTACGACGTCCACCGCTCCTCCAAGTCGTCCAGATCGATTGCCGCGCCGCGCGAGAACAGCTGCGTACTCGCCGCGGGGTTCATCACTTTGCAGAATTGGGCCGGACGGATTTCCGCAGCACCCCCACCCCAGTCGCCACCCTAGCGCGCGAAGTTGGACGCGCCCGGGACCTGCGAGGGGCTACTTGTGCCCGCCGCCGCCACCGCCGCTGTGGCCACCGCCACCACCGCCGCCGCCGAAGCTGCCGCCCCCGCTATGGCCGCCACCGAAGGCCCCGCCCCCGCCGGTATCACCGCAACCAGGGCCGGGCCCCTCCCACAGCGACCAGTGGGACGACTGGCTGCATCGACACCTGGGCGGCCACGGCATTCCCGTCCCCTAGCCGCGTTCCGGACACCCCGCGAGCCGCCGAACGCGCGTAAAATCGGGGCACTAGGGGAACACACGGTGGGGACTCAGTGACCTCTGGCGTTTTCGCGGGGTGCGGCGGCCACGTTCTCATCATCAGCGCTAGCAATCGAACGATGGAGGAGCTTTGGACACGGTACTTGGCGTGTCGATGGCGCCGACGGCAGTCCGAATGGTGCTGGTCGAAGGCCAGAATGGCGAAGGCGCCACCGTCGACGAAGACAATTTCGACGTTCCGCCCGAAGACGACGCGGCAACGCTCAGCGCGGCCAACCAGGTCGTCTCCGCGATCCTGGGCACCCGTCAGGGCGCGGCCGAGGGCGGCTACCAACTGGCTTCGACCGGCGTGACCTTCACGGACCCGATCGAGGCCGCCGCACTGCGGGATGCACTGGCCGCCCACAAGGTGGAGAACGTGATGTTGGTCTCGGCCTTTCTGGCCGCGGCCGCCCTGGCGCAAGCCGTGGGTAGCCAGACCAACTACGCGCAGACGGCCCTGCTGTACATCGAGCCCGAAACCGCCACCCTGGCGGTCGTCAACAGCGCCGACGGGTCGATCGCCGACGTCCAGCGCCAGCCGCTTCCGGCCGACGACGAGGCCGCGGTGGCCCAGCTGGCCAGCATGGTGTCGCACGCAGAGACGCTGGAGACGCGGCCCGACGGTGTGTTCGTCGTCGGCTCGGGCATCGACATCCCGCTGATCAAGCCCGCGCTGGAGGCGGCCACCTCGCTGCCGTTGTCGGCGCCCGAGGAGCCTGAGACGGCGCTGGCCCGCGGGGCGGCGCTGGCCTCGGCGAACGCCCCGCTGTTCTCGTCGTCCACCGCGGCCCTGGCCTACGCCCAGGACCCGGGCACCGGCGCGATCAACCCGTTCGCGGTCGCGCCCGGCTACTTCGACACCCCGGGAACCTTGGGCAGGGACGCGCTCGCCTACAGCGCCGTGCCGGATGAGGTCGACGACCTCTACACCGGCGCGCACACCGGCGCCACCGAGCTCGTCGACGCGGGTTATCCGCAGCGCAGCTCGTTCCGGCTGGTGGGAAGCATCGTCGCGGGCGTTTTCGTCATCGGTGTGGTGGCGCTGGTCGTCTCCCTGGCCATCGCGATCCGGCCTACGGCGAACGTCCGGCCCAGCCCGAACCAGAACGTCGTCGTCGCGCCGACGCGGCCCGCCCCGGCCCCCGCGGCGCCCGCACCGGTCGAGGCCCCGGCACCCGCTTCGGCGCTGTAGGCGAGCTCACGTCCGCCCGTCGCGGGTTGCCCTGC